>NZ_JBEXQA010000002.1:0-633988 GCF_040612395.1 Streptomyces sp. NPDC006430
CGGGGCGGGACGGGCGGTCAAGGGTGGCCGCAGGCCATCGCGCAGCGACGCGACCGAAGGGAGCGCCCTTGAGGGCCCGGCACGACACGGACAGATGATGGGACTGACGGGAAACCCCCAAGCCCACCCCGATACCGCCCAACCGAGCCCCCGCCCCCACCCCGCCCCGCTCACCCCACCCTCACCACCGGCGTGATCGTCGTTTCCGCGGGGCCCCGGGAGTCCGCCTCGCGTTGGCGTTCCGCGCTGTCGCTGATGCGGAGGAGCAGGGCGATCATGATCCAGTTGGCCAGGAGGGAGGAGCCGCCCTTCGCCAGGAACGGCAGCGCCTTGCCGGTCAGCGGAATCAAGCCCGTCACGCCGCCCGCCACCACGAAGACCTGGAGCGCCAGCGCCGCAGACAGGCCCACCGCCAGCAGTTTCCCGAAGGGGTCGCGGGCACCCAGCGCCATCCGTAGACCCCGCTGGACCAGGAGCGCGTACAGGAGCAGCACCGCCATGACCCCCGCCAGGCCGAGTTCCTCGCCCACCGTGGTCAGGATGAAGTCGCTGCGGCCCGCGAACCCGATCAGTTCCGGGTGGCCCATCCCCAGTCCCGTGCCCGACATACCGCCCGTGCCGAAACTGAACAGCGCCTGTGCCGACTGGTCCGAAACGACTCCCGGCGGCCGTTCCTTCCAGTAGTACGAGAGGGGTTCCAGCCAGGCCGCCACCCGTCCCTTAACGTGCGGCTCCGTCGAGCCGACGACGAAGGCGCCGACCGCCGCCATGAGCAGACCGGTCACGATCCAGCTGGTGCGTTCGGTGGCGACGTACAGCATCACCACGAACACGCCGAAGAAGATCAGTGACGTGCCCAGGTCGCGCTCGAAGACCAACACCAGCAGCGACATGATCCACACGGTGATGATGGGTCCGAGTTGCCGCATCGGGGGGAGCCGCACGCCCAGGAACTTCCGGCCCGTCAGGGCCAGCGAGTCACGGTGGATGACCAGGTAGCCCGCGAAGAAGATCGCGATCATGATCTTCACGAATTCGCCCGGCTGGAGCGAGAAGCCGAAGAGGATGATCCAGCGCTTCGCGCCGTACGTGTCCGCGCCGAAGAACGCCGGCGCGATCAGCAGCACCAGCGCGACGGCCATCGTGAGGTAGATGAACCGCTGAAGCAGCCGGTGGTCGCGCAACAGCGCCACGACCGCGAGGCAGGCGGCCACGCCGATGACGGTCCACAACAGTTGTCCCGGCGCGTTCGCGTCGCCGCCGAACCGTGCGATGTACGACTGGTCGAGCCGGTGCAGCAGCACCAGGCCCAGCCCGGACAGCAGCATGGCGAGCGGGAAGACCAGCGGATCCGCGTACGCCGCGAACCGGCGCACGCCCAGGTGTCCCACCAGTGCCAGCAGGGTCATGCTGATCGTGAAGCCGGTGAGGTTCGCGGGCAGCTCGCCGTTCATCGCCAGGCCGGCGCTCGCGTGCCCCAGGACGGTGATGGCGATGACGAAGACGAGGAGCAGCGCTTCGGTGCGACGCCGCGCGCCCGCCGTCGTGAGGGGCCTCAGCCCACGCACGGTATGCCGCCACCGTTGAGGGCGGGGGTGAGGGCAGGGGCGGCGGGGGTAGCCGGAGGCGCCCCTGGTGCGTCGCTCGGGCTCGGAGCGGCGGCGCCCGCGGAGGCGGAAGCGGAGGCGGAGCCCTTCGGTCCGTTCTGCTCGGCAATGAGGCGCTTTATCTTCATATCGTCTACGACGCTCATGTCCTCGCCAAGGTTCCTTCCGAACCGCTCGACGGGCGCGTCGTGCTCCCCGTCCGCGCCGGAGGGACTCGGCGAGGCCTTCTCGGCTCCGACCACCGGAGATGCGCACGCCCTCAAGCGTCTCGTACCGGACGGGTGGTGGCGGGGTCAGCCCCCGGGGCACTCGTGGCTGTCGCCGCCGCTGAAGCACTGGCCGTACGTGCCGCGGTAGGTCGAGGTGGGCGCAGGGGAGGGTGGCCGCTGGCTCCCGTGCCATTCGGCGAAGGCCAGGCCGGCGGTGCCCACGAGGAGCGCCGCGCACACCAGCGCCTGGACGCTCCCGGTGACCGGGGCGCGGCCTCGGAAGGCGAAGCCCGAGACCACCGCGGCGACGACCGCCATCGCCCCGGTTCCGGTGAGCAGCCAGACCAGAGCCGTGTGCCCCCGGTCGTCCCCGGTGCCGCTGGGGTCCCAGCTGGCCACGATCGCCACGTACAGGCCGACCCCCACGGCGACGACCTCCAGGCCGGTCGTCAGTACGGCCGTGGAGATGTCCGCGGCCCAGTGCGCTCCGGTGCGTTCGCGTCGCATCTGCGTCGTCATGGCGGCAGTGTCACCCGTGTGGCGCGGGCCGCACCTGAGTACGGGTACTCAGTCCCCGCACGGCCCGGCACGGCATCGGGCCGGGGCCCGGGCGGCCTGCGAGGTGCTGGAAGAGGGGGGCGGGACGCCCTGATTCGGACACCGCGTCGGAGGCGTGTTGGCACTCCGCTTGACCGAGTGCTAATCGCCGGAATAGTCTCGCACCTGGCACTCGCCCCCGGTGAGTGCCAACACAGCGACGGGCAGGTCCGGCACCCGCGACGACGGATCGACCTGGTCGCCACCTCAGACAGTTAACCCCGTGAGATCTCCGAAGGGGGAGGTCGGATCGTGACGACCGCCAGCTCCAAGGTTGCCATCAAGCCGCTTGAGGACCGCATCGTGGTCCAGCCGCTCGACGCCGAGCAGACCACGGCCTCCGGCCTGGTCATCCCGGACACCGCGAAGGAGAAGCCCCAGGAGGGCGTCGTCCTCGCTGTGGGCCCGGGCCGCTTCGAGGACGGCCAGCGTCTCCCGCTGGACGTCAGCGTCGGCGACATCGTGCTGTACAGCAAGTACGGCGGCACCGAAGTGAAGTACAGCGGCGAGGAGTACCTCGTCCTCTCGGCCCGCGACGTGCTCGCGATCATCGAGAAGTAACGAGAAGCAACTCGCTTTCGCTTCACCTGTATTGCTTTGAGCTGCGCCCCTGGTCACCCCGCTGATTGCCGGGCGGCAAGGGGCGCAGTTCGTTAAACCCAAGTTTCCGAGAGGGCTGAACCGCTCCCATGGCGAAGATCCTGAAGTTCGACGAGGACGCCCGTCGCGCCCTCGAGCGCGGCGTCAACAAGCTTGCCGACACGGTCAAGGTGACGATCGGCCCCAAGGGCCGCAACGTCGTCATCGACAAGAAGTTCGGCGCCCCCACCATCACCAACGACGGTGTCACCATCGCCCGTGAGGTCGAGCTGGACGACCCGTACGAGAACCTGGGCGCCCAGCTCGTGAAGGAGGTGGCGACCAAGACCAACGACATCGCGGGTGACGGCACCACCACCGCCACCGTGCTGGCCCAGGCGCTGGTCCGCGAGGGTCTGCGCAACGTCGCCGCCGGCGCCTCCCCGGCCGCCCTGAAGAAGGGCATCGACGCCGCGGTCAAGGCCGTGTCCGAGGAGCTCCTCGCGACCGCCCGCCCGATCGAGGACAAGTCCGACATCGCCGCCGTCGCCGCGCTCTCCGCGCAGGACCAGCAGGTCGGCGAGCTCATCGCCGAGGCGATGGACAAGGTCGGCAAGGACGGTGTCATCACCGTCGAGGAGTCCAACACCTTCGGCCTGGAGCTGGAGTTCACCGAGGGCATGGCCTTCGACAAGGGCTACCTCTCCCCGTACATGGTCACCGACCAGGAGCGTATGGAGGCCGTCCTCGACGACCCGTACATCCTGATCAACCAGGGCAAGATCTCCTCGATCCAGGACCTCCTGCCCCTGCTGGAGAAGGTCATCCAGGCCGGCGGCTCCCGCCCGCTGCTGATCATCGCCGAGGACGTCGAGGGCGAGGCGCTCTCCACCCTCGTCGTCAACAAGATCCGCGGCACCTTCAACGCGGTCGCCGTCAAGGCCCCGGGCTTCGGTGACCGTCGCAAGGCGATGCTCCAGGACATGGCCACCCTCACCGGTGCCACCGTCATCGCCGAAGAGGTCGGCCTCAAGCTCGACCAGGCCGGTCTGGACGTACTGGGCACCGCGCGCCGCGTGACCATCACCAAGGACGACACCACCGTCGTCGACGGTGGCGGCAGCCACGAGGACGTCGCCGGTCGCGTCAACCAGATCAAGGCCGAGATCGAGTCCACGGACTCGGACTGGGACCGCGAGAAGCTGCAGGAGCGCCTGGCGAAGCTCGCCGGTGGCGTCTGCGTCATCAAGGTCGGCGCCGCCACCGAGGTGGAGCTCAAGGAGAAGAAGCACCGCCTCGAGGACGCCATCTCGGCGACCCGCGCCGCGGTCGAGGAGGGCATCGTCTCCGGCGGTGGCTCCGCGCTCGTCCACGCCGTCAAGGTCCTGGAGGGCAACCTCGGCCTGACCGGCGACGAGGGCACCGGTGTCGCGGTCGTCCGCCGTGCCGCGGTCGAGCCGCTGCGCTGGATCGCCGAGAACGCCGGTCTTGAGGGCTACGTCATCACCTCGAAGGTCGCCGAGCTCGACAAGGGCCAGGGCTTCAACGCCGCCAGCGGCGAGTACGGCGACCTGGTCAAGGCCGGCGTCATCGACCCGGTCAAGGTCACCCGTTCCGCGCTGGAGAACGCCGCTTCCATCGCCTCCCTGCTGCTCACGACCGAGACCCTGGTCGTCGAGAAGCCGGCCGAGGACGAGGGCGACGCCGGTCACGGCCACGGTCACGGCCACAGCCACTGACGAGCTGAGCGCCGAGCCACTGAGTCGCTGAGTCGAGAAGGCCCCGGTCACCGCTGCCGAGCGGTGGTGACCGGGGCCTTTCCCGTGCCTGCTGCGCCGTTTCCGACTACATGGCGCCCAGTTCCTTCATCAGGCGTATGGCGTCGTAGTGCCACCAGGCTTCCGCGATCATTCCGTTTTCGCAGCGGATGACCGTGGTTCCGGTCATCGTGCAGGTCTTGCCGGTCGGGGCCATCCCCATGAACTCGCCCTTGTGCTTGCCGGTCCAGGTCCACAGCGTGGTCACGTAGTCGTCCTGCGCCATCTGGGCGTCCCGCGTGAAGGTGAAGTCGAAGCCCTTGCGCCACATCTGCATGTCCTCGCGGATGCCGTCGCGGCCGATCTTGTCCTCGGGGTTGCTGATGTCGTGGTCGTGGTAGTCCGCCGCGAAGATCTCATTGACGACGGACATGTCGCCCTTCATCGCGATCTCGTCGAACATTCGGTTCGCGAGCAGCGCGTTGAGGTGTTCGTCGCGGATGACGTCCAGGTTGGTGAACCGGGGCATCCCCTCGCACAGGGCCACCATCTCCTGGAACATCTTGTCCGTTTCCGGGAGGTGAGAGTTCTTCATGGCCTCTTCGTACGACGGGAATTCGACGAGGTCGACGAAGTGCGTTTCGGATTCCCGGTCCTTGCCCACGACGGAGTGGGACACCGTGCGCTTGCCCTTCGTCTTCGCCAGGTACCGGTCGAGGACCTCGTTGACGGCCTCCGGCCTACTGGTCTCGTAATCGACTATTTGTACGAATGTCATGGCGTCTCCCGGGCTGGATGGGATACGTCCAGTTTAGAGAGATTTCGCCCGTTCGGCCGGTTAGGGAACCGGCCTACCCGTCGGTCACATGAGGGCTACCCGGGTGGGTACTTGGGCTACTGCGGCCCGTACTTGCGGCCCGTGCGGGAGGACACTCCGCCCAGCAGCCCGCGCGGCGTCAGCTTCACCACGCCCATCAACGCCTTGTACCGCGGATCCGGGACGGAGACCGTCTTGCCGCGCGCGAGGTCGGCCAGGGCCGCGGCCACCAGTTTGTCGGCGTCCAGCCACATCCAGTTGGGGATGTTGTCCGTGCCCATGCCGGCCCGCTCGTGGAACTCCGTCCGTACGAATCCGGGGCACAGGGCCATCAGCCGCACGCCCGATCCGGTCAGGTCCTTCGCCGCACCCTGGGTGAACTGCACGACCCAGGCCTTGCTCGCGCCGTACGTACCGCGGGGCACGAAGGCCGCCACCGAGGCCACGTTGACCACGCCGCCGCGGCCACGCGAACGCATCGACCCGGTGGCCGCCGAGGTCAGCCGGAGCACGGCCTCGATGTGCACCTTCAGCATGGTCAGCTCATCGGCCATGGAGACTTCGAGGTAGCGGCCCTTGTTGCCGAATCCCGCATTGTTGATCAGCAGGTCCACCGGGTGCGTGCGGTCGTCGAGACGCCGCTCGACCGCCGCGATGCCCCCGTCGGTGGAGAGGTCGGCGGTGAGCACCTCGGCCTCGATGCCGTGCCGGTCGTGCAGCTCGGTGGCCTGCTCGCCGAGTCGCTCGGAGTTGCGGGCCACCAGCACGAGGTTGTGGCCCTGAGCGGCGAGCCGCCGGGCGAACGCGGCACCGATGCCCGCGGTGGATCCCGTAATCAACGCTGTCGTCATAGGCGCAACCTAGCCGCCCCCGGCGACAGCTCAAGGGGGGCCGGCCCGGCGGTACCCCTTCGTGACGGTTCTGCTCGTGCGCCGTCGCTTCCCGCTTCGGAACTGCTACTTCCGGTTACTTCCGCCGTCCCCGCCGGGCCGGTCCCCGTACTTCTCCACGTACGCGCGGACGGTCTCGTGACCCTGCGGCGCCATCGCCCCGCCCGCCGCCAACGTGCGCGGGAGCAGCGCGCGCTCGGTGGTGAAGGCGCGGAACCAGAGGTCCACCGTCACGTCGTGGTCCGGCCGGTGGATCACCTCGACGGCGTCGCCGGGGGAGACCCGCCCCTCCTGGATCACGCGCAGGTACGCGCCCGGCCGTGCGGCCCGCGTGAACCGCTTGACCCAGCCCTCCTCGCCCAGGGCGCCCTGGAAGGTCCGGCAGGGGATGCGGGCCGAGGCCACCTCCAGGACGAGGTCCGCACCGACCCGCCAGCGGTCGCCGAGCAGCGCGCCGCTCAGGTCCAGGCCGGAGGTGGTCAGGTTCTCGCCGAAGATGCCGGCGGGCAGTTCGCGCCCCAACTCGGCCTCCCACCAGTCCAGGTCCTCGCGCGCGTAGGCGTAGACGGCCTGGTGGTCCCCGCCGTGGTGGCGCAGGTCGCAGACGTCGTCGCCCTCGACGCCACTGGCTGCGGTCCCCTTGGGACCCGGGGCGAAGACGCGGACCGGGCCGGGTACGGGCCGCTTGCCTATCCCGGTGAGCCCGCCGGCCGCATCGGTGTATTCGACGACCGTCGCGCGGCCGGTGTTCACGGAGATCACATGCATGGGCACCATGGGGGACACGCTAACCCAGCGCCCTCAAAGGGTCACGAGGATATTCGCGCTGCCGTCAAAGCGGGGCTTATGCTCGAAGAATGATCGAGGCACGTCATCTCCGGGTGCTGCGCGCCGTGGCCGGTACCGGGTCCTTCTCCGCCGCCGCCCGCGAGCTCGGTTGCACCCAGCCCGCCGTCTCCCAGCAGATGAAGGCGCTGGAGCAGTCGGCCGGCACCCCGTTGCTCATCCGGGCCGGCCGCGAGATGCGGCTGACCCAGGCCGGTACGGCGCTGGTTCGGCACGCCGCCGGAATCCTCGCCGGGCTGACCGCCGCCGAGGAGGAGGTCGCGGCCATCGCCGGGCTGCGCGCGGGCCGGGTCCGGCTGGTGTCCTTTCCCAGCGGCAGCTCCACGCTGGTGCCGACCGCGCTCGCGGCGATGCGTGCGGCGCACCCCGGTACGCGGATCTCGTTGGTCGAGGCGGAGCCGCCCCGCTCGGTGGAGATGCTGCGCGAGGGCGACTGCGACCTGGCGCTGGCCTTCCGGTACGGCGGGGACGGCGGGGACGGCGGGACCGCAGGGGCGACCGGCGCCGCTGCGGCCGAACGGTCCGCTCCGGCGACCGCCGGCGCGGCGTCGGCCGCCACTGCCGAGTGGGACGACCTCGTGGTGCGGCCGCTGCTGACGGACCGGCTCGTCGGGCTGGTTCCCGAGGGGCACCGGCTGGCGGGGGCCGAGCAGGTGGGCATGGCCGACCTCGCCGACGAGCCCTGGATCGCGGGCTGTCCGCGCTGCCGCCGCCATCTGGTGGAGGTGTGCGAGGGCGTGGGATTCACCCCGCGCATCGACTTCGCGACCGACGACTACCCGGCGGTGGTCGGCCTGGTCGGGGCCGGTCTGGGCGTCGCGGTGCTGCCGGAGCTCGCGGTGGAGTCCGTACGGGCCAAGGGCGTGAGCATGGTGGCCGTGGAGCCGGCCGTGGAGCGCGAGATCGTGGCGCTGACCCTGCCCGACCTGGCCCGGGTGCCGGCCGTGGCGGCGACCCTGGCCGAACTGGAAAGGGCCGCCGCGCGCTGATCATTGGCCGTACGGCGGTACGGCCGTACGGCCAATCGTGTGGTCCGGTCCCCGTACCGGAAAGGGAAACGTTCCTTCGCTTATGGCGTCGTACGCCCGGCTCAGTGCGGACGGGTGGGGCTGATCGTGCTCGACGCGGGGATCAGGCGATGGCGGGCGCGGCCCATCAGTTCTTCGCGCTCGTCCTCGGTGAGGCCGCCCCACACCCCGTAGGGCTCGCGGACGGCCAGTGCGTGCGCGGCGCATTCCGAGCGCACCGGGCATCTCATGCAGACCTCTTTAGCCGAGGCCTCGCGCGCGCTCCTGGCCGCGCCCCGCTCGCCTTCCGGGTGGAAGAAGAGGGAGCTGTCGACCCCCCGGCAGGCCGCGAGCAGCTGCCAGTCCCAGAGGTCGGCGTTCGGTCCGGGGAGGCGGGAGAAATCTGCCATGGGTAGTCCTCTTGGTGCCGGTACTGAGACGGATACGGTCCAAGTCTCCACACCTACTGTCGGAGTAGATGTAAATATGACTCATTGGGAATCTAGCCTCAGACACGTGCCGAACGGAAGAAAAGCCGCCAAATAGGGCATAGCTCCAGATGGAGGACGCGCAGCGAGTGGCTCCGGCGTCGTGATCGCCTCCTCACGTAGAGTGCCGAAGGTGTCCGTCCGACCCGTAACTCTTTCGAGTGACCATCGTTGAGAGTGCGAAGGCGGTTGAACCAAGAAGTTCCCGGACAGGTGTCCGAGAGCATCGACCGCACAGGTGACGATACGTACCAGCCTGGAGGCTCAAGGTGACGCGCATCAGCAGCTGCGGAGGGCGGTCATGACTTCCGTCCTCGTCTGCGACGACTCCCCGCTTGCCCGAGAGGCGCTCCGTCGCGCGGTTGCCACCGTGCCCGGCGTCGAGCGTGTGACGACGGCAGCCAACGGCGAGGAAGTCCTCCGCCGCTGGGGTGCCGACCGCTCCGACCTGATTCTGATGGATGTACGGATGCCCGGGCTCGGCGGTGTGGAGACGGTGCGCCGGCTGCTCTCGGCTGATCCCGGCGCCCGCATCATCATGCTGACGGTCGCCGAGGACCTGGACGGCGTGGCCCTCGCGGTCGCCGCCGGCGCCCGGGGATACCTGCACAAGGACGCCTCGCGCGCCGAACTGCGGGCCACGGTCACCCAGGCCCTCGCCGACCCGACCTGGCGACTGGCCCCGCGCCGGCTCCGCTCGGCCGAGATGGGCGCCGCGCCCACGCTCACCGCGCGCGAGATCCAGGTCCTGGAGGGCATGAGTCACGGCCGGTCCAACGCGGAGATCGGGCGCGAGCTCTTCCTCTCCGAGGACACGGTCAAGACGCACGCCCGCCGGCTGTTCAAGAAACTGGGCGCCTCGGACCGGGCGCACGCCGTGGCGCTCGGGTTCCGTTGGGGCCTGGTCCGCTGACCGCGGATCACTGAGAGCGGTCCCGTCCGCCACGGCGGGCGGGGCGGCACGCCAGGTGTCCGCCCGTCCCGCCCGCCCCATCCGTCCCGCAGATCCCGACAGTTCCCGTCCCGCCGTACTCGGTGCGCACCCGAGGATTGGCGGGGCACAATCCGGGGGACGTGTCGCTTCGCGCGCGATGCCGCATGCTTGAGGTGTGGCGCATTTTCTGGGATGGGGCCTCAGGAGTATCCGGTCGAGCGGGAGGGGAGGGCGCAGTGATGAGCTCAGGCGCACCCGCTCATAACGCTTCGACGCACAACACGGGCCGTGGTGCCGCGAATGCTCCGGCGCCAAGGCACCATGGATCGATGCGCGACGACGAGGCCCCGGGGTCACCCGCGGCCACAGGACCCACCGGCGCCGCCAAGGGCGGCAGCGCCGGGGGTGTCAGCGCGCTCGTGCGGCGCGCGGTCGAGGGTGACGAGCAGGCCACGCACGACCTGCTCGCCTTCGTGCACCCGCTGGCCATCCGCTACTGCCGCACCCGGCTCTCGCGGCTGCCGGGTGATGCCCGTCATTTCGTGGAGGACCTGGCGCAGGAGGTGTGCGTCGCCGTCCTGATGGCGCTGCCGCGCTACCGGGACACCGGCCGCCCCTTCGAGGCCTTCGTCTTCGCCATCGCCGCGCACAAGGTCGCCGACCTGCAGCGGGCCGCCATGCGGCACCCGGGCAGCACGGCCGTGCCCTCCGACGAGATGCCCGAACGGCCGGACGACTCGCTGGGTCCGGAGGAGCGTGCGCTGCTCAGCAGTGACGCCGCGTGGGCCAAGAAGCTGCTGGCCAACCTTCCGGAGAACCAGCGCGAGCTGCTCGTGCTGCGGGTGGCGGTCGGGCTGACGGCGGAGGAGACCGGGCAGATGCTCGGGATGTCCCCGGGTGCGGTGCGGGTGGCCCAGCACCGGGCGCTCAGCCGGCTGCGGGCGCTCGCGGAACAGTGAGCCCTGCGGCCAAACTCGTAGCAAGCTACGAAAATGATGGTCGATCTTGATCGTGGAATGAGACGCCGTGCGATCCCGTTAGCATGGACATCCGCGCCGAGCAAGACCATTTGGGAAGGTGTCATGACTGCCGACGGAGTACCCGACAAATTCGCCGCGCTCGGACTGACGTACGACGACGTGCTGCTGCTGCCGGGCGCGTCGAACATGGCGCCGGACGAGATCGACACTTCCTCCCTCATCTCCCGGAACGTGCGCGTGAACGTTCCGCTGCTGTCCGCCGCCATGGACAAGGTCACCGAGGCCCGCATGGCCATCGCGATGGCCCGCCAGGGCGGCGTCGGCGTACTGCACCGCAACCTGTCGATCGCCGACCAGGCCAACCAGGTCGACCTGGTCAAGCGCTCCGAGTCCGGCATGGTCACCGACCCGATCACGGTGCACCCCGACGCGACGCTGCGCGAGGCCGACGAGCTCTGCGCGAAGTTCCGCATCTCCGGCGTCCCCGTCACCGACTCCGCGGGCAAGCTGCTCGGCATCGTCACCAACCGCGACATGGCCTTCGAGTCGGACCGCAGCCGCCAGGTGCGCGAGGTCATGACCCCGATGCCGCTGGTCACGGGCAAGGTCGGCATCTCCGGCGTGGACGCCATGGAGCTGCTGCGCCGCCACAAGATCGAAAAGCTTCCGCTGGTCGATGACGCGGGCACCCTCAAGGGCCTCATCACGGTCAAGGACTTCGTCAAGGCCGAGCAGTACCCGAACGCCGCCAAGGACAAGGAAGGCCGCCTGCTGGTCGGTGCCGCGGTCGGCGTCGCCGGTGACGCGTACGACCGCGCCCAGGCGCTGATCGAGGCGGGCGCCGACTTCATCGTCGTCGACACCGCCCACGGCCACTCCCGCCTGGTCGGCGACATGGTCGCCAAGATCAAGTCGAACTCCTCCGTCGACGTCATCGGCGGCAACGTGGCCACCCGCGACGGCGCCCAGGCGCTGATCGACGCCGGCTGCGACGGCATCAAGGTCGGTGTCGGCCCCGGCTCCATCTGCACCACCCGCGTCGTCGCCGGCATCGGCGTCCCGCAGGTCACGGCCATCTACGAGGCCTCCCTCGCCGCCAAGGCCGCGGGCGTCCCCGTCATCGGCGACGGCGGCCTGCAGTACTCCGGCGACATCGCCAAGGCCCTGGTCGCTGGCGCCGACACGGTGATGCTCGGTTCGCTGCTCGCCGGTTGCGAGGAGTCCCCGGGCGAGCTGCTCTTCATCAACGGCAAGCAGTTCAAGTCGTACCGCGGCATGGGCTCGCTCGGCGCCATGCAGTCCCGCGGCGACCAGCGCTCCTTCTCCAAGGACCGCTACTTCCAGGAGGGCGTGGGCGGCGACGACAAGCTCATCCCCGAGGGCATCGAGGGGCAGGTCCCGTACCGCGGTCCGCTCTCCGCGGTCGTCCACCAGCTCGTCGGCGGACTGCGCCAGTCGATGTTCTACGTCGGTGGCCGCACGGTGCCGGAGCTGCAGGACCGCGGCCGGTTCGTCCGGATCACCTCGGCGGGCCTCAAGGAGAGCCACCCGCACGACATCCAGATGACGGTCGAGGCGCCGAACTACTCCCGCAAGGGCTAGGGGCCGACAGGGCCCAGCTGGGCGGGGTCCAGGCGACGAACGGGTAGGGGCGGGTCCGGACACGGGCCCGCCCCCTCGTCGTTTCCCGGAGCCCGCCCCGGACCCTCCAGTACCGTTTGGGTGGCCCGGGGCCCGGGCCACCGGGTCGCGAACGCGGGCGGGCCGGAGAACGGCGTCCGTACGGCGGTCACCGGAACGCGGGCCGCCGGGGTTCGGGGATACTGGACGGGCAGACCCAGAGGAAAGGCCACCACACGTGACTGAGATCGAGATCGGGCGCGGCAAGCGCGGCCGCAGGGCGTACGCGTTCGACGACATCGCCATCGTCCCGAGCCGGCGTACGCGGGACCCGAAGGAGGTCTCGATCGCCTGGCAGATCGACGCCTACCGCTTCGAGCTCCCGTTCCTGGCCGCTCCCATGGACTCGGTCGTCTCCCCGCAGACCGCCATCCGCATCGGCGAGCTCGGCGGCCTCGGCGTGCTGAACCTCGAAGGCCTGTGGACCCGCTACGAGGACCCGCAGCCGCTGCTCGACGAGATCGCGGAGCTGGACGAGGAGTCCGCCACCCGTCGTCTCCAGGAGATCTACTCCGCGCCGATCCAGGCGGACCTGATCCGCCGGCGCATCAAGGAGGTGCGCGACGCGGGCGTCGTCACCGCCGCCGCGCTCTCCCCGCAGCGCACCGCCGAGTTCTCCAAGGCCGTCGTGGACGCCGGGGTCGACATCTTCGTCATCCGCGGCACCACCGTCTCCGCCGAGCACGTCTCCGGCGCGGCCGAGCCGCTCAACCTCAAGCAGTTCATCTACGAGCTGGACGTCCCGGTCATCGTCGGCGGCTGCGCCACGTACACCGCGGCCCTGCACCTCATGCGCACCGGCGCCGCGGGCGTCCTGGTCGGTTTCGGCGGCGGCGCCGCGCACACCACGCGCAACGTGCTCGGCATCCAGGTCCCGATGGCCACCGCCGTCGCGGACGTGGCCGCGGCCCGCCGCGACTACATGGACGAGTCCGGTGGCCGTTACGTGCACGTCATCGCCGACGGCGGCGTGGGCTGGTCCGGCGACCTGCCGAAGGCCATCGCCTGCGGTGCGGACGCCGTGATGATGGGCTCCCCGCTGGCCCGCGCCACCGACGCGCCCGGCAAGGGCAACCACTGGGGCATGGAGGCCGTCCACGAGGACGTGCCGCGCGGCAAGAAGGTCGACCTGGGCACGGTCGGCACCACCGAGGAGATCCTCACCGGCCCGTCGCACAGCCCGGACGGCTCGATGAACCTCTTCGGCGCGCTGCGCCGTTCGATGGCCACCACCGGCTACAGCGAGCTCAAGGAGTTCCAGCGGGTCGAGGTCACGGTCGCCGATTCCCAGCACCGCCGCTGATCCGTACGCCCCGCAGGGCCGGTACCCCGAAAGGGGTGCCGGCCCTGCGGCGTTCCGTCCTTCGGCCCTTCGGCCGGTCAGTTCTTGCCCTTGGTCCGGCGGTCCATGCAGATGCCCCACGGGATCAGGAAGACGCCCGCGAAGAGCAGCCACTTGAGCAGGTGCTGCGCGTCGTCCTGGGGGATGTGGTCGTGGCGGTCGCCCAGGGCGAGGGCGACCACCAACGTCGACCCGCCGATGAGCAGCCCGGGGACACCGAGCACCCAGAGCAGGGCGGTGAACCACGTCTGCCTCGGCTTGGGGGCAGCCGCCTCCGGCATGCGGGGCTGCGGGATCCGGGCCGGGTCCCGGGGCGGCATGCGGATCACCGAAGCGGGCGGAACGGCAGCGTCCAGCGGGGCGAGCTGCTCGGCGGTGATCCCGTACAGGGTCGGCTCGACGGTCACGGTGAAGCCGTCGTTGCCCACGAGGTGGCGGGCGCCGTCGGGGTAGACCTGCATCAGGGAGCACTCGGCGTAGCGGACGGTGATCTGATTGCGCGGCGAGACGCGGCTGATGCCGTCCTTGGCCACGAGCAGGGCGACCTCCCCGTTCTCCAGCGCGGAGTAGCGCCGTCCGCTGACGGTCTCGGGGGAGTCGGTGGGGGCGGCCGTGATCCCCGCCCAGTCCACGCCCCGGCCGGGTACCTGCATCAGGGCGTCCGCCCACACCTCGCGGGCGATCCGGTGGAGATCGGCGACGGTGACGGCCTCGATCTCGGCCTTCGCCTCGGTGACAGTGAGGTTGGGGTGGCGCAGCAGCAGGTTCACGGCATGCCCGGGGAGCATGCAGGCGGCGAGCTCCGGCGCGTCGAACTGGGCCAGCGCGGAGGCCCGTACGGCGTCCAGGTCGGCCTGTTCGATCCGGCCGGCCCGCAGTTTCGCGAAGACGTCGACGAAGGCGCCGACCAGGGCGTCCTGCTTCTCCGGGAGCACGTCGGCGTACGCGGTGACGGTCGCGGAGTCGGCGTCGCGCGGGCAGTAGTCGGCGGTCGCGGTGTAGGAGTAGCCGCCCTTCTGGCGCAGCTCGCGGAACAACTCCTTGCCCAGGATTTCGGTGAACAGGACCGCGGCGGTGGAGCGGGGCAGGACGGAGGTGAGGACGACACCGCCCTCGTCGCCCTGGAAGTACGCGGGTGTGGTGGGCAGTGCGGAGGTGGCCTGCGGGGCGGGGTGCCACGCCCCGGCCGGGAGCGTGAGGTCGAGGCCGTCGGGGATGCCGTCGCCGGCGATCCACAGGACGGCGTTCTCGGCAGTGAACCGGGTCTGCGCCCAGTCGCGGACGTGGTCCGCGGTGAGGTGGTGCAGGCCCGCTTCGCCGTAGCTGGTGAGGCCGTAGGAGCGGGAGCCGTAGCGCCACAGGGCCGGGGCGTGGCCCGGGCCGCGGCTCTTGCCGGCTGCCTCGGTGCGCAGGATCTCCTTCTCCGTCTCCAGCCGGTCGATCGGGAGGTCGCGCAGCGCGGCGCACACGCCGTTCAGGTACTCGACCACGTCGGCCGCGGTGCCCGTGACGTGGAAGTGGGTGTGCGTGGCGGAGGTTGCCCCGTTGTAGTGCAGGTCGCCGAGGCCGTGTCGGTACAGGGCGAGGTGCTCGACCAGGTGGGTGATGCCGCTGGTGGGGAGGGTTTCGTCAGCGCGTCCGACGCGGAAGAGCAGGCCGGCGGTGACGGGGCCGGAGCGCGGTGCCAGGACGGTGCGGATGCCGCCCACGGTGGTGGTGGTGATGCCGTCGGCGTCCGCGAAGGTGTCGGCGTCGGCGAAGGTGTCGGCGTCGGTCGTGCATGCGGTGGTGTCCTTGTGCATGGTGCCTCTCAGCCCTTCGCCAGGGCGGTCTTGCGGTGGCGGGCGAACTCGGCCACGTGGTCGTAACTGCCGACGTAGCCCCACGGAAACTCGCTGGCGCGGTCGCCGAGGGCGCGGAAGTGCGGGGCCGCCTCGGCGTGCCGGCCCGCTGCGCAGTGCGCGGCGGCGAAGGCGCTGTGGGCGCCGACGAGCTGGTACGCCGCGGCCCGGGCCGAGGGATGCAGGACCGAGTGCGTGGCGGAGTCGAGCAGGGCCCGGTGGGTGTCCGCTCTTCGCAGATACGTTTCTGCGGCCCGGGTGTTCTCGTCGTCCCGAAGGTGCAGGTACTGCTCCATCTGCGCGATGGCGACCAGGGCGCCGTTCGGACTCCCGGGCGGCGCGGCCTTCGCGCACTCCTCGGCGAAGCCGTGCGCGGACTCCCATGTGCCGCCCCACTTGGGGCAGATCTGCTGGAGCAGCTGCTGCTGGCCGCAGTAGTGGTGCGGATGGTGTTCGGCGAGCCGTTCGTAGCGGCGCCGGGTCTCGCCCAGGCCGAGTTGGAGGCCGCGCGAGGTGATGATGCGCAGGTACCAGGCGAGCGCGTACTGCGGGTGCTCGGCACAGACGTCGATGAGCAGCACCTCCGCACGCCGCAGATGGGCGTGGAAGTCGTTGAACTGCTGCTGCGTCACGTGCTGGGCGCGGTACCCCGTACGGATCTTCCAGCCGACCTGGATCAGCCGGTCCGCGAGCAGGGACCGGGCCAGCGGGCCGCGGGGGTCGAGGTCGGCGGCCTCCCGCAGGAACGCATCGCAGTCGGGCGTCTCGGAGACGACCCGGCAGGCGAGGGCGCGGTCGTCCTCGTCGGGGTGCGCGTCGAACGCAGCGGACACGGCGCCCCAGTCGCGGCGGCGGACGGCGTCGCGCAGGGCGCCGAGGGCGGGAGTGTGATCGGCGGGCTCGAAGACGGGCCGGCCGAACGGAGGGTGAGCGGACACGCGCGGATCATATGGCCCTCGGGCCGGCCGCCGACCGGCATTTTCTCGACCGCGCCTGTTCAGCTCCGTGCGGTCAGGTGCCGGCGCCTTCCTTGCCGAACCGGCTCGGCGGGTACGAAATGGCCGGGGTCGCGGGGACTTCGGGCGTGGTCAGAGCCGGTGGGCCGCGCCCGCCGGGCTCGCGCCGCGGGTGTCGAGCAACAACTGGGCCTTGACCGCCAGACCTTGGAGGTCGTACGTGCGGTGGTGCTGGAGCAGGATCGTCAGATCGGCGTTAGCGGCGGCCTCGTACAACGATTCGGCACGGGGGACGGGCTGGTCCCTGACGCGCCATCCGGCGATGTACGGGTCGTGGTAGCTGATCAGGGCGCCGAGGTCGAGGAGACGACTGGCGATCTCGCGGGCCGGGGAGCCCTCCTGATCACCCAGGTCGGGCTTGTAGGTGACCCCGAGCAGGAGGACCCGGGCCCCGCGGGCCGATTTCCCGTGTTCGTTCAGCAGGGTGGCGGAGCGTTGGATGACGTACTGGGGCATCCGGTCGTTGATCTCCTGCGCCAGACCGACCATGCGCAGCGGGTGGCCCGGGGTGCGCGTGGTGTGGGGGAGGTAGTTGGGGTCGAGGGGGACGCTGTGGCCGCCGACTCCCGGGCCGGGCCGGAAGGCCTGGAACCCGTACGGCTTGGTCTCGGCGCAGCGGATGACGTCCCACAGGTCGACGCCGAGGTCGTGGCAGAGCACCGCCATCTCGTTCATGAGGGCGATGTTGACGTGCCGGTAGTTGGTCTCCAGGAGCTGCACGGTCTCGGCCTCGCGCAGACCACGCGCCCGGACCACCTTCTCGGTCAGACGGGCATAGAAGGCGTGCGCGGACTCGGTGCAGGCGGGGGTGAGGCCGCCGATCACCTTGGGGGTGTTGGCGATGCCGTGGGTCCTGTTGCCCGGGTCGAGGCGGCTGGGGGAGTAGGCCAGGTGGAAGTCCCGTCCGGCACGCAGTCCGGAGCCGGCTTCGAGGACGGGGCGCAGGTAGTCCTCGGTGACCCCCGGATGGGCGGCGGATTCGAGGATGACGGTGGTGTGCGGGCGCAGCCGGGCGGCGAGGACGCGGCCCGCCTCGCCGACGGCCGAGAGGTCGAGCGCGCGGTCGGCGCCGAGCTGGGTGGGGGCACAGATGACGGCGGTGCGGACCCTGCCCAGCTCGGCGGAGTTGGTCGTGACCCGGAAACCGGCGGCCGACATGCGGCGGACCTCGGCTGCGGTGAGGGTGGAGTCCGTGGCCGGACCGCTGTCGTAGCCGACCGTCTCGATTCCGGCGGCGACGGCCGCCTGGGCCAGCGGGAGGCCGAGGTGGCCGAGCCCGATGACGGCCAGATCTGCGGGCATGGGTGCTGTCCCTTCCCAGGCATGCACGAGGGGGCTGGGTGCGCAAGCCCTGTGGACCGCACGGGTCCGGTAGGAGCTGGCGCAGTGTCAGACTAGGCGTATATATGACCGAAGTGTCGTATTACGGGGTGTTGGTCGCTGTTGTGTTGTCCGCAGGCGGTGGCTGATGTCGGCGCGGCGGGTCAGAATCGTGAGCGGGGGATGTGAGCGGGATCACTCTCACCCAGCGGGGATCACCCGCACCGACGGGAGGCAGCCGTGAGGACAGCGACACTGGGGCCGGTACAGCGCGCGGAGGCGCTCGCCCGGATGGCCGAGCGGGAACTGGACGTGCTGGTGGTGGGTGCGGGCGTGGTCGGCGCGGGCACGGCGCTCGACGCCGTGACCAGGGGCCTCGCGACGGGGCTGGTGGAGGCGAGGGACTGGGCCTCCGGCACCTCCAGCCGGTCGAGCAAGCTGATCCACGGCGGCCTGCGGTACCTGGAGATGCTCGACTTCGCCCTCGTACGGGAGGCCCTGAAGGAGCGCGGGCTACTGCTGGAGCGGCTGGCCCCGCACCTGGTGAAGCCGGTGCCGTTCCTGTACCCGTTGCGGGGCAAGGGCTGGGAGCGCTTCTACGCCGGATCGGGGGTCGCGCTGTACGACGCGATGTCGGTGTCCAGCGGGCACGGGCGGGGGCTGCCGGTGCACCGGCACCTGTCGCGCAAGCGCGCGCTGCGGGTGGCACCGGCGCTGCGCAAGGACGCGCTGGTGGGGGCCCTGCAGTACTACGACGCCCAGATGGACGACGCGCGGTACGTGGCGACGCTGGTCCGGACGGCCGCGGCGTACGGGGCGCAGTGCGCCAACCGGGCGAGGGTGGTGGGCTTCCTGCGCGAGGGCGAGCGGGTCGTCGGCGCGCGGGTGCGGGACGTGGAGGGGGGCGGGGAGTACGAGGTACGCGCCCGCCAGGTGGTGAACGCGACGGGGGTGTGGACGGACGACACGCAGGCGCTGATCGGGGAGCGGGGCCAGTTCCACGTCCGGGCGTCGAAGGGGATCCACCTGGTCGTCCCGAAGGACCGGATCCATTCGAGCACCGGGCTGATCCTGCGGACCGAGAAGTCGGTGCTGTTCGTCATCCCCTGGGGGCGGCACTGGATCGTGGGGACCACGGACACGGACTGGGACCTGGACAAGGCGCACCCGGCGGCGTCCAGCGCGGACATCGACTACCTGCTCCAGCGCGTGAACTCGGTGCTGGCGGTGCCGCTGACGCGCGACGACGTCCAGGGGGTGTACGCGGGTCTGCGACCGCTGCTGGCCGGGGAGTCGGACGCGACGAGCAAGCTCTCGCGCGAGCACACGGTGGCCCACCCGGTGCCGGGGCTGGTGGTCGTGGCGGGCGGCAAGTACACGACGTACCGGGTCATGGCGAAGGACGCGGTGGACGAGGCGGTGCACGGCCTGGACCAGCGGGTCGCGGAATGCGTGACGGAGGACGTGCCGCTGGTGGGGGCCGAGGGGTACCGGGCGCTGTGGAACGGGCGGGCGCGGATCGCGGCCCGGACGGGCCTTCATGTCGTACGGGTGGAACACCTGTTGAACCGGTACGGCTCGATGACGGACGAACTGCTGGACCTGATCGCGGTCGACCCGTCGCTGGGTGCGCCGGTGACGGGTGCGGACGACTACCTCCGGGCAGAGGTGGTGTACGCGGCCTCGCACGAGGGGGCGAGGCACTTGGACGACGTGTTGACGCGGCGGACGCGGATCTCGATCGAGACGTTCGACCGGGGGACGCGATCGGCAAGGGAGTGTGCGGAGCTGATGGCTCCGGTCCTGGGGTGGGACAAGCAGCAGATCGAGAAGGAAGTGGAACACTACGAGAAGCGGGTACAGGCGGAACGGGAATCGCAGCGCCAGCCAGACGACCAGACGGCGGACGCGGCGCGGCTGGGGGCACCCGACATCGTTCCGTTGTAACTCCGGGATGCGGAGGGGGGAACCGCGGACCCGGGGCGCCCGTCCGTTGCGGAGTGAGGAACAATGAGGGTTCTGCCGGGGCGGGTTACCGCGCGGGTTCTTCCGGGGCCAGCCGCCGGGGATCCCGGAGGCTGCCGGGGCAGCCGGAGCAGGCGGCACGATCGCAGAGGGGACGCATGTCGAAGCCGGAGCACACCGAGTCGCCCGAGTCGCCTGCGGCGAAGCAGGACCGGGCGAAGCCTGTGTCGGCGGAGCCGGAGTCGCCCGCGGTGCCGCCCGAAGCGGAGCCCGCCGGCGCGGCGACGCCGGACGGTGCGAAGCCTGCCACCTCGCCTGCGGCGAAGCCGGATCTGGCCAAGCCCGCCAGGGCGGCGAAGCCTGCCACCTCGCCTGCGGCGAAGCCGGACGGTGCGAAGTCTGCGGCGAAACCCGATCTGGCCAAGCCTGCCGGTGCGGCGAAGCCTGTCACTCCGCCTGCGGCGAAGCCGGACTTGGGCAAGCCTGCGGATGCGGCGGGGTCCGCCGGGGTGGCGAAGTCTGCGGCCGGGGTCGGTAGCGGCGCGCCCGAGGACGCGAAGCCCGTGGTGGCGGTCGAGCCGGAGGATGCGCCGGCGAAGCCGGATCCGGGTAAGCCCGGGGCGACGAAGCCCACTGGCGCGGCGGCGAATTCCGTCGTGGAGAAGGCCGATGCCGTTGCCGCCGCCGTCAAGGCCGCTGCCGCCAAGGCTGCGGAGAGCGGGCAGGACGAGGGGCGGTTGCTCGCCCGTCGGTACCGGCTGCGCGACGTGCTCGGCAAGGGCGGCATGGGTACCGTCTGGCGCGCCGAGGACGAGACCCTCGGCCGCACCGTCGCCGTCAAGGAGCTCCGCTTCAGCACCGGCGTCGACGAGGACGAGAAGCGCCGCCTCATCACCCGTACGCTGCGCGAGGCCAAGGCCATTGCCCGCATCCGCAGTGGGGGCGCGGTCACCGTCTTCGACGTCGTGGACGAGGACGGGCGGCCCTGGATCGTCATGGAGCTCATCGAGGGCCCCTCGCTCGCCGAGTTCATACGTGAACAGGGTCCGCTGACTCCCCACCGCGCCGCCGAGGTCGGGCTCGCCGTGCTCGACGTCCTCCGTGCCGCGCACGGCCAGGGCATCCTGCACCGGGACGTGAAGCCGTCCAACGTGCTCATCGCAGGCAACGGCCGCGTCGTGCTCACCGACTTCGGCATCGCGCAGGTCGAGGGCGACCCCTCCGTCACCTCCACCGGCATGCTCGTCGGAGCCCCGTCGTACATCTCCCCCGAGCGGGCCCGCGGCCAGAAGCCCGGTCCCCCGGCCGACATGTGGTCGCTCGGCGGCCTGCTCTACGCCGCCGTCGAAGGCGTGCCCCCGTACGACAAGGGGTCCGCGCTCGCCACCCTCACCGCCGTGATGACCGAGCCGGTGGAGCCGCCGAAGAACGCGGGTCCGCTGACCGAGGTCATCTACGGTCTGCTGGCCAAGGACCCGGCCCGCCGCCTCGACGACGAACGCGCGCGGGCGATGCTCACCGCAGTCATCAACGCGCCGGAGCCGAAGCCCGCCCCGGTGCTCTCCCCCGCGGTGGAGGAAACCCGGCAGATCTCGCTGGCGGACGCCAAGGAAGCCGCGACGAAGGCCGCCGCCGAGAAGGCGGCCGAAAAGGCGGAGAAGAAGGAACGCGAGCGGATCGAGCGCGAACAGCGCGAGCGGGCCCGGGCGGCGCTGAAGGCGACCCGCAAGGCCGCGGCGGCGGCAGCGGCGACGCAGGCCGCCTCGGCGGCCGAGTCCCCGGCCTCCCGCAAGCCCGCGCCGGTCGCGGCGCCACTCACCGACGTCATGTCCCGCCGCACCATCGCGTTCGCGATCGCGGGCGTGGTCGTCGCGCTGGCCGCGATCGGTTCACTGATCGCCTACGCCTTCAGCGGTGACGACCAGTCCGGCAAGAAGGACCAGGGCAAGGGCGGCCCGGGCACGACGGTTTCCGGTACGCCGACCCCGAGCCCGTCCGCCAAGACGGGCGATGCCAACGCCACCGCGGGCAAGAGCGGCAGCGAAGCCGGCAACGGGAGCACCCCGGCGGGCCAGGGGCAGACGCCGGGCGGGCAGCAGGCCCAGGGGCAGACGCAGGGGCAGACACAGGGGCAGACACAGGGCCAGGGCGCCGCTCCGGGCGGTGCGGCGGCCGGACTCCCCAACGGCTACGCGAAGGTGACGGACCTGGGGTTCCACTTCTCCATGGCGATGCCCTCGGACTTCAAGCAGACGGCCATAGCGGGTGAGAACTCCGGCGCGATATACAGCCGCGACGGCGGCTTCCCGCGCATCCAGGTCGACTACACCTCCCACCCCGGCGAGGACGCCCGCGCCGCGTGGGCCGAGGCGGTAGCGGGGGTGGCGGGCTCCAGCACCAACTACCGGACGATCCGGATCGACCCGACGGAGTACAACGGCTACCCGACCGTCGCCGACTGGGAGTTCGAGCGGGAGCAGAAGGGCATCAAGGTCAGGGTCCTCAACCGCGGTTTCAAGGTGGACGCGAAGCGCGGCTACGCCATCATGATCAGCTGCCCCGCGGACCAGTGGGACGGCCCGGAGTGCACACAGCTGCGCAACACGGCGTTCCAGACCTTCCAGCCGCTGGGCTGACGAGCCTTCTCAGGCCCGGGACGCGGGCGCCCTGCGCGTCGTATCGTGTCAGCGGGGACCACGGAGACGGCCCCGGCACTCGGGGGAGGCGAAGTGGAGGACTACGCGGGCCGGATCCTGGCGGACCGCTACCGTCTGCCGCTACCGCCGTCGGACGAGTACGAGCTGATCGAGACGCGTGCCTTTGACACGCGCAGCGGGCAGGAAGTCCTGGTGCGGCAGGTGCCGTTACCGGAGGTCGTGGACGCCGAGCTCCTGGACGGGGACGGGCACGGGACGCTACCCCCGCCGACCACCGGTCGGCGTCCGGCCGGGGAACCGCCCGCGGTGCGCAGGGCCATTGCGGCGGCACAGGCGGCCGCGTCCGTACCGGACCACCCGCGGCTGGACCAGGTCTTCGACGTGTTCGCCGAGGGCGGGTCCCTTTGGATAGTGAGCGAGTTGGTGCCGGCCCGTCCGCTGGCCGCGCTCATCGCCGACGAACCGCTGAGCCCCTACCGGGCGGCGGAGGTCGCGTCGGACGTGCTGACCGCGTTGCGGGTGCTGCACGCGCACGGCTGGACGCACCGCAACATCACGGTCCGGACCGTGTTGGTATGCGACGACGGGCGGGTCGTGCTCACGGGGCTGGCAGCGGGCGCCGCCGAGGACGCCCTGTGCGGGTACGACCCGGTTCCGTCCGACTCCGGTGCCGGCACCGGCACCGGCGCCCCGGGCGGTGGGCCCGGCTGGGGCACGCCGCCGAGGGGACCGGACTCCGGCACGGCGCCTTCCGTACGCGGGTTGCCGGACGAAGCTCCGGCTGCCGGGCCGGACCCCGACGAGCGCCGCGCCGATCCCGGGTCGGGCGGCTACGCACCGCTCGTGGCACCCGGGTACGACACCGGCCCGCGGTACACCGACCACATCACTCCCGCGACCGCGACCGCAGCCGCGACCGGCACCGCAGCGGAGCGGCCCGATCCCAAGGCAGCGGCGCGGGCCGGGGCCATCGCCGCCTACCGGGCGGGCGCGCAGGCCGCCGCCGCGCGGGTGACCGAGCAGCGCAAGGGCGGGGCCGCACCCGCACCGGAGCCGAGACCGCAGGGGTCGAACCTCCCGCAGGGGTATTCGTTCCCGTACGGCGGTCCGGACGCCGGCACGGGTACCGCCACGCCCTGGCACGGGACCGCTCCGCGCCGCCAAGCCGCCCTTCCTGCGGGCACCCCGACTGGGCCCGGGCCTGGGTCGGAGCCCATTGCCGGGCCGGACTCCGGGCCCCGGCCCGGGTCGGGGTCGGAGTCCCAGTCCGGGGCCGAGCCCGGGTCCCGACCTGAGCCCGGGGCCGGGGATGCCGGTGCCCATGCCGGTGCTGGTGGCGCTGCCGATGCCGGGTTCCGGTCCGGGGGCGGCTCCGGTGCCGGTGCCGAGTCTGCGCCGGGAGCCCGGTTCGATTCCGAGTCCGGTGCCGGTTACGGATTTCCGGCCGAGTCCGGGTCCCGGCCCGCGCCGGGCACGCGGACCGAAGGGGCCGGGGCCCGGGCAGAGTCCGGGGTGGCCGAGTTCGGGTTTCGGGCGGAGCCGGTGGTGCGGTCCGAGGCGGGACCGGTTCGGCCTGCGCTGCCCGCCCCGCTCGCCCTTCCCCAGGGCTACCGTCAGGCCGAGGCCCCGGACCCGACCTCGTACCTTCGCCCGGGTCAGCCCGGCCAGCCGACGGCCCAGCTCCGCCCCGACGGGCCGGAGCGGACCGGCGGGCCGGGCGGGGCCGGTCCTCTCGGCGCGGGCCTGTCGGGTGTGCCCGGGCAGCAGGCGTCTGCGAACCCGTCCTGGTCCGCGGGCTGGGCCGGCGGCGGCCCCCGGAGCGGGTTGGACGCCGAGCGGGCGCGGCAGACGCGGATGGCCGTCGTAGGGGCCGTCACCGAGCGGTGGTCCCCCGAGCAAGCCGGTCCCGTGACGGGACCCTGGCAGCTCGCGGCGCCCGTCGGGCCCGCCACCGACCTCTGGGCGCTCGGTGCACTCCTGTACCGCGCCGTGCAGGGGCACGCCCCGTACCCCGAGGACAGCGTCACCGAGCTCGTCGAGATGGTCTGCGCCGAGGCGCCGGCCTTCGCCGAGGAGTGCGGTCCGCTGAGGCCCGTCGTAGAGTCGCTGCTGCGCCAGGACCCCACCGAGCGGCCCGACTTCGAGGAGCTGCGCGGTTGGCTGCGCTCGCTCGTGCGGTCCGCCCCCGAGCCGGATACCGGCGTCGGCATCGGTATCGGCATCGGCGTCCTGCCGGCGTTGGAGCCGGATCCCGCGCGGCTGCCCGTCGTACGCCGGCGCGGTGAGCTGCACGGCCGGCACCGCAATCCCGCGGCGTCCCGTAAACCGCGTTCGCTCGGACGGACCCTGCTGGTGGGCGTCCTCGCCCTGCTCGCGGGGGCGGTGGCGTACGCGATGCTCTTCATGCCCCGGTCCGTCGACCCGCAGGACACCGCCGCCAAGTCCCCGGTGCAGCAGTCACCGAAGCCGACGCCGACACCGACGCCGAACCAGCAGCAGTCGGGGTCCGGCGGCCGGACACCCACCGGTACGCCCGTGTCGGAGCCGGCGCCCCAGACGGCGGCCCCGGCTCCGCCCGGCTACACGACCCAGCAGGACCCGGAGCACTTCGAGATCGCGGTTCCCAACGGCTGGGTGCGGCGCGGCATGAACGAGGCCGGGCAGGTCCGCTACAGCGACGGGGAGTACGTCCTGATCGTGGTTCCCGGGCGGGACAAGGTCGATGGCAATCCGGACCCGGCGACGTACCAGAAGGACAAGGAGCCGGAGTTGGCCCCGTACCGGTCCTCCACCTGGGCCAGCGGTGGTGATGTGAAGTCCACCAAGGTCGGCCAGCAATTGCGGGTCACGGGCCGGTACACCTGGATCGACGGCAACGGCCGCAGTGTCGTCGCGCGCAACTTCGTCGTGGCGCTCGGCGGCAGCTATCACGTGGTCATGGTGACCGGTCCGCAGGACGGGGAGGGCAAGGTCACCGAAGTCTTCGAGAAGGCCACGGGGAGTTATAAATCGGGCGGATGAGGCAGACTGACGGTGGCTCAGTACGGCGATTGCGTCACAGTGCAGCCGGAACCGCGCCTTCACGGTTCCAGCAGCCCCGAGGGCTCCGTAATCTGGCCCGAAGTGCACAGAGTGGCGGGGTTTCGTGGAACAGCAGACAGGTGCGGGCGCGGTGCTCGCGGGCCGGTACCGGCTCGTGGAGCCCATCGGCAGCGGCGGCATGGGCAAAGTGTGGCGCGCGCATGACGAGCTGCTGCACAGGATCGTTGCCGTCAAGGAACTGACGGCGGGTCTGTACGTCGCCCAGGCCGACCGGGAGGTGTTGCACGCCCGGACCCAGAAGGAGGCCCGGGCCGCGGCCCGGATCCAGCACCCGGCGGTCGTCGTGGTCCACGACGTGCTGGAGCACGATGACCGGCCCTGGATCGTCATGGAGTACATCGACGGCCCCTCCCTCGCGGACGCGGCCAAGGCGGCCGGTCGCATCGACCCCGTCGAGGCGGCCCGGATCGGGTTGCACGTGCTGGGCGCGCTGCGCGCCGCGCACGCGGTCGGCGTCCTGCACCGGGACGTGAAGCCCGGCAACGTGCTGCTGGCCAAGGACGGGCGGGTCCTGCTCACGGACTTCGGGATCGCCGCGATCGAGGGCGACTCCTCCATCACGCGGACCGGCGAGATCGTCGGCTCCATCGACTACCTGGCCCCGGAGCGGGTCACGGGCGGGACCCCGGGTACGGCCTCCGACCTGTGGTCGCTGGGCGCCACCCTGTACACGGCCGTCGAAGCCCGTTCGCCCTTCCGCCGCACCTCGCCCATCTCCAGCCTGCAGGCCGTCGTCAACGACGAACCGCCGGCCCTGCGGCAGTCCGGCGCGCTGGGGCCGGTCATCACCGCCCTGCTGCGCAAGGATCCGGCCGAGCGGCCTTCGGCCCAGGAGACCGAGCGGATGCTGATCGAGGCGATGGAGGGTCGGGAGCCGAAGGCGGCGCAGGCGTACGTGCCCACGCGTGCGGTGACCCCGGAGGAACTCGCCACCGCGCAGCAGCCGGATCCCGAACCCGAGCCCGAGCCGGCTCCGGCGGCGCCCGAGCCCGCGCGCACGGCGGCCCTGCCCGAACAGGCGGGGTCCGCACCCGCGTCGGGGAGCCCGGCCGCGGGCCGGATCAAGCGGGCCGCCGCCGTCGCCCTCGTGGCGGCGCTGGTCGGCGGCGGTGCCGTGTTCGGGGTGCTGAAGTTCACCGGGGACACAGACGCGGACAAGGGCGGCGGCTCCGACAAGAACGCGAGCGCGCCCGACCAGCAGGACGGCGGCGATGAGCCGGCCGCCCCTCCGGCCGGTTTCAGCGAGGTCACCGATCCGACGGGCTTCACGCTGTTCGTGCCGAACGGCTGGAAGCGCCAGATGGACGGGGACCAGATCGACTACACCCCGGACAACGGGAAGCACTTCATCCGGATCGCCTCCGACAGCACGCCGGACTACGACGACCCGTACGTGCACCTGCTCGACCTGGAGAAGCAGCTGAAGCAGCGGACGGACTACAAGCGGCAGAAGCTGAACCAGAACACCTTCCGGGACAGCACCCGCTCCGCCCTGTGGGACTTCACCTGGACCGAGAAGGGAACGCACGCCGGGCCGCGCCGGGCCATCGAGCAGATGTACATCGCCCCGAACGGCACCGAGTACGCGGTGTACATGTCGGGTCCGGCCGCCGACTGGACGACCACCCGCACGCAGTTCGACACCGTGCTCAGCGGTTGGGCGCCGCCCGGCAAGTCGGGCTGAGCCGGCCTCCTCCGGACATCCTGCCAGCGATCACTGGCAGAAATGGCAAAATCCGGTTACCGACGGGTACCCAAAGGCCCGAAGGCGGAATACGCTCACCGCCATGACGGACTCGCAGGCCCCGGCCCCCCTCCGCACCGCACCGCAGCCCACCAACCCGGTCGCCCCCGCCCCGGCCGGTGCCCGCACCGCCGCCGACGTGGTGACCCCCGACCTGGTCGCCCGGCTCACCCGCGGAGTGATCGGCTCCGGCCGGACCGCCAACCACACCCCCTTCACCGGGGCCAAGCTGGCGGACCTCCCCGCGGCCACCCCCGAGGACGTTGCCGAGGCCTTCGACCGGGCCCGCGCGGCCCAGGGCGCCTGGGCGGCCGTCCCCGTGCGCAAGCGGGCCGGCGTACTGCTCCGCTTCCACGACCTGGTGCTGTCCCGGCAGGCCGAGGTGCTCGACCTGATCCAGTTGGAGACCGGCAAGGCCCGCCTGCACGCCCACGAGGAGGTCCAGGCCGTCGCCGTCGCCGCCCGGCACTACGGCCGCAAGGCCCCCGCGTACCTGCGCCCCAAGGGCCACACGGGTGCCATGCCCACCCTCACCAAGGTCACCGAGCTGCGCCAGCCGCGCGGTGTCGTCGGCCAGATCGCACCCTGGAACTACCCGCTGGAGCTGTCGGTCGGCGACGCACTGCCCGCCTTCGTCTCCGGCAACGCGGTCGTCATGAAGCCCGACACCGAGACCGCCCTCACCGCCCTGTGGGCCCGCGACCTGCTGATCGAGGCCGGACTGCCGGCCGAGGTCTTCCAGATCGTCCTCGGTGACGGTCCAGTCGTCGGCCCCGAGGTGGTCCGCCACGCCGACTACGTGTCCTTCACCGGCTCCACCCGCACCGGCCGCGAGGTCGCCCGGGGAGCGGCCGACCGCCTGGTCGGCGTCTCCCTCGAACTCGGCGGCAAGAACGCCATGCTCGTCCTGCACGACGCCGACGTCGAGAAGGCCGCCGCGGGCGCCGTCCGCGCCTGTTTCTCCTCCGCCGGCCAGCTGTGCATCTCCATCGAGCGGCTGTACGTCCACGCCTCGATCGCGGACGCGTTCGTCGAGCGCTTCGCCGCCCGTACGAAGGCCATGCGGCTCGGCGCCTCGCTCGCGTACGGCGCGGACATGGGCTCGCTGGTCGGCGAGCGCCAGCTGGAGACCGTACAGCGGCACGTCGAGGAAGCCGTCGCCAAGGGCGCCACCCTGGTCGCGGGCGGCACGGCCCGCCCCGACATAGGCCCGCTCTTCTACGAGCCCACCATCCTCGACGGCGTGGAGGCGCCGATGGCGGTGTGCGGCGAGGAGACCTTCGGCCCGGTCGTCTCCATCTACCGGTTCACCGACGAGGACCAGGCCGTCGCGCAGGCCAACGCCACCGCGTACGGCCTCAACTCCAGCGTCTGGACCAAGGACGCCCGCCGCGGCCACGCCGTCGCCGCCCGCCTGCGCACCGGCACGGTCAACATCAACGAGGGCTACGCCCCCGCCTACGGCAGCGCCCAGTCGCCCATGGGCGGCATGAAGGACTCCGGTCTGGGCCGCCGGCACGGCTCCGAGGGCATCCTCAAGTACACCGAGGCACAGACGGTCGCCCACCAGCGGCTGCTCCCGATGGCCCCCTCGCTGGGCATGGACGACGAGAAGTACGCGGAGTTCATGACCCGCAGCCTCAAGGTCATGAAGGCTCTCCGCCTGCGCTAAGCGGGCTCGGGGAACCGCTTAGTGCCACCGGCCCGCGACGCCCGGCACGGCACCTCGCCGCGTTGTCGGACCATGCACGTGCGTCCCGTACGAGCCGTGGTCCTCCGCCTTGCGATGCACAGCAGCAGCACCCACCGCCCGCCAAGGAGGCGCGTCAGTGTCAGAGTCGTACGACTACGACGTCATCGTCATCGGATCGGGCTTCGGAGGATCGGTCTCGGCATTGAGGCTGACCGAAAAGGGGTACCGGGTCGGTGTCCTGGAGGCAGGGCGCCGGTTCACCCGCGAGAGCCTGCCGCGCAGCAGCTGGGACCTGCGCAACTACCTGTGGGCCCCGGCCCTCGGGCTGTACGGGATCCAGCGGATCCACCTGCTCGGCAACGTGATGGTGCTCGCGGGCGCCGGCGTGGGCGGCGGCTCGCTCAACTACGCCAACACCCTCTACGTGCCGCCCACCGCCTTCTTCGAGGACCGGCAGTGGGCGTCCATCACCGACTGGCGCGACGAGCTCGCCCCGTACTACGACCAGGCCAAGCGGATGCTCGGCGTACGCCTCAACCCCACGATGACCCCCTCCGACGTCCACCTCAAGGCTGCGGCCGAGAAGATGGGCGTCGGGGACACCTTCCACATGGCCCCGGTCGGCGTCTTCTTCGGCGACGGCGCGGACGCCGAGGGGGGCTGCGGGGCCCGCCCCGGCCAGGAGGTCCCGGACCCCTACTTCGGTGGCGCCGGACCCGCACGCAAGGCCTGCACCGAGTGCGGCGAGTGCATGACCGGCTGTCGGCACGGCGCGAAGAACACCCTGAACGAGAACTACCTCCACCTCGCCGAGAGCGCGGGCGCCGTCATCCACCCGATGACCACCGTCACCGCGCTCGCCGAGCACCCCGAGGGCGGCTACCGGGTCCGCACCGTCCCCACCGACGCCCGCCGCCGCGGCAGGGCCAAGGAACTGCGCGCCCGGTACGTGGTCGTCGCCGCGGGCACGTACGGTACCCAGACCCTGCTGCACACCATGAAGGACAACGGGCTGCTCCCGCGGATCTCGGACCGGCTCGGCGAGCTCACCCGGACCAACTCCGAGGGCCTGGTCGGCGCGCAGACCGACGACCGCCGCTACCGCAGGCGGCACGGTCCGGACCGGCGGGCGGACTTCACCCGGGGCGTGGCGATCACCTCGTCCGTGCACCCGGACGCCGACACCCACATCGAGCCCGTCCGCTACGGCAAGGGCTCCAACGCCATGGGGTTCATGACCGTACTCCAGGTGCCGTACGGCAAGCACCGGGTCCGGGCCTGGTTCGCCCGGACCGCGAAGCACCCGATGCAGCTGGCGCGCTCGCTGTCCAACCGGCGCTGGTCGGAGCGGACGATCATCGGCCTCGTCATGCAGTCGCTGGACAACTCGCTGACGACGTACCGCAAGCCCGGCGGCCTCGGCAAGGGCCTGCTCACGGCCCGCCAGGGGCACGGCGCCCCGAACCCGGTGCAGATCGAGGAGGCCACCCGGGCCGCCACCCTGCTGGCCGAGGAGATCAACGGCTTCCCGGGCAGCAACATCGGCGAGCTGATGGGCACACCGCTGACCGCGCACTTCCTCGGCGGCTGCCCGATCGGCGCCTCGCCCGAGGAGGGCGTGGTGGACCCGTACCACCGGCTGTACGGGCACCCCGGCATCTCGGTGGTGGACGGTTCGGCGGTCTCGGCCAACCTCGGGGTCAACCCGTCGCTGACGATCACGGCGCAGGCGGAGCGGGCGATGTCCTACTGGCCGAACAAGGGCGAGCAGGACCCGCGGCCCGAGCAGGGCGGCGCCTACACCCGCCTGGCGGCGGTGGAGCCGGCCCGTCCGGCGGTTCCCAAGGAGGCGTTCGGTGCCCTGCGGCTGCCGTTGCTGCTGCCGGTGCCGGAGGTTCCGAAGAAGGCGTGACACGTGTATCGGCGACGGGATCTGCGCTCCCCCTCCGAGGGCAGATCCCGCCGTCGCGTACATAAGTGACAGGTGATCAGTCCGGATGGTTGCATGTGATGCCCGTCACGCCGCGAAGTGTGCAACTGTGACCCGCCTTCGGCGGTCTCGATCATCATGGACAAGCGCATCTCCCTTTTGGCAGCTGCGGGGTTGGCGACGCTGAGCCTCAGCGCGGCCGCCCCCGCACTCGCCGCGGAACCCGCCTTCCCACTCAGCGGTCCCTCCGCCCAGGTGCTCCAGCCCTACCCCGACACGGGCGCCCCGAAGGAGAGGAGCCTTCGCTACGCCCTGGACTACGTGGGCCCCGGGAACAGCTTCCCGGGCGAGTTCACCATCACCGTCGACCTGAGCAAGGTCGCCGGCGTCGCATCGGTCCGGCTCGACCCGGCCAAGCCCAGGCCGAACTGCACCGCGAGCGCCACCGCGATCGTCTGCAAGCAGCAGGGCCTGTCGGTCGGGAACGGGACCAACAGCTTCGATCTGCTCGTCTCCGCCGCGCAGGGCAGCAAGAACGGCGCGAGCGGCGCGATCGCGGTCACCGGCACGGTGGCCGGGGCGAGCGTCACGCCCGTCACCACCAAGATGACCGTCGGTGGCCCCGACCTGCTCATGGGTGAGCTGAAGCTCAAGGCGGACGTGGCGGCGGGCCTGCAGCAGGACCTGCCGCTCGCCTTCGCGAACCGGGGCACGCTGGCCGCCAAGTCGGTCGCGCTGGAGCTGGGCACCTCGGCCGGTCTGGAGCCGGTGGAGGCCTACGACAACTGCGTCCGGCGGGATTCGGGCGGCATGGTCGACACCACGGTGTGCCTCGTCGAGGGAGAGTTCCTGCCGGGCGAGAGCTACCGGCTCTCCCCCGACTCGCCCCTGCACCTCAAGACGACCGAGCGGGCCTACCGGGACACGCTGAGGTACGGGGTCGTCCCCGACCCGGCGCCGAGCAAGGATGTGCCTGCGGACAAGCCGGCCACCGGCAAGAAGCTGATGCTGGTCAAGGCGTCGGCTGCCGTGCCGGTCACGGAATCCAACCTGGACCCGAAGGCCGCCAGGCGGGCCGAGGACACCGACCTGAACCCGCGCGACAACGAGCGCTCGTTCGACTTCGACGCCAAGGGTGCCCAGGCCGACTTCGAGGCGGTCACCGCCTCACCCGCCGGCAAGGTGGGTGACACGGTCGTGGCCGAGCTCGGCTTCCGCAACAAGGGGCCGGCCTGGATCAGCCACCTGCGCTCGGGCGAGAGCGTGGCCCGTACCGACATCGTGCTGCCGGCCGGAGTCCAGGTCACGGACGCGCCCCGGAACTGCCGCGGGGTCAATGCCGACGGAAACGACCGCACGGAGCAGCTGGGCGCGCCGCGCTACTTCTGCGATGCCGGGCTGTTCGTGGGCGTCGGCCACCCGTCCACCAACCGGTTCGTGATGAAGATCGAGAAGGCCGTCGCGAACGCCAGGGGCTCGGTCACCGTCGGCGAGCCGGTCGCGGGCGGCACCAAGCTGCACGCCTTCGACCCGGTCGCGGGCAACACGACGGCCGCCCTCGTGGTCGAGGTCAAGGCCGGCGCGAGCCCGAGTCCGAGCGCCTCGGCCTCCACCTCGCCGTCCCCGTCCCCGTCCGCCTCCGCGTCGGTCACGCCGACCACGTCCTCCGGCGCGTCCGCCGCCGGTGGTACGGGCGGCAACCTGGCCTCGACCGGTAGCTCCGTCGGCCCGATCGCGCTGGCCGCGGCGGCTGCCGTGGCCGTGGGCGGTGCGCTGTTCGTGGGGGTGCGCCGCCGGTCCGCCGGGCGCGCGTGACGATCGGCTGACGATCGGCTGAAGACCGCAGGAGAACGGCCGGCTCGGGGCGTCCCCCGGGCCGGCCGTCCTTTTCTGGGGTGACCGGGCTGCTGTCCCCTGCCGTCCGGTCACGCGAAGGAGCGAGGTCCCACGACGCACGTCCCACGGGTCGTACGTCTCATCGCTCCGGCGGAGCCACGCGTGGTGCTGCGGTCCCGCGCCTGGCTGACGCGGCCATCCACACCAACGAAGGGCGTCGGGGCCGGTCACGCGCCGGACGGGTGACGAACGCGCGTCAGACTCGCCCGCGGCACAGCTCCAGCAGCGTCATGGCCAGGGCGGTCCCGGACCTTCCGAGAGCATCGCTCCAGTGCGAGAGCACCTCCATCTCGCGCGAGAGGTGCACCCGGCGACCACCGGAGGAGATCCGAGCCTCCTGGATGACGGTCGAGACGGCCATCCGCTCCTGGATCAGGCCGATGATCCGGTCGTCGATGGCGTCGATGCGCTCGCGGGAGTCGGCGATCAACTGCTCGGGGGTGGTGGTGATCGTGGTCATGGTGGGTCTCCTGTCGGGTGGGTGTCTGATCCGCAGGACCGGAGAAACGCCAGAGCGCCCCGGTCCTGTCGGACCGGGGCGCTCTGGGAAGTCAGCGGCTCAGCGAGCGAGCATCACGAGGACCCATGGCGACCGGACCGGCCGGTGCCATAGGTAAAGAGGAAGCTCAGCTGCTTGCGCATGGAACGGATTATGGCCTTCCGTCCCGCTCCGGGCCAACCCCGTTCGGATGCTGAGACGGCTCGGTGAACGGGGACGCGGCGCCGGGCGCTGTGACCGGGTCGTCGCGGCGCGTCACGGCGCCGCGGCCTCGGACGGTGCGACAAAACGGTAGGTGCCGCCCCCGTTAGAATCGACAGAACAGCCACCTCTTCCGCCGGAAGGCCGCCCCGTGCCAGAAGCACCCTCCGCCGCCCACGACAGCGCCCCGGACACGGTTCTCGTCGTCGACTTCGGCGCCCAGTACGCCCAGCTCATCGCCCGCCGCGTCCGCGAGGCCCGGGTCTACAGCGAGATCGTGCCCAGCACGATGCCCGTGGCCGAGATGCTGGCCAAGAACCCCAAGGCGATCATCCTCTCCGGCGGTCCGTCCTCCGTGTACGAAGAGGGCGCCCCGCGCCTGGACGACGCCCGCGGCCTGTTCGAGGCCGGCGTCCCCGTCTTCGGCATGTGCTACGGCTTCCAGCTGATGGCGACGACCCTCGGCGGCACCGTCGACAACACCGGCGCGCGCGAGTACGGCCGTACGCCGCTGGCCGTGTCCAAGACCGGCTCCACGCTCTTCGAGGGCACCCCCGAGCACCAGTCGGTGTGGATGTCCCACGGCGACGCCTGCTCCGCCGCTCCCGAGGGCTTCACCGTCACCGCGTCGACCAACGTCGTCCCGGTCGCGGCCTTCGAGAACGATGAGAAGAAGCTGTACGGGGTTCAGTACCACCCCGAGGTGATGCACTCCACGCACGGTCAGCTGGTACTGGAGCACTTCCTCTACCGCGGTGCCGGTCTGGAGCCCAGCTGGACCACCGGCAACATCGTCGAGGAGCAGATCGCGGCCATCCGCGAGCAGGTCGGCGACAAGCGCGCCATCTGCGGGCTGTCCGGCGGGGTGGACTCCGCGGTCGCCGCCGCCCTCGTGCAGAAGGCCATCGGCTCCCAGCTGACCTGCGTGTACGTCGACCACGGCCTGATGCGCAAGGGTGAGACCGAGCAGGTCGAGAAGGACTTCGTCGCCGCCACCGGCGTGCAGCTGAAGGTCGTCGACGCGCAGGAGCGCTTCCTGAACGCGCTCGCCGGCGTCTCCGACCCCGAGACCAAGCGCAAGATCATCGGCCGCGAGTTCATCCGCGTCTTCGAGCAGGCCCAGGCCGAGATCATCGCCGAGGGCGGCCCGGACGTGGCGTTCCTGGTCCAGGGCACCCTGTACCCGGACGTCGTCGAGTCCGGCGGCGGCACCGGCACCGCGAACATCAAGTCGCACCACAACGTGGGCGGCCTCCCCGACGACATCGAATTCGAGCTCGTCGAGCCGCTGCGCCAGCTGTTCAAGGACGAGGTCCGGATGGTCGGCCAGGAGCTCGGCCTGCCGGAGGAGATCGTCCAGCGCCAGCCCTTCCCGGGCCCCGGCCTCGGCATCCGCATCGTCGGCGAGGTCACCAAGGAGCGCCTGGACCTGCTGCGCGAGGCCGACGCCATCGCCCGCCACGAGCTGACCGCGGCCGGCCTGGACCGCGAGATCTGGCAGTGCCCCGTCGTCCTGCTGGCGGACGTCCGCAGCGTCGGCGTCCAGGGCGACGGCCGCACGTACGGCCACCCGATCGTGCTGCGCCCCGTCTCGTCCGAGGACGCCATGACAGCGGACTGGACGCGCATGCCGTACGAGGTCCTCGCGCGGATCTCCACCCGCATCACCAACGAGGTGCCGGACGTGAACCGCGTGGTCCTGGACTGCACGAGCAAGCCCCCGGGCACCATCGAGTGGGAGTAGTCCCCACCCCGACGTACGCCGCGAAGCCGCCGACCAGCCCTGCTGGTCGGCGGCTTCGCCGTTTTTCCGGCCGGTCGACGGGGCCGCCGGTGCCTCGCCTACCGGCCCCGGTGGCAAGCCGTCGCGCCCGGAGCGGCTGGACCGGGCGGGGGACGTCAACATCATGAACGGTCAATCACCCGCTCTGACATCGTGCGCAATCCGGAGCACTACCGCAGTGGTGCACAATTCGCTGGCATTGCACCGTAGTTCAGAGAGGCGGCACGCACGTGGCTGTCCAAGAGATGTCCCGAAGTACCCACGGCGGCGCCTGCACCTGCGACGACTGCCCGCACGGCGCACAGGAAGGACACCGGCGCGCGGTCGCCGCGTTCCTGGAGAAGCGGGACGAGTTCGCCGCGGGTCAGGGACTACCGGCGGCGGTGGCCCGGTCCGCCGGGGCGTCCCGGCAGTGGGTCTCCGACGAGCTGACGCTGTCGGCCCGCACGGTCGCCGACCGGGGCCGGGAGGCCGGCAACTCCTGGCTGTACCTGTTCTCACGGCGGGCCGTGCTCGCCGTGTGGATCGCGGCCGGAGTGCTGCTGCTGGTACAGGTCGGCACGGCGCTCGGCACCGGCTGGTCCACGGCGCGCACTGCGGGACTACTGGCCGCGGTGGTCCTGGCCGGGCTGCTCACCGTCGCCGCCCGCCCCCAGTCGCTGCGCGGCGGGCTGTTGGCCCCGCTGGTCGGCGAGGACAACCGGCTGTCCACCTCGAAGGCGGTGCCGAGCGCCTGGGTGGTGCTGACCGGGTTCGCCGCACTGCTGCCCGCCCTCCGACTGGCGTCCTCCTCGCCCGGGCCGGAACGGCAGGCGCTGTACGCGGGGCTCGCGTTGGGGCGGGCGCTGCCGCTGCTGGCGGTGGTCGCGCTGACGTCGGCCGTGGCCGTGGTGGTGCGCCGGGTGGTCACCGTACGCGTCCTGGGTCAGCGGATGCAGAAGCTGCCGGCGGACCGGCCGCGCGGGGTGGACCTGCTGACCGACGACGCGGGCCGGGGGAGCTTCCCGGACGCGCAGTACGTGCTGGTCTCCACGGTGGTGCTGGCCTTCGCGGCGGTGTCGATGGCCCGGTTCCCGGACCGGCTGCCGCGGCTGCCGTGGGCGCTGGCCCTGCTGGTGGCACTGTCGACCGCGGTGTACCTGGCCGCGAAGTGCACGGAGATGACCCGGCCGTTGGTGCTGTCGGTGGTGCGCCGACGCGAGCCGGGGGACCTCGACGCGGCCGTCCGCCCGGGGGACGACATCGAGATCCGGGGCCTGGGTTTCGTGCCGCCGGGGGCGCAGACGCCGGAGATGCTGGCCCGGCTGGTGGTGCGGATCGGGGCGGTGCACGTGCACGTGCCGCTGGTTCCGGTGGCGGGCGGGTTCACCAATCCCTCGGACACGGTGCTCACGGTCCCGGTCCCGGCGGAAGTGGAACCGGGGCGCGTCGACGTCCAGGTGGTCACCGCGGCCGGAGTGGAATCCAACCGCTGCGTCATCGACGTGGCGGAGTGAACCGGGTACACATGGGGCGTGACCCGAACTGACGACCTTTCCGCCGTCCTTTCCGCCGCCCCTGTCGGACTGCGGGAACGAGCCGCCACGTACGCACTCCTGCCGCTGCGGATCTTCCTCGGAGCGACCTTCGTCTACGCGGGCCTGGACAAGCTGACCGATTCCGTGTTCCTGTCCGCCACCGGCAACGGCTCCATCGGCGAGCTGATGCACGGCGTGCGCGACACGTCCGCGATCCCGCTCCTGGTCGACGGCGCCCTGCTGTCGCCCGTCGGCTTCGCCGTCCTGCTGGCCATCGGGGAGGTCCTGGTGGGCCTGGGCGTGCTGGCCGGCCTGCTGACCCGGATCGCGGCCACCGGCGGAGCACTGATCTCGCTCAGCCTGTGGCTCACGGTGTCCTGGCAGGTGTCCCCGTACTACTACGGCAACGACCTGATCTACCTGATGGCCTGGACCCCGATCATCCTGGCCGGTGCGCCCTACCTCTCGCTGGACTCGTTGATCCGGTCGCGCCGGTCCCTGCGTACGGCATAGGTCACCATCCCCACCAGCGCGGCGAGGCATAGCCCGCCCATCGCCATCGGGACGACCAGGAACCAGGGCAGATCGGCCTCACCGGTCGCGTCGAGCAGGTACAGCACGCCCGCGGTCAGCAGGACCAGACCGGCCAGCAGCCGTCCCGGCTGGAACTCATGACGCCGCACGGGCCACCTCCACCTGTCCCACACCTGCGCTCAGGTGCAGCTCGATCGTTCCCCCGGCCTCGGTGTCGGCGGGCGGTTTGAGGGTGGCCTGCTGGGTTTCGCCGCCGCTCTTGATGCGCACCTGCTGGCTGGTTTCCCCGGGCAGCCTGATGTCGCCCAGTCGCACGGACACGTCGGCCTGCGCGGTGACCTCCCGGGGCAGGATCACCTTGAGCCGACCGGCCTCGATGGCGGCACGGACGGACACGGTGGTGCCCTTCGACACGTCCAGACGGCTCAGGTCCAGCGTGGCCAGCCCGGTGCCCGACTCGTACACGGGCCGTACGTCGGCCACCGCGGTCGGCCGCCAGGCCACGTTCCGCCAGTCGGTCCCGATGTCGCGGGGCAGCGCGGACGCGCAGGCCAGCAACCCGGCGGTGAGGAGCGCCAGCAGGACCGTACCGAAGCCCGTGCGGCCCTTGACCGAGCTGACCGCAAGGCCGAGGCCGAAGACCGCCAGGGCCGACGCGAGTCCGATCTGCAAGGCGTGGGAGAGGGTGTTGCCCTGCCAGACGGCAGCGGTGGCGGCGCCCCCGGCCAACACGGCCAGCACGAACACCCGGCCGCCGATGCCGCCGCGCGGGACCGCGGGTACGGTCGCCCGCTCGGGCACGGGTGCGGCCCGGCCACCCGCAGGGCTCCGCACGGGCCCGACGGAATCGTCCGGCCCCCACAGGTAACCGGTGGCCCCGACCGGGCCGGTGGTGCCGTCCTTGACCAGCGGGTCCCGCCACCAGGACGGGCCACCGGGAGCCGGCGGTGCCTTGGTCTCCGGCGGCGCCTTGGTCTCCGGCGGGCCCGGGCGGTGGGCGGCCTGCGGCTCCGCCTCGGGGGCGGCTGCCTTCCGCCGGCGCTGTGACCAGTACGCGGCGCCGCCGAGGGCCAGGATGACCAGGACGGAGAAGACGGCCAGACCGCCGTTGTCCAGCATCGACAGGAACAGCGAGCAGCCGACCAGGGCCGCGAACACCGCGGCGAGGGTGGCACCCTCGACCCGGCCGGTCAGCATCTTCTTCGCCTCGCTGTCGTCCTCGCCGTCCACCGGCAGCAGCAGCCACGCGAAGCCGTAGAAGATCAGTCCGACCCCGCCGGTGATCGCCAGGACGCCGAGCACGATGCGGAAGATCACCGGGTCCAGGTCGAAGTACCGGCCGAGGCCGCCGCACACCCCTGCGAGGACCTTGTCGCGCTTGCTACGGCGCAGGGGCGGTCGTTCGGCGGCCTTGTCGGCGGGTTGGCCGCCCGGCGGCGGTGCCGCGTCGGCACCAGCCGGCGACGGCGGGGAGTCGTGCTTGGTCATGGGTCCATGGTGACCGGCCGCAGCGCCCCGCGGCACCGGGCCCGACCCTGGCGCAACCCTGATATCCCCCCGACGGAACTGGGGGGATGCCCTGATGCCCCGGGCACCCCGCGCGTGTGACCATCGTTGACATGCCCGTTTCCGCCGCCCCCCGCATCCCGCACGTACCGGAGCCCGACGAACCGCCGCAGCGCAGGCTCTACCGCAGCGCCGACGGCCGGATGCTCGGCGGTGTCGCGCGCGGTCTCGCCGGGCACCTCGGGCTGCCGGTCGTCTGGGTCCGGCTCGCGTTCCTCGGCCTGTTCCTGTGGGGCGACGGACTCGGCGTCCTGCTGTACGCCGCGTTCTGGGTCTTCGTACCGCTCGGCGTGGGCGGGCGCACCGGGCACCGCTCCTTCTTCGAGACCCTCCCCGACGGCAGCCGACGCCTGCGCAAACCGGACAAGGGGCAGATCACCGCGCTCATCGCCCTGTTCGTCGGCGCCGGGATCTTCATCGCCAAGGTCCAGGTCGGCGGCGCGTCCGGACGGTACGTGTGGCCGACGCTGCTGGTCGGCGCGGGTGTCGTCCTCGTGTGGCGGCAGGCCGACAACGCCCGCCGCGCCCACTGGGGCGCCGCCGCCGGGCGCAACGCGCGGCTGCTCCAACTGGGCCGCGCCTTCGCCGGGGTCGCACTGGTCGGCGTGGGCCTGACCGTCTTCATCGTCGTGCGCGGCTCGGCGGCGCAGCTCGGCAACGTGCTGACCGCCGCCCTCGCCGTCCTCGTCGGCATCGCCCTGCTGGCCGGGCCCTGGCTGATCCGGATGACCCAGGACCTCTCCGAGGAACGCCTGATGCGCATCCGCGCCCAGGAGCGCGCCGAAGTGGCCGCGCACGTCCACGACTCGGTGCTGCACACGCTCACCCTGATCCAGCGCAACGCGGAGGACGTCGGCGAGGTGCGCCGCCTCGCCCGGGCGCAGGAGCGGGAGCTGCGGAACTGGCTGTACAAGCCGGAGGGCACGGGCAAGGAGGAGGCCGAGGAGCCGGCCACCCTCGCGGAGGCCGTGAAGCAGACCGCGGCCGAGGTGGAGGACCACCACGGGGTCCCGATCGAGGTCGTCGTGGTCGGCGACTGCCCGCTGGACGAGAAGCTGGCCGCACAGATCCAGGCCGCGCGCGAGGCGATGGTCAACGCCGCCAAGTACGGTGGCGAGGGAGGGCCGGTGCAGGTGTACGCCGAGGTGGAGGGGCAGCTCGTGTTCGTGTCCGTACGGGACCGGGGGCCGGGCTTCGACATCGACGCGGTACCGGACGACCGCATGGGCGTACGAGAATCGATCATCGGCCGGATGCAGCGCAACGGCGGGACCGCACGGCTGCGGTCCGCGCCCGACGGCGGCACGGAAGTCGAGCTGGAGATGGAGAGGGCGGCGAACGCAGCATGACCGAAGAGACCGGCAGCGCAGGGGTGGCCAGGCAGGTCCGGGTGGTGCTCGTAGACGACCACCGGATGTTCCGCACGGGCGTGCAGGCCGAGATCGGTGAGACCGCCCGCACCGGGGTCGAGGTCGTCGGAGAGGCGGCCGACGTCGACCAGGCCGTCACCGTCATCACCGCCACCCGGCCCGAGGTGGTCCTGCTCGACGTGCACCTGCCCGGCGGCGGAGGGGTCGAGGTGCTGCGGCGCTGCGCCCCGCTGATGACCGCGGCCGAGAACCCGGTGCGGTTCCTGGCCCTGTCGGTGTCGGACGCGGCCGAGGACGTCATCGGCGTCATCCGGGGCGGCGCGCGCGGGTACGTCACCAAGACCATCACCGGGGCCGACCTGGTGGACTCGATCTTCCGGGTGCAGGACGGGGACGCGGTGTTCTCGCCGCGACTGGCTGGCTTCGTGCTCGACGCCTTCGCCTCGACGGACGCACCGCCGGTGGACGAGGACCTGGACCGGCTCACGCAGCGCGAACGGGAGGTGCTGCGGCTGATCGCGCGCGGGTACGCGTACAAGGAGATCGCCAAGCAGCTCTTCATCTCGGTGAAGACGGTGGAGTCGCACGTGTCGGCGGTCCTGCGCAAGCTCCAGCTGTCCAACCGGCACGAGCTGACCCGCTGGGCGACGGCCCGCCGCCTGGTCTGAGCCGCCGCCCGCCGCCCGCCTCCCGCCTACCTTCCGGGTCCGCGTCCGACGGGGCCGGGCCCTCGCCTGTGATCCATACCGCAGGCCCTTCCGGGAACCCGGGCGCATCGCGCGGCCCTCTTGGGTGGCGTGATGAGCTTGACGGGGACACCCCTCTTCGCGACGGCGATCGCCCTCACGGCGATCGCCGTCCTCCTGCCGCTGGTCGTGTGGAGCAAGGTGCGCGGCCCTGCCGCCGTGCGCGTTGCCACCCGCGGCCTGATGATGGTGTTCGCCCAGGTCACCGCCATCGCCGTGGTGTTCATCGGGGTCAACCGGGACATGAACTTCTACGCCACCTGGGGTGATCTGTTCGGCACCGGCAAGTACGTCACGGCCGCCCCCGACCTCGGCCCGGACGGACTCGGCGGGAAGAAGGCCGAGCAGGTCAAGGAAGCGCCGAAGGTGCGCCAGGTGTTCGAGCCCGTCGAGGGGCTCGGCGGCCGGGTCAAGAAGACCGAGCTCGACGGAAAGATCTCCGGGGTCAAGGGCGACGTCATGGTGTGGCTGCCGCCCCAGTACGACGATCCGGCCTTCAAGGACAAGAAGTTCCCCGTGGTGGAGCTGATCCCGGGCATACCCGGGACGGGGAAGTCCTGGTTCCAGGGGCTCAAGGCGCACGAGGTGCTGGAACCGCTCATGAAGAGCGGCAAGGTGCAGCCGTTCATCCTGGTCTCGCCGCGCGCCATGCTGCTCGGCAACGCCGATACGGGCTGCGCCAACATCCCCGGCAAGGTCAACGCCGACAGCTGGTTCAGCGTCGACGTCCGCAAGATGGTCACCGACAACTTCCGCACCTCCGACGAGGCGCGCACCTGGGGCGTGGCCGGCTACTCGGCCGGTGCGTACTGCGCCGCCAAGCTGGCGATCGCACACCCCGACCGATACAGCGCGGCCGTCTCCCTCTCCGGCTACAACGACCCCGGCCAGGAGCCCTCCTCGCTGGTGGCCAAGGACCCGGAACTGCGCCGCACCCACAACCTGAAGCACGTGCTCCAGGCCGCGCCCGTACCGCCGGCGGTCGCGCTGTGGATGTCGGGGGCCGAGCAGGACGGCTACCTGTCCGGCACGGACCTCAAGGCCATCGCGAAGAGCCCGACCGTGGTGCATGCGGAGAAGGTCACCGGCGGGCACAACCTCGACTCGTGGTCGAAGCAGCTGCCGCAGACCTTCGGCTGGCTGAGCCAGCAGGTCAAGACGCCGTAGCGGGCTCCGCGGGAGTGGGTCAGGCCGGACGGGAGGCGCCGGCCCACGGCATGGAGTCGATCGGGGCCACGCGGACCGTCGAGCCCGGGCGGGGTGCGTGGATCATCTGGCCGTTGCCGATGTACAGGCCGACGTGGGTGATCCCGGAGTAGAAGAACACCAGGTCGCCGGGGGCCAGCTGGTCGCGGGAGACGCGCTGTCCGGCATTGATCTGGGTGTAGGTGGTGCGGGGGAGGGAGACCCCGGCCGAGCGCCAGGCCGCCTGGGTCAGGCCGGAGCAGTCGAACGAGCCCGGTCCCGTGGCGCCCCAGACGTACGGCTTGCCGATCGCCCCGTACGCGAAGGCCACGGCGCGGGCGGCCCGCGAGCCGTCCGAGGCCGGCGGGGCTGACGGGGCCGACGGGGTCGTGCTCTGCGGCCCGGCGGGGGCCGCACCGGCGGACTGGGCCTCGTACGCGGCCCGCTCCTCGGCGGTGAGCTTCGCCAGTAGTCGCCGGGCGGCGTCGAGTTTGCCCTCGACGGCGGCCTTGGACGCGGCGAGCTCGCCCTCGTGGGCGCGCAGGTCGGCGAGGTGGTCGGCCGCCTTGCCCTTCAGCTGTCCGACCTCGTCGAGCTGCCGGCGTACGGAGGAGATCTCGGCGGCGTGGCGGTCGCCGGCCCGGTTGAGGAGCGAGGCGCGGTCCAGGTAGTCCTGCGGGTCCTCGGCCAGCGCCAGTTGGACGCCGGGGCCCAGGGTCCCGCTGCGGTACTGGCCGGCGGCCAGCGCACCGAGCGCCCGGCGGGCGGTGTTGAGCCGGTCGGTCTTGCGGGCCGTCTCGTCGCGCAGTGCGTCCAGCGCGCGCTGTGCCCCGTCGGCCTTCTCCTTCGCCCCGTTGTACTGCTCGGTCGCGGCCTCGGCCTCCTCGTAGAGCCGGTCGACCTCCGACTTCACCTGGGACGGGGTCTGCTGGGGCTCGGCGTGGGAGATGCCTTCGAAGGCGGTGGCGGTGGCAGCGCCCGCGAGGGCCAGCGTGGCGGCGGTCCGTACGGTGCCGCGGGAGAGCGGGCGCTGCCTGGGCTTTCGGTGACTGGCCACGAGGGCCTCACGTCCTTCCTCACTCGGGAGCTCGGTGCTTGGAGGAGGACGCTAGACCCGAAGATAACGGTCGAATGACGGGATGATCGCAAGTGGCCCGACGTGACCGGATATGGCGGTTGCGGATCAGTGCCAGAGGACGGCGATAAAGATATTGACCAAGGTCAGTCCGCCGACCGCGCCGAACAGCGCCTTCTCCACCCGTTCCTCGTCGCGCTTGACGTAGACGAGGGCGAGGATCACGAAGAGGACGGCGAGCTTCACGCCGATCTTGATGTTGTTGACGCCGGTCCCGTCCATCTCGCGGAAGCCGACCAGCAGGACGCCGGTGACGAGCATCGTCAGCGCGCCGTGCAGCATCGCGGGCACGAAGCGGGCGGTGCCGGCGCTCATAGCCTTCATCTGGGTCAGGAATCCGCCGAGGAGGGCGGCGATGCCGATGATGTGCAGGCCGACGAAGACATTGAGGAGTACGTCCATGGCTGTGAGCGTACGGGGGCTCCCGGTCAGCCCAGGAAGCGGGTCAGTTCGTCGACGACCACCTCCGGCCGTTCCTCCGGGAGGTAGTGGCCGCTGCCGTCGACGCGCACGACCCGGGTGTCGGCGGGGCGTGGGCGAACAGTCAGTCCAGCAGGTGGTGGAAGCGGCCGGCGAGCAGTTGCTCGGGGAGGCCCTCGGTCTGGCAGTGTCCGTACGAGATCTGCGTACAGTGGGGGCATGCCTGCCGCTGCCGAGCTGACCCACCCCCACCCAGAGGACCTCGAACTGGCCGAGGTGCTCGCGGCCCTCGGCCACCCCGTCCGGCTGGAGATCGTCCGCAAGCTCGCTTCCGGCGGGGAGACCTCCTGCGGCGAGGTGGCCCCCGACCTGCCCAGGTCGAGCGTCACGCACCACCTCAAGACGCTCCGCGAGAGCGGCGTGATCTGCCAGCGTCCGCAGGGCCGCAAGCTCCACCTCACGCTGCGCAGGACCGACCTGGAGCTGCGCTTCCCGGGCCTGCTGGAGCTGGTGCTCCGGTAAGCCCCCCCGGAAGGGGCCGGGGGCAGGCGTCCGCCGAGGTTGCGGCCGATTTTCCGCGGCCGGGACCGGGTGTCGGTCCGGCCCCCTAGACTCGGAAGGCGATGAGCAGCCTCTTTGACGACAGTTTCCTGGCGGACCTCACCCCCTCCGACGAGGTCCCTCCGCCGCCCGAGGAGCACGCCGCCCCGGAGCCGGGCGCGGACGATCTCTTCGGGGGCCGGTTCGACCTGCCCCTGAGCGGTGACGCGTACTACCGGGACGGCGCCCCCAAGCCCGTCATCGACCCGGCGGCGCTCCTGCACGGGCTGAACGAGCAGCAACGTGCGGCCGTGGTGCACGCGGGTTCCCCGCTGCTGATCGTGGCCGGCGCCGGTTCCGGCAAGACCCGGGTGCTGACCCACCGCATCGGCCACCTGCTGGCCGCGCGGAACGTCCACCCCGGCCAGATCCTGGCGATCACCTTCACCAACAAGGCCGCCGGCGAGATGAAGGAGCGCGTCGAGAGCCTGGTCGGCCCGCGCGCCAACGCCATGTGGGTGTCCACCTTCCACAGCGCGTGCGTGCGCATCCTGCGCCGCGAGTCGAAGCGGCTCGGCTTCACCTCGTCCTTCTCGATCTACGACGCGGCCGACTCGAAGCGACTGATGGCGCTCGTCTGCCGCGACCTGGACCTGGACCCGAAGAAGTTCCCGCCCAAGTCCTTCAGCGCCAAGATCTCGAACCTGAAGAACGAGCTGATCGACGAGGACGCCTTCGCCGCACAGGCGGTGGACGGCTTCGAGAAGACGCTCGCCCAGGCGTACGCCATGTACCAGGGGCGGCTGCGCGAGGCCAATGCGCTCGACTTCGACGACATCATCATGACGACCGTCCACCTGCTCCAGGCGTTCCCGGACGTCGCCGAGCACTACCGGCGGCGCTTCCGCCACGTCCTGGTGGACGAGTACCAGGACACCAACCACGCCCAGTACACGCTGGTGCGCGAGCTGGTGGGCACCGGATACCCGGACCTGCCGCCGGCCGAGCTGTGCGTGGTCGGCGACGCCGACCAGTCGATCTACGCCTTCCGCGGCGCGACCATCCGCAACATCCTCCAGTTCGAGGAGGACTACCCGAACGCGACGACGATCCTGCTGGAGCAGAACTACCGCTCCACGCAGACGATCCTCTCCGCAGCCAACGCGGTCATCGAGCGCAACGAGAACCGCCGCGCCAAGAACCTGTGGACCGAGGCCGGCACCGGCTCCGTCATCACCGGCTACGTCGCGGACACCGAGCACGACGAGGCCCAGTTCGTCGCCGACGAGATCGACCGGCTGACGGACGCGGGCGACGCCAAGGCGGGCGACGTCGCGATCTTCTACCGGACGAACGCACAGTCGCGCGTGTTCGAGGAGATCTTCATCCGGGTCGGGCTGCCCTACAAGGTCGTCGGCGGGGTCCGCTTCTACGAGCGCAAGGAGGTCCGGGACGTCCTCGCGTACCTGCGCGTCCTCGCCAACCCGGAGGACAACGTCCCGCTGCGCCGCATCCTGAACGTGCCCAAGCGCGGCATCGGCGAGCGAGCGGAAGCGATGATCGACGCCCTCGCGATGCGCGAGAAGATCACCTTCCCGCAGGCGCTGCGGCGCGTGGACGAGGCGTTCGGCATGGCCGCGCGCTCGACCAACGCGGTGAAGCGCTTCAACGTGCTGATGGAGGAGCTCCGCACCATCGTCGACTCGGGTGCGGGCCCGGCAGTGGTGCTGGAAGCGGTGCTGGAGCGCACGGGCTACCTCGCCGAGCTCCAGGCCTCGACCGACCCGCAGGACGAGACCCGAATCGAGAACCTCCAGGAACTCGCGGCCGTCGCCCTGGAGTTCGAGCAGGCCAGGGGCGAGGACGATCCGGGGACGCTCGCCGAGTTCCTGGAGCAGGTCGCGCTCGTCGCCGACTCCGACCAGATCCCCGACGAGGACGAGGACGGCTCGGGCGTCATCACGCTGATGACCCTGCACACCGCCAAGGGCCTGGAGTTCCCGGTCGTCTTCCTGACCGGCATGGAGGACGGGGTCTTCCCGCACATGCGGGCGCTGGGCCAGACCAAGGAACTGGAAGAGGAACGCCGCCTCGCGTACGTCGGCATCACCCGGGCCCGCGAGCGGCTCTACCTGACCCGCTCCTCGATGCGCAGTGCGTGGGGCACTCCCTCGTACAACCCGCCGTCGCGGTTCCTCGAAGAGATTCCGGCGGAGTACCTGCAGTGGAAGCGCACGGGCGCGGCGCAGAAGCCGGCGGGCCCGATGCGCAGTTCCGGCTACGGGTCCGGTACCGGGGCCGGGTTCGGATCGGGTTCCGGGAAGGCCAGCTTCGGCACCTCTCCGGAGGCGTTCCTGTCCTCGTCGCGTACGAAGTCGGGGCCGTCCGGGTTCGCGACGCGTCGGGCCGCCGACAAGCCGGTCATCGCGCTGGCGGTCGGGGACCGGGTCACGCACGACCAGTTCGGGCTGGGCACGGTCATGGAGGTCAGGGGCGCCGGCGCGGACGCGCAGGCCACCGTCGACTTCGGGGACGACAAGCCGAAGCGCCTGCTGCTGCGCTACGCGCCGGTGCAGAAGCTGTAGGAGCAGGAGCCGTAAGGGCAGGAGCCGTGAGGCTCAGGTCGGGTCCAGGCCGTGGCTGCGGAGCCACGGCAGGGGGTCGATCGCCGAGCCGCCGCCGGGCCGTACCTCGAAGTGGAGGTGCGGGCCGGTGGAGTTGCCGGAGTTGCCCGAGTACGCGATGACGTCGCCTGCCTTGACCTTGCCGGACCGGATCTTGGTGCTGCTGAGGTGGCAGTACCAGGTCTCGGTGCCGTCGGGCGAAGTCACTATGGCCATGTTGCCGTAGGCGCTGTTCCACTGGGTGCGCACGGTGCCGTCGGTGGCGGCCATGACCGGCGTCCCGTAGGAGACCGGGAAGTCGATACCGGTGTGCACGGACATCCACATGCCACCGGCCTGACCGAAGCTGGCGCTGAGGCCGTGCTGTTCGACCGGGATCGCGAACTTGGGGCGGGCCGCTTCCTTGGCCGCCGCCTCCTCCGCCTTCTTCTTCTTCTCGTCCTCCTGGCGCTGGCGCAGGTCGATGCGCTCCTGCGTGCGGCTCGCGCGGTCCGCGAAGTCGCCCGCGTCGGCGCTGAGCGCGGCCAGTTGGGTGTCGAGCTTGCTGTTCGCCGCAACGGGCTGCACCGACGCCGGGTCGGGCGCGGCCATCGTGGTGGTGCCCTCGGCGGGCTTGTCCGCCGAGGTGAGTCCGCCGACGGAAGCGGCCGCGACACCGGCGACGCCCATCACGCAGGCGGAGGGAACGGCCACGGTCAACAGGGCGGAACGCTTCGCAGGGGTGCGGCGACGGCTGTTGCCGCCCGTGGACGCGGACGTGGTCGCGGTCTTGCCCGTGGCCTTGGGCGTTGCCGTCGTCTTCGACTTGGCGCCGGCGCGGCGCGAGGCGCGCGGTACGGGCGCGGCGGCCGTGACCGGCATGGCCTGGGTGGGAAGGTCGTGCACCTGGGCGGCCGGGAGGTCGAGGTCGAGGTCGGCCTCCGGCTCCGGTTCCGCTTCCGGTTCGGGTTCCGGCGCGTGGCCCGCGTCGTCGAGGACCTCGAAGACGGCGGTCTCGCTGTAGGCGACGTCGGTGGCCGGCGGCTCGTAGGAGTACGCCGCGTCCTGCTGCTGCCCGCCCTGGTACTGGTGGTCGTACGAGAAGGTCTGGGTCTGCTGCTCGTGGAGCGGGACGGTGTTCCAGGTGGTGGCGTCGTACGCGCCGGTCTCGGTGCCGGTGGTGCCGTAGCCCGGCATCGCCCACTGCCCGGTCTGCTCGTAGCCGAAGGGGGTGGCCTGGAACTCCGTGCTGGTCGGCTGGTTCCAGGCGTTCGTGTCCGTCCCCCAGCTGCCGCCGGCAGCCGCCTCCTGGCCCGTTGTGGCGTCGTCGAGGACACCGCCCTGGGTGGGAATGCTCGGCAGGTAGCCGCCGTCCTGCGGGTAACTGCCCTGGGGGGCCCATGCGGTGGTGTCGTACGCGCCGGTCTCGTAGGAGGCGTAGGCGGCGTAGTCGTACCCCTGGCCCTGCGTTTCATAGGAAACGTAGGCCGAATCGCCAGAGAAAGTGGTGTTGGAAAGGCCGTCGTACTCGGAATCGGAGTACAGGCCCGACGAGGGGCGGTCGTTCACCAACTTCTCTTTCGCCTCGGCAGTGGGGGGCCTGGGTGGCCAAGGAACGTGAGGTTCCTCAGGGAGAGCAGTGGCGTGACTGTACCCGGCGGTTACTGGCAACGACAATCTTCGAGGGGTTCCGGACTTTGCGGAACCGGGCATTCGGCCGTCTTTCGGTCGCGGCAAGGCCGAGCCTTGGCCTTGAGTTCGAAATCCGTTCGAGTTTGGGTGGGTTGATGTTCACGCAACGGAAGCGGCATCTCCCAAGCCTTCGAGGGTGACCCGGCCGGGGCCGTCGAGGGTGCGCCGGACCGCCGCCGTCACTGCGGGATGGGCGGGCAGGGCGAGATGCCCGATCCCGGTGACCTGCACGTTCTCCGCCCGGAGATCGGGATGGTCGATGCGTGCCGTCTCGATCGGGTCCATGAGCGCGTCGAACTCGCTCCAGAACGCCACGCACCGGGTCCGGCAGCCCGGCGCGGGCGCCCGCAGTTCGGCCATCACCTCGGACTCCGGACGGACCTGCCGCACCAGGGGGTGGGCGTCCATGAAGGGGGCGACCCGCGTACCGGAATGCGGGGTGCCGAGCGTGACGAGCGTGCGGACCCGGGCGTCGCCGCCGAGGCGCTGGACGTAGTACCGCCCGACCAGCCCGCCCAGGCTGTGCCCGACCAGGTCCACCCGCTCCTGTCCGGTGCGCTCGCACAGCTCCTCGACCCGCTGGGCGAGGTGGCGGGCGGTGATGCGCAGGTCCTGGGTGAAGGGGGAGTAGTTGTACGCCTCCACCTGCCGCCGGCCGCCCGCGGCGAGGGTGCGGCGCAGCAGGACGAAGACGGACCGGTTGTCGGTGAACCCGTGCAGCAGGAGCGCGGGCGCCTGCCCGCCGGCGCTTTCTCCGGTTTCGGCCGGCTTCTCCTGACGTATCCCGGTCGGGTAGAGCAGCAGGTGCCCGCCGAGGACGACCGCTTCTAGCACCCCGGCCCGCAGTGCGGCCCCGGACGTGGCGACGGATACGGGTACGGACAGCCCCATTGACGGCCTCCCCTAAGCCTTTTGGGACTGCGGCCGGCCGCGCCACCGTGCCGTGCGGCTGTCGGTACGGTGGCGCGGCGCCCCGGTGCGGCTCCCCTGGCGGTGATTCAACGCCGTCCCACGTGTGATTTCCCCCTCGTGGTTGACCGTGAAACGGCGGCGTGCGCGATGCTGTACTTAACGTTCGTTCACTCGGGAGGCAGTGCGATGGGTGTGACCGGTCCGATCCGTGTGGTGGTGGCCAAGCCGGGTCTCGACGGCCACGACCGCGGCGCCAAGGTGATCGCGCGTGCCCTGCGCGACGCGGGCATGGAGGTCATCTACACGGGCCTCCACCAGACCCCCGAGCAGATCGTGGACACCGCCATCCAGGAGGACGCCGACGCGATCGGCCTGTCGATCCTCTCGGGCGCGCACAACACGCTGTTCGTCCGGGTCCTGGAACTGTTGAAGGAGCGCGAGGCCGAGGACATCAAGGTCTTCGGCGGCGGCATCATCCCGGAGGACGACATCGCCCCCCTGAAGGAGAAGGGCGTGGCGGAGATCTTCACCCCGGGCGCGACGACGACCTCGATCGTCGACTGGGTCCGCGGACACGTCCGCCCCGCGTAATCCGCTCCCGGTCCGACCCGGCGTGGCCCGACCTGGCCTGGCCCGGCCCCGCACGCGGGTCGGGCGGGCCGGTGCACCGGCCCGGTCGCGCCGGGGGCGCGGGTCAGGGGCGCGGGTCAGGGCTCGGGGCGAGCTCCGCGAGCATCGTCGCGCGTAGGCGCAGGGTGGCCGCCAGGCGCTGGAAGGCCTCGGACCAGTACGCCGCCGCGCCCGGCGACGCGTCCGGCGGTCCGTCCGACGCCGCCGTCAGGGATTCCAGATGGCAGGCCTGCGCAGGGTCGAGGCAGCGTTCCGCGAGCCCCATGACCCCGCTGAAGCTCCACGGGTAGCTGCCCGCCTCCCGCGCGGCGTCCAGCGCGTCCACCACGGCCCGCCCCAGCGCCCCGGCCCACGGCACCGCACACACGCCGAGCAGCTGGAACGCCTCCGACAGCCCGTGGGCCCGTACGAACTGCGCCACCCACTCGGCGCGTTCCCCGTCCGGCAGGATCGACAGCAGCTTCGCCCGCTCCGCGAGCGACGCCGTGCCCGGGGCCGTCGCGGGCGGCGCCGACGCCGCGCCGAGCAGCGCCTTCGCCCACGGGGCGTCGCGCTGGCGCACCGCTGCCCGGCACCACGCCGCGTGCAGCTCCTCCCTCCAACTGTCGCCCTCGGCCACGGGCAGCGCCACGATCTCCGCCGGGCCGAGCCCCCCGAAGCGCTCCCGCCAGCAGGACAGCGGCGCCGCCTCCACCAGCTGGCCCAGCCACCAGGCCCGCTCCCCGCGGCCGGCGGGCGGTCGCTTGACCACCCCGTCCTGCAGCATCGCCGCATCGCACTCCACCGGTGGCGTCACCCCCTGAGGCCCGACGCAGGCCAGTGCCCGTTCCGCCATCCGGCCGGCCAGCGCCGACCCCGGAAGGGCGGACAGCAGCTCGGCGGCCGTCGCCCGGACGTTGCGACTGCGGTCGCCCAGCGCCGCCTCCAGGAAGGGCTCGTCCTCCTCCGACAGCCCCACCCGCAACGAGTCGAGGAACATCAGGCGGTCCTCGGCCCGTTCCGTGGCCCAGGTGGTCGACAGCAGCTGCGTCGCGGCAGCCGCCTCGTGCGCCCGGACGGCGCCCAGCAGGGCCACCCGCTCGGCGAACAACCCCTCCTGCCAGAGCCGTTCCCGCCCCGCCCGGTCCTCGGCTTCGGGCAGTTCCCCCGCACGGCCCGCCCCACCCCGAAGGGCGAACCGCCAGTCCGGGTTCAGTCGGGCCAGCCACAGCCCCCGCGCCCCGGCCAGGGCCAGGGCCAGCGGGCGCAGGTCCGTACGGGCCCGGGCCGTGTCCAGCAGCGCCGGCACCAGTTCGGCCGGCGCCCGGTAGCCGTGCCGCACGGCGGCGGCCAGCCACTGCGGCAGCAGCTCCGTCAGGTCCGGGGCGGCCCCCCGCCGCCCGCCGCCGCTGCCCGGGCCGGTCCGGTCGGCCAGCAGCTGCGCGAGCCGCCGCCGGGCCGGCTCCGGCGGAGCCGGGCGCGGATCCCGCGGCGCGGGCTCCGGCCGCGGACCCGCCTCGGCGGGCCGCAGCCCGGCCCGGCGCCGTACGGTCTGCACGGCCGCCGCGTCCAGCAGTGCCGTCGGGCTTCCGCGCCGCCGTTCGGTGCCCAGCAGTGCGGCGCCGACCAGCTCCTCCCACTCCCCGTAACCCGTCTCCGTCGCCCCGGACCCGTTCACAGCGGCCATCGTGTCCCTCCCTCTTGTCGTGCGGTGCTCCGGTCCCGCCCCCTCCGCGGGACCGGAGCAGTTCTCGCCCCCGTTGGCAGACCCTTCAGCTCGCGTGGTTGTCGTTCACAAAAGCCCCCCGGCTTCCTTGTCTCTTCACGCCGACGCCCCCGCGCCCGCGTGCCCCACCTCGGCCCGGCGCTCGCGCGCCGGCCCGTTCTCGCTCTTTCCTCTGTGGCCGTGGCCGTGGCCGTGTTCGTGGACCTCGTCCGGTCAGACCAGGACCACGGGCTCCGGGCAGCCCGGCTGCCACGCCGTCAGCGGCGTGAATCCGCGGTGGCCGCACTCACCGAACACGGTCACCGGGCCGCCGCCCGACAGCGCGGCCAGCTGCCACAGCCCCGACCGCGACCGGTTGCCCGACCCGCTCAGGGCCACGGGCAGGGCGGAAGTGCCCTCCGCGTCCGCCAGTTGCCAGCCCAGCTCTCCCGGTATCGGGACCACCGGGCCCAGCACCACCGGCCAGGAGTCCAGCCACGGGTCCTCCCGCAGCGCCGCCCCGTACGCCTCCAGTGCCGCCCCCGTACTGACCCCGGCCGGTACCTCCGGGCACGGCACGGCACGGCCGTGGACTCCCCCGGCTACCGCTGGGGGTGCCGCCGCCCCTGGGTGCCCCCACCCGCCGAGGTCGGCCCGCAGACCCGCCGAACCGGGCCGGAAGCGAGCCTCCGCCTCCAGCACCAGCCCCACCGGCAGCGCCAGCGACGGAGGCCGCCCGGGCGGTCCGAAGTCCAGCACCAGGGCCGGGCGCCCGCTCCCCAGCCCGCGCAGCCATATCCGGCGGGTGGTGAGCCGGCCGTCGGGGGACACCGAGTCGCGCATGGCCAGCACCAGCCAGCGGTCCCGTACGACCTCCCCCTCCGCGGCGGTACCCGGTAGCCCCACCCTGCTCCGGACCGTCGCGGCGAGCGGCTCCGGCAGGCCTGCCACCCCGAGCCAACCCCGGTTCAGCAGGTGCAGCAGCGCGCCCTCCTCCAGCATCCGGGCGGGCCAACCGGGACCGCAACTGGGTATCGTCCCCAACTCCCTGACCCGGGCCGCCAGTCCGGGAGCCTGCGCGTCGACCATCCGGGCGGCGGTCTCCTCCCAGGCCGCGTATCCCGCCTGTTGTTGTCCGGCCAGGCCCCCGCGCAGCAGGTCCGCGAGCCGTCGCTCCAACTCGGTGACCCCCGCACTGATCCGGGCCGCCCTCCGTTCGGCCCGGCGCTTCGCCGCCTCCTCGTCCACCGGCCCGGTCGCCTTGGTGGCCGAGCGCGCGGCCTTCGCCGCCCGCTCGGTCAGCCACGCGCCGGCCCAGTCCGGCGCTTCGCCGGGCTCGCCGAAGTCCTCCGCCGCCCAGAGCAGCAGCAGGCCGAGCGCGTGCTTGCACGGGAACTTCCGGCTCGGACAGGAGCACTTGTACGCCGGGCCCGTCAGGTCCACGACCGTCCGGTACGGCGTGCTGCCGCTGCCCTTGCACAACCCCCACACTGAACCGGAAGCGGAACCTCCGGTCTGTGACCACGGCCCCGCCCCGCCCAGCTTGGCCCCCGCCTTGCGTGACGCATCGTCAGGAGCCAGAGCCAGTACCTGTTCCGCTGTCCAGCGGACCCCCTGCTCAGTCATGTGAACCACCGTAGAGACCCCCACTGACAATCGCTCTGACCTGCAACGACGCAATGGGGGAGGGGCGTTGTCAGTGGCGTGGTGCACCGTGGTTGCAGCAGTCGGAAGCGGCTGCCGAGCATTGGAGGGGGACCATGAGCATGCCCGAGAACGGCACCGGAGCCGAGGCGCTGCGACCGCACGCCGAAGACGCCTTCGCGGACGAACTGAAAGCCCTGGCTGCCGCCGACGACCGGCCCCGCCCCACCCGCTGGAAGCTCTCCCCGTGGGCCGTCGCGACCTACCTCCTGGGCGGCACGCTGGACGACGGCACGGTCATCACGCCCAAGTACGTCGGCCCGCGCCGCATCGTCGAAGTCGCCGTCACCACCCTCGCCACCGACCGCGCCCTGCTCCTGCTCGGAGTCCCCGGCACCGCCAAGACCTGGGTGTCCGAGCACCTCGCCGCCGCCGTCAGCGGGGACTCCACCCTCCTCGTCCAGGGCACCGCCGGCACCCCCGAGGAAGCGATCCGGTACGGGTGGAACTACGCCCGGCTCCTCGCCCACGGGCCCAGCCGCGAGGCCCTCGTACCGAGCCCCGTCATGCGGGCCATGGCCGAGGGCATGACCGCCCGCGTCGAGGAGCTCACCCGCATCCCGGCCGACGTCCAGGACACCCTCATCACCGTCCTGTCCGAGAAGACCCTCCCCGTACCGGAGCTCGGCCAGGAGGTGCAGGCCGTACGCGGCTTCAACCTCATCGCCACCGCCAACGACCGGGACCGCGGGGTCAACGAACTCTCCAGCGCGCTGCGGCGCCGCTTCAACACCGTCGTGCTGCCCCTGCCCGCCACCGCCGACGCCGAGGTCGACATCGTCGCCCGCCGCGTCGACCAGATGGGTCGCGCGCTCGACCTGCCGGCCGTGCCCGAAGGCCTGGAGGAGATCCGCCGCGTCGTCACCGTCTTCCGCGAGCTGCGCGACGGGGTCACCGACGACGGCCGCACGAAGGTGAAGTCGCCGAGCGGCACCCTGTCCACCGCCGAGGCCATCTCCATCGTCACGGGCGGCCTCGCCCTGGCCGCCCACTTCGGGGACGGCGTCCTGCGCCCCTCCGACGTGGCGGCCGGAATCCTCGGCGCCGTCGTCCGCGACCCGGCCGCCGACCAGGTCGTCTGGCAGGAGTACCTCGAAACCGTGGTCCGGGAGCGGGACGGCTGGAAGGACTTCTACCGCGCCTGCCGGGAGGTGACGGCATGAGCAGCCCGGCCGCCGAGCGGCGGGGGCCGCTGCTGCTCGGCGTACGGCACCACGGGCCCGGATCGGCCCACGCGGTGCGGGCCGCCCTCGACGCGGCCCGCCCGGCGGCCGTGCTGATCGAGGGCCCGCCGGAGGGGGACGCACTGCTGGCACTGGCCGCGGACCCCGGGCTCCGGCCGCCCGTCGCCCTGCTCGCGCACGCCGCCGACGACCCGGGCAGGGCCGCGTTCTGGCCGATGGCCGCGTTCTCGCCCGAGTGGGTCGCCATCCGCTGGGCGCAGGAGCAGGACGTACCGGTTCCGGTGCGGTTCATCGACCTCCCCGCCGCCCACACGCTGGCCGCGCAGGACCCCGGCGCGCAGGCGGACCCGAACGCCTGCGATTCCGTCCGGCTGGACCCCCTCGCGGTCCTCGCCGAGACCGCCGGGTACGACGACCCCGAGCGCTGGTGGGAGGACGTGGTCGAGCACCGGGGCGCCGTACGGGAGGATCCGCTCGCCGCGTTCGAGGCGCTCGGGGAGGCCATGGGGGCGCTGCGCGAGGCGTACGGGGGCGGCGGCCACGCCCGGGACCTGGTGCGCGAGGCGCACATGCGGCAGCGGATGCGGGCCGCCCGCAAGGAGTTCGGCGACGCGTACGCCGTGGTGTGCGGAGCCTGGCACGTTCCGGCGCTGCGCGCGAAGACCACGGCGACCGCCGACAGGCAGCTGCTGACCGGGCTGCCCAAGGTCAGGGTGGAAACCACCTGGGTGCCGTGGACCCACCGGCGGCTCGCCCGGGCCGGCGGGTACGGCGCGGGCATCACCTCACCCGGCTGGTACGCGCACCTCTTCGCGGCCCGGGACCGGCCGGTGGAGCGGTGGCTGACCGAGGTCGCCGGGCTGCTGCGCGAGGAGGACCGGCAGGTCTCCTCGGCGCACGTCATCGAGGCGGTCCGGCTGGCCGACACGCTGGCCGCCGTGCGCGGCCGGCCGGTCCCGGGACTGACGGAGACCCTGGAGGCCGTGCGGGCCGTCATGTGCGACGGCTCGGACGTACCGCTCGCGCTCGTCCAGGACCGCCTGGTCGTCGGTGACGTCCTCGGCGAGGTCCCGGAAGGGGCGCCCGCCGTACCCCTCCAGCGGGACCTGACCCGGCAGCAGCGCTCCCTGCGGCTCAAAGCGGAGCCCCAGGAGCGCGAGCTGGAACTCGACCTGCGCAAGGACACCGACGCGGCCAAGTCCCTGCTGCTGCACCGACTGCGGCTGCTCGGCATCGACTGGGGCGCGCCAACGACCTCGCGGGGCAGCACCGGCACGTTCCGCGAGACGTGGCGGCTGAGCTGGGAACCGGAGCTGTCGGTGCGGGTCGCCGAGGCGGGGATCTGGGGAACCACCGTCCTCGCGGCCGCCACCGCCAAGGCCGAGGCCGACGCTGCCGGTGCGCAGGAACTCGGCGAGATCACGGCGCTGGCGGAGCGGTGCCTGCTGGCCGGGCTGTCCGAGGCGCTGCCCGCCGTGCTGCGGGCGCTCGCGGACCGTGCCGCGCTGGACACCGACGTGGCACGGCTCGCCAAGGCCCTTCCGGCGCTGGCCCGTTCGCTGCGGTACGGGGACGTGCGGGGGACCGATGCGACGGCGCTGGGCACGGTCGCGACCGGGATCGCCGAGCGGATATGCGTGGCGCTGCCGCCCGCCTGCTCCGCCGGCCTGGACGCGGACGCGGCGGCCGAGCTGCGGGGCCAGGTGGACGGGGTACACGCGGCGATCGGACTCCTCGACGTGGACGACCTGCGCGAGCGCTGGTCGGCGGTGCTACGGGCGCTGGCCGGCCGGGACACGGTGCCCGGGCTGATCCGCGGCCGGGCGGCGCGGCTGCTCCTCGATGACGGGCGGCTGCCGGCACAGGAGACGGCGCGGCTGATGGGGCTCGCGCTGTCCCCGGCCGCCGTGCCGGTCGACGCGGCGGGCTGGATCGACGGCTTCGCCGGGGGAGGGGCGGGCAGCGGCACCCTGCTCGTCCACGACGACCGGCTGCTGGGGCTGATCGACGCGTGGCTCGTCTCGGTGCCGGACGGCGCGTTCATCGACGTACTGCCGCTGCTGCGCAGGACGTTCGGGGCGTACGAGACGGGCGTCAAGCGGACGCTGGGCGAACTGGTCCGGCGTGGCCCCAGCGGCCCGACGGCGGCGCCCGCGCGGGGCTCGGCCCCCGAGGGCTTCGCCCCGGACCTCGATCCGGTCCGCGCGGACGCGGTGTTGGACCTGGTCCGCCTGCTGCTCACCGGTCCGGCGGGATGACGGGCTCATGGACAGCGGGGGCCCGGAAGGGGAGTACGGCTCGGGCGGGTACGGGGGTCCCGCCCGGGCCGGGGACCAACAAGGCGCCGGCGGCAGGAGCCGGCCCCGACGAGTACAGGGGGACGACAGATGACCGGCACGGTGATCCCGGGAGCCAATGGCCCCGCCGAAACGGAGCGGTTGCGCCGGTGGCGGATGGTGCTGGGCGGGGACGGGGACGGAACCGGGTACGCGTTGAGCGGGCGGGACGCGGCCATGGACGCCGCCCTCGGCGCGCTCTACGCGAGCGGCGGGCCGCGCAAGTCCACCGGGGAACGCGGCGGCGGGCTCGGCGGTTCGGCGCCGAACGTGGCCCGCTGGCTCGGTGACATCCGTACGTACTTCCCCAGCTCGGTCATCCAGGTCATGCAGCGGGACGCCATCGAGCGGCTCGGCCTGTCCGCCCTCCTGCTGGAACCGGAGATGCTCCAGGCCGTCGAGCCGGACGTGCACCTCGTCGGCACCCTGCTCTCCCTCCACCACGCAATGCCGGAGACGACCCGGACCACGGCCCGCGCGGTCGTCCGCAAGGTGGTCGAGCAGTTGGAGAAGCGGCTCGCTACGCGCACCCGGGCCACGCTCACCGGCGCCCTCGACCGCTCCGCCAGGATCGGCCGCCCCCGGCACGCGGACATCGACTGGGACCGGACCATCCGGGCGAACCTGAAGAACTACCTGCCCGAGTACCGCACCGTCGTCCCCGAGCGGCTCATCGGCTACGGCCGCGCGGCGCGATCCGTCAAGAAGGAGGTGATCCTCTGCATAGACCAGTCCGGATCGATGGCGGCCTCCGTCGTCTACGCCTCCGTCTTCGGGGCGGTGCTGGCATCGATGCGTGCGATCGCGACCCGGCTCGTCGTGTTCGACACGGCCGTCGTGGACCTGACGGACCAGCTCGACGATCCGGTGGACGTGCTGTTCGGCACGCAACTCGGCGGCGGCACCGACATCAACCGCGCGTTGGCCTACTGCCAGTCGAAGATCACCCGCCCTGCCGACACGGTCGTCGTCCTGATCAGTGATCTCTACGAAGGCGGCATACGCAACGAAATGCTGGGCCGGGTCGCGGCGATGAAGGCGGCGGGAGTCGAGTTCGTGACCCTGCTCGCCCTGTCCGACGAGGGCGCTCCCGCCTACGATCGCGAACACGCCGCGGCCCTTGCGGCACTGGGCGCCCCGGCCTTCGCCTGCACCCCCGACCTGTTCCCGGAGGTGATGGCCGCAGCCCTGGAGAAGCGCCCGCTGCCCGTCCCCTGATCAACGCCGTGGCACCTGGCAGTTCAAACGAAACTCCAGTTCAACCGTGAGGCGATCTGTGACAGGTATCACCGCTCAGGTGTGATCTGCGATTTAGGGACCCACGTCCCACGGGGATAACCTGCGGGACGGACATGCCGCGTCCACGGTCACCGTGTGCGCCTCCCTAGTGACAGCGCCGTCACGTTGCCCTCCGCGGCACGCCCACGCAGACAACCGCGAATCACTGCGAATCTTTGAAGACAAGGGACGGACGCGCGTGGACCTGTTCGAGTACCAGGCGAGGGACCTCTTCGCCAAGCACGGTGTACCGGTGCTGGCCGGTGAAGTCATCGACACGCCTGAGGCGGCTCGCGAGGCCACCGAGCGGCTGGGCGGCAAGTCGGTCGTCAAGGCGCAGGTAAAGGTCGGTGGCCGCGGCAAGGCTGGCGGCGTCAAGCTCGCCGCCACCCCGGACGAGGCCGTCGCCCGCGCGACGGACATCCTGGGCATGGACATCAAGGGCCACACGGTCCACAAGGTGATGATCGCCGAGACCGCTCCCGAGATCCTTGAGGAGTACTACGTCTCGTACCTCCTCGACCGCACCAACCGCACCTTCCTGGCCATGGCCTCGGTCGCGGGCGGCATGGACATCGAGCAGGTCGCGGAGGAGACCCCCGAGAAGCTCGCCAAGGTCCCGGTGAACGCCAACGAGGGCGTGACCATCGAGAAGGCCCGCGAGATCGTCGCCCTGGCGCAGTTCCCGGCCGAGGTCGCCGAGAAGGTCGCCGAGGTCCTCGTGACCCTGTGGGCCACCTTCATCGCCGAGGACGCGCTCCTCGTCGAGGTCAACCCGCTCGCGAAGGTCGCCAGCGGCGACGTCATCGCCCTCGACGGCAAGGTCTCGCTCGACGAGAACGCCGAGTTCCGCCAGCCGGGCCACGAGGAGTTCGTGGACCACGCGGCCGCGAACCCGCTTGAGGCCGCCGCCAAGGCGAAGAACCTCAACTACGTCAAGCTCGACGGTGAGGTCGGCATCATCGGCAACGGCGCGGGTCTCGTCATGAGCACCCTCGACGTCGTCGCGTACGCCGGTGAGAACCACGGTGGCGTCAAGCCCGCCAACTTCCTGGACATCGGCGGTGGCGCCTCCGCCGCCGTCATGGCCAACGGTCTCGAGATCATCCTCGGCGACCCGGACGTCAAGTCCGTCTTCGTCAACGTCTTCGGTGGCATCACCGCCTGTGACGAGGTCGCCAACGGCATCGTCCAGGCCCTGCAGCTGCTCGCGGACAAGGGCGAGGCGGTCACCAAGCCGCTGGTCGTCCGTCTCGACGGCAACAACGCCGAGCTGGGTCGCAAGATCCTCTCGGACGCCAACCACCCGCTGGTCCAGCGCGTGGACACCATGGACGGCGCGGCCGACAAGGCCGCCGAGCTCGCGGCTGCGAAGTAAGGGCAGAGGTCACAGACTCACATGGCTATCTTCCTCAACAAGGACAGCAAGGTCATCGTCCAGGGCATGACCGGTGCCACGGGCATGAAGCACACCAAGCTGATGCTGGCTGACGGCACCAACATCGTCGGCGGCGTGAACCCGCGCAAGGCCGGCACCACCGTCGACTTCGACGGCACCGAGGTCCCGGTCTTCGGCTCCGTCGCCGAGGCGATGGAGAAGACGGGCGCCAACGTCTCCGTCCTCTTCGTCCCGCCGGCCTTCGCCAAGGCCGCCGTCGTCGAGGCCATCGACGCCGAGATCCCGCTGGCCGTCGTCATCACCGAGGGCATCGCGGTGCACGACTCCGCCGCCTTCTGGGCGTACGCGACCGCCAAGGGCAACAAGACCCGGATCATCGGCCCGAACTGCCCGGGTCTGATCACCCCCGGTCAGTCCAACGCCGGCATCATCCCGGGTGACATCACCAAGCCCGGCAAGATCGGTCTCGTGTCCAAGTCCGGCACGCTGACCTACCAGATGATGTACGAGCTCCGTGACATCGGCTTCACCTCCGCCGTCGGCATCGGTGGCGACCCGATCATCGGCACCACCCACATCGACGCCCTGGAGGCCTTCGAGGCCGACCCGGAGACCGAGCTGATCGTCATGATCGGTGAGATCGGCGGCGACGCCGAGGAGCGCGCGGCGGACTTCATCGCGAAGAACGTCACCAAGCCGGTCGTCGGCTACGTCGCGGGCTTCACTGCCCCCGAGGGCAAGACCATGGGCCACGCCGGCGCCATCGTCTCCGGCTCTTCCGGCACCGCGCAGGCCAAGAAGGAGGCCCTTGAGGCCGCCGGCGTCAAGGTCGGCAAGACGCCGACCGAGACGGCGAAGCTCGCGCGCGAGATCCTGAACGCCGCGCAGTAACGCTCGCCGTTCGCACGTGTGCACGGGCGTGGCCCGCATCCCCCGGGGATGCGGGCCACGCCCGTTCCTGCTGCGCCGGCGGCTGGCGGCCGGCGGCTACTCGATCCGGGGAGCGAGTCGGGCGGGGCCGGCGGCTGGGTCCGCGCGCAGCTTGTCGTGGAGCTGCTTGGTCTCCTTGGTGAGCCGCTGCGGGCCGCTGAGCGGAGGCACCCCGGACACGCTCGCGCCGGGCGCGACCGGGGGCTCGTACTGTCGGGGCGCCGTCACGGTGGTGTACCCGGTCGCGACGGCGATCACCGCGGTCAGGCCGAGGACCGCCCGCGTCCACCGCCTCGCCCGGTACTCGGCGGCGATGCGTACGGAGGCTGCCGGGCGGGGAACCAACGGTACGACCGGCTTCAGCGCGCCGAGCCGCTCGTGCAGCAGCGCGGACCGTTTCTCCGGGGCCGTCGTGGCCAGTTCGGGGACCCGGTCGGCGAGTTCGGCGTGCGCGCGCAGCAGGCGGTTGCCGGCGGAGGGGGTGCTGGCCTCGGTCTCGGCGGCGGTGTCGGGGAGGTCGAGGCCGACGCCGTCGTAGAGCAGCACGGTACGGCGGCGGACCGGGGGCAAGGCCAACATGGCCTCCAACAGGATCCGGTCCGCGGGGGCGGCCGGAGCCCTGTCGGGGTGCTTGTGGGCGCGGCGGAACTGGTGCCAGGGTGAGAGGGCGTACTCGTACGCGGCGGCGCGCACCCACCCGACGGGGTCGGGATCGGTGGCCACCTCGGACCAGCAGGCCCACGCCTTCTGGAACGCCTGCTCCACGGCTTCCTGGGCGAGGCCGCGGCGGCCGGTGAGCAGGTACGCCTGCCGGGTGAGGGCGGTGGCGGCGTACTGGTAGAGCGCATCGAACGCTCCCCGCGGCCCAGCGCCTGCCGGCAGCCTCAGCTGCCTGCGGTCTCCCGCCCCGTCCCCTCTCGGCCTGACCGTCGGCCTGTCGGGGGCGGTGGCTGCGGCGGCGTCCGCGGTGCCCTGCCCGTTGTCCTGCGGCGGGGCCGGTGCGCCTGCGGCAGCCCCGCCGCCAACGCCTTCGCCCGTTCGGGCCGTCGCGGGTTCGGCGCCGGTCACGGCGTCCGCCTGTTCCGCCTGCTCCATGTCAACGGTGGGGGCCGAGGGGTCAAAGGACGTCAGAAGCCTGACGTACGCGTCGCGTTTGTGGCCGCGCGGGTCGGTGCGGCCCGCTTCCCAGGCGCGAACCGTGCTGACCGTGACGCCCACGGCCGTGGCGACCTCCTCGTACGTCAGGCCCGCCGCCTCGCGCAGTCTGCGGCATTCCTCGGGCGAGGGGAGCCGCGGCTCCTCGACGCTCTCTGTCATGCCGCACTCCCCGTGACCTGCCGGCAGCCCTGGGCGAAAAGGTACATAAAACGTATATTGAGCGACACCACGGAAATTCGCCTGTTACCCGCCCATAGCGCGTGTCGTTGGCACCATGACGGGGTGACCCAAGTGACCGAACGCGGGACCTCGTTGCCCACGCCCCCGCGGACCGCCGTCGGCCGGCGGCGCTCGCCGGCAGCCGCCGCTTGCGTGCTGGGCGGCGCCGTGGCCGCCGGGCTGGGGCTCGGCTTCCTCGCCGTCCTCGTCATCGTGCTGTGGATCAGCTCCCCCTACCCCGACAGCGGCCCCGGCGGGGCCCTGCACCTCGCCGCCGGGCTGTGGCTGCTCGCCCACGGGACCGAGCTGGTCCGGTACGAGACCGTGTCCGGGGTGCCGGCCCCGGTCGGCGTGACCCCGCTGCTGCTCGTCGCCTTGCCCGCGCTCCTCATTCGCCGCGCCGCCCGCCTCGGCAGTGCTTCGGGTGATGGCAGCGACGGCGACGAGGTGCTGCCCGCCAGTGCCGTCTTCTCCGCCGTGACCTGCGGATACCTTGGCGTCGGGTCGCTGGCCACCGTCTACGCGGCCGGCGGCCCCATGCCCGCCGACCCGCTCAGCGCCGCCTGGCACCTTCCGCTGGTCGCTGTGCTCGCCGCCGCCGGTGGGGTGTGGGAGGCCAAAGGGCGTCCGATCTGGCCGCTGCCGGAGCGGGTGCCGGGGGTCGTACGGAGGGCTGTCGCGCGCCCCCGTTACGCCCTCGCGCTCCGCGCCGGCGCCGCCGGGTCCCTGGTGCTCCTGGGCGGTGGCGCCCTGCTCGTCGGAGCCTCGCTCGCCTGGCACGGCGCCGAGGTGCAGGGGTCCTTCCTGACGCTGACCGGGGTGTGGTCCGGACGCTTCGCGGTACTGCTGCTGGCGCTCTCGCTGCTCCCCAACGCCGTGGTCTGGGGCGCGGCCTATGCTCTCGGCCCCGGCTTCGCCCTCGGTGGCGGTGCGACCGCGACCCCGCTCGGGTTCGCGGGTTCACCCGCCCTACCGCGGTTCCCGCTGCTGGCGGCGCTGCCGCCGGCGGGGCCCGGGTCCCTGCTGACCTGTGCGACCGTTGTGGTGCCGTTGCTGGCCGGGTTGGCAGTCGGGTGGTTCGCGGTACGCCGGGCGCGTGAAGTTTCGTACGGGGAGACCGCTCTGACGGCGGCTCTGGGCGCGCTGGTGTGCGGTCTGGTGTTGGCCGGGCTCGCGGCGGCCTCGTCGGGCCCGCTCGGTTCCCGGGAACTGGCGAGCTTCGGGCCGATGTGGTGGACGACCGGCGTGGCGGCCTTCCTGTGGACCGTGGTGCCGGCGGTGCCGGTGGCGGTGGCGGTGCACTCCTGGCGGACGCGCCCCGCCCGGCAGGCGGACGTGCTGGCCGTGGACGACGAGTGGCACGACAGCGGCGTACGGGAGATCCGCTGGGAGGCCCTGCGTCGTGCGGCCGGCGCCCTGATCCCCGACCTGACGCCGGTACCGCAGGCCCCGGCCCCGGCTCCAGCCCCGGCTCCAGCCCCGGCTCCGGCTCCGGCTCCGGATCAGGCCCCGGGAGAGGCCCTGGCCCCGGCTCCGGATCAGGCCCCGGGAGAGGCCCTGGCCCCGGCTCCGGATCAGGCCCCGGGAGAGGCCCTGGCCCCGGGAGAGGCCCCGGCCCCGGCCCCGGCCCCGGCGCAGGCACCGGCCGCCCCGCGCGCCGCACCCCGGCAGATCACCGTCGTGGCGGGGCTTCACCTGGACCTGACGCAGATTCCGCTCCCGGCGGCGCAGCCGCCCCCGCCGCCCCCGCCGCTCGTACCGCCCGTGGCCGGCGCCCGCGTGCTGGAGCGTCGCAAGCCCCCGGCCTGACGGCGATCGGCTACTGCTGCACCTTCAGGATCTTGCCCAGCGCATTGTCCGGCAGCAGCGTGTTGCACTGGAGCTCGGCCGAATGGGTGAGGGCGTCCTCGCGGCAGACGTAGAAGTCCTTGTAGGCCAGTTGCAGGCCGTACGAGCCCATGGCGAGCAGGATCGCCAGCGAGGCCGTGACCAGCCCGCCGATGGCGGCCGTCCGCTGTGGCCGGGCGGCTGGTCCGAGGGCTGCCAGACCGCTCTGGGCCGGAGCGGGGGCCGGAGCCGGGCCCGGTGCGCCTTCGCCGCCCGCGCGCGATGCGGCGCCGGACGCCGCCACCGGCTTCCCGCGCAGCCCGCTGATCCCCCAGTACAGGGCGAGCGCGCCCAGCAACAGGCCCACCGACGGGATTCCGAAGATCCCGAAGAAGAAGCCCCACATGCCGGCCAGCAGTGCGTACCGGGCGCGCCGCTGGACCGGGTCCATCGGGTCCCAGCGCACCGGTCCGCCGGGGGCGGAGCCGGGGTCCTCGCCCGGACGGCCGCCGTCGCCACCGCTGCGCGGCTGCCACGGCTGGTCGGGCCGGCCTTCCGGGGGAGCCGCGAAGGGGTTGTCGTCGGTGGAGGAGTCGGGCTGGCGGCGGTCCGGCATCGAGTGCGTTACTTCCCCTGTGTCGTGGACGTCGAAGTGCGTCGTGGGCGTCGTGCGTTGACGTGGTGCACGGTGCTGCACGGCCCTGCGCACCGCGCCGTATGCGGCTTGTACGCCAGACGCTACCCCTCGGCCGTCCCCCCGTCCCTCGGGGGCTGTCCGGTGTGCCGGTATCGTTGCAGGCGTTCAGCGTCTTCGTAGGGTCCCCCGTATATCGGGGTGCTGAAGTTTCGTCTGATCACACAAGATGTACGGAAGCATTCCCGCAGAAAGGGCCTCCCATGGCCGCCTCCCGCCTGGTCGTGCTGGTCTCCGGTTCCGGCACCAACCTCCAGGCCCTGCTCGACGCCATCGACGCCCACCCCGGCGGAGCCGAAGGCTTCGGTGCCGAAGTCGTCGCCGTGGGGGCCGATCGCGAGAACATCGTCGGTCTGGAGCGGGCCGAGAAGGCCGGGATCCCCACCTTCGTGTGTCCGGTCAAGGCGTACGCCAGTCGCCAGGAGTGGGACGCCGCTCTCACCGAGGCGACCGCCGCCCACGCGCCGGACCTCGTCGTGTCCGCCGGGTTCATGAAGATCGTGGGAGCGTCGTTCATCGACCGCTTCGGCGGTCGCTTCATCAACACCCACCCCGCCCTCCTCCCGGCCTTCCCGGGCGCCCATGGCGTCCGGGACGCCCTCGCCTACGGCGCGAAGGTCACCGGCTGCACGGTCCACTTCGTGGACTCCGGCGTGGATACCGGTCCGATCATCGCCCAGGGTGTGGTCGAGGTCCGGGACGAGGACGACGAAGCCGCTCTTCATGAGCGCATCAAGGAAGTCGAGCGCCAGCTGCTCGTCGATGTCGTGGGGCGCCTGGCCCGGCACGGCTACCGCATTGAGGGACGAAAGGTAACAATCCAGTGACCGCCGTAGAGAGCAGCACCACCTCGTCGAAGCGACCGATCCGGCGCGCGCTCGTCAGTGTCTACGACAAGACGGGACTGGAGGAGCTGGCCCGCGGCCTGCACGAGGCGGGCGTCGCGCTCGTCTCCACGGGCTCCACCGCCTCCAAGATCGCCGCGGCCGGTGTGCCCGTCACCAAGGTCGAGGAGCTCACCGGCTTCCCCGAGTGCCTGGACGGCCGGGTCAAGACCCTGCACCCGCGCGTGCACGCCGGCATCCTCGCCGACCTGCGCCTGGAGGACCACCAGCACCAGCTCGCCGAGCTCGGCATCGAGCCCTTCGACCTGGTGATCGTCAACCTGTACCCCTTCCGGGAGACGGTCGCCTCGGGCGCCACCCCCGACGAGTGCGTCGAGCAGATCGACATCGGCGGCCCGTCGATGGTCCGCGCCGCCGCCAAGAACCACCCGTCCGTAGCGGTCGTGACCAGCCCCGCCCGTTACGCCGACGTCCTCGCCGCGGCCCAGGGCGGCGGCTTCGACCTCACCGCGCGCAAGCGCCTGGCGGCCGAGGCCTTCCAGCACACCGCTGCGTATGACGTCGCCGTGGCCTCCTGGTTCACGAACGCGTACGCCCCGGAGCCGGAGGCCGTGCTGCCCGAGTTCCTGGCCGGAGCCTGGGACCGCAAGTCCACCCTGCGCTACGGCGAGAACCCCCACCAGGCCGCCGCCCTCTACACCGACGGCCAGCCGGGCGGGCTCGCCAACGCCGAGCAGCTGCACGGCAAGGAGATGTCCTTCAACAACTACGTGGACACCGAGGCCGCGCGCCGCGCCGCGTACGACCACGACGAGCCCTGTGTCGCGATCATCAAGCACGCCAACCCGTGCGGCATCGCCGTCGGCGCGGACGTCGCCGCCGCGCACCGCAAGGCGCACGCCTGCGACCCGTTGTCGGCCTTCGGCGGGGTCATCGCCGTCAACCGCCCGGTGACGGTCGAGCTCGCCGAGCAGGTCGCGGAGATCTTCACCGAGGTCATCGCCGCCCCCGCCTACGAGGACGGCGCGGTCGAGATCCTCGCCAAGAAGAAGAACATCCGCGTCCTGAAGGTGGACGGCACCCCGCACCAGCCGGGTGACCTCAAGCCCATCTCCGGCGGTGCGCTGCTCCAGCAGAGCGACCTCTTCCAGGCCGAGGGTGACGACCCGAAGAACTGGACCCTCGCCACCGGCGACGCGCTCTCCCCGGAGGAGCTCGCCGAGCTCGCCTTCGCGTGGAAGGCCTGCCGTGCCGTCAAGTCCAACGCGATCCTGCTGGCCAAGGACGGTGCGTCCGTCGGCGTCGGCATGGGTCAGGTCAACCGGGTCGACTCGGCGAAGCTCGCCGTGGAGCGGGCGGGCGCCGAGCGCGCGCAGGGCTCGTACGCGGCCTCCGACGCCTTCTTCCCCTTCCCCGACGGGCTGGAGATCCTGACCGCCGCGGGCATCAAGGCCGTGGTCCAGCCGGGTGGTTCGGTCCGTGACGAGCAGGTGATCGAGGCCGCGAAGGCGGCGGGCGTGACCATGTACTTCACGGGGACCCGGCACTTCTTCCACTGAGCCGGCGCGCCGCGCCCCGAGGTCCGGCGCCCCCACGAGAACGGCGAAGGCCGCGCCCCGCGCACTGCGGGTCGCGGCCTTCGCCGTGGGCGGTGGCGGCTGCGCTGCCGACACCGTTCGTACACCTCGTCGCACCCCGTTGCGCCCGGTTACGCCTAGTACTGGGGGCGCTGGAAGTAGCCGGCGGCGGCCGAGTTGGCCAGACCGACGATGACCCAGACGCCCAGCCCCAGCGAGACCACCGCGAAGAGCAGGGAGACCACGATGGCGGGGGGCGCGTCGGCGCTGCTCAGCGCCGCCAGGTTGCCGAGCACGCTGATCCCGGCGAACAGGGACTGCAGCGCGCCGAAGACGATGCCGGACACGCGGACGCCACCACGGCCCTTGAGCAGCTTGGCCGCGGTCAGGATCGGCCACAGCGAGAAGGCGATGACCAGGATGCCGACCACGACGAACACGCCGCCCGCCACCGCACCGGCGTCACTCGCGGAGGAGTTGGTGGAGTCGGCGAACATCGACGCGAAGAACGCGCCGCCGAGCAGGAGGAACACACCGCCCAGGGCTTGCAGGCCACCCAGGATGAACAGGATGGCGCGGGCCGCCTTCACACCACCGGGCGCGGGCATCTGCGCGCCCGGAACCGGGTAACCGCCGGGGGCGGCAGGGTATGCCGGATAGCCCGCCGGGGCCTGCTGCTGGGGGTAGGCGTAGCCGCCCTGCGGCGGGACGCCCTGCGGTGCCTGCTGCGGGTAGCCGTAGCCGGGCTGGCCCTGCGGGGGCTGCTGTCCGTACGGGTTGTTCGGATCGCCGAAGCTCATCTTGGGGTGTTCCTCCGTGGAAGTGCAGGGACGCACGGCACGCACGGAGGAATCACTGCTTTTTGCGGTCCGCCCCCCGGCACTGCCCGCGGCACTCTTTCGGTCATCGTGGTCCGATCGGACCGGAGTTGTCCAGCGGGGGCGCGACGGCTCCGTCACTTGTTGTGCAAGTGCAATGAATGGATCACGCCTGTGACAGACCCCGCGACTGGAACCGGGGCCGCTCCATCCGGGAGGATGGAGGTATGACCGCCCAGATTCTCGATGGCAAGGCCACCGCCGCCGCGATCAAGTCCGAACTGACCGCCCGTGTGGCGGCGCTCAAGGCCCGGGGCATCACCCCCGGCCTCGGCACCCTGCTGGTCGGTGACGACCCGGGAAGCCGCTGGTACGTCAACGGCAAGCACAAGGACTGCGCCGAGGTCGGCATCGCCTCCATCCAGCGCGAACTGCCGGCGACGGCCTCCCAGGAGGACATCGAGGCGGTCGTCCGGGAACTCAACGCGAATCCGGAGTGCACGGGTTACATCGTCCAACTCCCCCTCCCCAAGGGCATCGACACCAACCGGGTCCTGGAACTGATGGACCCGGCGAAGGACGCCGACGGCCTGCACCCGATGTCGCTCGGCCGGCTGGTGCTGAACGAGCCGGGTCCGCTGCCCTGCACCCCGTACGGCATCGTGGCCCTGCTCCGCCACCACGGCGTCCAGATCGACGGAGCGCACGTCGTGCTCCTGGGCCGCGGCATCACGGTCGGGCGTTCCATGGGCCTGCTGCTGACCCGCAAGTCGGAGAACGCCACGGTCACGCTGTGCCACACCGGCACCCGCGACCTGCCCGCGCAGCTGCGCCAGGCGGACATCATCGTGGCGGCGGCCGGAGTCCCGCACCTGGTCAAGCCGGAGGACGTGAAGCCCGGCGCGGCCGTGCTGGACGTGGGCGTCAGCCGGGACGAGAACGGCAAGATCGTCGGCGACGTGCACCCGGGCGTGGCCGAGGTGGCCGGCTGGATCTCCCCGAACCCCGGCGGGGTCGGCCCGATGACCCGTGCGCAGCTGCTCGTGAACGTCGTCGAGGCGGCGGAACGGATGACGACCAGTGCAGGCTGACCACGACGCGGGAGTCGGTGCCGGAACCGGAACCGGGACCGGAACGGAGACCGGTCCCGGCGGCGCCGAGGTCGTTGCGCAAGCCGGCGCGGTCCCGGAGCCCGAGGCCCCGAAGTCGCGCCGCTTCCCCTCCGTCACCCAGGACACGGCCCGCCCCGAAGGCGCCGGCCGCGCCGCTCCCGGCGACGCGCTCGCGGCCCGGCAGTGGCCGATGCTCAGCGTGCTCGCCGCGACCGCCGTCGGACTGCTCGTGACCGCGCTGGGGCAGGCCCGGATCGGCTGCCTGGTGATCGGCGTGGCGATGATCGCTGCTTCCGTGCTCCGGCGCGTCCTGCCGTCGGTGGGGATGCTCGCGGTGCGCTCCCGCTTCACGGACATGGTCACGTACGGGCTGCTGGGCGTGGCGATCACGCTGCTCGCGCTGGTGATGGAGCCCAAGCCGTTGCTGGAGATCCCGTTCCTGGAGAGCGCGGTCCGCTTCACCGTCCGCTGATGCCCTCGGGCGGACGTATGGCCGTACGGCTGTACGGGGGCACCCGCTGCGGCCGTACGGCGGTGCCCAACGGCCGAAAAGCAGGGGGAAACCGCGCTCCGCGCCTTCGAACTCCCGGTCCGTGTGCCATGCACCACATGGACCGGGGGGTTGGCCCGCTCGAAGGTCGGATAGCCTGACGCCGGATGTCTCTTCACGTCAAGATTCGCAGGGGAGCGGCGTCCGCCAGCACACGGGGCAGGGACGCCCCACCGCCAGCTGTCTAACGGAGAAGGCCATGACCCGCACTCCTGTGAATGTCACCGTCACCGGCGCCGCCGGCCAGATCGGCTACGCGCTGCTCTTCCGCATCGCCTCCGGTCACCTGCTCGGCGCGGACGTGCCGGTCAAGCTCCGTCTTCTGGAGATCCCCCAGGGCATGAAGGCCGCCGAGGGCACCGCCATGGAGCTCGACGACTGCGCCTTCCCGCTGCTCAAGGGCATCGACATCTTCGACGACCCGAACGCGGGCTTCGACGGCGCGAACGTCGCGCTGCTCGTGGGCGCCCGCCCGCGCACCAAGGGCATGGAGCGCGGTGACCTGCTCTCCGCCAACGGCGGCATCTTCAAGCCGCAGGGCGCCGCGATCAACGCGCACGCCGCGGACGACATCAAGGTCCTGGTCGTGGGCAACCCGGCCAACACCAACGCGCTCATCGCGCAGGCCGCCGCCCCGGACGTACCGGCCGAGCGCTTCACCGCGATGACCCGCCTGGACCACAACCGCGCGATCTCGCAGCTCGCCAAGAAGACCGGCGCCGACCTCACCGACATCAAGCGCCTGACCATCTGGGGCAACCACTCGGCCACCCAGTACCCGGACGTCTTCCACGCGGAGATCGCCGGCAAGAACGCCGCCGAGGTCGTGAACGACGAGCTGTGGCTCGCCGACACCTTCATCCCGACCGTCGCCAAGCGCGGCGCCGCGATCATCGAGGCCCGTGGCGCGTCCTCGGCCGCCTCGGCCGCCAACGCCGCCATCGACCACGTGCACACCTGGGTCAACGGCACCGCCGCGGGCGACTGGACCTCCATGGGCATCCCGTCGGATGGCTCCTACGGCGTCCCGGAGGGCCTGATCTCCTCCTTCCCCGTCGTCTGCAAGGACGGCAAGTACGAGATCGTCCAGGGCCTGGACATCAACGAGTTCTCCCGCACGCGCATCGACGCCTCCGTGGCGGAGCTCGTCGAGGAGCGCGACGCGGTCCGCGAGCTCGGCCTCATCTGATCCCCTCCGATCTGACCCGACGCGGTCCGATCCGCAAGGATCGTCGGGGCGACCCGATCGATCCGGCCAAATACACCCGAAGGGGGCCCCGGCGCAACGCGCCGGGGCCCTTTTTTGGCGCGTTCCGCCCTGTCCCGCGTCCCACGCGCCCCGTACGGTTTCCCTCCTCCCGACCGAGGAGATCTCGTGACCGGAACACCGGACGGCAGGGCCCCCGCGGACCCGGCGATGACGGAGGCAGGACGCCTCCTGTGTGCCGGCACCTATCTCGACGCTACGTTCCGCGACCGGGTGATCGAGGAGCTGTACGTCCACGAGGAGCGGTTCCCGGCGCCCTCGTACGGGTTCGACGCCGCCCGCGTCCTCGCCCACGCCCTGCGCGCCCTGCGCACCGAGGTGGCCTGGTCCGCGGCCGTCGTCGCGGTATGGGGCCTGGGTCTGCTGCTCACCCGCACGTTCTTCCTGTTCCTGCTCGTCCCGGCGCTCCTGCTGAGCGGCGCGGGGCGGATCAAGAAGCGCCGCGAGCGGACCGGCCGCGGCGGCCGGATCCTCGAATGGGTGCTGCGCGGCTACGCCTGCGTCCTGCTCGGCTTCCTCCTGTGGGGGGTGCTGCGCGGCTTCATCGCCGACGACGCGGGCCGCTGGGGCCCGCCGGACCTCGGCCGGGTCGGCCTGCAGCTCGGGCAGACCTTGCAGGTCGACCCGCTGGGGATCTTCCTGGAAGTGCCGAGGATCGGCCAGGTCTACGGGGAGTCCTACTCGTGGACGGTCGTGTTGATCGCCGTTCTCGTCACCGTGCTCGTCGGCTTCCAGCGGGAGCACTTCGCCCAGATCATCCACTCCTCGCTCAGCCGGTCGTCCTACGCTGACCAGGCTGCCGATCCGCCCGCGGGCCGGCGCTTCGAGCGGGCCCGGAGCCGGATCGAACGCACCCAGCACGCACCCGTGGTCCTGTACGACGTCAGCAACCCGTTCTGCGGGGCCGGCAAGGCCCACCTGCCGTGGCAACTGGCCGTGGAGCTGCGCTCCCGTGCCGGCGCGGGGGCCCAACGCCTCGACAACGCGCGGATCATCGATCAGATCCGGCCGAAGTTGGAGGCACTCAGGGTCCCGTCGCCGCGCGGTTCCCAGGAGGCGGAGGAGGCCGTGCTGGACCGGCTGCGCGAGCTGGTCGTCGACGAGTGCGTGTTCCTGCCGGCCGCCGGGCTGCCCGACGTGGACGCGGTGGACCTGTCCGAGGAGGCCTTCGCCGGGCACCGGGCCGCCGCGGTCGAGGAGGGCGGCGAGCGGCGCCGGCACTTCCTGCGCGTCCGGATCGGCGGCTGGGACGAGAACCTCGTCATCACCGTCTTCATCCGGGTCCACACCCAGGGCGGCATGCTGATGCTGGAAGTGGCGCCCCACGTGCTGCTGCCGGTGCGGCCGGACTTCCAGCGGGCCGACGACATCGCCCGGCGGCACCGCCGCAACACCCCCCTGGCCAAGGTGCTGCTGGCCCTCACCCACGCCCCCGGCTCCCTCGGCGTGGCCCTCGCCACCCTGGCCGGTGCCTGCCGGGTCCCGTGGCGGCTGGCGACCGCCGGGCACGGCGTCGCGTACGCGGCGGGACCGGCCGTCTCCGTACGCGAACTCGCCTCCCAGGAGGACGGGTCACTGTTCCAACTGATGGACCTCGACCGGTACCTGAAGACCATTCAGGAGCGGATCGTCGGCGGTGTGACCCTCGCGCTGCACGACGCGGGCTGGCACACCGAGGAGTTCGCCGAGCGCGCCGTGAACGTCGCGGACGGCGGGGTGTTCATCCAATCGGTCAGCAACAGCGCCTTCGGTATCCACGGGGTGAGCCACAACAGCACGGTGAACCAGGGGACGGACAAGGCGGATCGCAAGGACCGGCGCGTGGGCGCGGGTAAGGAGAGCAGAAGTGGCAAGTAGCGCGGGCGAGCAGCCGCAGCCGTCGGTACGGATCGGCGACGTACGGGGCAGTGCCTTCAGCATCGGAGGCACGGACGTCAGCAACAGCACGGTGCACCACGGTGGTCCGGGTGCGGGCGCGGCGGGGCCGACCGCGGAGCAACTGCTGGAGGCCGTGCACGACCTCCGCGCCGCCCTCGTACGACTGCCCCGCAGCGACGGGCGGACGGCCCTGGACACCGAACTCGACGCGGCGGCGGAGGAACTGGCGGGGGCGGACGCGGAGATCCGGCCCGGCCTGGCCGCCAGGCTGCGCGCGGCGCTGGAGCGGTGGGCCCCGCTGGTGGAGTCGGTGAGCGCGGCCACCGCGCTGGCCGCCCTGCTGACCTCGTTCGGGGGATGACCCGTGGCCCCGGGGAGCGGCCCCGCCCGCTGGAACCCGCAGTCGCAGCAGTGGGAGGTCCCGGCGGCGGGCGAGGAGGTTTCGGAGCCGGACCCGAAGCGGCTGCCCCCGAAGCCCGCGCATCCGCCGGGAGCCCCGCGGCCGGATGCGAGGACCGCGGTCAGCGACGTGGCCGAGGGCTCGACCGAAGGGGCGGGAGCCACGGTCGACGGACCGCAAGACGCCTCCGGGGACGGTCCTGCCGACGCCCCTGAGGAGGGTTTCGACGGACCGCCGCCCGTGCGGCGAGGGGCCTTCCGGCGGTGGCGCCCGGCCGTGATCGTCCTCGGCCTGGTGGGGGCACTGGGCGGGGCGGCGCTCACCGCCCCGTTGCTGCTGGAGGACCCGTCGGCCCTGCCGTCCGGCTACAAGGTGTTGCGCAGCGCCGGATCGGGCTTCCAGATCGCGGTCCCCGACAGCTGGGACCTCAGCAGCTCCGAGACCGGAGCCGCGGCCGGGACGGTCTACCGCCCCGCACAGGGCCGGGACTCGCTGCTCCAGGTCTTCCCCGTAACCACGGGCCCCACCAATCCGTGCGAGGTCCTGATCGAGGGCACCAAGGACATGAGCGGCCGGGACGGCTACCGGCGGCTGTCACTCGACGCCAAGGCGGGCCCCGGCTGCGAGCTCGTCTTCGACCTCCCCGACCAGGACGTGCAGGGAACCGGGCGCGGGATAGCCCGCCTCACCGTCGCGTCCGACGGCAGCCGGTGGATGATCATGGCCTTCGGTCCGGCCGCCGAGGCCAAGACCGTCCGTGCCCGTCTGACGGCGGCCCTGGGCTCGTTCCGACCGGACTGACGGGGACGGAGCTCAGTGGTACATGCCCGGGGTGTAGTGGCCCGGGACCATGCGGGTGGTGACCGCGAAGCGGTTCCAGACGTTGATCGTGGAGATCACGGCGATCAGCTGGGCGAGCTCCTTCTCCTCGAAGTGCTTCGCGGCCTTCTCGTACACCTCGTCGGGAACGAATCCGTCGGTCAGGACGGTCACGGCCTCGGTCAACTCGATCGCGGCGGCCTCCTTCTCCGTGTAGAAGTGCCGCGACTCCTCCCAGGCGCTGAGCTGCACGATCCGCTCGACGCTCTCACCCGCGGCGATCGCGTCCTTCGTGTGCATGTCCAGGCAGAAGGCGCAGTGGTTGAGCTGCGAGGCGCGGATCTTGACCAACTCGACCAACAGCGGGTCCATGCCCTTCTTCGAGGCGATCTCCAGGGCGACGATCGCCTTGTAGACCTCGGGGACCTGCTGGGCCCAGCTCATGCGCGGGGAGTGCTCGGGAGCGTATGCGGCGCTGTGTTCGTGAGTGGTCGTCATGCCCTCACCCTACGAAGCGTGCGGCCCGCCGATATGGTCCACATCCATGACGCAATCATGGGCCACTTTCGGGGCTGACCTGCATCTGGACCTCGCCGCCGGGCGCGGCCTGCGGGCCGGACTCGTCGAGGCGCTGCGCGAGGCGGCGCGCAGTGGACGGCTGGCGCCCGGGACCCGGCTGCCGTCCTCGCGGTCCTTCGCCGTCGACCTCGGGATCGCACGGAACACCGTCGCGGAGGCGTACGCCGAGCTCGTCGCCGAGGGCTGGCTGACGGCCCGCCAGGGCTCGGGCACCCGGGTCGCGGAACGGGCCCGGCCGCGACGGTCCGCGGCGGCGGCCCGCGTACGGCATCCCGCGCGGCGGGGGTTCACGTACGACCTCCGGGCCGGCGCGCCGGACCTGGGCGGCTTCCCGCGCGCGGCCTGGCTGGCGGCGGCCCGGCGGGCGTTGACGGACGCGCCGAACGAGGCCTTCGGGTACGCGGCCGACGCGCGCGGCCGGGTGGAGCTGCGGGAGGCCCTCGCCGGGTACCTGGCGAGGGCGCGCGGGGTGTACGCGGACCCGGAGCGGATCGTGCTGTGCGCGGGATTCGCGCACGCGCTGACGCTGCTCGCGGGCGTGCTACGGGCCCGGAGGGTGCGGGACGTGGCGGTGGAAGGGTACGGCCTCGACGTGCACCGGGAGTTGCTGACGCGGGCGGGGCTGCGGACCCGGCCGCTGACGGTGGACGCCGCGGGGGCGCGGACGCCGGACCTGCCCGGCGAGGTGGGGGCGGTGCTGCTCACCCCCGCCCACCAGTTCCCGACCGGAGTCGCGCTGACCCCGGCGCGGCGGGCGGCGGCGGTCGACTGGGCGCGGACCACGGGCGGGCTGATCCTGGAGGACGACTACGACGGGGAGTTCCGCTACGACCGCCAGCCCGTGGGGGCGTTGCAGGGACTCGACCCGGACCGGGTGGTGTACCTCGGCACGGCGAGCAAGTCCCTGGCGCCGGGGCTGCGGATGGGCTGGATGGTGGTGTCGCCGGGGCTGCTGGAAGAGGTACTGGCGGCGAAGGGGCGGACCGACTGGACGTCGAGCGCGCTGGACCAGCTCACGCTGGCGGAGTTCATCCGGTGCGGCGCGTACGACCGGCACGTGCGCGGCATGCGACTGCGGTACCGGCGGCGCCGGGACGAACTGGTGGCGGCGGTGTCGGGACGGGTGGCGGTGTCGGGCATCGCGGCGGGTCTGCACGCGGTGCTGGACCTTCCGGCGGGGACACAGGCGTCGGTCCTCCGGGCGGCGGCCTGGCAGGACCTGGCTCTGGAAACCCTGTCCCGCTACGCCCACCCGGAGGCGGCCCTCCCGGACCGAGAGGCCCTGGTGGTCGGCTACGGGACTCCCTCGACGAGCGCCTGGTCCCCGGCCCTGACAGCCCTCACGGCGGCCCTCCCCTGACACCGCGGGCGGCTGCGGGGCCGCCGGGGTCCGGGACGGACGGTCGTGCGGGTTGCGGGGGCGGGGGTTCACCGAAGCGGGTGAGGGCCAGGGCTCCGGCCACCGCCACCACGAAGCCGAGGACCGCCAGCCAGGCCAGGCCCTCGCGCGTGCGGTCACCGAGCCACACCACGCCCACCAGCGCCGGGCCGATCGTCTCGCCGAGGACCATCCCCGCCGTGGCCGTCGTCACCGAGCCCCGTTGCAGTGCGGAAGTGAGCAGCAGGAACGCGGAGCCCCCACCCAGCAGCAGTGCGTACAGCGCCGGGTTCGTGAAGGAGATGCCGTCGATGAGGCGGACCGCCACCTCCACCACCCCGAAGCCCGTCCCGGCCGCCAGTCCGAGGACCAGTGCCCGCGGCCGGTCCGGCAGGCTCCCGCACACCGCTCCCACCAGCAGTACAGATCCGGCCACCAGCAGCAGCCCGAGCTCCAGGGCGAACGATCCCGTCCCCGAGCCCTCCTCGCCCGACGACAGCGCCAGCATGGCCAGCCCTGCGCACACCACCCCCACCGCAGCCCACTCGGCGCCGCGCAACCGCACGTGCAACAGCCGTGAGGCGACCACCGCCGTCACTGCGAGGCTCGCCGCCAGCGCCGCCCCCACCGTATAGATGGGGACGTGCTTCAGCGCCACGATCTGGAGGACGAAGCCGATCCCGTCCAGGGCCAGGCCCGCCCCGTACCGCCACTGCCGTAGCGCCCTCAGCAGCAGGGCCGTGTCCACCCCGGACCCCGTCCCGGGTTCCGCCGCCCGCGCGGCCATGGCCTGGAGGACCGATGCCGTGCCGAAGCAGACAGCCGCACCGAGCGCACAAATCATCCCAAGCAGCACGAATTGACTTTAGATCATGGAGCTGGTGCGGGGGTTTCGACGGCCGGATTCCATCCCTTCGCCACCCCGTTCTAGTCTGTGCGCCATGGATGACAGCAGCAGTGGCAGCAGCACCCCCCGACGTCGCATGCGTTCCGGCGGCGTCGCACTCGGCGGCATGGGCCTGCTCGCTGCCGCACTCGTGGCCTGTGGCAGCAGCAACGAGCCCGACAAGCGCTGCGCGGACCGCGTCACCCTGGAAAAGCTGAACACCAAGGAGTGCAGGAGCGGCGGGCGCGGCTCGTACTACTACGGCGGAAGCGTCGCGAACAACCGCGTCAGCGGAGGCAGCTTCAACAAGTCCGCCGTCACCCGCGGCGGCATCGGCGGCCACTCCAGCAGCAGCGGCGGCTGAGCCCACGTGCGCCGTCACACCATCGAACCCCGCCCCGACTGGCAGAAGACCGTCGAGGAGCAGGGGCTCATCTACCCGCTCACCCGCTACCCCGACGACTCCCTGCGCCCCTACTGGGACGAGAGCGCGTACTACTCCTTCACGCTCCCCGAGGTCGAGGCGCTGGAGAACGTCGTCGAGGAACTGCACGCCATGTGCCTGGCCGCAGCCGCGCACATCGTCGAGCACGACCGTTTCGGGGACCTCGGCATCACCGACCCGCGCCTCGCGGAGCTCATCGCCCGGTCCTGGCGCAGGCGCGCCGAACAGCCGTCCCTCTACGGCCGGTTCGACCTGCGCTACGACGGCACCGGCAGCCCGGCCAAGATGCTGGAGTACAACGCCGACACCCCCACCTCCCTCGTGGAGGCAGCCAGCCCGCAGTGGTTCTGGATGGAGGAGCGCTTCCCGGGTGCCGACCAGTGGAACTCCCTCCACGAGCGGCTCGTCGACGCCTGGCGCCGGCAGGCGGAGCTACTGCCGCCCGGCCCGCTGCACTTCGCGCACTCGGAGACCGACGAGCTCGGCGAGGACCTGATGACGGTGGCCTACCTCCAGGAGACCGCCGAGCAGGCGGGCCTGGAGACGGAGCAGCTGTCCGTCGAGCAGATCGGCTGGGACAGCCTGTCGGGCCGGTTCGTGGACCAGAAGCTCGGCTTCATCCGCAGCTGCTTCAAGCTCTACCCGTGGGAGTGGCTGGCCACCGACCCCTTCGCCCCCCAGGTCCTCGACTCGTACGACCACGGCGGCGGTTCCGGGACCACCTGCTGGATCGAGCCGCTGTGGAAGATGCTGCTGTCCAACAAGGCGCTGCTGGCCGTCTTGTGGGAGCTCTTCCCCGAGCACCCGAACCTGCTGCCCGCCTATCTCGACGGCCCGCGCGAGCTGGCCACGACGACCGGTTTCGCCGCCAAGCCGCTGCTGGGCCGCGAGGGCGCCGGGGTCACGCTGCACCCCGTCGGCGGCGAGCCCTTCGTGCCGGTCGAGGAGGAGACGTACGTCTTCCAGGGCCTGGCCCCGCTGCCCGACTTCGACGGCAACCGCGTGGTGCTCGGCGCATGGGTCGTCGAGGAGGAGGCGGCGGGACTCGGCATCCGGGAATCGGCGGGCCCGGTCACGGACGAGTACGCCCGCTTCCTGCCCCACGTCATCCTCTAGGACCCGGCCCGCACCCGGCCGCCCCGTTCCGATCCGACCCCGGCCGCCGTCCGCAGGCGCGGCGGCCGGACCCGGGTCGGCACGGTCGCGCCCGTCATCGGACGCAGCCCTCCGCAAGACGTAGGCGGGCGACCGCCGTCAGCCGGCCAGGACGGACCGCAGCTGCTCCAGTCCCCAGTCCAGGTCCTCCTTGCTGATCACCAGCGGGGGCGCGATCCGGATCGTCGATCCGTGGGTGTCCTTGGCCAGTACGCCCCGCTCCATCAGCCTTTCGGAGATCTCCCGGCCCGTCCCGTGCCCCGGGTCGATGTCCACGCCCGCCCACAGCCCGCGGCCGCGCACGGCGGTCACCGCGCCCCCGCCGACCAGCAGATTCAGCTCCCGGTGCAGGTGGTCGCCGAGCTCGGCGGCACGCTGCTGGTACTCGCCCGTGCGCAGCATCGCGACGACCTCCAGGCCGACCGCGCAGGCCAGCGGGTTCCCGCCGAAGGTGGAGCCGTGTTCGCCGGGCCGGAACACCCCGAGCACGTCCTGGTCCGCGGCGACGGCGGAGACCGGGACCACGCCGCCGCCCAGCGCCTTGCCGAGGATGTACACGTCCGGCACGACCCCCTCGTGCTCGCAGGCGAAGGTCTTGCCGGTGCGCCCCAGCCCCGACTGGATCTCGTCCGCCATGAACAGGACGTTCCGCTCGCGCGTGAGGTCCCGTACGCCCTGGAAGTACCCGGCCGGCGGTACCAGCACCCCAGCCTCGCCCTGAATCGGCTCCAGCAGCACGGCCACGGTGTTCGGCGTGACGGCTGCGGCCAGCGCGGTGAGGTCGCCGTACGGAACGATCTCGAACCCCGGCGTGTACGGGCCGAAGTGGTCGCGCGCCTCGTGGTCGGTGGAGAAGCTCACGATGGTCGTGGTCCGGCCGTGGAAGTTGCCGGCCGCGACCACGATCTTGGCGTGCCCGTCCGGGACGCCCTTGACCTCGTAACCCCACTTGCGGGCGAGCTTCACGGCCGTCTCCACGGCCTCCGCGCCCGTGTTCATCGGGAGCACCATGTCCTTGCCGCACAGCGCGGCCAGCTCGCGGCAGAAGTCGGCGAACCGGTCGTGGTAGAAGGCCCGGGAGGTGAGGGTGACCCGTTCCAACTGCGCCCGGGCGGCGTCGAGCAGGCGGCGGTTGCCGTGGCCGAAGTTGAGCGCCGAATAGCCCGCGAGCATGTCCAGGTAGCGGCGGCCCTCCACGTCGGTCACCCACGCGCCTTCCGCGGACGCCACGACGACGGGCAGCGGGTGGTAGTTGTGCGCGCTGTGCGCCTCGGCGGAACGGATGGCATCAGCAGTTGTCGACACGGGGTCTCCGATCGTCGGTCAGGCGGGCCGGGTGACGGGGTTGGTGTCACCTGCGTCACCTTGTATACGGCTATACGTCGCTCGTATACCGGACGGGGAAACCTTTCTTGTGGCCCGGCGGCTAAGGTGAGCGGTACGCACGGCGACTGGCGTACGGAGAACCAACTCCGGGGGAGTCGTGCGCGCACGACCGCATACAGGGCCGCTCGCCTGGGCCTCGCGGGGACGAGATCTGACATCGACCCCGGAGGAGCCCGCCATGACCGCGCGCCGCCACCCCGCCCACCGCCACCCTTCCCTGTGGGCCGTCGACCCCGAGCTGGCGTCCTTCGTCGCCGCGGAGGAATCCCTTCAGGCGGAGACCCTGCGTCTGATCCCCAGCGAGAACTACGTGTCCGCCGCCGTGTTGGAGGCCTCCGGCACGGTGCTGCAGAACAAGTACAGCGAGGGGTACCCGGGCCGCCGCTACTACGAGGGCCAGCAGAACATCGACCGCGTCGAGGCGTTGGCCGTCGAGCGGGCGAAGGGCCTGTTCGGGGTGGACCACGCCAACGTCCAGCCGTATTCCGGCTCGCCCGCGAACCTCGCGGTGTACCTGGCCTTCGCGAAGCCCGGCGACACGGTGATGGGCATGGCCCTGCCGATGGGCGGGCACCTGACGCACGGCTGGGGGGTCTCGGCGACGGGCTCGTGGTTCCGGGGCGTGCAGTACGGGGTCTCCGCCGGGACGGGCCTGATCGACTACGACGCGGTCCGCGACCTGGCCCTCGCGGAGCGCCCGAAGATCATCTTCTGCGGCGGTACGGCGCTCCCGCGCACGATCGACTTCGAGGCGTTCGCATCGATCGCGCAGGAGGCGGGCTCGATCCTGGTCGCGGACGTCGCCCACATCGCCGGCCTGATCGCGGGCGGGGCGCACCCGTCGCCGGTCGGGCACGTGGACGTCGTCTCGACGACCACGCACAAGACCCTGCGGGGTCCGCGCGGCGCGATGCTGATGTGCCGGGAGGAGCATGCGAAGGCCATCGACAAGGCGGTGTTCCCGGGCCTGCAGGGCGGGCCGCACAACCAGACCACGGCGGGCATCGCCGTGGCCCTGCACGAGGCTTCCCAGCCGTCGTTCGTCACCTACGCCCATGCGGTCGTCGCCAACGCCAAGGCCCTCGCCGAGGCCCTCCTGGCCCGCGGATTCGACCTGGTTTCGGGCGGTACGGACAACCACCTGATCCTGATGGACCTGACCTCGCGGGGCGTTCCTGGGAAGGTGGCGGCCAAGGCGCTGGACCGGGCGGGCATCGTGGTCAACTACAACACGGTGCCGTTCGACCCCCGCAAGCCGTTCGACCCGTCGGGCATCCGCATCGGCACGCCGTCGCTGACCTCGCGGGGGCTCGGGACGGACCACATGCCGCTGGTGGCGGACTGGATCTCCCGGGCGGTCGACGCCGCCGCGAAGTCGGACGAAGCCGCGCTGGCCGCCGTCCGCGCCGAGGTCACGGACCTGATGTCGGCCCACCCGGCTCCGGGCCTCCCCCTCTCCTGACCCTGCGGATCGCCGGATCGCCGGATCGCCGGATCGCCGGAGCGTCGCCGGAGCGGGGCTCCGCCGGGGCTCGTCCAGCGTCCGGGCGGGGCCGCCGTCCCGGGGCCGCTCCGGGCCCGGCGCCCCACGCGCCGGCGAGGCCGGATCTGGCCGGTGCCGTCGGGCCGGCGGGGCTGGAACGCGCGGAGCGCGGTTTCGGCCCCGCCGGCGTCCGGGGCGCGGACCGGGGCAGCGCCCGGGAGCCCCGCACGGCGGCGGGGCACCCCTGCGTCCTCCCACGTCACGGAACGAAAAGCGGTCGCTCGGCCGGGGCTGGATCCGGCCACCGCGCTACCCCCGGTACCCGCGCGGGCCCCCGTCGCCCGGTGGAGCGAAGGGCGTGATCCGAGCTCCGACCGGCCGGCGGACCATAAGGTTCCGGCCATGAGCGGGCCCGAGCCCGCCCCCGCACCTGAGAGAATGAAGCCATGGCTTCTGATCGTCCTCGCGCGCTCTCCGGTATCCAGCCCACCTCCGGTTCGTTCCACCTCGGGAACTACCTCGGAGCCATCCGTCAGTACGTCGCCCTGCAGGAGACGCACGACGCCTTCTACATGGTCGTCGACCTGCACGCGATCACCATGCCGCAGGACCCGACGGCCCTGCGCGCGAACACCCGGCTCTCCGCCGCGCAGCTCCTCGCCGCCGGTCTCGACCCCGAGCGCTGCACGCTCTTCATCCAGAGCCACGTTCCCGAGCACGCGCAGCTCGGCTGGGTCATGAACTGCATCACCGGCTTCGGCGAGGCCAGCCGGATGACCCAGTTCAAGGACAAGTCCGCCAAGGGCGGGGTCAACAACGCCACCGTCGGCCTGTTCACGTACCCGATCCTCCAGGTCGCGGACATCCTGCTCTACCAGGCGGACGCCGTCCCGGTCGGCGAGGACCAGCGCCAGCACATCGAGCTGACCCGCGACCTGGCCGAGCGCTTCAACCAGCGGTACGGACAGACCTTCACCCTCCCCGCCGCGCACATCGTCAAGGAGGTCGCGAAGATCTACGACCTCCAGGACCCGTCGATCAAGATGTCGAAGTCCGCGTCGTCCCCCAAGGGCCTGATCAACCTCCTCGACGATCCCAAGGTCACGGAGAAGAAGATCAAGAGCGCGGTCACCGACACCGAGGCCGTGATCCGCTTCGACACCGAGCACAAGCCCGGTGTGAGCAACCTGCTCACGATCTACTCCACCCTCACGGGGGAGTCCGTCCCCGCCCTCGAAGCCGCGTACGAGGGCAAGGGCTACGGCGCGCTGAAGACGGACCTGGCCGCCGTGATGGTCGATTTCGTCACACCGTTCAAGCAGCGCACCCAGGAGTACCTGGACGACCCGGAGACGCTGGACTCCATCCTGGCCAAGGGCGCGGAGAAGGCCCGCGCGGTCGCCGCCGAGACCCTGGCGCAGGCCTACGACCGCCTCGGTCTGGTCCCCGCGAAGCACTGATGCTGCACTGAGGGAAAGAGGACCCTGGCAATCCGGGGGGTGCTGGCCGCACACTGGGGCAGCAGCACCACGCAGCCGCAGCCGGCACACAGACGACGGAGGAGACACACGTGGGGACCGTAACGCTCGGCGTTTCGATCGCGGTCCCGGAGCCTTACGGCAGTCAGCTCCAGGAGCTGCGCGCCGGCTTCGGGGACGCTGCCGCGCACGGCATCCCCACGCACGTCACCCTCGTTCCGCCCACCGAGGTGGAGGCGGACCGGCTCGCGGAGGTCCGGGCCCACCTGGCCGAGGTCGCGTCCGCCTTCGCCCCCTTCGCGATGCGGCTGGCGGGCACGGGCACCTTCCGTCCGCTCTCGCCGGTCGTCTTCGTTAGGGTCGTCGAGGGCGGTGCGGGGTGCACCCGGCTCCAGGGCCTGGTCCGCGACCCGGACGGCCCGGTCAACCGGGAGCTGGCGTTCCCGTACCACCCGCACGTCACGGTCGCCCACGGGATCTCCGAGGAGGCGATGGACCTGGCGTTCACCGCCCTCGCCGGGTACACGGCGGAGTGGACGTGCACCGGCTTCGCGCTCTACGAGCAGGGCTCGGACGGGGTCTGGCGCAAGCTGCGCGAGTACCCCTTCGGCGGCGGCCCGGTCACCGCGGTCCCGGCACAGCTCGGGTCGCCGGTCGACGAGGCGGCCGGGGCGACCGAGGCACCCGTACGAGGATCGTGACGCAGCGGCCTGAAGGTCTGGCGGGCGCGGAACCGGAGCGTGCGCAGGACCAGGGTGTGGAACGGGCGTACCGCAGGGCGAAAAGTCACAATCGACGACCGTAGTGCCCAAAAGTGACAATCCCGGCTATTTCCGGCGGCTCATTTACGGTGACTCCATGGACTGGCTGACGAAACTCCCGGTGATCGGGCCGCTGGTGGTCCGCTTGATGCGGACGCACGCGTGGCGTTCGTACGAGCGGCTCGACCGGGTCCACTGGGCCCGTCTCGCCTCCGCCGTCACCTTCATCAGTTTCATCGCGCTCTTCCCGCTGATCACCGTGGCCGCCGCCATCGGCGCGGCGCTGCTCAGCCAGGAGCAGCTGGACCGGCTGCAGAAGAACCTCGCGGAGCAGGTCCCCGGCATCTCCGACCAGCTCGACATCAACGGCCTCGTCGCCAACGCCGCCACGATCGGGCTCGTCGCCGGAGTCCTCCTGCTCTTCACCGGCATCGGGTGGGTCGGCTCGATGCGGGACTGCCTGCGCGCGGTGTGGGAGAAGGACGACGAGGACGAAGGGAACCCGTTCGTCCGCAAGGGCAAGGACGCCCTCGTGCTCGTCGGCCTGGGCGCCGCGGGCCTGTGCTCGGCCGCGGCCTCGATCCTCGGCTCCAGCGCGGTCGGCAAGTTCGGCGGCTGGCTGGGCGTTCCGGAGCAGGGCGCGGGCGGGGCGTTCCTGCGTGCCGCCGCCTTCCTCGTCGGTGTCGTGGCGGCCTTCCTGCTGCTGCTGTACGTCCTGACCCTGCTGCCGGGCGTGGAGCCGCCGCGCCGCGGCCTGATCGAGGCCGCCCTCATCGGCGCGGCGGGCTTCGAACTGCTGAAAATGCTGCTCAGCGGCTACATGCGGGGTATCGCGACGAAGAGCATGTACGGGGCCTTCGGCGTGCCGGTCGCCCTGTTGATCTGGATCAACCTCATGGCCAAGCTGCTGCTGTTCTGCGCGGCCTGGACGGCGACCCCCGCGCACGAGGGGTGGCGACGGCGCACCGCCCCCGGCGGACCGGGCTGACCCAGTGGCCCGGTGGACCCGGTGGCCCCGGCCGGGACCGGGCGCTAGGAGGTCTGGCCACCCCGGCGGCCCCGTGGGCCCCGCGGCCAGCGGCGGTTGACGGCGTAGGCACCGCCCGCGACCACGGCCAGCACTCCGCCCGCGACGCCGAGCGCGGTGCCGACACCGCCGCCCGCGCCTTCGCCGGCCGCCGACGGGCCGTGCTCGTGCGACTGGGCGGGGGAGCCGAGGGAGGAGGTGTCCGCGCTCTTCGGCGGCACCAACTCCCCCACCGGCCGGACCTTCCCGGCCGCCGCGAAGCCCCAGTCGAAGAGCTCGGCGGTCTCCTGGTAGACGGAGTTGGCGCCCCCCGCGCTCGGGTTCATCACCGTGACCAGCAACTTCTTGTCACCGCGCTGGGCGGCACCGGTGAAGGTGGCCCCGGCCATCGTGGTGTTGCCGTTCTTCACTCCGGCGATGCCCTTGTACGGGGAGATGCCGCCCGCACCCGTCATCAGCCGGTTGGTGTTCTGGATCTCGAAGAACTCGCGCGGCTTCCCGGGCTCCTGCGTACCGGGGAACTTCGCGCTCGCCGTGCCGCAGTACTCGCGGAAGTCCTGTTTCTGCAGGCCGGAGCGGGCGATGAGGGTGAGGTCGTACGCGCTCGACACCTGCTCCGGGGCGTCGTACCCGTCGGGGGACACCACGTGGGTGTCGAGCGCCTGGAGCTCCTCGGCGTGTGCCTGCATGTCCTTGACGGTCTTCTCGACGCCACCGTTCATGGCGGACAGCACGTGCACGGCGTCGTTCCCCGACCGCAGGAACACCCCGAGCCACAGGTCGTGCACGGTGTACTCGTAGTCCTCCTTGATGCCGACCAGGCTGGAGCCGGCACCGATCCCGGACATCTCCTGCTCGGTGACCTTGTGGACCCGGTCCTTGGGGAGGCCGGGCAGCACGGTGTCGGCGAAGAGCATCTTCATGGTGGAGGCCGGGGGCAGCCGCCAGTGCGCGTTGTTGGCGGCCAGGACCTCTCCGGTCTCGGCGTCGGCCACGATCCACGAACGCCCGGTGAGGTCCCCCGGCAGAGCGGGGGCGCCGGGCAGCGGGTTCACCTGCACTCCCGGCTTGCCGAGCAGGGTGCCGCCAACGGTGGACATCGACAAGGGCGGCGCGGGCGCGGCGGGGGCCTGGGCCTTGGGCGGCTGCCCCTTCCCGTCCGACGGGGGCGTGGGCGCGGCGTGAGCGGGCACCACGAGCATCGCGGGGACCAGCAGCCCGGCGGAAAGGACCGTCAGCGCGGTCTTCTTGGCAGACACGCAGGTGAAAGTACATCCCGATCGGCTGTCTACCGTCCGGGACCGGCCAACTTGTGGCAACCACTGCCGGGACAGCCCACCCCGGCGCGTCCGTCCTGGGGACGAAACCGATACTGGGGGCATGAAACTCAGCCGTGCCGCCTCCTGGTTCCTGCTCACCTTCGGAGTGTGGAGCTGGTTCATCTGGGTGTCTTTCGTCCGGAACCTGTGGAAGGACGCCAGTGGTCTGGCATTTGACGCGGCGGGCGAGCCGACGGCCTACTTCTGGGTCCACCTTCTCCTGGCGGTGACGTCCTTTCTCCTGGGGACGGCCGTTGGTGTGATCGGGTTGCGCGGTGTCCTCGCGCTGCGGCGCGCATCACGTCGGGGTGCGCCGGAGTGAAGATCGCACTCTTCGTCCTGATCCTCCTGGTGGTACTGGCCCTGCTGGGCCTAGTGCACCGCTGGCTCTGGGTCCGGCTGGTCCGCGATACGACGCGCCCGGGCGGCCCGGCCCGCCGGATCGGCACCGCCCTCGCCTTCGCACTGCCGCTCCTCTCGCTGGCCGCCCTCACCAGTGGCCGTGCCGGTGCCCCCTTCCGACTCCAACAGGCGGTGGCCTGGCCGGGTTACTTGTGGCTGGCCGTCCTCCTCTACCTGAGCCTGGCGATGCTCCTGGCCGAACCGGTCCGCGCCGTCCTGCTCCGCCGCCCGGCGCCCTCCCGTCCGGCCCGGGAGGCGGCGCCCGGACCGGAGCCCCGGCTCCGGGAAGGTGCGGCGAGCGGAACGGCCCGCCGGGGCCCCGGGGTGGACCTGAGCGAGCCGGTCCCGCCGCCTGTCGTGTCGCTCGCCCCGCCGGCCGCCGCCCCCGACCGTGCGGCGCAGGACCCCGAGGGCGTCAGCCGACGGCAGTTCGTGGCGCGGGCGGTCGGCGGGGTCGCCGCCGGGGCCGCTCTCGGCACCGTCGGGTACGGGACGTACGGGGTCCTGCGCGGGCCGGGCGTGAAGCGGGTCCGGGTCCCCCTCGCCAAGCTGCCCCGCGCCGCGCACGGTTTCCGGATCGCCGTCGTCAGCGACATCCACCTGAGCCCGGTCCTCGGCCGCGCCCACACCACCCGCATCGTCGACACGGTCAACCGGACCCAGCCCGACCTCATCGCTATCGTCGGCGACCTCGTGGACGGCAACGTCCACGACCTGGGGAACGCCGCCGAGCCCCTGAGCAGGCTCCGGGCGCGGCACGGCTCGTACTTCGTCACCGGAAACCACGAGTACTTCTCCGGTGCCCAGCAGTGGATCGACCACGTCCGCGAACTCGGCCTGGTCCCCCTGGAGAACGCCCGCCGGGCGCTGCCGCACTTCGACCTCGCCGGGGTCAACGACGTCCAGGGCGAGAGCGAGGGCCACGGCCCGGACTTCGACGCCGCCCTCGGCGACCGCGACCGGGCCCGCGCCGCCGTGCTCCTCGCCCACCAGCCCGTCGTCATCCACGACGCGGTCCGCCACGGGGTCGACCTCCAGCTCTCCGGCCACACCCACGGCGGCCAGCTCTGGCCCGGCAACTACCTCGCCGAGCTCGCCAACCCCACCGTCGCCGGCCTGGAGCGTTACGGCGACACGCAGCTGTACGTCTCCCGCGGCGCCGGCGCATGGGGACCCCCGGTCCGGGTCGGGGCGCCGTCCGACATCACGGTGGTCCAACTCGCCTCATACCAGGCTTGACCGGGCGTACCCCTGAACGACCCGCCGTGAATCGGCCTTCCCGCGGCCGAATTTCCATGATGGGATGTCCGTTAATCGGACATGGGGGCCTGAGTCGATCCGATTAACGGTCAACCGTGGGTGGGGTGGGGTCAAGGATGAGGTCTGTCCGCTCGAAGGTCATCGCGGTCGGGCTGGTGCTCGGCGTGGCTGGTGTCGGCGCGTGGCAACTGTTGCCCGAGGAGGGCCGGGGCAGCGGAACCGCCGTCCGGGTGGGGACGAGCGACGTCGTCTCCTCCCTAGACCCCGCCGGAGCGTACGACGCCGGTTCCTGGGCGCTGTTCAGCAACGTCTACCAGTCGCTGCTGACCATCAAGTCCGGCTCGGACACCCCCGTCCCGGACGCGGCCTCCGCCTGCAAGTTCGTCGGCCAGAAGCTCACCGTCTACCAGTGCGACCTGCGCCCCGACCTGAAGTTCGCGAGCGGCCGGGTCATCACCGCGGAGGACGTCAAGCACTCCTTCGACCGCATCAAGGCGATCAACTCCGACCAGGGCCCGGCGCCCCTCTTCAACACCCTGGAGACGGTCAAGGCCGAGGGGCGCACCGTCACCTTCACCCTGTCCGCCCCCGACGCCACCTTCCCCTTCAAGATCGCGACGGGTGCCGCCTCGATCGTCGACAAGGAGAAGTACCCGGCGAAGGCCCTCCGCCAGGACGGCAAGGTCGACGGATCCGGCCCCTTCACCCTCGGTGCGTACCAGGCCGGGACCAGCGCCGAGCTCAAGCCCAACGCCGCCTACCAGGGCCAGGCCAGGCCGGCCAAGGCGGCCGTCACCGTCCGGTACTTCAAGGACTCCGCCCAGCTCGACCAGGCCTGGAAGGAGCACGAGGTCGAGGTCGCCCACCGCGACATGCCGCCGGCCGTGCTCGCCGGCCTCAATCCCGGCCTCAAGGACACCCGCTACCAGGCCTCCGGCGGCACCGAGACCCGCAGCATGGTCTTCAACGTCCGGCCCGGCTCCGCCGCCGCCCCGCTCGCGGTGCGCCAGGCGATCGCCGCCGTACTGGACCGCTCCAAGGTGGCCGGCGAGATCCACAAGGGCACGGTCACCCCGCTCTACTCCCTCGTCCCGGCCGGCGTCGCGGCCCACAGCACGCCGTTCTTCGACACCTACCCGTTGCCCAACGGAGCTGCTGCCAAGAAGCTCCTCAAGGACGCCGGGATCACCGGCCCGGTCCTGCTGAACCTCGGAGTCAACACGCGCGGTGCGAACGTCCCGGAGGCCGAGGAGATCGCGAAGCAGCTCCAGTCCACCGGGCTCTTCCAGGTGAAGGTCAAGGTGGTGGACAAGTGGGCCGACTTCCAGAAGGCCTACGCGTCCGGTGAGTTCGACGCCTACACCATCGGTTGGATCGCCGACTTCCCGGACGCGGACAACTTCCTGGCGCCGCTCGTCGGTGCCGACTCCAGCATGAACAACGGCTTCTCCGACAAGGCCGTCGGCGATCTGATCGCCCGCACCCAGTCCTTCTCGGACCGGGCCCAGGCGTCCGCCGACTTCCGCGAGCTCCAGAAACTGGTCTCGCAGCACGTTCCGATGCTGCCCATCTGGCAGAAGAAGGACTACGTGATGTACCGCGAGGCCGTCTCCGGAGCCCAGTACCTCTCCGACGGCACCGGAGTGTGGCGCCTGTGGGAGCTCAACTGGCTGTAGCCGGCCCCCGCGACAACCGCTAAGTCCGGTCGGTTGGGTCGGGGTCCGGGGCGGAGGCCCGCTTCTTCTTCGAGGCCACCGTCTGCGCCATCCCCGGCAGGAAGTCCGCGAACAGCTCGTGCACCTCGCGCACCAGAGGCCGCAGCACCCGGAACCGGGCCAGGACGATGCCCCGCGTCGTCAGCTGCGCGCCGCGATCGGCGAGCCGTCGCGTCTTCTCGCTGTTGGGGGACCGGTCGAAGACCCAGTACAGGACGAGACCCATCTGCGAGAGCCACATCAGCTCCGGCAGTACGTCGGCCAGTTCCTCCGGGACCTTGGTCTTCGCCCCCGCCAGCACCTCGCGGTGCATCTCGATCGCCGTCTTGCGCGCGGGTTCCGATTCGGGGGAGAAGGGGCTGAGCGGGCTCTCCGGGTCCGCCGCGTTCTTGAAGAACTGCGAGGCGAACTCGTGGTACGGCTCGGCGATGTCCAGCCAGCTCGTCAGCACGCCCGCGAGCCGCTTCTGCAGATCGGTCTCGTTGTCCAGGATGGGCCGAACCGCCGCCAGGTGCGCGGCGCCGATCCGGTCGTAGAAGCCCTGGACCAGGTGTTCCTTCGATTCGAAGTAGTAGTAGGCGTTGCCGACCGAGACCCCTGCCTCCTTGGCGATGGCCCGCATGGTCGTCTTGTCGAAGCCGCGCTCCTGGAAGAGACGGAGCGCGGTTTCGAGGATGAGCGTGCGGGTCTGCTCGCTCTTGGGAGCCTTCTGATCAGTCACGGTGCACGAGCCTATCCGGGTGCGGAGCAGCGCTCGTCACAGGCCGGTTCCTCCGGCTCCGCTTCGCCCTCCGGACCACCTTCGGTCCGGACCGCCTGCCGCCACGCGGAGGCGGTGTACATGGCGGCCCGTGCGAAGGGCCGCCCTGCCGGGGTCGCGAGCCAGTTCGCCTTGGGCCGGTGCTCCGCCAGCGCCCACAGGCAGACGATGAAGGCGTCGGTACCGGTCCATACCTGCCCCGAGGCCCCGATGACGGTGATCTCGCGGAGCGTCGCCGCGTGGTCGAGCTGCGGGAACCGCCGCTGCGCCTCGACGGACGCGGCCGGGACCAGCCGGAGCGGTACCAGCCAGCGCTGCCCGAGCAGCCAGTGCCGGATGTGGACGCAGAGCGGGCAGCCGGCGTCGTACAGCACGGTCAGGTGCTGGGTGCCCGGCGCGGCCGGTGCCATCGTCAGGCCCCGGCCGGAGCGGTCCACCCCTGGGGGGCGACGGGCGGGGTCTGCTGGCGCTCCATGATCCCGCGGCGGCGCATCTTGTTCAGCACCCATACGTTCCCCAGGTGCATCACACCGAGGACCAGGAGGACGACGCCGAGCTTGACCGACAGGGCCTCGAAGAGGCCGCGGGCTTCGAGGACCGTCTCGCCCGACCGCAGGTAGAGGGTGACGAAGCCGATGTTCACCAGGTAGAAGCCGACCACCAGGAGGTGGTTCACGGCGTCCGCGAGCTTCTCGTTCCCGTGCAGGACGTCGGCGATGAAGACCCGCCCGTTCCGGCTGAGCGTACGGGCCACCCAGATGGTCAGCCCGATGCTGAAGAGCAGGTAGATGACGTATGCGACGACGGTGAGGTCCATGCCCTCGCCCCCCTTGAACGTGTTCAACTTGTTGGCAGGACTGACTGTAGACCTCTTTTTGAACAGGTTCAAGCTTTCAGCAGGGCGGCCGTGGCCCGCCGTCCGCGGCCCCGGGGCGGTCCGCCGAGACGATGGCCGCCTCGGGGCGAGGCATCGGGGTGCCGTCGGACAGGAACAGCGGGCGCGGGTCGTGGACGGCGCCCACCTCGGCCTTGCGCAGGCGCCCGTTCCGAGCCGTCACACGGTCCGTCGGCGCCGGGGTGAGCACCCGCTGTTCGCGGACGAAGGCGATGAAGCTCTCGAAGTCGCGCTGGTGGCGGTACGGCTCGCGGAAGCCGGTGAGCGCCGGATAGCCGTCGTGCGCCAGGAACGTGTACGAGGGGGCCGCGAGCCGGTAGCTGCGGGCGAGGTCGAGCGGGGCGCCGCCGACGAAGACGTCCGCCGGGTCCACCCGGTCACCGACCGGCCCTTGGGCGTCGAAGACGTAGCGGACGTTCCTGGAGACGGCGAGCGGAGCGAAGCGCAGTTCCCCGGTCGCCGTCGTCGTCCACTGCTGCTCCAGCGCGTCATGGAGCTGCTGCCCGGTCACCGTCGCCGTGACGATCGGATCGCCGAAGCCCACGGCCGTCCAGGCACGGCCGAAGGTGACGGCGCCGTCGGACGCCGCGTCGCGCACGAGGTCGGCGGCGATGACGGCCTGGCCGACCCGGGGCGCCACGGCGACCAGGGCGAGCTCGGCCGGGACGTTGGGGTGGACGTTCGCGTCGTTCTCGGCGTCGGTCGGCCTTCGGCCCGCCCACAGCGCCCAGTCGGCGACCAGATCGCCCATGGTGCTCTCACCCGCCGTGTTGCGCGTGCGCAGGAAGGAGCCGGTCTGCCTGCCGATGCGGGTGGCGGCGCGGGCAGCCGCCTGTCCCGACCAGTAGTCGACGACCTCCTTCAGGGCAGGGTGCGGGGCGACGTCACGGGTGTTGGGGTGGTTCGTCGAGACCGTCAGCTCGCGGACCACCCGGCCGGTGCGGGGGTCGAGCCGCAGGTTGATCTCGTTGATGATCTGCCCGTAGCAGCCCGCCTCCACGAAGGGGCGGGGGACGCCGTTCGGATCGGGGAGCATCATGTTGAACCGGGTGTGCCAGTGGCCGGTGACGATCGCGTCGATGTCGGGGGAGACCCGCAGGGCCAGGTCCAGGGCCGGGCCGGAGGGATCGGAGCCACTGTTGAAGTCGGCGCCCGCCACCGCTCCGTCGTGCATGCTGAGCACGATCGCGCGGACGCCCCGGGCCTTGAGCAGGGCCGCGTAGTGGTCGGCGGTGGCGAGTTCGTCGAGGGTGGCCAAGCCGGGCTGGTAGGAGCCGGGGAAGAGCTCGGTGCCGAGGGCGGTGAGGTGGATGAAGCCGATCTGCAGCTCCCCGCCGGTGGCGGTGCGCACCTTCTCGATGCGGTACGGGGGCAGGACGGTGCGCCCGTCGGCGGCCCGGACGACATTGGCGCTGTAGTAGCGGAAGTCGGCCCCGCGGAAACGGCGGCCCGAGGAGTCGGTGAACGATGCGTCGCGGCCCTCGACGGGGAACGGGACCCCTTGTTCCATGTGCTCGCGCAGCATGGCGGGGGATTTGTCGAACTCGTGGTTCCCGGCGGTCGCGAAGTCGAGGCCCATGCGGTTCAGCGCTTCGACGGTGGGCTCGTCCGCGAAGGCGGCGGCGTCGAACTCCCAGCCGGAGAAGGCGTCTCCGGGGGTGAAGAAGAGCGAGTGGGGCCGGCCGGCGCGCAGCCGCTCCAGGTGGGAGGCCATGTAGGCGACGCCGCCGACGGTGTACCGGCCGCCGCCGTTGCCCGTGATGGTGGCGTTGCTGCCGGGGGCGGCCTGGAGGTAGCCGTGCAGGTCGGTGATGTTGAGGAGCTGGACGTCGACGTACTCGTCGGCGGTGGCGGCATCGCGCGCGTGGTCGGTGGCGTGCGCGGGGACGCCGGTCGCGAAGGTGGCCGCGGTCGCTCCCATGGCGGTGAGGAAGAACCGCCGTCCGAGCTGAGGTGAACTCCGGTCCGGGCGAATGGTCTTGGAGTGCTTCGTCACATCCGCTCATGGTCCCGGGGCAACGTGAGCGTGTCGATGGTGCCGGGCGCGGTCCCCACCGTACGCCGGCCAGGGAGCCGCCTGGGCCCAGCCGGCAGCGGCAGACCCGGCCGGCGCGGGTGCGCGCCGGGTGGGAACCTACGTGGTGACCTTCGGCCGCTGCCAGCAGTGACCGGCGGGTGCGGTATCCGGACGGTTCGCCGGGGCGGGGTCACCGTAGGAAGTCCCTTAGCCGGGCGGTGACCTCCAGGGGGCGTTCCAGGGAGGGCAGGTGGCCGGCCCAGGGGAGTTCCAGGTGGCGGGCGCCCGGGGTGTGCTCCGGGATCGAGGCGGCGACGTCGCGGAAGTCCGGGAGGTCGTGGGCCCCGCCGCTACGTCGGGGCGCCCCGTTCGACGGCGCGGTGGTCGGGGACTCGGCGAACGTCCGTCAGATGCTGAGGGAACGCGCGTAGTTGAGCTGGTTCATCACCCAGGGGAAGGTGCTGGCATCGACCGCGGGGATCATCGTGGAGTGGTGGCGGCCACCGCTGGTGACGGTCACCTGGATGTATCCGGTGGTGGTCTTCTCCTTCATGAGGAGGAAGAGCAGGCCGAGCAGGCAGAACAGGAAGAAGACGATCGCGAGCACGACCGCGTGCGTCGGGATCTTCGTCTCGGTGCGGGAGAAGTCCGTGGCGTTCCACATCGCGCCCTTGAGCGGCATCGGGCCCGAAGGGGTGATGATCTGGTCCCCGGCGATGGTGATGTCCCCGAGGGACAGTCCGGATCCGCCGACACCCGCGGCGGGGGCAACCGGGTAGGCCGGATAGGCCGGCGGCTGGGTCGGGGGAGCCGCGGGAGGTATCACGGGGGGCTGGGCCGGGGTCGGTATGCCCGCACCACCGACGGTGGGCTGGTAGCCCGGGGCCGCCGGGTAGGGCTGCGGGTAGCCGTAACTGGCGTTCCCCGGGGTCCCGTTGTCACTCGCGTACGGATTCGGCTGCTGCTCGCTCATGGGGCCGATCTTTCCACAGGCGCCCTGCGGATGCCCCCGTCCGGCCCGTCCGGCCACTCCATCGGGGCCGGCCCCGAGCACGGGCGAGGCCCCGCGCCCCGGATCGGATCCGGGGCGCGGGGCCTCGTACGGCAGACCGCGAACGATCAGAGCGGCGCAGGATCAGAAGCGGCGCGTGATCAGGGCGCGCTTGACTTCCTGGATCGCCTTCGTGACCTCGATGCCGCGCGGGCACGCGTCGGTGCAGTTGAAGGTCGTGCGGCAGCGCCACACGCCGTCCTTGTCGTTCAGGATCTCCAGCCGCTGCTCGCCGGCCTCGTCACGCGAGTCGAAGATGAAGCGGTGGGCGTTGACGATCGCCGCCGGGCCGAAGTACTGGCCGTCGTTCCAGAACACCGGGCACGAGGACGTGCACGCGGCGCACAGGATGCACTTGGTGGTGTCGTCGAAGCGCTCGCGGTCCTCGGCGGACTGCAGGCGCTCGCGCGTCGGCTCGTTGCCCTTGGTGACCAGGAACGGCATGACGTCGCGGTACGCCTGGAAGAAGGGCTCCATGTCGACGACGAGGTCCTTCATCACGGTGAGGCCCTTTATGGCCTCGACCGTGATCGGCTTCTCCGGGTTGATGTCCTTGATCAGCGTCTTACAGGCGAGCCTGTTCTTGCCGTTGATCCGCATCGCGTCGGAGCCGCAGATGCCGTGCGCGCACGAGCGGCGGAAGGTCAGCGTGCCGTCGAGGTCCCACTTGATCTTGTGGAGACCGTCGAGCACGCGCTCCTTCGGGTCGATCTCGATCTGGAAGTCCTGCCACTGCGCCTCGTCCGAGATCTCGGGGTTGTAGCGGCGGATCCGGAAGGTGACCGTGATGAACGGGGAGGCCGCAGCCGCCTCTTCCATCTTTTCCAGGGTCGGGGTAGCCATTAGTACTTACGCTCCATCGGCTGGTAGCGGGTCGTGACGACCGGCTTGTAGTCGAGCCGGACCGAGTCCGAGCCGTCGGCTCCGACCTCGCGGTACGCCATGGTGTGGCGCATGAAGTTGACGTCGTCGCGGTTGGGGTAGTCCTCGCGGTAGTGACCGCCGCGGGACTCCTTGCGCGCGAGCGCGGACACGGCCATGACCTCGGCCAGGTCGAGCAGGTTGCCCAGCTCGATGGCTTCCAGCAGGTCCGTGTTGAAGCGCTTGCCCTTGTCCTGGACGGACACGTTCTTGTAGCGCGCGCGCAGTTCCGCGATCTTCTCGACCGCGGTCTTGATGGTCTGCTCCGTACGGAAGACCATCACGTTCGCGTCCATCGTCTCCTGGAGCTCCAGGCGCAGGTCGGCGACCCGCTCCTTGCCCGTGGAGTTGCGCAGGCGCTCGACGAGGTCGATGACCTGCTGCGCCGGGTTCTCGGGGAGCTCGACGAAGTCGTTCTCCTGCGAGTACTTCGCCGCGGCGATGCCGGAGCGCTTGCCGAAGACGTTGATGTCCAGCAGCGAGTTCGTGCCCAGGCGGTTGGCGCCGTGCACGGAGACGCAGGCGACCTCGCCGGCCGCGTACAGGCCCGGGACGACGGTGGTGTTGTCGGACAGGACCTCACCCTCGACGTTCGTCGGGATGCCGCCCATGGCGTAGTGCGCGGTGGGCTGGATCGGGATCGGGTCCGTGTACGGCTCGATGCCGAGGTACGTGCGCGCGAACTCGGTGATGTCCGGGAGCTTGGCGTCGAGCTGCTCCGGCGGCAGGTGCGTCAGGTCCAGGTACACGTGGTCACCGGCGGGACCGCAGCCGCGGCCCTCACGGATCTCCGTGTAGATGGAGCGAGAGACGACGTCACGGGACGCGAGGTCCTTCATGACCGGCGCGTACTTCTCCATGAAGCGCTCGCCGTCCTTGTTGCGGAGGATGCCGCCCTCACCGCGGGCACCCTCCGTCAGCAGGATGCCCATGCGCCAGATGCCCGTCGGGTGGAACTGGAAGAACTCCATGTCCTCCAGCGGCAGGCCGCGGCGGTAGCAGGCCGCCTGGCCGTCACCCGTGAGGGTGTGCGCGTTGGAGGTCACCTTGAAGAACTTGCCGGTGCCGCCGGAGGCGTAGATGACGGCCTTCGCCTGGAACACGTGGATCTCGCCGGTGGCGAGCTCGTACGCGACCACACCGGCCGACTTCTTGACGCCGTCTTCCTCGACGATCAGCTGGTCCAGGACGTAGAACTCGTTGAAGAACTCCACGCCCTCCTTGACGCAGTTCTGGTACAGCGTCTGGAGGATCATGTGACCGGTGCGGTCCGCGGCGTAGCAGGACCGGCGGACCGGGGCCTCGCCGTGGTTGCGCGAGTGGCCGCCGAAGCGGCGCTGGTCGATGGTGCCGTCCGGGGTGCGGTTGAACGGCAGGCCCATCTTCTCCAGGTCGAGGACCGCGTCGATGGCCTCCTTCGCCAGGATCTCGGCGGCGTCCTGGTCGACCAGGTAGTCACCGCCCTTGACCGTGTCGAAGGTGTGCCACTCCCAGTTGTCCTCCTCCACGTTCGCCAGCGCGGCGGCCATGCCGCCCTGCGCGGCGCCCGTGTGGGAGCGGGTGGGGTAGAGCTTCGTCAGCACCGCGGTGCGGCTGCGCTTCGTCGACTCGATGGCGGCGCGCATGCCGGCGCCACCTGCGCCGACGATGACGGTGTCGTACTTGTGGATCTTCATTGGATTCGCCTCAGCCCCGTTGCCTAGCGGATGTTCGGGTCGAAGGTGAAGATCACCAGCGTGCCCAGAAGGATGGTGAACACCGTGGCGGTGTAGAGCAGGCCCTTCAGCCACAGCCGCGTGCCCGCGCGCTCCGCGTAGTCGTTGATGACCGTACGCAGACCGTTCGAGCCGTGCAGCATGGCCAGCCACAGCATCAGCAGGTCCCAGACCTGCCAGAACGGGGACGCCCAGCGGCCGGCCACGAAGGCGAAGCCGATCTTGGAGACGCCGCCGTCCAGCACCAGCTGGATGACGAGGTGGCCGATGACCAGCACGACCAGGACGATGCCCGAGAGGCGCATGAAGAGCCACGCGGCCATCTCGAAGTTGCCGCGGGTCGAGCGCGGCGTCTTGCCGGTGCGCTTGCGCGGGGCTTCGATGTACGGCGCCGGGTGCTCGACGTCGTAGAGGGACACGCCCTCCACGTCGCCGATGGCCTTGGCGGAAGAAGTGTCAGAAGACATGCGCGTCACTTCCCGAACAGTTCAAGGTAGGCGTGGCTGAGTACGGGGTACACGGCCCCGCCCATCAGTACGACCCAGATGCCCACGACCCACCAGAGCATCGTCTTCTGGTGGCGCGGGCCCTTGGACCAGAAGTCCACGGCGATGACACGGAGACCGTTGAGCGCGTGGAACAGGATGGCGGCCACGAGGCCGTACTCCAGCAGCGCGACGATCGGAGTCTTGTAGGTAGCCACGACATCGTCGTACGCCTCGGGGGAGACGCGGACGAGAGCGGTGTCGAGGACGTGTACGAACAGGAAGAAGAAGATGAGGACGCCGGTGACTCGATGAGCCACCCAGGACCACATTCCTTCCCGGCCGCGGTACAACGTTCCAGCCGGCACGGAAAACCCTCCGGAAGCGGGGCGGGGGCCAGCCGGCTTCGTTGTCGGTCGGGCCCGGCCGGGTACGGTCCTCCGGCCCCGGACATCGTAGCGACGCTTTGTCGGTTCCTTCGCGCGGGGGTCTTCGGTGTGATCAAACAGGCACGGACGGACTATCCCACAGGGGCGAATAGCCCGGAATCCGCTGCGGAAACCCCGTCCGGCGAGGTCAGCCAATGTGTCAGGTCGGCGAGCCGCGCCTGGGCGAGTCGGCGCAGCTCGTCGGCCGAGATCGACCGCTCCTCGTCCGCCTCCAACTCCATCCGCCGCCGGATCGCGGCCAGCAGCTGGTCCGCCCGCTCCTCCGGCGGGTGCCCGTCCAGGCAGATCACGAAGGCGTGGCCGAACTTCCGTTCGTACTCCGCCCGGGCCGCGTCGAGCGCGAGGAGGGCGGCGTACGGGGCCCCGTGGCCGAGCTCCACCGGGAACTCCGAGGCCAGGGCCTCGCTCAGGTCCGCCTGGGAGAGGTCGTACGAGGCCTCGTCGGCCGCGGCCAACAGGGCGCCGCGATCGGGGTACGGGCGGTGCGTGGCCACCCGTTGGGCCCAGCGTCGACTGCCGCAGCAGTGCAGCAGCACGGCCTCGGCGGTATCGCGGGAGAGGGTGTTGAACCGCGCGAGACCGGGGCCGTGGGAAGGATCGGTGCTTCCCCCGGACTGATGGTCTCCCGGGTTGGTGCCCCCATGAGCCTGTGCCGGAAGGTGGCTGGACAGCGGAGGGCTCCTCGGGGCGTGGCGCGGGTGTACCGCCACGCTAGCGATGCGGGGCCGCGCGTGTCGTACCCATTCGAGGTTTTCACTCGTAAGTGAGCCGAAAGGATGACGGACGAGACGGCCGCGACGGATGACAGGATGGCGGGGCGCGCGGCGAGAGGTGAGCCGAGACGGGCGAGTGGCAGAGGAAGAGGAAGACGACCGAGGCCGCCACCCCCCACAGGAGAGGCCCCGGTCGTCGTCCGTACGGACTCGTGCGACAAGCCCGTATCCCTGTCAGCGCCGCGGGTGCGTTTTGTGTCACACCCCGCTTCGCACACGATTGGTTGCTCCCCGTGCAACTCGTGGACGAAGGTACTTGAAAGCCGTAACGTGCTGATTTGCGCCACACGTACAGGACAGTGAACGGGTTGGGGACTTTGCTGGGGGACGACGCGGAGCTGACCGCCGCAGTGCTCGCGGCACAGGGCGGCGACGAGAGCGCGTTCCGTGCTGTGTACCGCGCCGTGCATCCACGCCTGCTCGGATACGTACGCACGCTCGTCGGGGACGGCGACGCGGAGGACGTGACCTCGGAGGCCTGGCTCCAGATCGCCCGCGACCTGGACTCCTTCACCGGTGACGCCGACCGCTTCCGCGGCTGGGCCGCCCGGATAGGCCGCAACCGGGCCCTCGACCACGTGCGCATGCGCGGGCGCCGTCCGGCCATCGGCGGCGACGAGACCGAGCTGACGGGCCGCGCCTCCGACTGCGACACCGCGGGCGAGGCGATGGAGGCCCTGTCGACCGACCGGACCATGGCGCTGATCGCGCAGCTTCCGCAGGACCAGGCGGAGGCGGTGGTGCTCCGGGTGGTGGTCGGCCTGGACGCCAAGAGCGCGGCCGAGACCCTGGGCAAGCGGCCGGGCGCGGTACGCACCGCAGCGCACCGGGGCCTGAAGAAGCTGGCCGAGCTGCTGCGCGCGGAGGGCGGCTTCGGGCCAGAGCCCGATATCGACTCGGACACGGCGGCCCCGGTCGGCCATAATGCCCGTGGCCAGGCGCGGGACGGCAGGGGCGGGAGGGATCTCGACGCCGTACCCGCTCAGCGCGGCCGGGGTGGTGGCCTCGTAGAGCAAACCGGTGTGACGCATTCACCGTGGCGGACGCAGAAGGACATGTGATGGCCTACGAGCGCAACAGGTGGCTGGACAGAGCCGCGGCAGAACGAGTGCTGCGCGGTGGTCCGGTCGTACCTGTCGGCGATCGCCGTGCCCGTGAGGCCGAGGCTCGCTTGCGGACCGCTCTCGAAGCCCTGGCCGAGCCGCAGTCGCCGGCCGGGGTGGAACTTCCCGGCGAAGCAGCCGCGGTGGCCGCCTTCCGTGCAGCGCGCGGCGGTGCCGCGCATGACGGGGCGTCCGAACCGGCCGAGGTCGCCGGCCCCGTGATGGAGCTCGGCCCGGTCGTGGCCCTCACCTCTCCCCTTCCTGTGTCCGCGTCCCGGCGGAGCCGCCCCGTGCGGTTCGGGTTGGCCGCCGCGCTGGCGGGGGTCGCTGTCGGCGGTCTGGCGGCCGCTGCGGGCGCCGGGCTGCTGGACCGCGCCACGCACGACACTGCCGGTCCCGCACCGGCGGTGTCCCTCAGCACCGACGAGAACCCGACGTCGCGCGACACCGCGGGCCCAACGCCCGGACGCGAGCCGCGGCCCACCCCGCTGCGGGGCGGCGACGGATCGTCGCCCACCCCGGGCTCCTCTCTCGCGCCGGGTGCACAAGCGGGTGCGTCACAGGGATCCGGAACCGGAGGAGCGGGAACCGGCACCGGCCCGGGCACCTGGTCCGGTGGCGCCGCGGGCACCACCGGGACGGACGGCAAGGAGACCTTCGGGGGCGGCACCACCGAGCTGAAGGACAGGCAGAACCGCCTCAAGGCGGTGGACCTGTGCAAGGCCTACCGTTCGGGCCAGATCACCAGCGACCGCCGCGACCGGCTCTCCAAGCTGGCCGACGGCCTCTCGCGCATCCCGTACTACTGCGAGACGGTGCTCGACCGGCAGAGCGGGTACTCGTCGCCGGCCGTTCCGCGGACGTCCGACGACGGCAGTGACGTGCTCAAGGCCCCGACGCTCACCCCGGCGAGCCCGGGCGCCTCCGCGGGCACCCGCCTCCCGCACTGAAGGCCGCCGGCAGCGGTGCTCCGACTGCCCGTTCGACCCTCCTTCGAGTGGTCCGCGAGCGCCCCACCAGCGCGTCCCGGTCGATGCTCATGAACGGGCTGTAACACTTTTCGCACCTGCGGCGCAGTACGTAACGAGCCGACTGGTCATCGGCCGCGCATGAGCCGGGGTTCCCCCCGTACCCCTGGGCTCTGCGCACATGGCGCGGGCGGGGTTCGTTCCCCCGGCCCTGCCCGCGCCCCCTACGTACCGGACCGGGTCCCGGAGATCCGTGGAATCCCCGGGACCGCTCGGACCGTCCTGCTCATCCGGCCGATCGGCCCAGCGGCCCGTCCGGATCACCAGTAGACGACGACCTTGTCGCCCACCTGCACCTGGTCGAACAGTGCCGCGAGCTTGCCCTTGTCCCGGACGTTCACGCAGCCGTGCGAGGCACCGGCGTAGCCGCGGGCCGCGAAGTCCGCGGAGTAGTGCACCGCCTGACCCTGGCTGAAGAACATCGAGTACGGCATCGGCGTGTGGTAGATCGTGGACGTCCAGTCCTTGGCCTTCCACTCCACCTTGAACTGACCCTCGCGGGTCGGGGTGTTCTCGGAGCCGAAGCGGACGTCCATCGTGGAGATGATCTTTCCGTCGATCATCCAGGCGAGGGTGCGGCTCTCCTTGCTGATGCACATGACGCGGCCCGTCATGCAGCGCGGGTCCGGTGCGTCGACCTCGTTGACGGTCGGCGGACGCAGCTCGTCGGCGGTGGGCTTCTTGCTGACGCTCTGGATCTTCTTCCAGGTGGCTTCGTCGACCGCGCCGGAGGCGGTCAGCCCGTTCTTCCCCTGGAAGGCCTTGACCGCGGCCGTCGTCTTCGAGCCGTAGAAGCCGGTGGGCGCGACCGTCATGTACTTGAGCTGCTTCAGGCGGGCCTGGAGCTCGCGCACCTGTTCGCTCTCGTCACCGTTCGCCATGACGGCCTTGACCGTCGGCGAGGGGGAGGCGGACGGCGAGGCCGACTGCGACTGCGACTGCGAGGGGGACGGCGAGGGCGGGGCCTCGCTGGGCTTGTTGTCCGTCGACGGGGAGCTCTCGGGGGTGGAACCCGCCGCGGACGCGGACGGAACCGAGGAAGCGGAGCCGGCCGGCCCCGCCTTCTGAGGCCCGCAGGCGGTCGCGGCGAGCGCGACGGCGGTGGCCACCCCGAGCGTGCGGATTATTACTCTCTGGCGGTGCATTGCGATCCCCCGATTTCTCCGTGGTGTATCTAGGTGATGCCTGGCGGGCGTGGAGAGTTGCAGACGATCCAGGGATGTTGCGCCATTGTGACCAGCGGCCGTCAGGGACGGTCGGAGCCGTCGCGGGGACGGTTGTACCAGCCCCGGGCCCGTTTGCTCTACGGAGGTTTTCGTCACATGGCAAGCACCGAGAGCGGATTTCCGATCGAACCGGTCTACGGCCCGGGCGACCTGACGGGGTGGGACCCGCAGGCCAAACTGGGTGAACCAGGGGCGTATCCGTACACGCGAGGGGTCTACCCGACCATGTACACCGGCAAGCCGTGGACGATGCGCCAGTACGCCGGCTTCGGCACGGCCGCCGAGTCCAACGCCCGGTACCGGCAGCTCATCGCGGGCGGCGGCACCGGCCTGTCCGTCGCCTTCGACCTGCCGACGCAGATGGGGCACGACTCCGACGCCCCCCTCGCGCACGGGGAGGTCGGCAAGGTCGGCGTCGCGATCGACTCGATCGACGACATGCGGGTCCTGTTCGACGGGATCCCCCTCGACCGGGTCTCCACGTCCATGACGATCAACGCCCCGGCGGCCCTGCTGTTGCTGATGTACCAGCTGGTCGCCGAGGAACACGGGATCGACGGCGGGCAACTGACCGGAACCATCCAGAACGACGTGCTCAAGGAGTACATCGCGCGGGGGACGTACATCTTCCCGCCCGGGCCCTCGCTACGGCTGACCGCCGACACCTTCCGCTACTGCCGAACCGAGATCCCCCGCTGGAACACCATCTCCATCTCCGGGTACCACATGGCCGAGGCGGGGGCCTCGCCCGCGCAGGAGATCGCCTTCACCCTCGCCGACGGGATCGCGTACGTGCGGACGGCGCTGGCCACCGGGATGGAGGTCGACGAGTTCGCCCCGCGCCTCTCCTTCTTCTTCGTGGCCCGTACGACGCTGCTGGAGGAGGTCGCGAAGTTCCGGGCGGCGCGACGGATCTGGGCCCGGGTCATGCGGGAGGAGTTCGGGGCGCGTGACCCGAAATCCCTCATGCTGCGGTTCCACACACAGACCGCCGGAGTCCAGCTGACGGCGCAGCAGCCCGAGCTGAACCTCGTCCGGGTGGCCGTGCAGGCGCTGGGGGCCGTGCTGGGCGGTACGCAGTCGCTGCACACCAACTCCTTCGACGAGGCGATCGCACTGCCGACGGAGAAGTCGGCCCGGCTGGCGCTGCGCACCCAGCAGGTGCTGGCGTACGAGACGGACGTGCCGCACACCGTCGACCCCTTCGCCGGGTCGTACGCGGTGGAGCGGATGACCGACGAGGTCGAGGCGGCGGCGCTGGCACTGATGCGCCGGGTCGAGGACCTGGGCGGGGCCGTCGCCGCGATCGAGGCGGGCTTCCAGAAGGGGGAGATCGAGCGGAACGCGTACCGCATCGCGCAGGAGACGGACGGCGGCGAACGGGTGGTGGTCGGGGTCAACCGCTTCGCGCTGGAACAGGAGGAGCGCTACGAGCCGCTGCGCGTCGACCCGGCGATCGAGAGCCGCCAGCGCGAGGCGCTGGCGGCACTGCGCGCGGACCGCGACGCCGAGGCCGTCTCGGGAGCGCTGGCCGCGCTGCGCGAAGCGGCGTCGGGCACGGCGAACGTCCTCTACCCGATGAAGGAGGCCCTGCGGGCCCGGGCCACGGTGGGCGAGGTGTGCCACGCACTCCGGGAGGTGTGGGGGACGTACGTGCCGGCCGATTCCACATGGTGAAACCCTTGAGTGACAGGTGTAACCCTATGGGACACTCCTGCCATGTTGGGTGTCACCGATCTGCCGACCTATCTCGTCGGGCTCGTCCTGATCATTCTGTTGCCGGGGCCGAACTCGCTGTACGTACTGTCCGTCGCCGCGCGGCGCGGCGTGCGGACCGGGTACCGGGCCGCCGCCGGGGTGTTCACCGGGGACGCCGTGCTGATGGCGCTCGCCGCCGCCGGGGCGGGGGCGCTGCTCCAGACCAGCCCGGTGCTGTTCGGCATCGTCAAGCTGCTCGGCGCCGGCTATCTGACCTGGCTTGCCATCGGCATGATGCGGGGGGCGTGGGCCCTGTGGCGCTCGCGGGCCGAACGGGCCGAAGTCCCGGCCGAGTCCGGTGCAGGGCTCGGGGCCGAAGCCGGTGCCGGAGCCGGTGCCGAAGCCGGCGAGGGCGAGCGGCCGTACCGGCGGGCGCTGCTGATCAGCCTGTTCAACCCCAAGGCGATCCTGTTCCTCGTCTCCTTCTTCGTGCAGTTCGTGGACCCCGCGTACGCCTACCCGGCCCTCTCCTTCCTCCTGCTGGGCGCGCTGCTCCAGCTCGGCAGCTTCCTGTACCTGACCCTGCTGATATTCGGCGGCACCCGGCTGTCCGCCGCCTTCCGCCGCCGCAAGCGGCTCTCGGCCGGGGCCACCTCGGCGGCGGGCGTGCTCTTCCTCGGTTTCGCCGCCAAGCTCGCCGTCAGCTGAGCCCGCCGCGCCTGCCGTGCCCGCCGGGGCGGTCACCGCGGGCGGCCAGCGCGCAGCCGCCGCAGGCGGCGGACCACGTGGCGCACGGCGGGGTGGTGCGGCAGGAAGGACAGCTGGGCCGGGATGCCGCCGGGTAGACCGAGGGTGGTCAGCCGACGGCGCGTGAAGTAGCGCCACGTCCGGTCGTCCAGGTGGTGGGCCAGGTAGTGCTCGGCCTCCGCGCGGCGCGCGGCCAGGACCTGCGGCTGCATGGTGAAGCCGACCGCGGTGAGCAGGTCGCTCAGCCCGCTGCGGACCCTGGCGGGGCCCGGCGGAGTCCAGCCGGCGACGGCCTCGGCGTCCGCGAGGGCGGGAAGCAGTGCGTCCACCACCGTCAGCGGGATCCGGTTGCTGTTCTGGTACGGGGTGAGACGGGCCAGCACGGCCTCGGTACCGGTGCGCGCGACCGGCAGCCCGTACAGCGTGGCGGCGGTCAACAGTCCGGTGGAGAAGCAGCCGACGACGAGGGCGGGACGCAGCTGCTGGTAGAGGGTCTCGGCCAGGACCGGGGCGGCCACGACGGTGAGCCGGACGCCGAGCCGCTCGGCCTCGGCCTCGGCGCGGCGGGAGTAGGCGGCGGGGGCGCCGGGATGGGGTTTGAAGACCAGTTCCGTGTGGCCGAGGGCGTGCGTGCCCCGGACCATCGCAGCGTGCAGCTCCTCCTCCTCATGCGGGGAGAGGAGTTCGAGGGCGGAGAGGTACTGGCCCAACAGCAGGGCCGGAGCCCCTCCGGCCCCGGCCGGTTCGGTGGGGAGTTCGGCCAGGACCTTCAGGAACTCCGGGGTGGGGACGAGCTCCGGCCGGACGTCGAACTCCGTGAGCAGCAGTGGCTCCAGACCCGGTACCAGATCCAGGTGGAGCACGCGGCGCACGCGCATGCCGAGCTGTGGGTCGAGGCGGAAGCGGGTGGGCCCGTAGCTCATCAGCCCGTCGGCGTAGACGTCGACGGCGGCGCCGGGGAAGAGCTGGCACAGCGTCCGGGCGGGCGGAACCTGGATCGACTCCACGATCAGTTCGACCCGGTCCTCGCCCAGGCCCCAGCTGGACCGCAGCTGACGCTCCCACAGGGGGACGTCCTCGGGGCGCGGGGCCCACGTGCTGGGGTGCTGCGGGGCGATGACGGCGTTCCAGTCGAGGACCTCGTCGAAGCGGGCGCGCAGCGCGCCGAAGCCCGGCATGGCGGCGAGGCCGGGGGAGACCTCGGCGGTGAGGGCGTGGTTGCTGGTCAGCAGGATGCGGCGGTCGGCCGGCGGGAAGCTGCCCGCGTCGATGCCCGCGGCGAGCGTGGCCGTTCCGTAGAGGGTGGAGGCGAGGAAGACCTGCGTGCAGCGGGCGGGTCGAACGGCCGCCATCAGAGCGCGGCTCCTGCTCGGGTTCCTGGTGCGGTTCCTGCTGGGGTTCCCGTTCGGCTTCCGGTCCGGGTGGGGCGGCGGCGCAGGCGGCGCAGCAGGCCGGCGCGGTCGACGTCCATCGCGTTCAGGGCCTGGTCCAGCACGTCCTGGGGCATGCGTCGGAGAGCGGCCGTGCTCATCGAACGGAGTTTCTTGGCCACGGCCGGTTCGAACCTTTCGATGGATCCGACATGGTGCGCGATAATTGCGCAATACGTTCGGACGGCTTTCGGGAGAAGGAGATCGGAATCGGGATCCGCGGCCGTATCCGACAGCACTTGATCGAATGCGCGAATGAAGTCGAGCTGACGCTCGTCCTTGATCTGGGTCAACGAGGTGGAGACCCCCCGCCGATAGAAGATCCCGGGCATTCCGACGGCGGCGAAGGACCGGGCCCGTCGGTGCAGCCGCCAGATCCACGGCCGGTCCTCCGCCGTCCGCAGCCCGTCGGTGAAGTGCAGCAGCCCGCGGTCCAGGAGCCGCCGGTGGTACATGCCGGCCCAGGCGTACGGATAGTCCACGCAGCTGGCCCGGGAAGCGGGCAGGATCCCGGCGCGAGGGTCACCGACGACCAGCTGGGGGCCGTACGGCACGCGCTGTACGCAGCGACTGCGGCCGGTCACCTGGACATGGTCGTTGCGGACGAAGTCGCAGTTCAGGGCCTCGATACTGGCCAGGGTGCGGGCCAGGTGGCCTGGGGCCAGCCAGTCGTCCCCGTCCAGGAAGGCCAGGTACTCCCCGCGCGCCGCGTCCAGGCCGGTGTTCCGGGCGGTGGCCAGGCCGCCGTTCCGGTCGCGTCTGAGGTGCACCGCCCCGGGCAGCTCGCGCGCCGCCCGCTCCAGGAGCTCGGGCGTCCCGTCCGTCGAACAGTCGTCGACGAGCAGGAACTCGAAATCCTCCCGGGCGTTGAGTTCGAGACTCTTCAGGGCATCCGGTGCGAACGTCTGCACGTTGTAGAACGGCACGACAACAGAGAGCTTGAGCACCCGCCAGACGTTAAGTCTTCGGCCGGCATTCACCATGGCCCAAACGCGGATTCCGTGTGAACGACGCGGGGCGGGTGCGTTAACCGGTGCGGTTTCGCATCGAGTCGACGGGTTGTTAACCCGCTGTTGTGCGGTCGTTGGGCCGGTCACCGAAATTGCGGAATAGCTTCTGCCGGGTGCCAGTCAGCCATCGCGCAGCCACTCGTACTCGTAGTCGTACTCCCCTTCGCGTCGCCGTACTCGCAGATTCCGACACGCGTTGGAAATGGGGCGCGCTCACCGCCCGCCGCCTCGCGCCGGGGGCACCCCGTGGGGGTCCCCCCGGACGGATTCCGGGGGAGGCGGTTGGGGGAGACCTCCACCTCACCGGATACCTGCTGCGCGGCCGAGCCACCCCGACCGCGCGCCAGCTCGGCGAGGTGGGCGTCCGCGCCGACCGGCTGTCCGAGGTGACCTGCGCGCAGTTCCTCGCGGAGATCGAGCGCGAGCGCTACGACGTCGTGGTCCTCGCCCTGGTCGGCGGGGCCGTGCAGGCCGTCCTGCACGGGGTCCGCGCGCTGTGGCCCGAGCCCGCCGCCCGCCCGGTGCTCGTCACCGGATACGTCGGCGTCGTCTACGAGAAGCTCGCCGACGGTCTGCTGCTGCGACACGGGGCCGACCTCGTCCTCGCCAACTCCCGGTACGACGCGGGGCGTTTCCGCGCGGTGTACGAAGGAGTCGGCGCGGACCCGGACGCCGTCACGCAGACGGCGTTGCCGTTCCTCGCCGGAGCACCGTACGAACCGGCCCTCAGCCGCGCGCACACCGTCGTCTTCGCCGTGCAGCCGTCCGTCCCCGACGGCCGCGCCGACCGGACGTACCTCCTGCAGCGGGCGGCCCGGCACGCCCGGCTGCACCCCGGCCGGGAGGTGCTGATCAAGCTGCGCAGCCGGCCCGGGGAACACACCACACACCTGGAGGAGCAGCCGTACCAGCGCCTCGCCGAGCGGCTCCCGGGCGGACTGCCCCCCAACTGCCGGCTGGTGTACGGGAACATGGGTGAGGTCCTGGACCGCACGGACTTGCTGGTCACGGTGTCCTCCACGGCCGCCCTGGAATCCCTGCACCGGGGCATCCCGACGGCGGTCCTCACCGACCTCGGCGTCCGCGAGGTGCTCGGCAACCACCACTTCCTCGGCTCGGGCTGCCTGGCCTCGTGGGACCAGCTGGACGCCGGGCTGCTGCCGCAGGGCGACCCGGACTGGCTGGACGACCAGGGCGTGACGGGCACCGGGGACCCCTTCGCCGCCGCCCGCGCGCGACTCGTCGAACTGCTGGGGCGCGGTGAGCTCCCGGCCGTCGCCCCCTACTACACGCAGGCCACCGCCCCCGGATACCTGCCCGGCATCCTGGCCCGGCACCACCTCGCCCCCGACGGGACCCCGCTGCCCGGCTCCGTCCGGCAGGAGGGCGACGGAGAATCCCGGCTGCGCCGCAGGCTCCGCTCGCACCTGCGCGAGGCCGCCCGCGGGGCCTACCGGCACGGGGTCCAGCGCGTGGCCCCGGTGATTCGCAGGCTGGGAGAGCTGTGAGCCCCGGCGCACGACCCCGGGTGCTCGCCGTGGTTCCGGCCCGGGGCGGGTCCAAGGGGGTCCCGGGGAAGAACCTCGCCGAAGTGGCCGGGGTCCCGCTCGTCGTACGTGCCGTACGGGGCTGCCGGGGCGCGGCCACCGTCACCGACGTGGTGGTCTCCACCGACTCCGAGGCCATCGCCGCCGCCGCCCGCGCCGCCGGGGCCGACGCGATCCGCCGGCCCGCCGCCCTCTGCGGCGACACCGCGAGCAGCGAAGCCGCCGTGCTGCACGCGCTCGACTCCTTCGAGGAACTGCACTCCCTCACCGTGGACGTGGTCCTCCTCGTCCAGTGCACCAGCCCCTTCCTGACCTCCGCCGACGTCGAGTCGGTCGCCGCCGCCGTCGCATCCGGCGCCGCCGACTCGGCCCTGACCGTCGCCCCCTTCCACGGCTTCCTCTGGCGGGCGGACCCCGACGGCGGCGGACACGGCGTCAACCACGACAAGGCCGTGCGGCCCCGCCGACAGGACCGTCCCCAGGACCTGCTGGAGACCGGCGCCGCCTACGCCATGGACGCCGCCGGCTTCCGCGCCGCCCGACACCGCTTCTTCGGGCGCACCCTCCCCGTCCCCACCGACCCCGCACGGGTCCTGGAGATCGACGACCCGCACGACCTGGCCCGCGCCCGCCTCCTCGCCCCGCTCTTCACCCCCTGACCCCGCACCCCTCCCACCCCTCTCACCCCTCCCACCCCCCCCGCACCCCTCCGCACCCCCGCGAACCGAACGAAGGACGTCACCTGCCATGACCGCCGTCATCCCGCACACCCGCCTGCGCAGCTTCGGTTCGCGCACCGCCGGCCCCGGCCGCCCCGTCTACGTCGTCGGTGAGATCGGCATCAACCACAACGGCGACCTCGGCAACGCCTTCGCCCTCATCGACGCCGCCGCCGAGGCGGGCTGCGACGCCGTGAAGTTCCAGAAGCGCACGCCGGAGATCTGCACCCCGCGCGACCAGTGGGACGTCGAGCGCGACACCCCCTGGGGCCGGATGACGTACATCGACTACCGGCACCGCGTGGAGTTCGGCGAGGCCGAGTACCGCTCCATCGACGAGTACTGCGCCAAGCGCGGCATCAACTGGTTCGCCTCCCCGTGGGACACCGAGGCCGTCGCCTTCCTGGAGCAGTTCGACGTCCCCGCCCACAAGGTGGCCTCCGCCTCCCTCACCGACGACGAGCTGCTGCGTGCCGTGCGCGCCACCGGCCGCACCGTCGTCCTCTCCACCGGCATGTCCACCCCGAGGCAGATCCGGCACGCCGTGGAGGTGCTCGGCAGCGACAACATCCTCCTCTGCCACGCCACTTCGACGTACCCGGCCAAGGCGGAGGAGCTCAACCTGCGGGTGATCAACACCCTGCAGGAGGAGTTCCCCAACGTCCCGATCGGCTACTCCGGCCACGAGACGGGCCTGCAGACCACCCTCGCGGCCGTCGCCCTCGGCGCCACCTTCGTCGAGCGGCACATCACGCTCGACCGCGCGATGTGGGGCTCCGACCAGGCCGCCTCCGTGGAGCCGGGCGGGCTGTCCCGGCTCGTCCGCGACATCCGCACCATCGAGACCGCGCTCGGCGACGGCGTCAAGCGCGTCTACGCCTCCGAGCTCGGCCCCATGAAGAAGCTCCGCCGGGTCCAGGGCGAACTCGCCTCGGTCTGACCTCCCGGCCCGTGCCCGGCCCACCGGGCGGGCCGTACGACGCCCCGCCCCCCTGACGAGGAGTACGCGGTGACACCCCCAACCTCCACCCTGGCTTTCGTCGAGAGTCCGGTCCAGCTCCTGAACGTGCTGGAGTGGGCGTACGCCGAAGGGACCGCCCCGGCGGGCGGCGCCCCGCTCCTGGACGGCGTCCCGCGCCAGCCCGACCGTACCGGCGGGGCCACCGCCCGGCCCCCGGCCGCAGCGGCGGGCAGCGGCCCGGCCCCGTACGGCGGGACCGACCGCCGCCCGGCCGCCTCCGGGCCGCGGCCCGGAGGCGGAGCCACCGCCCGCGGCTCCGGTCCGGCGGGCGCGGCGCACCTGCGGATCGTCGTACTGCCCCCCACCGACCCGATGTCCCGCGGCCAGCTGCGCCGGATGGCGGGGCTCGCACGCGACGAGGGGTACGAGGTTCGCTGGCAGGAGGCCCGCGGCGGCCGTCTCGCGCCGCTCAAGGCGCTCGCCGCGCTCGCCCGGGACGTGCGCGCGGCCCACCGGGTCGTCATCGGTGACCCCTTCTCCCGGTACGTACAGCTCCTGCTCACCCTCGTACGGGCCGAGGAGCTCGTGGTGGTCGACGACGGAACCGCCACGATGGAGTTCGTCGCCCAGACGGCACGCGGCGAACGCCTCGTGCGCTGGCACAGGGTGGGCGGCTCGGGACTGCCCGGCCGGGTGCGCGAGCTCGCGTACGCCCCGGTCTCGGCCACCGCCCGGCGCCGCTTCACCCCGGCAACGGGCAAGGGGCGCCGCGTCGAGGTGTTCAGCTCGATGCCCGTCACCGTCCACGGCGCGATGACGCTACGGGTCAACGACTTCGCCTGGACCCGCTCCCGGTTCGGCCCGCCGCGCCTGACCAGGGGCACCGACCTGGTCGGCACCTCCCTCGTGGAGACCGGCGTGGTGGATCCGGCCCGCTACCTGGACGCCGTACGGGCCCTGACCCGCGAACACGGCGCCACCCGCTACTTCGCGCACCGCCGGGAGTCCCCGGAGAAGCTACGCGCCGTCAGCGAGGCGACCGGGCTCGAAATCGTCCGCCCGGACCTGCCCCTGGAGCTGGTCGCCCGGCGCGGGCCGGTCGGCCGAACCGTCGTCAGCTTTCCGTCCACGGTCGTCCACACCCTGCCGTACGCGCTGACCGGTACCGGTGTGACCGTCGTCGTATGCGATGTCGACCCGGCCTGGCTCACGGGCTCGGCCTCGCCGCGGGCCCGCGGTTTCCTCGCGGGGGTCAGCGAGACCGCCCGTGATGTGCGCAGAATCCCAGTCCAGACGGCTTCCGCGGCCGGTTGAGCGCGCGAGTTTACCCGCGCGTGCATCCGGTCATGCGTCCAGAGGCCTGGTTTTTTTCCCCTAACGGCATGAAGTTTTGGTGATCTCCGGCCAGTTGAGCCATTCGTGCGCCTACCCTTCAACGGGTGAACCAGTTGATGTCCCGCGAGTCCCAGACCGCCCTGCCCGGCACGCCCGACCGGCCCGAGCTGCCCGGCAAGCTTCCGGACCACCTGCGTGCCGAACTGATCGCCTTCCGCCGGGACTTGCACATGCACCCCGAGCTAGGGCACCAGGAGTTCCGCACCACGGCCGCGATCAAGGCACGACTGGAGAAAGCTGGACTGCACCCACGCGTGCTGAAATCCGGAACCGGCCTGGTCTGTGACGTGGGCACCTGGGACGGGGGCCGGCCGATGCTGGCCCTGCGCGCCGACATCGACGCCCTGCCCATCCCGGATGCCAAGACGCACGTCGCGTACCGCTCGACCGTCCCGGACCGTGCCCACGCCTGCGGCCACGACGTGCACACCGCGGTCGTCCTCGGCGCCGGCCTGGTGCTCGCCGAGCTCGACCGGGAGGGCCTGCTGCCCCGCCCGGTCCGGCTGCTGTTCCAGCCCGCCGAGGAGGTGCTCCCCGGTGGAGCCACCGACGCCATCGCGTCCGAGGTGCTGGACGGCGTAGGAAAGATCATCGCGGTGCACTGCGACCCACGCGTGGACGCCGGCAAGATCGGGCTGCGGACCGGGCCCGTCACCTCCGCCTGCGACCGCCTGGAGATCACCCTCGAAGGCCCCGGCGGGCACACCGCCCGTCCGCACCTGACCACCGACCTGGTGACGGCCGCCGCCCGGGTGGCGGTCGACCTGCCGGCCGTGCTCTCCCGCCGGATGGACGCCCGCTCGGGCATGTCGATCACCTGGGGCCGGATCGAGGCGGGCCACGCCTGCAACGTGATCCCGATGCACGCGGAACTGTCGGGAACCATCCGCTGCCTGGACATCAACGCCTGGCACGAAGCCCCCGACCAGATCCACGCCGCGATCGACGAGATCGCCGGGATCTACCGGGCCAAGTCGGAGATCACCTACGTGCGCGGAGTGCCGCCGGTCGTCAACGACCCGGTCGTGACCGAGCTGCTGCGGGAATCCATGGCGGCCCGGCTCGGCAAGGATTCGGTCGAGGACACCGAGCAGAGCCTCGGCGGCGAGGACTTCTCCTGGTACCTCGAACACGTGCCCGGGGCCATGGCCCGGCTCGGCGTGCACACCCCCGGCTCCAGCACCAAGCGGGACCTCCACCGGGGCGACTTCGACGTCGACGAGGCCGCGATCGGGGTCGGCGTGGAGTTCTTCACGGCTGCCGCACTGCTCGACGGGCGTCGGGCGAGGCCGCTCGGGTAAAAGTTCTTACAACATCTGAGCGTGTGAAGTCACGCGTGTCCAGCCCTTGGTACACAAGGGCTGGGCGCAAGGATCGTCACCGTTCGGTCACTGTCCGATTCACGACGATCCGATAACGACTCATGAACGGGCCTTTAACTGACATCTACGCGCGTTACGATCGCGGCGAAACCAGCGCCGGTCGTGGCGCTTCGGTCAGGTTTTGAAGGAGCCTCCCCTTGCGCCGGATCACCAGGATCGCCACCGTGGGCATCGCGTCCGCGGCGCTGGCCCTCTCGGCCACCGCCTGTGGCGGAAAGAAGTCTTCGGACACCTCTTCCTCCCCGTCTTCGTCCTCTTCCTCCAAGTCCACCAGCGTCGCCCTCGCGTACGACATCGGTGGCCGTGGCGACCAGTCGTTCAACGACGCCGCCTACGCCGGTCTGCAGAAGGCCGAGAAGGAACTGGGCGTCAAGGGCGTCGAGGCCGAGCCCACCGAGGGCGAGGGCGAGGCCGACAAGGTCCAGCGCCTCACCGAGCTGGCCCGCAAGGGCAACAACCCGGTGATCGGCGTCGGTTTCTCTTACGCCCCCGCCATCAAGAAGGTCGCGCCGAAGTTCCCGAACACCACGTTCGGCATCATCGACGACACCTCCGTGACCGGTGCGAACATCGCCAACCTGGTCTTCAACGAGGAGCAGGGCTCCTACCTGGCCGGCGTCGCCGCCGCCAAGGCGTCCAAGACCGGCACGGTCGGCTTCATCGGTGGCGTCGAGGTCCCGCTCATCAAGAAGTTCGAGGCGGGCTTCACCCAGGGCGTCAAGGACACCAACCCCAACGCCAAGGTGCTCTCCCAGTACCTGACCCAGCCGCCGAACTTCGACGGCTTCTCCAAGCCCGACCTCGGCAAGGCCGCCGCCCAGGGTCAGCTCGACGCCGGCGCCGACGTGGTCTACGCCGCTGCCGGTCTCGCGGGCTCGGGTGCCATCGAGGCCGCCTCGGCCAAGGGCAAGTGGGCCATCGGCGTCGACTCCGACCAGTACAACCAGGCCGGTCTGTCGAAGTACAAGGAGCACATCCTGACCTCGGTCACCAAGGACGTCTCCGGTGCCGTCTTCAACGAGATCAAGTCGGTTCAGGACGGCAAGCCGCAGACCGGTGAGGTCCGCTACGGCCTGGACGCGAACGGTGTCGGCCTGGCCGACTCCAACCCCGAGTACAAGAAGATGACCGAGCTCCTCGCCGCAGTCGAGAAGGCGAAGGCCGACATCATCGCCAAGAAGATCACCGTCAAGACCGCGCCGTAAGGCCGAGTCCGTCGATGTGTGACGATCAGTAGTGGTCTCCGGGGTCCGGGGGGCGGTCCGTGCCGCTCCCGGGCCCCGAGCCGTGCTCCGTGGGTCTTGTGGTCAGTGGCCGCAAGTTTTCACTTTCGACAGTGCTACGCGCGTAGAGGCATCGTGGACGCGATACCTTCTCTCCCCGCCCTGTCCCCCTGCCCTCCGGCTTTTCCAGCTCCTTCCGCGCCAAGGAGAGTGCGTCATCAACGCGTCCAGCCCGCCCCCCGCCGTAGAACTCCACGGCATCACCAAGCGCTTCCCCGGCGTCGTCGCCAACAAGGACATCGCGATCACCGTCCGCAAGGGCACGGTCCATGCCCTCGTCGGTGAGAACGGCGCCGGCAAGTCGACCCTGATGAAGATCCTCTACGGCATGCAGAAGCCGGACGAGGGGACCATCGCCATCGACGGGGAACAGGTCTCCTTCAACAGCCCCGGCGAGGCCATCGCCCGCGGCATCGGCATGGTGCACCAGCACTTCATGCTCGCCGACAACCTCACCGTCCTGGAGAACGTGGTCCTCGGCGGCGAGAAGCTGTACGGCATCGGCACCAAGGCCCGCAAGAAGATCATGGAGATCTCGGACGCGTACGGCCTCGGCGTGCGGCCCGACGCCCTCGTCGAGGACCTGGGTGTTGCCGACCGCCAGCGCGTGGAGATCCTCAAGGTCCTCTACCGCGGTGCGAAGATCCTCATCCTCGACGAGCCGACCGCCGTGCTCGTGCCGCAGGAAGTGGACGCGCTCTTCAACAACCTGCGCGAGCTCAAGGCCGAGGGCCTGACCGTCATCTTCATCTCGCACAAGCTGGGCGAGGTCCTGAAGGTCGCCGACGACATCACCGTCATCCGCCGCGGCACCACGGTCGGCACCGCCGACCCGCACAACACCACGACCAAGCAGCTCGCCGAGCTGATGGTGGGCGCGGAGCTGCCGTCCCCGGAGACGCGCGAGTCCACGGTGACGGACGTCCCGATGCTGACCGTCGAGGGGTTGACCCTCGCCGCGGCCGGCGCCGTCGCCGTCGAACCGGAGACCCTGGGGCCCGAGGCTCCGGAGGACTCCTCCCTCCGCGAGAGCGCCGAAGCGGGCCGGCTCCTGCTCGACGACATCAACTTCACCATCCACAAGGGCGAGATCCTCGGCATCGCAGGTGTCGAGGGCAACGGCCAGACGGAGCTCATCGAAGCCCTGATGGGCATGCACTCCGCCGACGCGGGCGTGATCAGCCTCGACGGCCGCGACATCACGAAGGCGCCGGTGCGCAAGCGCCGCGAGGGCGGCATCGGGTACATCCCCGAGGACCGTCACCGGCACGGCCTGCTGCTGGAGTCCCCGCTGTGGGAGAACCGCATCCTCGGTCACGTCACCGAGGCGCCCAACTCCAAGCGCGGCATCATCGACCCGAAGGCCGCCCGCAAGGACACCGAGCGGATCGTGCGCGAGTACGACGTCCGCACGCCCGGCATCGAGGTCACCGCGGCGTCCCTCTCCGGCGGCAACCAGCAGAAGCTGATCGTCGGCCGCGAGATGAGCCACAACCCGAAGTTCCTCATCGCCGCCCACCCCACCCGTGGTGTGGACGTCGGCGCGCAGGCGCAGATCTGGGACGCGATCCGCGAGGCCCGCCGCGAGGGCCTGGCCGTCCTGCTGATCTCCGCCGACCTGGACGAGCTGATCGGCCTGTCCGACACCCTGCGCGTGATCTACCGCGGCCGCCTGGTCGCGGACGCCGACCCCGCGACCGTCACCCCCGAGGAGCTCGGCACCGCCATGACGGGCGCCGCCTCCGGGAACCTGGAAGCCACCGACAACCACTCCGCCGCCGGTACCGAGGCTGGTACCGACTCACCGGAGGACGAGGCCCGATGAAGAAATTCGACAAGGACCGGCTTCTCCTCGCCATCGCCGGGCCCGCGCTCGCCCTGGTCACCGCGTTCCTGCTGACCATGCTCGTGCTGCTGGCGACCGGTGTGGACCCGATCGAGCCGCTGCGCCTGATGGTGGAGAACGCCGGCTACGAGGACGTGCAGGTCCTCATCGTGAACCAGGCCGGTACGTACTACCTGGCGGCCCTGGCCGTGGCCATCGGTTTCCGGATGAACCTCTTCAACATCGGCGTCGACGGCCAGTACCGCCTCGCGGCGATGCTGTCCGCCGTCGTCGGCGCGGCCGTCACGCTGCCCGGCCCGCTGCAGATCCTGCTGATCGTGGTCGTCGCGATGTTCGTGGGTGCCTTCTGGGCCGGCATCGCCGGTGTCCTCAAGGCCAAGCGCGGCGTCAGCGAGGTGGTCTCCACGATCATGCTGAACGCCATCGCGACCAGCCTGATCGCCTGGCTGATCCTGCCGAAGAACCTCGGCGTCCAGCCCGCAGGCTCCAACGACCTCACCACCGGTGACATCCCGGACGCCGGCTGGTTCCCGGCCGTGGACCTCGGGGACGGCCTGGAGATCTACGGCTTCACCTTCGTCGCCTTCGCCCTGGGCATCGTCTACTGGTTCGTCCTCAACCGCACCCGCTTCGGCTTCGACCTGCGCGCCACCGGCGCCAGCGAGTCCGCCGCGCAGGCCTCCGGCGTGGACGCCAAGAAGATGATCATCACGTCGATGCTCATCTCCGGCGCCGTCGCCGGCCTCGCCGGCATGCCGGTGCTGCTGGGCGAGAGCCACACGTACAGCCTGGCCTTCCCGGTCGGCGTCGGCTTCACGGGCATCACCATCGCGCTGCTCGGCCGCAACAGCCCGATCGGCATCTTCTTCGCCGCCCTCCTGATGGCCTTCATCGACAAGGCCTCGGCCTCGCTCGACACGGCCGGGTACGCGAAGGAGATCGGCACGATCATGAAGGGCCTGATCGTGCTCGCCGTCGTCGTCTCGTACGAGCTCGTCCGCCGCTACGGCATCCGTCGCCAGCAGCAGAAGGTCGGCGAGGAGCTGGCCGCGGGCCACGCCATCAAGACCGAGAAGGAGGTCGCGGCGTGAGCACCAGCACCGTCTCCGCGACGAGCACCGCCCCCAAGAAGTCGGGCGGCCGCAAGAAGCTCACCCTGCCCTGGATCCTGCTGATCATCGCGGGCGGCCTCGCGCTGGTCTCGCTGGTCCGCCTGATCAGCGGCGCCGACGACCTGACCTCCGTCGGCCAGGTCTCCGGAGCCCTCCAGCTCGCTGTCCCGATCGGCCTCGCCGGACTCGGCGGCCTGTGGGCCGAGCGCGCGGGCGTCGTCAACATCGGCCTCGAAGGCATGATGATCCTCGGCACCTGGTTCGGTGCCTGGGCCGGCTACCAGTGGGGCCCCTGGACGGGTGTCGCGATGGGTATCCTCGGCGGCGCGCTCGGCGGCCTGCTGCACGCGATCATCACCATCACGTTCAACGTCAACCACATCGTCTCCGGTGTGGCCGTGAACATCCTGGCCCTGGGCTTCACCCAGTACCTGTCGAACTTCACCTTCGCCGACGCCCCCGGCGGCTCCTCCAAGCAGTCGCCGCGCGTCGAACCGATCTACAAGATCACCGTTCCCGGACTGTCCGACTGGCTGGCCGACCTCCAGGCCAAGCACTGGTTCTTCGTCTCGGACCTCGCCGGCGTCATCGGTGGACTGGTGACCGAACTGTCGCTGCTGACGGTCATCGCCCTGCTGCTCATCCCGGCCACCTGGTGGGTGCTGTGGCGGACCACCTTCGGTCTGCGGCTGCGCTCCTGCGGTGAGAACCCGGTCGCCGCGGAGTCGCTGGGCGTCAACGTCTACAAGTACAAGTACATCGCCGTCGTCGTCTCGGGTGCCCTCGCGGGCCTCGCCGGTGCGTTCCTGTCGATCGTCGCCAGCCCGATCTACCAGGAGGGCCAGACCGGCGGCCGCGGTTACATCGGTCTCGCCGCGATGATCTTCGGTAACTGGATGCCGGGCGGCATGGCGCTGGGCGCCGGCCTGTTCGGCTTCACCGACAGCCTCAAGCTGCGCGGTGGCGCCGAGAACGTCCACGCGATGCTGCTGCTCCTCGCGATCCTCCTGCTGCTGCTCGTCGCCTGGCAGCTGTACAAGAGGAAGCACGTCCAGGCCGGCATCGCGGCGGTGTGCTCCGCCGGGCTGTTCCTCTGGTACGCGCTCACCGACTCGGTCCCGAGCCAGTTCGTGGACGCGGCCCCGTACCTGACGACGCTGTTGGTGCTCGCGCTCTCCGCGCAGCGGCTGCGGATGCCGAAGGCGGACGGCCTGCCGTACCGCAAGGGCCAGGGCAAGTGACGTCTGTGGACTGGGAAGCACTGCGGCTCACCGCCCGGGACGCCATGTCCCGGGCGTACGCCCCCTACTCCGGCTTCCCGGTCGGTGTAGCCGCCCTCGTCGACGACGGACGCACCGTCACCGGCTGCAACGTGGAGAACGCCAGCTACGGGCTCGGCCTGTGCGCCGAGTGCGGGCTGGTGTCCTCCCTCCAGGCCACGGGCGGCGGTCGCCTGACCCACTTCACCTGTGTGGACGGCAAGGGCGAGATCCTCGTCCCCTGTGGACGCTGCCGTCAGCTGCTCTTCGAGTTCGGCGGCCCCGACCTCCAGGTGGACACGCCGGAGGGCATCCTGCCGCTCTCGGCGATGCTCCCGCAGGCCTTCGGGCCGGACCACCTGAGATAGCCGTGCCGACGGCCCTTCGCCCTGCCGGGTGAAGGGCCGTCGTACTTCTTCGGAACCCCTCTCCCACACCCCCCTCTATGCGCGTAGAAGGAAGCACCACATGGACGTCATCTCCGTCATCCGTACCAAGCGGGACCGCGGTGAGCTGAGCCCCGAGCAGATCGACTGGGTCATCGACGCGTACACGCGCGGTGTCGTCGCCGACGAGCAGATGTCGGCGCTGGCGATGGCCATCCTGCTCAACGGCATGAACCGGGCCGAGATCGCCCGCTGGACCGCCGCGATGATCGCGTCGGGCGAGCGGATGAACTTCGACTCCCTTTCCCGCCCGACCGCCGACAAGCACTCCACGGGCGGCGTCGGCGACAAGATCACCCTTCCGCTGGCCCCGCTCGTCGCCGCGTGCGGCGCGGCCGTGCCGCAGCTGTCGGGCCGGGGCCTCGGTCACACCGGCGGCACCCTGGACAAGCTGGAGTCCATCCCGGGCTGGCGCGCGCTGCTCTCCAACGAGGAGATGCTGCACGTCCTGGACACCACGGGCGCGGTCATCTGCGCGGCGGGCGACGGCCTGGCCCCCGCCGACAAGAAGCTGTACGCCCTGCGCGACGTGACGGGCACCGTGGAGGCCATTCCGCTGATCGCCTCCTCGATCATGTCCAAGAAGATCGCCGAAGGGACGGGCTCGCTCGTCCTGGACGTGAAGGTCGGCTCCGGCGCCTTCATGAAGAACATCGAGGACGCGCGCGAGCTGGCGCGGACCATGGTGGGCCTCGGCACCGACTCGGGCGTCAAGACCGTCGCACTGCTGACCGACATGTCCACGCCGCTGGGCCTGACCGCCGGAAACGCGCTGGAGGTCCGCGAGTCGGTGGAGGTCCTGGCGGGCGGCGGCCCCGCCGACGTGGTCGAGCTGACCATCGCGCTGGCGAAGGAGATGCTGGACGCGGCGGGCATCAAGGACGCCGACCCGGCGAAGGCCCTGGCCGACGGCTCCGCGATGGACCACTGGCGCCGGATGATCGCGGCCCAGGGCGGCGACCCGGACGCGGCGCTGCCGGTCGCGCGCGAGCAGCACGTGGTGACGGCCCCGGCCTCGGGCGTCCTGACCCGCCTCGACGCGTACGCGGTGGGCGTCGGCGCCTGGCGCCTCGGCGCGGGCCGTGCCCGCAAGGAGGACCCGGTGCAGGCGGGTGCGGGCATCGAGCTGCACGCGAAGCCGGGCGACACGGTGACGGCGGGCCAGCCGCTGATGACCCTGCACACGGACACCCCGGAGAAGTTCGAGTACGCCCTGGCCGCGCTGGAGGGCTCCTACGACATCGCCCCGGCCGGCACGGCCTTCTCCGCCACGCCGATCGTGCTGGACCGCATCGCCTGACCTGCGGCTTCTCATTCGGGTGAACGGGACTGGTAGACCCCTGCCGGTCCCGTTCGGCATGCTGGGATCGGTGACGAAGCGATAGGAGCACACCATGAGCGCACTCGCAGTCGAGCACCAGCCTCCGAGCGGTGACGACTGGGATTCGGTCGTCCGCCTCTGGGAGGAGATGGACTGGCCGGAAGGCTGCAAGGTGGAGATCATCGAGGGGATCATCACCGTGGCACCACCGCCCGTCAACAACCACAACTTGATCGCGGAGTCGGTGCAACGCCGCCTGTACACGGTCATCCCCGACGACTGGGGCGTCCACCAGACCCTCAACGTGGCCGTCCCGAGCCGCAGCGGTCTCTACATCCCGGACCTCGCAGTCGTGCCGAGGGATACGGTCCCGGAAGGGGAGAACTTCGTTCCCGCGGCCGCCGCCGAGCTGGTCGTCGAGATCACCTCGAAGTCGAACGCCGTCAACGACCGCGTCTCCAAGCTGAACGGCTACGCCGCGGCGGGAGTACCGCTCTACCTGCTGATCGACCCGCACGCGACGGGCAGTCCCACCATCCACCTCTACGGCGAGCCCAGCGACGGCAAGTACCGCCTCCTGCACGCGGGCAAGTTCGGTGAGACCGTCCATCTCCCCGAGCCGTTCGACCTCACTCTCGACACCTTCGGCTTTCCTCGCGCGTAGGCGGCCACGGCCTGTCGATGAGTTCCGGCGGCCCGGGCAGTCACCCTCTCATGGAGATCACCCGACTCGTCCTGCCCGGACCCAGCCCGACCGCGCGTGACGCCGCGCTGCTGTGCGCCAGCCTGGCCCGGCTGTACGACGCCGGGGCGACGGCGGTGGTGTGCGATGCCGCCGCCGTCACCATGCCGGACCTTGGCGCCGTCGACCTGCTGGCCCGGCTGCGGCTCACCGCCCGGGACCGGCCGTTCCGGGTGACCGGCGCCGGGCCCGCGCTCCGCGCCCTACTGCACCTCGTAGGACTCGTCGAGCTGCTCGGGGAGGCCGAAGAGGGGGAACCAGCGGGCGGTGTCCAAGAAGGCGTTGAGCCCGACGATCTTGCCGTCTGAGATCTCCAGGACCTGGAGCGCCCACGGTATGTGGCCTGCCTGCCCGTCCTCCCGCGGCCGGTACTGGCCGAAGGCGGGCAGGCCGTTGGCCGTGGTCGGGACCAGCCGGGAGCCCTTGCAGCCGATGCCCTGCTGGAGGTGCCAGGCCGCGATGTCCGCGGGCCCCTGCAACCACAGGTCGAACGGCGGCATCGACAGCACCGCGTCCTCGTGCAGGAGCGTGGTGAGCCGCGAGATGTCGTACGCCTCGAAGGCGGAGAGGTACTGCTCCAGCAGCTTCACCTGCCCCGCGTCCAGCGGGTCAGCCGCCTCGCTCGCGCGCAAGCGCTGGCTGGACAGGGTCGCGCGGGCGCGCTGCAGGGCGCTGTTCACCGAGGCCACCGTGGTGTCCAGCAGCGTCGCGACCTCGTCCGCCTTCCACGCCAGCACCTCGCGCAGGATCAGTACCGCCCGCTGCTTCGCCGGAAGGTGCTGGAGCGCCGCCACGAACGCCAGCCGGACGGACTCCTTCGCCAGCGCCATCTCCGCCGGATCGGCGGTCTGCGGGAGCACCCGCCCGTCCGGGACCGGCTCCAGCCAGGTCATCTCGGGGCGCTCGTTGAGCACCGCGGAGGCCTGGTGTTGCGGTGCGCTCAGGTCCATCGGGCGGGCCCGCTTGTTCCCCGCGCTCAGCAGGTCCAGGCAGACGTTGGTGGCGATCCGGTAAAGCCACGAGCGCAGCGAGGACCGGCCCTCGAACTTGCCGTAGCTGCGCCAGGCACGGACATACGTGTCCTGCACCGCGTCCTCGGCGTCAAAGGAGGAGCCGAGCATGCGGTAGCAGTAGCCGGTGAGCTCGACCCGGTAGCGGTCCATCGCCGCGTCCAGCTCGGTGTCGGTGCCCGGTCCGGTGCCGGTCGCGAGGTCAGTCATGGCTGCGGTCCCCCAGTAGATCCGATACCTCGGAAACTACCGGAGGGGTCCGACAATGGCAGCCGGAGAGGCCCTACGTGCCGGGCTTGCGCCCGTACACGTACACGTCGTCCCCCTTGCGCAGCAGGTTCCAGTACGCCTTGGCGTCCGCGGGCCGCATGTTCACGCAGCCGCCGGAGCCGGGCGGGTTCCACATGCTCTTGTCGACGGAGTGGAAGGCGATGCCGCCGTCGAAGAACTGCGCGTAGGGCATCGCCACGTCGTAGATCGTCGACCAGTGGTCGATGCTGCGGTAGTAGATCTGCCGGTGGCCGGTCCGGGTCTCGGTGCCGGCCTTTCCCGTGCGGACCGGAACGGGGCCGTACGCCAGGGTGGCGCCGTCCTGGACCCAGCTCAGCTGGCGGGTCAGGTCCACGCAGGCGATCCGGCCCACGGTGGTGGGGCACTTCCCGTCCTTGTTCGGGGTGGTGCCGGCCGCCCGCTGCGCCAGCATCACGCTCATGGTCTGCCAGGTGAGCGGTCCGGCGTACCCCGCGGTCGGGGTGATGCCGTGCTTCGCCTGGAACCCCTTGATCGCCTCGCAGTCGGCCGCCGACTGCCGTCCGTCGACGGGCCGCCCCAAGAACTGTTCGACCTGCCGCTGGTACGGCCCGGTGGTCACGTTGCACGAGGCGGCCCGCGCCGTCCCGGCCCCGCCGGCCACCAGGGACGCCGTCAGCGCCACCGCCCCGCAGACCACCGCCGCCGCACGCGGCCCCGTACGCATCCGCATGGATTTCACGTCGGACTCCCTCCCCCCTCAGTCCTTCCCGGCAAAGGGGGCGGAACGTGCCGGAGCCCGGGGCGGGTTGGCCTCCGGGCTCCGTAAATCACTTCGTACCGATGCGGTACGGGCACATACGCGCACTGCCGTATCAGCGTGCGGCGGCCAGCGGGGCGTGGCGGCGCTCGGCACGGGCCGCGTGCGAGCCGTAGAGGGTGATCGACACGACGCCGAGCACCGCCAGCAGCGCGATGCCCACCGTGGCCGCCCACCCCGCCGAGTGGTAGGCCAGCGCGCCCAGCGTGCCGCCCGCGCTGGAACCGAGGTAGTACGCCGACTGGTACAGCGCGGAGGCCTGCGCGCGGCCCGACTTCGCGGTCCGACTCACCGCGGCGGACGCCACCGCGTGCCCCGCGAAGAAGCCCGCGGTGATCAGGACCAGCCCCAGCAGGATCGCGATCAGCCACTGCGAGAGGGAGAGCAGCAGCCCCAGCGCGGTCGTGGTCACCGCCAGGTACAACGCGCCGCGCCGGCCCGTCCGGGCCACCAGCTGCCCGGCGGCGGCCGAGGAGACCGTACCCACCAGGTAGATCAGGAAGATCGACCCGATCACGCCCTGCCCCAGCGAGAACGGCTCGTCCACCAGGCGGTAGCCGATCACCGTGTACACGGCGCCGAAGACGGTCATGAACAGTGCGCCGATCCCGTACAGCCGCATCAGCAGCGGATCGCGCAGGTGGCCGCCGACGGTGGTGGCGACCGCCCGCGGGTTCAGCGAGGCCGGGCGGAAGAACCGGGCCCGGGGGAGCAGGACGAGGAAGGCCGCCGCGCAGGCCAGGGCCAGTAGACCGACGGCCAGCAGGCCGCCCCGCCAGCCCCACACCTGTGCCGCCCAGCCGGTGACCAGACGACCGCTCATGCCACCGATGGAATTGCCCGCCACGAACAGGCCGATCGCACCCACCAGTGCCTTCGGCTTGACCTCTTCCGCCAGGTAGGCCATCGCGGAGGCCGGAATCCCGGCGATCGCCGCGCCCTGGACCGCGCGCAGCGCCACCAGCCACTCCAGGTTCGGCGCGAACGGCACCAGGAGCCCGACGCCGACGGCGATCACCATGGAGACCGTCATCATCCGGGTCCGCCCGAAGCGCTCCGAGAGCGCGCTGAGCGGCAGGACGAACAGGGCGAGTGCGCCGGTGGCCGCGGACACCGTCCAGCTGGCCCGACCCGCCGTCACCCCGAACCCGTCGGAGATCGCGGGCAGCAGTGCCTGGGTGGAGTAGAGGAGGGCGAACGTCGCGAGTCCGGCGGCGAAGAGCGCGAGGCTCATGCGGCGGTAGCCGGGGCGGCCGGGGGAGCGGGGTTCCGGTGCGGAGGACGACGAGGCAGAGGCACCCGCGATGACGGGTGCCCCGGTATGAGCGGGAGGCATGGAACGACCGTAGCCCCGGCCCGTTTCATGCGTCCAATGCACAGAATCGCGATAATCGATCCACTGATGCATCACTGCAGCTCAGAAGGGTGCCTGTAAATGAACCGTTACGTAGAAGACACGGCCGTGACAGGTTTGCTGGCCCCCAGGCTGGCGTACTTCGCCGCCGTCGCCCGCCACGAGCACGTGACCCGCGCCGCCCACGAGCTGGGCGTTCCCCAGTCCACCCTGTCCCGGGCCATGGTCCGGCTCGAACAGGACCTCGGCGTCACGCTGTTCGCCCGCAAGGGCCGTACCGTCGCCCTGACGACGGCCGGGCGCACCTTCCTCGCCTCGGCCGAACGGGCCCTCGCCGAAATCGCCCGCGCCGCCGAGTCGGTGCAGCAGGACGCCGATCCCGCCTACGGCAAGGTGGCGTTCGGCTTCCTCCACACCCTCGGGCCCGAGACCGTACCCGGCCTGATCCGCGCCTTCCGCACCGACCATCCGCGCGTGCGCTTCTCCCTGGTCCAGAACTACGGCGAGGCCATGCTGGAGCGGCTGCGCGCGGGCGAGCTCGACCTCTGCCTGACCTCACCGCTGCCGGACGCCCCCGACCTGGTCGCCCGCCGCCTGGACGAGCAGCGGCTGCGCCTGGTGGTCCCCGACGACCACCGCCTCGCCACCCGCAAGCGCATCCGCCTCGCCGAGGCCGCCGAGGAAACCTTCGTCACCCTGGAGGCCGGCTACGGCCTGCGCCGCATCACCGACGACCTGTGCGCCGAGGCGGGGTTCACCCCCCGGGTGGCCTTCGAGGGCGAGGAGGCCGAGACGCTTCGCGGCCTGGTCGCGGCGGGCCTCGGCGTGGCCCTGCTGCCGCCCCCCGCGGTGGCCCGCCCCGGCGTGGTCGAGCTGACGGTGACCGCCCCGCGCGCGGTCCGCGAGATCGGGCTCGCCTGGCTCGACGGCCACCCCGACACGCCGCCCGTCGCCGAGTTCAAGCGGTTCCTGCTGTCCCGGCGCGGTCGGCTGATCCCCGAACTGCACGGCGGCCCCGTTCAGGACCCCGCGCAGCCGTCGGGGGCGGGCGGCGCGGCCGGGGAGAGCAAGTAGCCCGCCTGGAAACGGGACCTGGCGCCCACCGCCCGTATGATCTCCGCGATGTGCCGCTGGCAGGTCCGCTCCGACATGCCCAGTCGACGGGCGATCACCTTGTCCTCCAGCCCCTCCGACAGCAGCCGTACGATCGTCTGCCGCAGCTCGTCCGAGAGCGAGCGGGCCGCCTCCGGGCTCACCGTCGTGGGGAACGGTTCCGCGGCCACCCACGACCGTTCGAACGCCGACGTCATGAAGTGCACGACGGCCGGCTGCCGCACCACCAGTGCCGCCCCGTCACGGTCCGGCACCGCCATCAGTCCCGTGTGCTCGTCGAAGACCAGCATCCGCATCAGCCCGTCGCCCAGCGTCCGCACCTGCGCGCCCAGCGCCGTCACCCGCTCCACGTACGCGGCCGTGGGGCGCGAGTAGCGCGCCGTGTGCTGGTAGATCGTGCGCATCCGCACCCCGCGCGTCAGCAACGACTCGTCCCGGCCGATCGCCTCCTCCAGCGTCTCCAACGGCCGGCCGCCGCCCGGCTGCGAGGTCAACAGCTCCTGCTCGCACGCCGCGACCAGCTCCGCGATCAACCCGCGCACCGCCCCCAGGTCCGTGACCACCTCCAGTTCCAGGCGCCCCGATCCGTTCCGGTCGCGGTGCGCCGTCCCCGCCTCGTACGCCGGCACCAGCGCCTCCAGCTGCCCGCGCAGCCGGTCCATCTCGTCGTGGGTCTCCCGTACGAGCAGGGCCAGCGGGGCCAGCGCCCGGGCTGCCGCCGCCCGCGGTGCGACGGCGCTCCAGCGGTCCAGTCCGCCTCCGGGGGCCCGCTGGAGCAGGTGCGCGGCGGCCAGCTCGGTGATCGCCGCGGCGGCCCGCGCTCCGAGGGCCTCGGTGGCCTCCGCCTCGGCGAAGGACTGCCGCTCCACGGCGTACCCGTACAGCCGCTGGGCGGCGCGACTCAGGCCGCCCCCGGTGGGCGGCTCAGCTTCATCGGCTGGCATATGCGTATTCGTCCCGGCTTATAGATGTTTGTAAACCCCTCGTGTTCCCGCAAGGCGGCAAGACGACGCCCGGTCGGACGGCTTCGGCATATGCCGAACCGGCACAGTGGATCTACCGGGTGAAGGGGGAACGCGGTGGCGGAGGAGCGGATCCGCAGGGACGGACGGGGGTCGTGGTCGTCCTGCCGGGCCCGCACCCCGCCCTGGTGGCTGCCGCCCGACGCACGGGCGCACACCGTGGTGGTCGCGCCGGGGGAAGGCCAGTCGGTGCCGTCCGACCGTGAGGGGGCGGAACGGCAGGTACGGACGGGCCGGGGCGCGACCACCGTCCCCACCGATTACCGTCCCGTCACCGACGACGGGCACCACCGTCGACCGGCGCGACCGGGCGCGCAACGGTGGGCGGCGCCGGTCGGTGGCGCCGCCGGCCGGGGAGGGCGGTCAGGAGGACGCCTTCGCGTAGTCGCCGAAGCCGGTCCAGTCGACCGCCACGCACTGCTCGTCGCCGACGACCCAGGCGTCGTGCCCGGGCTCGACCTGCATGAAGTCGCCGGGGCCGTACTCCTCGCTCTCCCCGTTGTCCATGACGACCTTCATGCGACCGCTCACCACGTACCCCGTGTGCGCGGATTGGCAACTCTCCGTACCCGCCAGCGGCTTGATGTGCTCCGACCAGCGCCAACCCGCTTCGAAGACCGCGCGGCCCACGGGTCCGCCGTCCGTCTGGATCAGGTCGAGCCTGCCCTTGCCGTCCTCGAACGAGCGGGTCTCGTCCGCATCGTCGAAGCTCTTGCGCACGATTGCGGCCATGCCGGATCGCCTCCCGCAGAGAAGCACCCCGAGTCCACTCCTCACTTTACGCTCGGGCGACCCGACACCTCATCCCCGCAGCGAATGTCCGAAGCCGGAGGCGAGCGGCATCCGCAGTCCCAGCGGCGGCGGAGCCGCCAGCGCGTCCGTCACCGGCCGCGAGTACCGGCCCGAGAGCATCGCCCCCAGGACGAAGTCCACGGACAGTGCCACGACTTCCGCCTGGTGGTCCCTGAGCCGGTGGCCGTCCGAGTGCACCTCGAACCGACACGTGGCCCGGTTCGCCTTCTTCGCCCGCGCCGCCAGCCGAAACGATGCTTCCGGGTCGCTGTGCGCGTCGTTGGTCCCGTGCACGATCAACACCTGCCGCCCGGACAGCTGCTTCACCGGTTCCGGGGAGTCCGTCGAGACCGTCCTGCCCAAGGAAGGGGCGAGCGCCAGGACCGAGTTGACGGCGTGGTGGCCCGCCGCCCGCAGTGCTGCCCGGCCCCCCGCGTCGTAGCCGGCGAGGCACACCGGAACGTCTCCGTACCTGCGCACCACCTCCTCGGCCCCCCACCCGGCGTCCTCCTCCCGGTTCGTCCCCCGGCCGGGCAGGACGGCGTGCACCACCAGCCCGTCCGTGCCGCCCGCCCGGGCCAGGGCCCGCGCGAGCGGACGCACCGGGCCCGGGGACCATCTGGACGCTCCGGGAAGCAGAAGCACCACACCACTGACCGTCGAGACCGAGCCGTTCGCGCCGGCCGCCCGCCCCAGGCGGGCCCCGCGCGCCGGCGGCGCATGCTGTGCCATGGCGGAACAGTCTCAGACTCGCAGGTGTACGCCACCCGTCCGTACGGTCTCTGTTACGTATCGACCGCCGCTGCCAACGTGGTGCTCTACGCGCGTAGGAGTAGAGTGCCCGGATGACGAGCGAGACCCCCAACCTGCCCACCCCGGATCAGATCCGCCGCTCCCCGAAGGTGCTGCTGCACGATCACCTCGACGGTGGACTGCGCCCCGGGACCATCATCGAGCTGGCCCGCGAGGTCGGCTACGAGAACCTTCCCGAGACGGACGCCGACAAGCTCGGCATCTGGTTCCGGGAAGCCGCCGACTCCGGCTCCCTGCCGCGCTACCTGGAGACGTTCGCGCACACGTGCGCCGTCATGCAGACGAAGGCGGCGCTGTTCCGGGTCGCCGCCGAGTGCGCCGAGGACCTGGCCGAGGACGGCGTCGTGTACGCCGAGATCCGCTACGCCCCCGAGCAGCACCTGGAGGCCGGCCTGACCCTCGAAGAGGTCGTCGAGGCCGTGAACGACGGCTTCCGCGAGGGCGAGCGCCGCGCGAAGGCCAACGGCCACCGCATCCGCATCGGCGCGCTGCTCACTGCGATGCGCCACGCCGCCCGTGCGCTGGAGATCGCCGAGCTGGCCAACCGCTACCGCGACAACGGCGTGGTCGGCTTCGACATCGCCGGCGCCGAGGCCGGGTTCCCTCCCACCCGCCACCTGGACGCCTTCGAGTACCTCAAGCGCGAGAACAACCACTTCACCATCCACGCCGGCGAGGCCTTCGGCCTGCCGTCGATCTGGCAGGCCCTGCAGTGGTGCGGCGCCGACCGTCTGGGCCACGGCGTGAAGATCATCGACGACATCGAGGTCGCCGCCGACGGCTCGGTGAAGCTGGGCCGGCTGGCCTCGTACGTCAGGGACAAGCGCATCCCCCTGGAGATGTGCCCGACCTCGAACCTGCAGACCGCCGCGGCTTCCTCGTACGCCGAGCACCCGATCGGTCTGCTGCGCAAGCTGCACTTCAGGCTGACGGTCAACACCGACAACCGCCTGATGAGCGGCACCAGCATGAGCCGCGAGTTCGAGCACCTGGTCGAGACCTTCGGCTACACCCTCGACGACATGCAGTGGTTCACCGTCAATGCGATGAAGTCCGCGTTCATTCCTTTCGATGAACGACTGGCCATGATCAATGAGGTCATCAAGCCCGGTTATGCGGAGCTGAAGTCGGAGTGGCTGTTCCAGCAGACCGCTTCCACCAGCGGTTCCGTATCGGCTTAGGGCACGGCCTGACGTACTGAAAGCGCCTGGGAGGAGCAATTCCCGGGCGCTTTCTCGTATTTACATATGTTTGCGGGCGGGGGTTTGAAGTGACTAGTTTGCGGAGCCGCTCAATCCCCCGTCGCAAGGACTAATCTTCATGAAGAAGTCAGCTGCCAAGACCCTCGGTGTCGCCGCCCTCGGTGCCGCCTTCGCCGCCGTTGCCGCCGGTACCGCCTCGGCTGCCGTGCCCGCCGTCGGTCTCGGTGACGCGCTGGGTACCGTCACGGGTGCGACCCAGGGACTCGCGAGCCAGCAGCAGGTGAGCCCCGCGGACGGCCGGCAGTCCAGCGACCCGACGGCCCCGGTCGGCGAGCTTTCCAACGCGCTCGGCCCCACCCTCGGTGGCCTGCCCCTCGGCGGCGCGCTCGGCGGCTGATCCGCCTGATCCTCCGCAGATTCGTACGCGAGCACCCGTGGCGCATGCCCGTTCGGTCAGGCGTGCGCCACGCCGTGCCGTGTGCCACGATCACCACCAACTGCCCGCCGACGCACGGGGTATGGGGTCACCGGTCATGCGCTTGAAGGCACGATTCACCGCCGGAGCGGCCACTGCCGCGCTGCTCCCCGCCCTCCTCCTGGGAGCCGTGGGCTGCAGCAGCAAGGACGCCCCCGCGGCCGGCAAGGCGCCCGACCCGAAGGGATCCGCCCCCACGGGCCCTTCCGCCGCGCCCCCGGGCGGTGCCCCGAGCGGCTCGGCCGCGCCGAGGGCCGGTGCGAGCAAGCTGGAGCGGTCCGCGCTGGAACAGGGCGATCTACCCGGGTACCAGGTGTCCGCACGGGGCAAGAACCCCAACGCCCCCGACGGCCAGCCGCAGGCGGACCGCAAGGCCTGCCAGCCCCTGGCCGACATCATGGGCGACAAGCCGGACCCGGCCGCGCGGGACACCGTCAACCGGGGCATCGGTTCCCAGAAACAGGTCGGACTGGCCGTATCCGCCTCCGTCAGCTCCTACGCCGAGAGCGACGCCAAGGCGCTGATCGCCCGGCTGAAGGGCGCGGTCGCCGCCTGCGGTACGGGCTTCACCGCCACCGTAGAGAAGCAGAGCGGCAGCTACCGCGACGTGCGGGCGACCGAGTACGAGACGGCCGGCGACGAGAGCGTCAGCTGGACCACGACCGCGGCTGCCCAGGAAGTCTCGGCACAAGTCCACGTGGTCGTCGTACGCCAGGGAGCCACCGTGGTGCGGCTGATGGCCCTCAACGTGGCGTCGGCCCAGCAGAAGGCGCAGGTCCCGCACGAGGTCGCGGACAAGCAACTGGAGAAGGTCCGCCGGGCGGGCTGACGGGTTCCCGCTGGCCGGAGCGGCGGGCGCGGACCGCTGGTGGTCGGGTCACCGGTGGTCGGCTCGTCGCGGCGCCGGGGTTCACCAGGCGTTGGAGGCGGACTTCTCGTTCGGCAGGAGCAACCACAGCGCCAGGTAGATCAGGAACTGCGGGCCGGGCAGCAGGCACGAGACGACGAAGATCAGACGCATCGTGTTCGCGGAAATTCCGAAGCGGCGCGCCAGTCCGGCGCAGACGCCGCCGATCCAGCGGCCGTCACGGGGGCGAACGATGGCGCTCATGGGTCTCTCCTCTTTCGGCGTCCGCGGGGTTTTCCCGCGATGTCTCAATACTCCCGCGGTACCGCCGAAAGAACCTCGGTCCACGGGCCGAGCCCGACCCTGGTAATTCTCGGGGTAGACCCCTGAGAAGTCCGCTCGGAGTGCAGGGAACGCCGCAGTCGCGCGCGCAGCGCCGGCACGACGGCCATGTGGGCGAGCATCACGCCGGCGCCGTGCAGCAGGACCGAGTCCACGTCGACCACCCGCCCGGGGACGGAGCTCTGGAGCATTTCGATGCTGAGCGAGACCAGTACGCCGGCGGCGGCGGTCCGGGCCAACGAGGACCACGCGGCCAGCGGCGAGGGCGCCAGGTTCCCGTTGACCAGGGGCAGCAGCACCCCGAGCGGGGCGAGCAGCGCCAGAGCCTCCCCGATCCGCCGGGCCGCCTCCAGCGGTCCGTACGAGAGGTCGGCCCTGATCCCCTGGAGCGGTGTCAGGTTGGCGGCGGCGGTCCAGGGCACGTCCAGGGGCCGCAGGGTGAGCCAGCCGACGAGGAGGAGATGAGCGACCAGCAGACCCCCGCCCAGGAGCCGGAGCCGGAGGTGATTGGCGGTGGCGGCACTGCGGCCGACCTCGTTGCGCTGCACACCTGCGAGGACGCAGCCCGCGGTAGCCGTGGTTCCGGCCGGATGCGACGAGCGGTACGCATATGACAATCCGATCGGACGTAGCGCTGAGGGTCCGCCACGCGTCCACCCCCCGAACCCGCGACGAACGCGCACAGTAAGCGCTGTCCACCGCGGGTAGTCGAAGGTAGTGGCCATGCCCGCACGGCGGCGTACGGCGACCCGTCCGTACGATCGTGACCGCCATCAGCGCCCAGGCGCCGGCCGCCGGCCTGTCGGACTCGGCGCGCCCCCGGCCCACGCCGCACCGGCGACCTGCTTCACCGACGTCGCCACCACCACGGTCGTGGGAACGCCCGGCGACGACGTCATCATCGGCACGCCCGGCCGGGACGTCATCGACGGCAGGGGCGGCGACGACCACCTCTGCGGCGGAGCCGACGACGACATCGTGCTACGAGAACCGAGCGGACCCGGCCGCCCTCAGAGAACGGCGAGCAGCACGATCAGGAGCACTGCGCCCGCGACCGCGGGCGCGATGACCTCGTACGACCAACGCACCCGCACGCTGCCTTGGGCCCCCGCCCGCGAGGCCCCGCGCTCGGCCAGCTCCCGCAGCTCGTGCACCACCTGGTCCGCCTGGGACCGCTGCGGCTCGGTGCCGGCCGGGGCGGACGTGTTCGGCACGTTCGCTCCCTGGCCGAGGAGCCCGCCGCGACCGCCCCGCTGCGGCCGTTGTGCCTTCTTCCGCTCGCGCAACGAGACGGGGACGGACCACAGTTGGTATTTCGACCCCTCGGCCAGCACCTCCGTGGAGTACCCGGCGCGCACCGCGTCCACGGCGGCCCAAGGCAGCTCGATGATCCGGAACGGGTTGCGCACGCGCATCCGGTCCTCGTTGGCGAAGACGGCCGGGCGGATCGTGAACGCCACGACCAGGGGTGCGGCGAACAGGGCGATCGCCACGGCGAACCACCTGGCGTTCCCCGAACCGCGCACGACGACGTCCCCGCACAGCCACGCGAGGAGCGCGAGCAGCAGGACTCCGGAGACGACGGCCATGGAGGAGCGGTAGGTCCGGTCGTCGTACACCGGTTCGTCAGTGGGCTGCTGGCTGCTCATGGGGCCGATTCTGCCTCACCGTGCCGTCGGGGTGGATCAGCCCACCAGATCGGCGTACGGATGATGTGGTCGGGGCGGTGCCCGTCGGTGATCTCGCCGCCGCAGGTGATCAGCCGCAGCTCGGGGCGGACGGTGTTCATGAAGTGCTCTGCCGGCTGAAGGCCGGGAGATTCCCGTCGTGACCGGTCGCCGTTCGATGCGACGGCGCTCGCTGCGGGCACCACTGAGACCGCCGACACGGAGGTCACGCCCTGCGGGGCGGGCGCGGCGAGCGCCGTCGTGGCCGGCGCGAGGAGCGCTCCGGCGAGGGCGGCGATAACGATCGAAGAGAAATTTACGGATCTTGTTCGACCGGAGCGCGGGGTTCCTGCCACCGCCGGGTAACAGCGAAAGTGGAGGTCAGGCGTCCGCAGCTGCAGCCCCGGCCCGCCTTCGACCCGCGCCCCGTGCGCCCGAATGCGGCCGACCCCGCCCAGATGTGCGCATGCAGGGGGTGACAGGCTGCTACGCGCGTAGATATGCTCATGTGGTGACCATGCCCACCACCCTCACCGCATTCGCTGACGTGACGACGTCCGACAGCGCGCTGCGCCGCTTCCTGCACGGGCTGCCCGGCGTAGACGCCGTCGGCCTGGAGGCCCGCGCGGCTGCGCTCGGTACCCGTTCGATCAAGACCACGTCCAAGGCGTACGCCATTGACCTGGCCATTTCGATGATCGACCTGACCACGCTTGAGGGTGCGGACACCCCGGGCAAGGTCCGAGCGCTCTCCGCCAAGGCCGTCCACCCCGACCCCACCGACCGTACGACTCCCATGACCGCCGCGGTCTGCGTCTATCCCGACATGGTGGCCACCGCCAAGGCCGCCCTGAACGGCGCCGACGTCAAGGTGGCCTCCGTCGCGACCGCCTTCCCGGCCGGTCGCGCCGCGCTGCCCGTCAAGCTCGCGGACACCCGTGACGCCGTCGCCGCCGGCGCCGACGAGATCGACATGGTCATCGACCGTGGCGCCTTCCTCGCCGGCCGCTACCTGGAGACGTACGAGCTGATCAAGGCCATCAAGGAGGCGTGCGTCCGCCCCGACGGCAGCGCCGCCCGCCTCAAGGTCATCTTCGAGACCGGGGAGCTGTCGACGTACGACAACATCCGCCGCGCCTCCTGGATCGGCATGCTCGCGGGCGCCGACTTCATCAAGACCTCCACCGGCAAGGTCGGTGTCAACGCCACCCCCGCCAACACGCTGCTGATGCTCGAAGCCGTCCGCGACTTCAAGGCGCAGACTGGAATCCAGATCGGCGTGAAGCCGGCCGGCGGCATCCGGACCACCAAGGACGCCATCAAGTTCCTGGTCCTGGTCAACGAGACCGTGGGCGAGGACTGGCTGACCAACCACTGGTTCCGCTTCGGCGCCTCCAGCCTGCTCAACGACCTGCTGATGCAGCGCCAGAAGCTGAGCACCGGCCGTTACTCCGGTCCCGACTACGTGACGGTGGACTGATCACCATGGCATCTGCATTCGAGTACGCACCGGCTCCCGAGTCCCGCTCGGTCGTCGACATCGCCCCCTCCTACGGGCTCTTCATCGACGGCGAGTTCACCGACGCCGCCGACGGCAAGGTCTTCAAGACCGTCTCGCCGTCCTCCGAGGAAGTCCTCTCCGAGGTCGCCCGGGCTGGCGCCGCGGACGTCGACCGCGCCGTGAAGGCCGCCCGCAAGGCCTTCGAGAAGTGGTCCGCGCTGCCCGGCTCCGAGCGCGCCAAGTACCTGTTCCGCATCGCCCGGATCATCCAGGAGCGCAGCCGCGAGCTGGCCGTCCTGGAGACCCTGGACAACGGCAAGCCGATCAAGGAGACACGCGACGCGGACCTCCCGCTGGTCGCCGCGCACTTCTTCTACTACGCGGGCTGGGCCGACAAGCTCGACCACGCGGGCTACGGCGCGAACCCGCGCCCGCTGGGCGTGGCCGGGCAGGTCATCCCGTGGAACTTCCCGCTGCTGATGCTCGCGTGGAAGATCGCTCCGGCGCTCGCCACCGGCAACACGGTCGTCCTGAAGCCGGCCGAGACCACCCCGCTGTCCGCCCTGTTCTTCGCGGACATCTGCCGCCAGGCGGGCCTGCCCAAGGGTGTCGTCAACATCCTCACCGGTTACGGGGACGCGGGCGCGGCCCTCGTCGAGCACCCGGACGTCAACAAGGTCGCCTTCACCGGCTCGACCGCGGTTGGCAAGACCATCGCCCGCCAGATCGCCGGCACCGGCAAGAAGGCCACCCTGGAGCTCGGCGGCAAGGGTGCCAACATCGTCTTCGACGACGCCCCCATCGACCAGGCCGTCGAGGGCATCGTGGGCGGCATCTTCTTCAACCAGGGCCAGGTCTGCTGCGCGGGCTCCCGCCTGCTGGTCCAGGAATCGATCCACGACGAGCTGCTCGACTCGCTCAAGCGCCGCCTGTCCACGCTGCGCCTCGGCGACCCGCTGGACAAGAACACCGACATCGGTGCGATCAACTCCGCCGAGCAGCTGGCCCGGATCACCGCGCTCGCGGACACCGGTGAGGCCGAGGGCGCCGAGCGTTGGTCCCCTGCGTGCGAGCTGCCGTCCGCCGGTTACTGGTTCGCCCCGACGCTCTTCACGAACGTCACCCAGGCGCACACCGTCGCCCGCGACGAGATCTTCGGCCCGGTGCTGTCCGTACTGACGTTCCGCACGCCGGACGAGGCCGTCGCCAAGGCCAACAACAGCCAGTACGGCCTGTCCGCCGGCATCTGGACGGAGAAGGGCTCGCGCATCCTCGCGGTCGCGAACAAGCTCCGCGCGGGTGTGGTGTGGGCCAACACGTTCAACAAGTTCGACCCGACCTCGCCGTTCGGCGGCTACAAGGAGTCGGGCTACGGCCGCGAGGGCGGTCGCCACGGTCTGGAGGCCTACCTCGATGTCTGAGCGCGCAGCATCCGTCAGCGGCTCCGCCGCGGGGCGCCTGAACGTCTTCAAGACCTACAAGCTGTACGTCGGGGGCAAGTTCCCCCGCTCCGAGAGCGGCCGGGTGTACGAGGTGACCGACTCCAAGGGCAAGTGGCTGGCCAACGCCCCCCTGTCCTCGCGCAAGGACGCGCGTGACGCGGTCGTCGCGGCCCGCAAGGCCTTCGGCGGCTGGTCGGGCGCGACCGCGTACAACCGCGGGCAGGTCCTCTACCGCATCGCCGAGATGCTGGAGGGGCGCCGGGAGCAGTTCGTCCGCGAGGTCGGCGAGGCCGAGGGGCTGTCCAAGTCGAAGGCCGCCGCGGTCGTCGACGCGGCCATCGACCGCTGGGTCTGGTACGCCGGCTGGACCGACAAGATCGGCCAGATCACCGGCGGGGCCAACCCGGTTGCGGGCCCGTTCTTCAACCTCTCCACCCCTGAGCCCACCGGCGTCGTTACGGTAATCGCCCCGCAGGAGTCTTCGTTCCTGGGCCTGATCTCCGTGATCGCGCCCGTGATCGCGACGGGTAACACCGCCGTCGTCATCGCGAGCGAGAAGGCCCCGCTGCCCGCGCTCTCCCTGGGCGAGGTGCTGGCCACCTCCGACCTTCCGGGTGGCGTGGTCAACATCCTGTCCGGCAAGGCCGGCGAGATGGGCCCGCACCTGGCGTCCCACCAGGACGTCAACGCGATCGACCTGGCAGGTGCCGACACGGCGCTGGCCAAGGAGTTGGAGATCGCCGCGGCGGACAACCTGAAGCGCGTCCTGCGTCCACAGCCTGTGGATGACTGGACCGCCGACCCGGGCACGTCGCGCATGACGGCGTTCCTGGAGACCAAGACGGTCTGGCACCCGACGGGTTCGCTGGGCGCGTCCGGCTCCTCCTACTAGGACGGGTCGACGCGATCCCTTACGGAACGGCCCCGGCAGCGCCCTGCGCGCCACCGGGGCCGTTCGCTCACTTCGCGCCGGGCAGCAGCGGTCCGAGCAGCGAGGACGTGGCGGCGGTGGGTAGCTCCCCGATCGAGGGGCCCCGCGTCAGCGTGCCGGTGACCATGCCGGTCCCGACCGCGGGGAAGTCCGCGATCTGGGTGGCCACCCCGTTGTCGAGCGGGTCCACGCCGGTGTGGGCGAGCGGGTTCACCTTGAGGTTCGAGATCGGGTCGGAGATCCCGGAGAGGGCCGCAGGGGGCGAGAGTTCACCGGCCTGGGCGCCACCGGCGGCCATCGCCAGGGCCGCACCGGCCATGGAGAGCGTGAGGCCTGCGGTGCGCAGCGTGGAGGTGCCGGGGGCTGCGTGACGTGCCATGGGAATCCCACCTGTGGTCGTAGTCGCGTGCGCACGCAGCGTAGTCGAGGTGTGATCCTGGATACCAACCGGCCACCGGAGGGATCCCCTGCCCGGGGGAATGGTTCAGACTGGTGTCCCGTGAGCTCTTCCTCTCCTTTGCCTACGCGCGTCGTGCTGTTGACCGGGCCTTCGGGTTCCGGCAAGTCGTCCCTGGCCGCCCGTTCCGGGCTGCCGGTGCTGCGGCTGGACGACTTCTACAAGGAGGGCGACGATCCGACCCTCCCGCTGGTCGAGGGCAGCTCCGACATCGACTGGGACTCGCCGCTGTCCTGGGACGCTGACGTCGCGGTCGCCGCGGTGGCGGAGTTGTGCCGGGCGGGTCGGACCGAGGTCCCGGTGTACGACATCGCCACGTCCTCGCGGACGGGCACGGAGACGCTGGACATCTCCCGCACCCCGCTGTTCATCGCGGAGGGCATCTTCGCGGCGGACATAGCGGCGCGCTGCCAGGAACTGGGCCTGTTGGCCGACGCCATCTGCCTGCGGGGCCGCCCCTCGACGACCTTCCGCCGTCGGCTGGCCCGTGATCTGAAGGAGGGCCGCAAATCGGTCCTCTTCCTGCTGCGCCGCGGCCTGCGCCTGATGCGGGCGGAGCGGGGCATCGTGGCCCGCCACATCGCCCTCGGCGCCCACGCCTGCGGCCGTGACGAGGCCCTGGGCCGCCTGGCCGCAGCTGCCGCCGGCCGTCACCGCACCGCCCCGGCCCCCGCTGCCTGAGGGCCGTCCCTTCGGCCGGGTCCAGCGAGGCCCCGAGCCCGGCCGGGCTCGAAGTCGGGCGGTGGTGCGCCCGCGCGTACGTACGAGGAGGCGGGACCGTGCGGACCCCCGTCCGCCCGATCCCGCCTCCTCCCCCCCCGTGGCCCCCGCCCCACCCCCGTAGGACGGCCCCCCTGGCCCATGGTCCGTGGTGTGCCGCGTTACGCGACCAGCTCCTCGAAGGACTCCGCCTCGTCGCGGCCGAAGCTCAGCGCCTCGTCGTCCCGCAGCCGGCGCAGCGACCGCCAGATGCTCGACTTCACCGTGCCGACGCTGATGCCCAGGATCTCCGCGATCTCCGGGTCCGTGCGGCCCTCGTAGTACCGCAGCACCAGCATCGTGCGCTGCGGCTCCGGGATGCGGGCCAGCGCCTGCCACAGCACCGCGCGCAGCTCCGTACCCCGCATCGCATCCGTGTCGGAGGCCGTCTCCGGGAGCTCCTCCGTCGGGTACTCGTTCAGCTTCCGCCGACGCCACGCGCTGATGTGCAGGTTCGTCATCGTGCGCCGCAGGTACCCGCCGACGGCCGCCTTGTCGCTGATCCGGTCCCAGGCGCGGTACGTGGAGAACAGCGCGCTCTGGAGCAGGTCCTCGGCCTCGTAACGGTCGCCGGTCAGGTGGAAGGCCGTCGCGTAGAGGGCGGCCCGGCGCTCCTGCACGTACGCCGTGAACTCGACCTCCGAGGTGGAGGAGGGCTCGGGCGTGTGCTGCACCGGGACGGAAGGCCGGTACGTGTTCGCGTCGATGGCCACCGTGTGCGCCGGTCGCGGACGGGCGACCGTCACCGTACGGACACCTGCCCGGCGGTTCACATCGTGCAGCCGCGTGACAACCGTGCTGGTGCTGGTGCTGTGCAGCGTGCTCATCTCGCGCCCCCCGTCGTGGAGTCTGCTTCGGATCCTGCTCGGTTTCGTTGGTAGAAGACTGCCCGGCCGACTTAACCGGGGTGTCCGCCGACTGTCACAGGCCTGTCACAGCGGCCCCCGCCCGCGTTCTCCTGCACCCGACTGTCGAACTCCCAACGGCCGATGGGACAGAATGAGCCCGTGCCTTTCCTGTTGCTGATCGAGGACGACGACGCCATCCGCACGGCCCTCGAACTCTCCCTGTCTCGCCAGGGCCACCGTGTGGCCACTGCGGCGACGGGCGAGGACGGCCTGAAACTGCTGCGCGAGCAGCGGCCGGACCTGATCGTGCTGGACGTGATGCTGCCCGGGATCGACGGCTTCGAGGTGTGCCGGCGCATCCGCCGCACCGACCAGCTGCCGATCATCCTGCTCACCGCGCGCAGCGACGACATCGACGTGGTGGTGGGCCTGGAGTCGGGCGCCGACGACTACGTCGTCAAGCCGGTCCAGGGCCGGGTGCTCGACGCCCGGATCCGCGCCGTGCTGCGTCGCGGGGAGCGGGAGGCCAGCGACTCCGCGGTCTTCGGGTCCCTGGTCATCGACCGGGCCGCGATGACGGTCACGAAGAACGGCGAGGACCTCCAGCTGACGCCGACCGAGCTGCGGCTGCTGCTGGAGCTCAGTCGCCGGCCCGGTCAGGCGCTCTCCCGGCAGCAGCTGTTGCGGCTGGTCTGGGAGCACGACTACCTCGGCGACTCCCGGCTCGTGGACGCCTGCGTGCAACGGCTGCGCGCCAAGGTCGAGGAAGTTCCGTCCTCGCCGACCCTCATCCGAACCGTCCGTGGTGTCGGCTACCGCCTGGACTCGCCGCAGTGATCAAAGCCCTTTTCGCGGGCCGGCGCTGGACCAGCCTGCGGCTGCGGCTCCTGATGGTGTTCTCCCTGGTCGCGCTGACCGCTGCGGTCTCCGCGTCCGGGATCGCGTACTGGCTCAACCGCGAGGCGGTGCTCACCCGCACCCAGGACGCGGCCCTCGGTGACTTCCGCCAGGAGATGCAGAACCGGGCCGCGGCGCTGCCCGCCGACCCGACGCCCGAGGAGATGCAGCGCACCGCCGAGCTGATGGCGGGCAGCAGCCCCGGTTACAGCGTGCTGCTGGTCGACGAGCGCAAGGACCACCGCAAGGTGTTCGGCGCGGCCGGTCCCGACTCCTTCGGGCTGGACGACGTACCGGCCTCGCTGCAGCGCGCGGTGAACGACCGGCAGAAGGCGACGGCGGCGAACGACGCCGAGTACCACGTGTACTGGCAGCGGACGAAGCCCCGCGGCAATCCGTACCTGGTGGGCGGTACGCGCATCGTGGGCGGCGGGCCGACCGGCTACATGTACAAGTCCCTCGCACAGGAACGGGACGACCTCAACGCGCTGGGCTGGTCGCTGACCATCGCCACCGGTCTCGCGCTGCTCGGGTCCGCGCTGCTGGCGCAGGCGGCGGCCCGTACCGTGCTCAAGCCCGTGCAGCGGCTCGGGGATGCGGCGCGGCGCCTGGGCGAGGGGGAGTTGGACCACCGGCTGGACGTGTCGGGGACCGACGAACTCGCCGATCTGTCGCACACGTTCAACAAGACGGCGGAGGCGCTGGAGAAGAAGGTCGCGGACATGAGCGCGCGGGAGGAGGCCAGCCGGCGCTTCGTCGCGGACATGTCGCACGAACTGCGCACCCCGCTGACGGCGCTGACGGCGGTCGCCGAGGTGTTGGAGGAGGAGGTCGACGACCTCGATCCGATGATCGCACCGGCAGTGGGCCTGGTGGTCAGCGAGACCCGGCGGCTGAACGACCTGGTGGAGAACCTAATGGAGGTCACCCGCTTCGACGCGGGGACGGCGCGGCTGGTGCTGGACGACGTGGACGTCGCCGACCAGGTGACGGCCTGCATCGACGCACGGGCGTGGCTCGACGCGGTCGAACTGGATGCCGAGCGGGGCATCGTGGCGCGGCTGGACCCGCGCCGGCTCGACGTCATCCTCGCCAACCTGATCGGCAACGCGCTCAAGCACGGCGGCTCGCCGGTGCGGGTGTCGGTGGTCGTCGAGGACGAGTGGCTGGTGATCGCGGTCCAGGACAACGGGCCGGGCATCCCGGAGGAAGTGCTGCCGCACGTCTTCGACCGGTTCTACAAGGCGAGCGCCTCGCGCCCGAAGTCCGACGGCAGCGGGTTGGGCCTGTCGATCGCGATGGAGAACGCACACATCCACGGCGGTGACATCAGCGCCGCCAACGGGCCGGAAGGCGGTGCGCTGTTCACGCTGCGGCTGCCGGTGGACGTGGGGAAGGTGATCGCCGGTGAGGCGGATGCGTAGGGCCCTGCCGGGCGCGGTGCTGCTGGTGCTCCTGACGTCGGCCTGCGGTATCCGGGCGACGACCGTGCCGGTGGACGTGGGTGCGGCGCCGTCGCGGGTGTCGTGCGACACGCCGGCGCAGCAGGGCGGTGTCCAGGGCTTCCGGGCCACGGTGGAACTGGTGTGCGGATCGCAGCTGGTGGGTGTGGAACGGGTTGTTCCGATACCGGAGAAGAAGCCGGCCAAGGAACCCGTCGCGCTCGTGGCCGAGGCGCTGCTGGAGGCACTGGAGCGGGAGCCGTCGGCCGAAGAACGCGACGCGGGCTTCACCACGGGGGTTCCGAACGGGCTGACCGTCGCGCCGAGCCGGGCCGGTGACCCGGCCGGGACGATACGCCTCAGCCGCAAGCCGGAGGATCTGCCGCCGGTGGCGTTGTCGCAGCTGGTGTGCACGCTCGCCGGGAGCGAAGCCGTCTCCGCGGGCCCCGGACCGGTCGTCCTGGGCGGCCCGGACGCGGACCCGCCGCGGACGTGGGAGTGCACTGAGGCCGTCCGCTCCCGCCCGGAGTCGGTGCCGACCCTGGGCGACGTGGTCCGTCCGACCCCCTCGCCCTCGCCCACCCGCTGACCCGGAAGCCGGGCCGCCGTGCAGCGGCGTTCGCCGCCGGACCCCGGACCCCGGGCCCCGTACGACGACGGCCCCCGAGCCTGAGCTCGGGGGCCGATGGTCCACGGGGCAGGGCCAGCGCTGGTCACCGGAAAGTTCACCGGTCACCGGCAAGGCTTTCCGGCCACAGCGCTAGATGCCGGCTGCTGCCGCGAGGTCCTTCTTGATCGCGTCCAGGACCTCCTGGCCGCGGGTGCGGGCCGGGGCGAGGTCCGCGGCCTCCTCCACGGGGACCACGACCTCCAGGTAGCACTTCAGCTTCGGCTCCGTGCCCGACGGGCGCACGATCACCCGGGCCTCGTACTCGCCCTCCAGGTAGTAGCGCAGACCGTCCGTCGGGGGCAGCGACTCCGTGCCCCGGGACAGGTCCTCGGCCGACGTCACGCGCAGGCCCGCCAGCGACACCGGCGGCTGCGCCCGCAGCTGCGCCATCGCCGCAGCGATGACCGACAGGTCCGAGACGCGGACCGACAGCTGGTCGGTGGCGTGCAGGCCGTGCTCCATCGCCAGGTCGTCCAACAGGTCGACCAGGGTGCGGCCCTGCTCCTTGAGCTCCGAGGCCAGCTCCGCGACCAGCAGGGCGGCGGTGATGCCGTCCTTGTCACGGACGCCCTCGGGGTCCACGCAGTAGCCGAGCGCCTCCTCGTAGCCGTAGCGCAGGCCCTCCACGCGGGCGATCCACTTGAAGCCGGTGAGGGTCTCCTCGTAGCCGATGCCCGCCGCCTGCGCGATCCGCCCCAGCAGGGACGAGGAGACGATGGACTCGGCGAAGACGCTGTTCCTGTCACCACCCGACACGCCCTTGTGGACCAGGTGGGCGGCGAGCAGCGCGCCGACCTCGTCGCCGCGCAGCATCCGCCAACCGTTCGAGGCCGCACCGTCCGGGACGGCGACCGCGCAGCGGTCCGCGTCCGGGTCGTTCGCGATCACGATGTCCGGGAGCACCTCGGCGGCCTTGGCGAAGGCCAGGTCCATGGCGCCCGGCTCCTCCGGGTTGGGGAAGGCCACCGTCGGGAAGGCCGGGTCCGGCTCCGCCTGCTCGGCGACGAGCACCGGCGCCGGGAAGCCGTGCCGGGCGAAGGCCGCCATCACGACGTCCTTGCCGACCCCGTGCATGGCCGTGTAGACGGTCCGCACGCCCCGGGGGGAACCGGGGGTCAGGACGGCGTCCGTACGGGCCAGATAGGCCTCCAGGACCTCCTCGCCGAGGTCCTCCCAGCCGGACTCCGGACGCGGGACGGAGGCGAGCGCCGTCACGCGGGCGATCTGCGCGGCGATCTCCGTGTCCGCGGGGGACACGATCTGCGAACCGTCGCCGAGGTAGACCTTGTAGCCGTTGTCCCGGGGCGGGTTGTGGCTCGCGGTCACCTCGACGCCGGCGACGGCACCCAGGTGCCGTATGGCGTACGCGAGCACGGGCGTGGGCAGGGGGCGGGGCAGGACGGCCGCGCGCAGTCCCGCGCCGGTCATCACGGCGGCGGTGTCACGGGCGAAGTCCGCGGACTTGTACCGCGCGTCGTAGCCGACGACGACCAGGCCGCCGGTGTGGCCCTCGGCCTTCAGGTGGGCCGCCAGGCCCGCCGCGGCCCGGATGACCACGGAGCGGTTCATCCGCATCGGGCCGGCGCCGATCTCGCCGCGCAGTCCGGCGGTGCCGAACTGGAGGGTGCCGGAGAACCGGTCCGCGAGTTCCGCCGAGTCGCCCGACTCGATGAGCGCGGCGAGCTCGGCCGCGGTCTCCGGGTCCGGGTCCTCCGCCAGCCAGGCCTGGGCCCGGGTGATCAGGTCGTCCTGTTCCTGCACTACTTCCGCCTTCTCTCGTACGGTGCCGGTGTCTCAGATGCGGGCGAGGACCTGGGTCAGCAGCTTGCCCATGCGCGCGGCCGAGTCGCGGCCGGCCTGGAGCACCTCTTCGTGGTTGAGCGGTTCGCCGGAGATGCCCGCCGCCAGGTTCGTGACCAGGGAGATGCCGAGCACCTCGGCGCCGGCCTCGCGGGCGGCGATGGCCTCCAGCACCGTGGACATGCCGACCAGGTCGGCGCCCATGACGCGGATCATGTTGATCTCGGCCGGGGTCTCGTAGTGCGGGCCGGGGAACTGGACGTAGACGCCCTCTTCGAGGGTCTCGTCGATCTCCTTGCACATCGCGCGCAGGCGCGGCGAGTACAGGTCGGTCAGGTCCACGAAGTTCGCGCCGACGATCGGCGAGGTGGCCGTCAGGTTGAGGTGGTCGCTGATCAGGACGGGCTGGCCGGGCGTCATGCCCTCGCGCAGACCGCCGCAGCCGTTGGTCAGGACGACGGTCTTGCAGCCCGCGGCGACGGCGGTGCGCACGCCGTGGGCGACGGCGGCGACGCCGCGGCCCTCGTAGTAGTGGGTCCGGCCGAGGAAGAGCAGCGCCCGCTTGTCGCCGATCTTGTACGAGCGGATCTTGCCGCCGTGGCCCTCGACGGCGGGCGGCGGGAAGCCGGGCAGCTCGGTGACCGGGAACTCGGCCTCGGGCGCGCCCAGCGCCTCGGCTGCGGGAGCCCAGCCGGAGCCCATGACGAGGGCGACATCGTGGGATTCGACGCCGGTGAGCTCGCGCAGGCGGGCGGCTGCGGCGGTGGCGTCGGCGAAGGGGTCGGTAACAGATGCGTTCACGCCGACGAGCGTAACCGGTCATTGCCTACGCGCGTAGATGACTCAGCTCACGGTGTTCGGATCGTTGCCTTGTCGTTTCCGCCGAATCGTCCCGGAGGACCCTGAAGGCCCGAAGGCCCGAAGGCCCGAGGGCCCGAAGGCCCGAGGGCCCGGGAGGCCCGAGGGCCCGGGAGGCCCGAGGGCCCGGGAGGCCCGGGAGGCCCGGGAGGCCCGGGAGGCCCGGGAGGCCCGGGAGGCCCGGTGGGCCTCAGCAGGGGCGCTTGCGCAGTTCCATCACGTAGTCGTGCGGTGCGCCCGCCGAGTCGGCCGCGTCAGCGATCTCGCCGAGGTAGCGCGCCGAGGGCAGGCCGCCCTCGTAGCCGTTCAGCACGTAGCACCAGGCCGCCTCCTCGCCGTCGAGCGTGTGGACGCGGATGCGCATCCGGCGGTAGATGTCGAGCCCGACGCCCTCCCACCGGTCCATCGAGTCCTCGTCCAGCGGGGCGATGTCGTAGAGGGCGACGAACACCTGGTGGCGGGGGGCTTCGACGATCGTCGCCAGGGCGCCCTCCCACCCCATCTGCTCACCGCCGAAGGTCAGCCGCCAGTCATTGATCCAGCCCGTGCCGCGCAGCGGCGAATGCGGAGCGCGGCGCGTCATCAGCCGCGGGTCGAGGTTGCCGGCGTACGCGGCGTAGAGCGACATGAGGTCGAGGGTACGGGAGGGGCGGGGATGGCGCCCTGCCCGGCCCGTGCCCGGATGGCCGGACCGGGGGAGAAGCACCTTGAAGCGTGCGGGACAATGGAGCACGGAATGCATCCCCCGGGGAGACCCCCGGAAGCCCCGGCCGGGGCGGCAGCCGGCCGGGTAGACGTGAGGCGGAGTTTTCGTGACCCGGATCGTGATCATCGGCGGCGGACCCGGCGGGTATGAGGCGGCCCTGGTGGGGGCCCAGCTCGGCGCGGAGGTGACCGTCGTCGACTGCGACGGCCTCGGCGGAGCATCGGTCCTGACCGACTGCGTACCTTCCAAGACCCTCATCGCGACCGCCGAGGTCATGACGACCTTCGACTCGTCGTACGAGGAGCTCGGCATCGTCGTCGCGGACGACACCCCGCCCCTGGAGCAGGCCGCGCGCGTCGTCGGCGTGGACCTCGGCAAGGTGAACCGGCGCGTCAAGCGCCTCGCCCTCGCCCAGTCGCACGACATCACCGCCTCGGTCACCCGGGCGGGCGCACGCGTGCTGCGCGGACGCGGCAAGCTCGGCGGCCCGCAGGGCATCGACGGCACCCGTGACGTCATCGTCACCGCCGCCGACGGCACGGAGACGATCCTCACCGCCGAGGCCGTGCTCATCGCCACCGGCGGTCACCCCCGGGAGATCCCGGACGCGATGCCCGACGGCGAGCGCATCCTGAACTGGACCCAGGTCTACGACCTGGACGAGCTCCCCGAGGAGCTCATCGTGGTCGGCTCGGGCGTCACCGGTGCGGAGTTCGCCGGCGCCTACCAGGCCCTCGGGTCCCGGGTGACGCTGGTCTCCTCCCGCGACCGAGTGCTGCCGGGCGAGGACCCGGACGCCGCCGCCGTCCTGGAGGACGTCTTCCGCCGCCGCGGCATGAACGTCATCGGCCGCTCCCGCGCCGAGTCCGCCAAACGGGTCGGCGACCGGGTCGAGGTCACCCTTTCCGACGGCCGGGTCATCACGGGCACCCACTGCCTCATGGCGGTCGGCGCGATCCCGAACACCAAGGACATGAACCTGGAGGAGTCCGGGGTCCGGCTCAAGGAGTCCGGCCACATCTGGACCGACAAGGTCTCCCGTACGTCCGCGCCCGGCGTGTACGCGGCCGGTGACGTGACCGGCGTGTTCGCGCTGGCCTCGGTGGCCGCCATGCAGGGGCGCATCGCGATGTACCACTTCCTCGGCGACGCCGTGGCCCCGCTGAACCTCAAGACGGTCTCCTCCAACGTCTTCACCGACCCGGAGATCGCCACCGTCGGCTACACCCAGGCGGACGTGGACGCGGGCAAGATCGACGCCCGCGTGGTCAAGCTCCCCCTGCTGCGCAACCCGCGCGCCAAGATGCAGGGCATCCGGGACGGCTTCGTGAAGATGTTCTGCCGCCCGGGCACCGGCATCGTCGTCGGCGGTGTGGTCGTCTCCCCGCGCGCGAGCGAGCTGATCCACCCGATCTCGATCGCGGTCGACAACAACCTGACCGTCGAGCAGATCGCAAACGCGTTCACCGTGTACCCCTCGCTGTCGGGTTCGATCGCCGAGGTGGCACGCCAGCTGCACACGCGCAAGACGGCCGGCGAGGCGTAGGGGCGGTCACCGCCCCACGTCGGACGGGGACTTGGGGCGGGGCGGCGGAGGGTGGAGAGACGTTCACTCAGCCGTTCGGCTGCGTATACCACTAGTCGCCCCACTTTATGGACAACTTCGGTATTTCGCCGCAAGGAGCTGAAACCAGACGGTCGCCCGGGTTACTGTCAGTTTCGTGTTCGCTGCAGAACGTCGTCAATTGATCCTCGAAATGGTGCGGGCCAACGGAGCGGTATCGCTCCGGGAGCTCGCCCGCGTCGTCCAGACCTCCGAAGTGACCGTACGGCGGGACGTGCGGGCGCTGGAGGCAGAAGGACTCCTCGACCGCCGGCACGGCGGTGCGGTCTTGCCGGGCGGTTTCACGCGGGAGTCCGGCTTTCCGCAAAAGTCCCATCTCGCCACGGCGGAGAAGACCGCCATCGCCGACGTGGCCGCCGGCCTCGTCGAAGAGGGCGAGGCCGTCGTAGTCGGCGCGGGCACCACCACCCAGGAGCTGGCCCGCCGGCTCGCCCGGGTGCCCGGACTGACCGTCGTCACCAACTCGCTGCTGGTCGCCCAGGCGCTGGCCCACGCCAACCGGGTGGAGGTGGTGATGACCGGTGGCACCCTGCGCGGGTCCAACTACGCCCTCGTCGGCAGTGGCGCCGAGCAGTCCCTCCAGGGGCTCCGGGTCTCCCGCGCCTTCCTCTCCGGCAGCGGCCTGACCGCCGAGCGCGGGCTGTCCACGTCCAACATGCTGTCCGCGAGCGTGGACCGTGCGCTGGTCCAGGCGGCGGCGGAGGTCGTCGTCCTGGCGGACCACACGAAGCTCGGCACGGACACCATGTTCCAGACGGTGCCGACGGACGTGATGACCCGCCTGGTGACGGACGAGCCGCCACCGCACGACGACCGCGCGGCCACGGAGCTCCAGGCCCTGGCGGACCAGGGCGTCCAGATCACCGTGGCCGGTTCCGTCGCCTCCGCAGCGGCGGACGGCATACAGGGCCGTCGGCCGCGGCGGGAGTCCCCCCTTCCCGTGCAACGACGCGGCGGCCCGACGGCCCAGCTCCGCAGCGCCTCCCCCCTGTCGGACCAGGGGGAGCGGGAGCGGGCGAGGGTGGCGGACATGCGGCGGCGGTAGTTCCGCCGGGAGTGCAGATGCCCCACCGGGCGTGCCCGGTGGGGCATCTGTGTCATTCGGTGCTGTCGAGCCACCGTCGGGCGGCGGCGCGAGACTCCGGATAACCGATCTCGGAGGTGCTGAGATAGCGGGCGAATCTCCGGAGGACCTCTGAACGGTCCGGTGATGTCACCACCACCGTGCCGATCGCAAATTGCGATGTGGTGCCGCAGCACAACACGCTTCCGTCACGCGACAGCGCGAGGAACTCCGGGCGTCCATGGGCGCTGCCGAGAAGTCCGGCCGCGCCCTTTCCCATGAGGTCCCAGGAGGGCTGCAGTGTCACGCAGATCCATTGGGACGGGCCTTCTTCGCCGAGCGGTTGAAGCGCGATGAAGAAGGTCGGATCGTCTTCCTCGAAAAGTCCGTTCGTGATCGAGAGGCGGTACCAGTCGGAATTCGCCTTCTCATGGAGGAGCGGGTCCTCCACGTCCACCCAGGATTCGCTTCGGGTGTCTCCAGGGAGGCAGCTCACCATCTGACCCGCGACTGCAGGAGGGATTGCTCCTGCGGGGATGACGGCTGTCTTCTGTACGGACAGGCCCGCCATGGCGAGTTGCACTTCCCACTCCGACTGCTCAGGCATTCCCTTTCCTATCGTCGTCGGGCTGGCCCGGAGCGGCCTGTGAATGCGCCAGGCAGTGTGCCCCAGGGATAATGATGCACCGCGTTGTAATCATGCCCGAGCACGTAGCCGATGTTGCCGTGCCGGTCGACGAGAACTCTGGTCAAGGTGTTGTTCGCGGTGGTCTTGCCCGCTTCTCCCACCCTTGTGTAAATAGTCGCGCCGACCCACCTGGCGGCCCTGCCGGGGGTGTCCCGGCGTCGCGTATAGGTATCCAGTCGCCGCTGGATATGCGCTGGTCGATCGCGCCGCTTCGGATCGCGTCCACGGTGTCGTGAACCTCCTGGGGGATGGACCGCTCCTCCACTTCCTTCGGGTGGTAAGGGTCCTTCTTGAAGGCCGGAGACTCGACCTTCTTCCCGTCGCCCTTGCCGCAGTTGTGGACCAGGACGGGAGTGGAGCCCGCCAGCACGTAGTAGGTGTGCTCGCTGGCGACAGTGAGGTTGCGGACCTTCTGGTGCTGGGTCCAGCGCTTGACCTCGGTCACCTGTACCCAGGTACCGGACGAGGTCTGGAGCCACTGGCCGGCTGTGAGATCGGTCGCCTTCAGCCACTTGTCCAGGCTCGGCGCCCAGAACGGGTGGCCGTCCGTGGCGGTCAGCTTCTCGGACGCGTCGCCGTGTGCGCCATCGGTATCGATCGTGATCTCGACGAGGTTTTTCTGACCCTCACCGAAGATCTGTGCGACGACCGGCTGAGCAGCGGTGGCGCCGGACTCCGGGTTGGTGGCGACGTCCTCAATGGGCTTGGAGGAGCCGTCGGCCATCAGGACCTTGGTGCCGGGGACGAAGCTGTTGCAGGCAGGAGCTGTCGTCTCGGTCCCGCCGCTGTCGGTGTCCTTGCTCGCCGCTGCTTCCTCCTCCAGTTTTCTCGCTCGTTCGGCGGCTTCCTCTATCTGCCGTTTCCACTCGGCCAGGTCCTCGGCGTACTTCGCCCTCGCCTGCTGATAGCGCTCGACCCGCCTGAGGATGTCGCGTGCCAAAGAAAGCTTCTGCGACCAGCTGTTGAAGGCCTCCCAGGCCCGGTCCGGTGCCTTGATGATGCGCTTGGCGCGGCCCGCGAAGGGCAGCGCCGCGTCCAGGGCGAGGCCTGCGCAGGCGCCCCAGTCACCGCCCAGGCAGTCACGGATGTCGTTGTATCCCGATGCGTCTTTCGGGATGCCCATCGCGACTTCGAGCGCGATGTCCAGGGCGCTCTTGCCCTGGATCATGTTGGCCCAGGCTGCCTCGGCGTCCGTGAAGTCCTTGATCGGCATCGTGGGAGGCGCGATCGACAGACCACTGGGGTCGCTGAACGTCACCGGCGAGTTGTTCGCGTAGACGTAAGGGTTCTGCTGCTTGGGCTCGTTGAAGTCGACAACGGGGGCGACCGATGGGAACCGGCCGGTAGCCGTGTCGTGTTCCCCGGCCGTCAGCCGGCCGACGGCTCCGCCTTCGGCTCTCGCTCGGTGCCGAGAAGAGCTTCCTGGGCTACCCGCAGTCGGACGAGTACGACGGCCCCCGCGAGGACTTCTCGGGCGGCTACATCCGTCACAACCACACCACGGGCGTCAGCGTCGAGCACAAGACGGCCGACCGCACGGCCGACCTGCGCACCGACCTGGCGGGCGACTTCAACGGCGACGGCCGCGGCGACTTGGGCATGATGTACGACCACGGCAGCTGCAACACGGGCACCCACACCTTCTCGCGAAGGCGGACGGCACGTTCAACGCCTCCTTCGGCAGCTGGAGGTCCGGCAACGGCAACGGGTGCTGGAACGAGTCCAAGCACGTCACCGGTGACTTCAACGGGGACGGCCGCGACGACATCGCGATCACGTACAACTACTACGCCGGAGGCAGCGCGGTCTTCACCTTCAAGGGCGCACCGACCGCACCGACGGCGGGTTCGAACCCCCGCTGAAGAGCTGGGAGGCATCGCCCGGCACCTGGTGACCGCCGGGCGCCGCACATGACGTCGGCCCCCAGGACCCGAAAAGGGTCCTGGGGGCCGACTTCGTTCCTGCGACCTGCGGGATCAGTCCTTGATCTCGCAGATCGGGGCGCCCGAGGTGAGGCTCGCGCCGACCTCGGCCGCCAGGCCGACGATCGTGCCGGAGCGGTGCGCGTTCAGCGGCTGCTCCATCTTCATGGCCTCCAGTACGACGACGAGGTCGCCCTCGTTGACCTGCTGGCCCTCCTCGACCGCGACCTTGACGATCGTGCCCTGCATCGGAGAGGCGAGGGTGTCGCCGGAGGCGGCCGGGCCGGACTTCTTGGCGGCGCGGCGCTTGGGCTTGGCTCCACCGGCAGCGGCCGTACGGGCCAGGGTCATGCCCAGCGAGGACGGCAGCGAGACCTCCAGGCGCTTGCCGCCGACCTCGACGACGACCGTCTCGCGGCCCGGCTCCTCGTCGACGTCCTCGGCCGCGGGGGCCGTGAACGCCGGGATCTCGTTGACGAACTCGGTCTCGATCCAGCGGGTGTGGACGGTGAACGGGGTCCCGTCGACGGGCGCGAACGCGGGGTCGGCGACGACCGCGCGGTGGAAGGGGATGGCCGTGGCCATGCCCTCGACCTCGAACTCGCCCAGGGCGCGCGCGGCGCGCTGGAGGGCCTGCTCGCGGGTGGCGCCGGTGACGATCAGCTTGGCCAGCAGCGAGTCCCAGGCGGGGCCGATCACGCTGCCGGATTCCACGCCCGCGTCCAGGCGGACGCCGGGGCCGGAGGGGCCGGCGAACTTCGTGACGGTGCCCGGGGCCGGCAGGAAGCCGCGGCCTGGGTCCTCGCCGTTGATGCGGAACTCGAAGGAGTGGCCGCGCAGGACCGGGTCCCCGTAGCCGAGCTCCTCGCCGTCGGCGATGCGGAACATCTCGCGGACCAGGTCGATGCCGGTGACCTCTTCGGTGACCGGGTGCTCGACCTGGAGGCGGGTGTTGACCTCCAGGAAGGAGATCGTGCCGTCGGTGCCGACGAGGAACTCGACGGTGCCGGCGCCGACGTAGCCGGCTTCCTTCAGGATCGCCTTTGAAGCGGCGTACAGCTCCGCGTTCTGCGCCTCGGACAGGAACGGCGCGGGGGCCTCCTCCACCAGCTTCTGGTGGCGGCGCTGGAGCGAGCAGTCACGCGTGGAGACCACGACCACGTTGCCGTGGGAGTCGGCCAGGCACTGCGTTTCGACGTGCCGCGGCTTGTCGAGGTAGCGCTCGACGAAGCACTCGCCGCGCCCGAACGCGGCGACGGCCTCGCGGACCGCCGAGTCGTAGAGCTCGGGCACCTCTTCGAGGGTGCGGGCGACCTTCAGGCCGCGCCCGCCACCGCCGAAGGCGGCCTTGATCGCGATCGGCAGGCCGTGCTCCTTGGCGAACGCGACGACCTCCTCGGCCCCGGAGACCGGGTCCGGCGTACCGGCGACCAGCGGGGCGCCGGCGCGCTGCGCGATGTGCCGGGCGGCGACCTTGTCGCCGAGGTCGCGGATGGCCTGCGGCGGCGGGCCGATCCAGGTCAGGCCCGCGTCCAGGACGGCCTGCGCGAAGTCGGCGTTCTCGGAGAGGAAGCCGTATCCGGGATGGATGGCGTCCGCGCCGGAATCGGCTGCGGCCTGCAGGACCTTGGAAATGTCCAAGTAGCTGGCGGCCGGGGTGTCACCGCCCAACGCGAAAGCTTCGTCGGCCGCGCGGACGTGCAGAGCGTCCCGGTCCGGATCGGCGTAGACGGCTACGCTCGCGATTCCGGCATCCCGGCAGGCCCGAGCAACGCGGACAGCGATTTCGCCACGGTTGGCGATGAGCACCTTGCGCACGATGGCTCCCTCCTTGAAACAAGCTGAGTTTAGGGACAGCCCACACGGCGTTTCGACCCTTCCCTAGAGGTGACCTTGCCCACACGGAGTGTGATTCGAGTCCGCCTCAAGCGAGGAAAGCCCTTGTGGCGCCCCAGGTCAGGGGGATCCCCGACTGCACAGTAACCCCGTGTTGTATCCGAGGTCTCTGTCCGCCGGGTCAGCGGCCCCCCGTGATTCTTTGTCGAGTCCCTACGAACGGCCCACAGATTCTTTGCGTGATCGCTGCCCTGGGGCCTTCGCGTAACGAAGCGGTCCGGACCCCTTGTCCGCACGTTTACCCGTTAGTAGCCTCCAGGGCGTCGAACAGGCTTGTGGCCGGGGAGCCGTGGGGGAGGGGTGGGTCGTCGTGGGCGTCGTGCTGCGCAGGCTCGTGGCCGGGTCGGCCGCGATCGTGCTCGTCGCCGAGGCGGCGGTGCTCGTTCTCGTCCACATCGTGCTGGGTAGGACCACCCACAATCAGTCGATGTCCATCGCCGGCATGGATCCCGATGTCATGTCCACAGCAACATATGCGATGGGGGCGGGCATCGGCGCGTTCCTGCTCCTGTGCGCCGTGCTCCTCGCCGTCGCGGCCGTCCGCGACCGGGCCCCGGGCGGCTTCGCCCGCACCGTGCTCATCACGGCCGCCGTCACCCACGCGCTGCTCGGCGCGCTCAGCGTCGGCCTGGTCGGCTGGGGCGCCTTCGTGGCGATGATGCTGATCCTCTGCCTGCTCGTCCTGACCCTGACGCTCTACACGGGCCAGAACGGGGCCCAGAACGGGGCCCGGGGCGGCCCCGGGGGCCCAGCGGGCACCCCGGACGCCGGGGACGTCCACGACGCGCCACCGGCCCCGCCCGGGCCGCTCGGGGAGCTCAAGCCCACAAGTCCGTGATGGAAACGCCCAATTCGCCCAGCAGGGAGCGCAGCAGCGGCATCGACAACCCGATGACGTTCCCGTGGTCCCCGTCGATCCCGTCGATGAACGGCGCCGACAGACCGTCCAGGGTGAAGGCGCCGGCCACGTGCAGCGGCTCGCCGCTCGCCACGTACGCCGCCACCTCCGCGTCCGTCGGCTCGCCGAACCGGACCGTCGTGGACGCCGTCGCCGAGACCTGACGCCCGGTCGCCGTGTCGATGACGCAGTGACCGGTGCGCAGGACGCCGGACCGGCCGCGCATCGCCTTCCAACGGGCGGTGGCCTCCTCGGCGTCCGCCGGCTTGCCCAGCGCCTCGCCGTCCAGTTCCAGCACCGAGTCGCAGCCGATCACCAGGGCGCCCGCAGCCTCGTCCGTGGCCGCCACGACGGCCGCCTTGGCCTCGGCCAGTGCCAGCGCCAGTTCGGCCGGGGTCTCCGCGTCGAGCGCGTCCTCGTCGAAATTGCTGACGATCACGTGCGGGGCGAGCCCGGCCTGGCGCAGCAGGTTCAGCCGGGCGGGTGAGGCGGAGGCGAGGACGAGGGCGTGGGCGGCTTCAGTCATGCCCGTCATCGTAGGCGGGGCGATCCGGGCCCGGACACGCCCTAGAAGCCCACGCCCAGGACGTACACGACCACCAGCATCGCGAGGACGACCACGACGGTCATCCGCCGGACCATCGCCTGCGCGTCGCGCATGTCCTTGGGCGGCTCGTTCTTCGGGTCTGACCAGAGCATGCCCCGATCCTGGCCCCGCAGACGGCCGTGGCGCCTGAGTACGGGTACTCAGGCGCCACGGTCCGTTCACACCATCTTCGGGTCCGGCAGCGGCTCTGGCGCTGTGGCGGAAGGGTTCACCGGCCGACCCTTCCGGTCACAGCCCTAGCCGGGCCAGTACGTACGGGCCCACGCGCGCGGCCCCGGCTGCGGCAGCGTGCGCCGTGCCACCCGGGCCGGCGCCGCCCACTCGTCCGTCACCCGCGGCGCGCCCGACGGTGCCGAGGCCAGCACCGCCGCGCGCGCTTGGACCACCGCCAGTGCGGCGGCCAGCTCCTCGGGCGTCGGGTTCCCCTTGACGACCTTGATCACCACGGAGACCTCCTGGGGTCTAGAGGGGGATGTTGCCGTGCTTCTTCGGGGGCAGGGACTCGCGCTTGGTGCGCAGCTGGCGCAGCCCCTTGACCACGTGCGCCCGGGTCTCGGACGGCATGCACACCGCGTCGACGTAACCCCGTTCGGCGGCGGTGTACGGGTTGAGCAGCGTGTCCTCGTACTCGGCGATGAGCCGGGCCCGGGTCTCCTCGGCGTTGCCCGCCTCCTCCGCCTCGGCGATCGCACGGCGGTGCAGGATGTTCACCGCGCCCTGCGCGCCCATGACGGCGATCTGCGCGGTCGGCCAGGCCAGGTTCAGGTCCGCGCCGAGGTGCTTGGAGCCCATGACGTCGTACGCGCCGCCGAAGGCCTTGCGGGTGATGACGGTGATCAGGGGGACGGTGGCCTCGGCGTACGCGTAGATCAGTTTCGCGCCGCGTCGGATGATTCCGTTGTACTCCTGGTCCGTGCCCGGCAGGAAGCCCGGTACGTCCACGAACGTCAGCACCGGGATGTTGAAGGCGTCGCAGGTCCGCACGAAACGGGCGGCCTTCTCGGAGGCGTTGATGTCCAGGCAGCCGGCGAACTGCATGGGCTGGTTGGCGACGATGCCGACCGGGTGCCCCTCGACCCGGCCGAAGCCGGTGAGGATGTTCGGCGCGAAGAGCGACTGGGTCTCCAGGAACTCCGCGTCGTCCAGCACGTGCTCGATCACGGCGTGCATGTCGTACGGCTGGTTCGCGCTGTCCGGGATCAGGACGTCGAGCTCGCGGTCCTCGTCCGAGACCTCGGTGTCCGCCTCTTCCGGGAAGGCGGGCGGCTCGGAGAGGTTGTTCGACGGCAGGTACGCCAGGAGCGACTTGACGTACTCGATGGCGTCCTTCTCGTCCCCGGCCATGTGGTGGGCCACGCCCGAGGTGGAGTTGTGGGTGCGGGCACCACCCAGCTCCTCGAAGCCGACGTCCTCACCGGTGACCGTCTTGATGACGTCCGGGCCGGTGATGAACATGTGCGAGGTCTGGTCGACCATCACGGTGAAGTCGGTGATGGCGGGGGAGTACACGGCGCCGCCCGCGCAGGGGCCCACGATCAGGCTGATCTGCGGGATCACGCCCGAGGCGTGCACGTTGCGGCGGAAGATCTCGCCGTACATGCCCAGCGCGCTGACGCCTTCCTGGATGCGGGCGCCGCCGGAGTCGTTGATGCCGACGAGCGGGCAGCCGGTCTTCAGCGCGAAGTCCATCACCTTCATGATCTTCTGGCCGTAGACCTCGCCGAGGGCCCCGCCGAAGACGGTGAAGTCCTGCGAGAACACGGCCACCGGGCGGCCGTCCACCGTGCCGTAGCCGGTGACGACGCCGTCGCCGTAGGGGCGGGTCTTCTCCAGCCCGAAGTTGGTCGACCGGTGCCGGGCGAACTCGTCGAGCTCGACGAAGGACCCCTCGTCCAGCAGCAGGGCGACCCGCTCACGCGCCGTCAGCTTCCCCTTGGCGTGCTGCTTCTCCACTGCCCGCGCGGACCCGGCGTGAGTGGCTTCGTCGATGCGGCGCTGCAGGTCCGCGATCTTGCCCGCGGTCGTGTGCATGTCGATCGGCTCTGAGGGTTGTGACATCGGGGTCGCGGCTCCCTGTGTGGTGTCAACTGCCTGGTCAATTGATTGACTACTGCTGGCTACTGGTGCGTAGCGTATCGGCGGGCATGGCGCTCGGCAGTGCGGCGTTTGACACACCTACTGTGGGTTGCATGACGCCATCAGATGCATCAGGAGGAGCTCCCTCGGGAGCCTCCGCGGGCCGCTGGTCGAACCTCGACCGGCCGCCGCTGAACGCCGCCGCACTGGAGCGGGCCCTGGTCACCGACACGGGGCTGTGGTCGTCGGTGGAGGTGGTCGACTCCACCGGTTCCACCAACACCGATCTCGCGGCCCGGGCCGGGGAGCTGCCCGAGGGGGCCGTCCTCATCGCCGAGGAGCAGACCGCCGGACGAGGCCGGCTGGACCGGAGCTGGGTCGCGCCGGCCCGGTCCGGGCTGTTCTTCTCCGTCCTGCTCAAGCCGGGCCCAGCCGTACCGCAGGAGCGGTGGGGCTGGCTGACCCTGCTCGCCGGGGTGGCTGCCGCGACCGGGCTGTCCCGGGCGTCCGGCGTGGACGCCTCCCTCAAGTGGCCCAACGACCTGCTGGTCACCGTGGGCGGGGCGGAACGCAAGACCGGCGGCATCCTCGCCGAGCGGGTGAGCGACGGGATCGTCCTCGGCATCGGGGTCAACGTCACCCTGACCGAGGACGAGCTGCCGGTGCCGCAAGCGGGCTCGCTGATGCTGGCGAAGGCCGCCGTGACGGACCGGGAGCCCCTGCTGAAGGCCGTCCTGCGCTCCCTGGAGCAGTGGTACGGGGACTGGCGGGCGGCCGGCGGGGACCCGGCGGCCAGCGGCCTCCAGGAGGCGTACGCGGCGGACTGCGTCACGCTCGGCCGGCACGTGCGGGCGGACCTGCCCGGAGGCCGCACGCTCACCGGGACGGCCGAAGCGGTGGACGCGGACGGGCGGCTCGTCGTCCGTACGGCGGAGGACCGGCACGAGACCGTGGGGGCCGGGGACGTGGTGCACCTGCGGTCGGCGCGGTAGCACTGCCGCCACTGCGGGGAGTGGGGAGTGAGCTACGGCACACCTGCCGTATGGTTTAGGCGATCCCGGTCCTCTCGGTGATCACCCGGTTCGGCAGGGCAGAGCGCACGGAATGGACAGGAGGCGGCCCTTGACCGTCGACGACCCTACGTCCAGCGCGTCCGCCCCCGGGCCAACCGGCCCGGGCACACCGATCGGGCGTGACCAGCACACTCCCCTCCACGAGGTCGACCACACCGCCCAGCCGACCGCGGATCCGCTCGCCATCCGGCTGGAGCAGCTGATCCTGGGCGCCGAGCGCCGGTACACCCCCTTCCAGGCGGCCCGCAGTGCCGGGGTCTCGATGGAACTCGCCTCCCGCTTCTGGCGGGCGATGGGCTTCGCGGACATCGGCCAGGCCAAGGCCCTCACGGAGGCGGACGTCCTGGCGCTGCGCCGGCTCGCCGGTCTGGTCGAGGCCGGGCTGCTGAGCGAGCCGATGGCCGTGCAGGTGGCACGGTCGACCGGGCAGACCACCGCCCGACTGGCGGAATGGCAGATCGATTCCTTCCTGGAAGGGCTGACGGAGCCGCCGGAGCCCGGGATGACCCGCACCGAGGTCACGTACCCGCTGGTGGAGCTGCTGCTGCCCGAGCTCGAAGAATTCCTCGTCTACGTGTGGCGGCGGCAGCTGGCGGCGGCCACCGGGCGCGTGGTGCAGGTGGCGGACGACGAGGAGATGGTCGACCGGCGCCTCGCCGTGGGCTTCGCGGACCTGGTGGGCTTCACCCGTCTGACCCGCCGCCTGGAGGAGGAGGAGCTCGGCGAGCTGGTCGAGTCCTTCGAGACGACCTCCGCGGACCTGGTGGCCGCGCACGGCGGCCGGCTGATCAAGACGCTGGGCGACGAGGTCCTGTACTGCGCCGACGACGCGGCGACCGCGGCGGAGATCGCACTGCGGCTCATCGAGACGATGGAGGCCGATCCCCAGATGCCCGAACTGCGGGTCGGGATCGCCTTCGGCACCGTGACGACCCGCATGGGCGACGTCTTCGGCACCACCGTGAACCTGGCGAGCCGCCTGACGTCGATAGCCCCCAAGGACGCCGTCCTGGTGGACGGGGCGATGGCGGAGGAACTCGGCCGGACCGGCGCCGCCCCGGTGTCGGAGAAGGAAGCCGAGTCCGAGGAGGGCGGCGGGGCCTACCGCTTCGCGCTCCAGCCGATGTGGCAGCGGCCGGTCCGCGGACTGGGCGTGGTCGAGCCCTGGTCGCTGACCCGGAGGAAGCCGAGGGGCTGAGGGGCCGGCTGCCGTGCCTCCCGGTCGGCGCGCCCGCCTGCCCGGGGCCTCGGGCCGATCCATCCTCCCCTCGCCCCGACCGCCGTTGCCGGATCGCCCGTTGCCGGATCGCCCGATACCCGCGAGGTTGTTCCGCGGGGCTGCTCCGCCAGAGGGAGCGGAACGGGTGGGCCGGGGGTCTCCTTCCCGCGCGCCACGGGCACTAGAGTGCGGCGGTAACGCTCGTTAACCGGGAGGGTCGCAGGCATGTCTGAGCAGCGCTTCGGAGAATTCGTCGCGGTACGTCGGGAGGGCGACGGGCACGTCGCGGAGCTGGCGATGGACCGGCCCAAGGCGATGAACGCGGTCTCCACGGAGATGGCGCGGTCCGTCGGAGCGGCCTGCGCCGCGCTGGCCGCGGACCCGTCGGTACGGGTGGTCGTGCTCACCTCCACGGCCGAGCGGGCGTTCTGCGTCGGCGCCGACCTCAAGGAGCGGAACTCCCTGTCGGACGCCGAGCTGGTACGGCAGCGACCCACCACGCGCGGTGCGTACGGGGGCGTCCTGGAGCTGCCGATGCCGACGATCGCGGCGGTGCACGGGTTCGCGCTGGGCGGCGGCTTCGAGCTGGCCCTGGCCTGTGACGTGATCGTCGCCGACGAGACGGCCGTGGTCGGCCTGCCCGAGGTGTCGGTGGGTGTCATCCCCGGCGGCGGCGGCACGCAGCTGCTGCCGCGCCGGGTGGGCGCCGCCCGGGCCGCCGAGCTGATCTTCACCGCCCGGCGGGTGGAGGCCCCGGAGGCGCTCTCCCTGGGCCTGGTGGACTCCCTGGTCCCGGCCGGCCGCGACCGGGACGAGGCGCTGGCCCTGGCCGCCCGGATGGCCGCGAACTCGCCGGTCGGCCTGCGCGCGGCCAAGCGGGCGCTGCGGCTGGGCCACGGGATGGACCTGGCGGCAGGCCTGGAGATCGAGGACGCGGCCTGGCGGACGGTGGCCTTCTCCGGCGACCGCGCGGAGGGCGTGGCCGCGTTCAACGAGAAGCGCAAGCCGCAGTGGCCGGGTTTGTAGGGCGCGCGCAGGTCGGTGCAGTCCTGGTGACCCGGCGCTGAGCAACCGACTGCGCCGTCGAGGCGTCTGCACGGGGCGCGCAGTTCCCGTACCCGCGTAGGTTCCGACGGCAGGCCGCAGACCGCAGACCGCCGTGCTGCTCGACCCGCCGAGCGAGGCGTGCATCACGCTTCCGGAGGTCGCCGACCCCGGTTCCAGCGGACGGGCGCACCCGCCGCGCAACCGGACGGCTGTGTTCGCGACCGTCTCCACCGGGTGCGGCAGCGCGCGCCGCCCCCGACGGCGGACCGGGGTACGAGGGGTAGACCACGAAGTTAGACAAAACTCCCTAATCTGGGGTGATGGGAGTCGACGGGCGGCTGCGAGCCGTCGTGGGCCTTGCGCAGGCCATGGCCGCGGCGTGCGCGCCGCGGGACAGCGTCCGGGCGGCTGCGCGGGGGGCGCGCCTCGCGATGGACGGGTCGTTCGCCGCGATCTCCGCGTGGGAGCGGGAGCGGGGGCGGCTGCGGGTGCTCGTCAACGAGGGCGAGCGGCGCGCCGGGGAGGTCGAGTTCCCCGAGGACGAGTCGTATCCCGTGCACGACTTCCCCGAGATCACCGAGTTCCTGCACGAACGCTGGGTCGGGGGCGGCGGCCCGCACGCCTGGGTGGAGAGCGCCGGTGGGAGCCGCCCGGGGCGGCGCGGCGAAGCCCTGCGCAGGCGCGGGCGCGGGACCTGCGTCGTCGCCCCCATCGTGCTCAGCGGGCGGGCCTGGGGCGAGCTGTACGTGGCCAGGGACGAGGGCATGGCGGACTTCGACGAGGACGACGCCGAGTTCGCGACCGTCCTCGCCGCCGTCGTCGCCGCGGGCCTCGCCCAGAACGACCGCCTCGAAGAAGCCCGACGGCTGGCCTTCACCGATCCGCTCACCGGCCTGGCCAACCGCCGCGCCGTCGACATGCGGCTGGACGAGGCCCTTGAGGAGCACCGCCGCGCCGGGACCGTCGTCAGCCTCGTGGTGTGCGACCTCAACGGGCTCAAGCGGGTCAACGACACCCTCGGGCACGCCATGGGCGACCGGCTGCTGGAGCGGTTCGGGTCCGTGCTCAGCCTCTGCGGGGCGATGCTGCCCGGCGCGCTCGTGGCCCGGCTCGGCGGCGACGAGTTCTGCCTGCTGAGCGTGGGACCCCCCGCTGACCAGGTGGTACGGGTGACCGAGGAGTTGTGCCTGCGCGCCGCCGAGCTGGAGCTGGGGGAGGGCGTGGCGTGCGGGGTCGCCTCCACCGGGGACCCGATCGGGCTCGTGAAGTCCTCCCGGCGGCTGTTCCGGCTGGCCGACGCCGCCCAGTACAAGGCCAAGGCCGCCCGTTCCCCCAAGCCCGTCGTCGCCGGCCGGGACACCGCCGTGGTCCGGTTGGCCGACGCCGCCCAGCAGGAGGCGGCCGGTGAGCGGCGTCGCTTCCGGGGCCGGGCGTAGATCCGTTCGCGGCGGCGTAAGGGTCCCTCGTGAAAGTCGCTAGTGACATGAAGCGATTCAGTCCGTAGGGTGCTGAATATGGATATGCACACTGTCGTGGTGGGGACGTCCGGGACCACCGCCGAAGACGTCATCGCCGTCGCCCGCGGCAACGCACGGGTCCAGCTGTCCGGCGAGGCGCTCGACGCCCTCGCCCGCGCCCGCGAGATCGTCGATGCCCTCGCCGCCAAGCCCGAACCCGTCTACGGGGTGTCCACCGGCTTCGGCGCCCTCGCCTCCCGGCACATCAGCCCCGAGCTGCGCGCCCAGCTCCAGCGCAACATCGTCCGCTCCCACGCCGCGGGCATGGGCCCGCGCGTCGAGCGGGAGGTCGTTCGCGCCCTGATGTTCCTCCGCCTGAAGACCGTCGCCTCCGGGCACACCGGCGTCCGGCCGTCCGTCGCCCAGACGATGGTCGACGTGCTCAACGCGGGCATCACGCCCGTCGTCCACGAGTACGGCTCGCTCGGCTGCTCCGGCGACCTTGCACCGCTCTCGCACTGCGCGCTCGCCCTGATGGGCGAAGGCGACGCCGAGGGGCCGGACGGCGTCGTCCGCCCCGCCGGTGAGCTCCTCGCCGAGGCCGGGATCGCGCCGGTCGAGCTCCGCGAGAAGGAGGGGCTCGCCCTCCTCAACGGCACGGACGGCATGCTCGGCATGCTCGTCATGGCCCTCGCCGACCTCGACAAGCTCTACAAGTCCGCCGACATCACCGCCGCGCTGACGCTGGAGGCGCTGCTCGGCACGGAGAGGGTCCTCGCGCCCGAGCTGCACGCCATCCGCCCGCACCCGGGCCAGGGCGCCTCCGCCGCGAACATGGCCGCCGTCCTGAAGGGCTCCGGGCTCACCGGGCACTTCCAGGAGGAGTCGGCCCCGCGCGTGCAGGACGCGTACTCGGTGCGCTGCGCCCCGCAGGTCGCCGGCGCCGGCCGCGACACCATGGCGCACGCCGCCCTGGTGGCTTCGCGCGAGCTCGCCTCGGCCGTCGACAACCCGGTGGTGCTGCCCGACGGGCGCGTGGAGTCCAATGGCAACTTCCACGGGGCCCCGGTCGCGTACGTCCTGGACTTCCTGGCCATCGCCGCGGCCGACCTCGGCTCCATCGCCGAGCGCCGCACCGACCGGCTGCTCGACAAGAACCGTTCGCACGGCCTGCCGCCGTTCCTCGCGGACGACGCCGGTGTCGACTCCGGTCTGATGATCGCGCAGTACACGCAGGCCGCCCTGGTGAGCGAGATGAAGCGACTGGCCGTGCCGGCCTCCGCCGACTCGATCCCCTCCTCCGCCATGCAGGAGGACCACGTCTCGATGGGCTGGTCGGCCGCGCGCAAGCTCCGTACCGCCGTCGACAACCTGACCCGGATCATCGCGATCGAGCTGTACGCGGCCACCCGGGCCATCGAGCTGCGCCACGGTCTGACCCCGGCCCCGGCCAGCCGGGCGGCCATCGCGGCGGCTCGCGCGGCTGGTGTGGAGGGTCCTGGGCCGGATCGTTTCCTCGCCCCTGACCTGGCCGCCGCCGACGCGTTCGTCCGTACGGGCGGCCTCGTCGCCGCGGTGGAGCCGGTGACGGGTCCGCTCGCCTGACCCCTCGCCCCACCCTTGCCGTACCGCGGAGGGGCCGCCGCCGGGAAACGTTTCCCGGGGGCGGCCCCTCCGTACGTGTACGGGGCCCGAGCGGCCCGCGGGCTAGGAACGCGAGCGGCGTACGGAGAAGGTGACGAACCCGGCCCCTAGGCCCAGGCAGAGGGTGCCGCCCAGCAGGTACGGGGTGGTGTCGATCCCGCCGGTGTCGGCGAGCCCCAGCGGGACCTGCCCGGCCGTCTGCGGCGAGGCGGCCGAGGGGCCCTCCACGGTGGTCACCGTGTCGGACCCGAACGCGTTCGCGGACGCGGGCGCGGGGGATTGCGGCGCGGCCGACCCGGATGCCGCGGACCCGGGTGCGGTGGCGTTGGCCGAGGGCACGAACCAGAGGGCGGCGAGGAGGGTGGTCGCTCCGAGAGCGGTGAGCAGCGGTCGGCGTGCGGACACGGTGCGATCCCCCTTGCGGAAGCAGCGAATTGGCCGTGTGCGGTGATGCTACGGACAAGGGCGGGTCGTGGGAAAGTCGGGGGTTCTCCGGGCTTACTCTCCGTCGTATGAACCCTTCTGACACATCACGGTACGTACGGCTTCGGGTGGATTTGGTGCTGGAGGTGCCCGACGCAGAGGCACTCACCGGCGCTGCGCTCGCGCACATCCAGGCCGACGAGTTCATGCCGGACGAGGAGCGCGGCCACGCCGAGTCGGCCGTACGCGAGGACGAGTCCGAGGCACTCGCGTACCTCGTCGATCCCACTGACCTGGTCGCGGACATCCCCGGCGTGGATCTGGCGCAGGCCTCCTGGAGCAGCGAGCCCGTCGAGTACGACCCCGAGTCCTTGGAGTGGGACCTGGACGAGGAAGATGGGGAGTTCGACGAAGAGACGACCGACAACGCCTGACCGTGTGGTTGCCCACATTCACGGGGATGTGGAACCGATCCGGCCCTTCAACGCGTTGACTGGTGCGAGGCAGGGGGGCGCGCCCCCCTGCCCGGAGCTCGGGGGTTCAGGCAACGATGGAGTGGCGTGTGAGGACGGACAGGAAGCGGCGGAGAAGGTCCCTTGTGGCCATATCCGCCGTACTCGGTGGCGTGCTGGTGCTCTCGGCGTGCAACGGTGGGGGCGACGACAAGTCGAAGGGCGGCGGGGACGGCACAAGCAAGTCCCAGTCGGACGTGGACGCCGCCGCGGCCAAGGACGCCTCCAAGGCCAAGATAACGATCACGCCGAAGGACGGTGCGACCAACGTCGGCCTGAACGACGCGACGAACGTCGCCGTCAGTGACGGCACGCTCACCGCGGTCGAGCTGAAGACCTCCGAGGGCGCGGCCGTGCCCGGGAAGATAGCCGCCGACGGCAAGAGTTGGAAGCCGGAGGGCTCGCTGAAGCGCTCCACCAAGTACGCCCTGTCCGCGACCGCCAAGGACGCGGACGGCAAGGAGGCGCACGAGAACGCCTCCTTCACCACCGTCTCCCCGGAGAACAGCTTCATCGGCTCGTTCGAACCGGACGACGGCCAGACCGTCGGCGTGGGCATGCCGGTCTCGATCACGTTCAACAAGCCGATCAAGGACCAGAAGGCGGTCCAGGCGGCGATCACCGTGACCTCCAGCAGCGGTCAGGAGGTCGTCGGCCACTGGTTCAACCCGCAGCGGCTGGACTTCCGCCCGGAGCAGTACTGGCAGGCGAACTCCACCGTCACGCTGAAGCTGGCGCTGGACGGGGTGCAGGGCGCCCCGGGCATCCAGGGCGTGCAGAACAAGACCGCCACCTTCAAGATCGGCCGGAGCCAGGTCTCCACGGTCGACGCGAAGACGAAGAAGATGACGGTCACGCGGGACGGTGCCGTCCTCAAGACCATCCCGATATCGGCGGGCTCCCCGGAGAACCCGACGTACAACGGCCAGATGGTGATCTCCGAGAAGTTCAAGGAGACCCGGATGGACGGTGCCACCGTCGGCTTCAAGAACGGTGAGGGCAAGGGCGAGTACGACATCAAGGACGTCCCGCACGCGATGCGGCTGTCCACCTCCGGCACCTTCATCCACGGCAACTACTGGGGATCGGACTCGATCTTCGGCAGCGTGAACACCAGCCACGGCTGCGTGGGCCTGAACGACGTCAAGGGCGCGAACGACCCGAACCAGCCCGCGGCCTGGTTCTACGACAACTCGCTCATCGGTGACGTGGTCACGGTGATCAACTCGCCGGACAAGACCATCAAGCCGGACAACGGCCTCAACGGCTGGAACATGAGCTGGGCGGACTGGAAGGCCGGCACGGCCTCCTGACCCTCCCCCCGGGCCACGTCCGGGGAACCGGTTGGACCGGTGCACGCAACTCCCGCGGATGGCGGGGAGCCCCTCACCAGGGCTCCCCGCCATCCGCCTTTCCGGGGCCAGGATGCCGGAAAACCCCCGAGCGTCCGGCCCGGGGCGGGGCTAGTGTTCCCGATCATGACCCTCCCCATCACCAAGCTGTCCGTGCCCCCGACCGACCCCGAGGTGGACGCCTGGGTCGCGGTGGTGACCGCGGCGCACGCCGCCGACCTGCCCGGTACCCCCGCACCCACGCGGGTGAGGATCGCCGGTCGGCTGCGCGTGCCGCCGCCCACCGGCCACTTCGCGCACTGGGCCACGGACGGGGGCGTGGCGAGCCTGCTGCTGTTCACGGACGCCGGCAATGCGCACACCGCCTCGCTGGACCGTCTGGAGGTACGTCCGGACGCGCGACGGCAGGGGGTGGGCACGGCCCTGTGGCACCGGGTCCGCGAGGAACTGCTGGCCGAGGGCCGCACCTCGGTCTCCGCGACGGTCGACCTCGGCGGCCCCGGGCAGGCGTTCGCCGAATCGCTGGGCTTCGAGAACGTGCTGCCGCTCGGCTGGTACGTCCACGACGTGACGGCGGGCCCGGCGACGGCGGAGCCCGAACTCCCGCAGGGTTACGAACTGGTGTGCTGGGAGGGGCTGGTCCCCGACGCGTGGGTGGCCGCCGCCGCCGTCGCCCACGGGGCGATGGAGGACGCGCCGACCGGGGATCTGGACGAGGCGGCCCCGGCCTGGACCCCGCAGCGCCTGCACGCCGTGCAGCAGTTGGTCCTGGACCGGGGCGGCCGGATGTTGATGGTCGCGGCGGTGACCGCAGCCGGGGAGGTCGCCGCGTACACCTCCCTGATCCTGCCGGATCCGAGCGCCCCGCGCGCGCTCCAGTACGACACGGTGGTCGTCCCGGCCCATCGCGGCTGCGGCCTCGGCCGCGCGGTCAAACTCCGCATGGTGACGGAGGGCACCGCCCGCTTCCCCGCCCTCCGCGAGATCAGCACGTCCGTGGCGGACGAGAACACCCCGATGCGGACGGTGAACGCCGCCCTTGGCTACCGCCACGAACGCGATGCGGGCATCTTCCAGCTCAAGCTGTAGCCGTACTGACGGGCGCCGTAGCGTCGAGCGCCCGTACCGGCGGGGGGCGGGATCCCGTCGGGCGCTATCCCGTCCGGCGCCCGTACCGTCGGCGTCAGAGGTCGGCCCCCGCGGGCCTCACTGGCCCGAGGCAGGAACGTTGCGATCTCCGTCCGCTTCCTGCGGAGCCACGGGCGAAGGGGCCGACCAGGATGCCAGGAGACGCAGGGCGTCCGCCGACGGGGAGCCCGCAGCGGCGTGGAACGTCACCAGGAACTGCGCCGAGTCGTCCGGGAGGGCCAAGGTCTCGAAGGCCAGGTGCAGTTCACCCACCAGCGGGTGCCGCAGCCGCTTCACGCCGTGCGTCTTGTTGTCCGCCACCGTGTGCGCCGCCCACAGCCGCCGGAACTCCTCGTTCTTCACCGACAGCTCACCGACCAGCGCGGACAACTGCTCGTCCTCCGGATGCCGGCCCGCGTACATGCGCAGGTTGCTCACCACCTCGCACGCCCGGCACTCCCAGTCCATGTACAGCTCGACCGTCGCCGGGTCCAGGAACACCAGCCGTACGAGATTGCGCTCCTGCGGCGGAAGCGCCCCGAAATCGCCGAAGACCGCGGCCCCCAGCCGGTTCCAGCCGATCACGTCCTGACGCCGACCCACCAGGTACGCCGGTACGCCGTCCATCGCGTCCAACAGGGTCCGCAGCTCCGGACGGACCTGCTCCGCCCGGTGGTTGCGGTTGCGCTGCCTGCGGGGCCGGGGACTGGCCAGATGGTTCAGGTGTTCCGTCTCCGTGCCATCCAGGCGCAGCGCACGGGCGATCGCGTCCAACACTTCCGCTGAAACGTTTTGCCCGTGCCCTTGCTCCAGCCGCGTGTAGTACGCCACCGAGACCCCCGCCAGCTGCGCCAGTTCCTCGCGACGCAGCCCCGGCACGCGGCGGTGGCGCCCGTAGTCCGGCAGGCCCACGTCCTCGGGGCGCAGTCGCGCGCGGCGGGTGCGGAGGAACTCGCCCAGTTCGGCTCGCTGATCAAGCTGGTCCATACCGTCAGTATCGCCGTGCGGCCCGTGCGAAGGGTGCCTGTGCCTGACCCCGCCAGGGGTAGGACCGCCAGTCGTAGGCGGGGCAGGGTGCTGGGTAGCCGACGGACGGTCCGGCATCGTGAGTCGCACCGCAGGAACTTCAGCGTTCGAGGAGCACTCCCCATGTCCGTCACCCAGGTCGCCGCCTACGCCGCCCCCACCGCCAAGGCCCCGCTGGAGCGCACCACCGTCCCGCGCCGCCCCGTCGGCGAGCAGGACGTCCTCATCGAGATCAAGTACGCCGGCATCTGCCACTCCGACATCCACCAAGTCCGCGACGGCTGGGGCGAGGGCATCTACCCCATGGTTCCGGGCCATGAGATCGCCGGCGTCGTCACCGAGGTCGGTCCGGGCGTCACGAAGTTCGCCGTCGGCGACCACGTGGGCGTCGGCTGCTTCGTCGACTCCTGCCGGTCGTGCGCGTACTGCCTGCGCGGCCAGGAGCAGTACTGCGTCGGGGGCATGACCGGAACGTACAACTCCCTCGACAAGAACGGCGAGCCCACATACGGCGGTTACTCCACGCACGTCGTCGTCGACGAGAACTACACCGTCCGCATACCCGACGGCATCGCCCTCGACGTCGCCGCCCCGCTGCTGTGCGCCGGCATCACGCTCTACTCCCCGCTCAAGCACTGGCAGGCGGGCCCCGGCAAGAAGGTCGCCGTCGTCGGTCTCGGCGGCCTCGGCCACATGGGCGTCAAGATCGCACACGCGCTGGGCGCCGAGGTCACCGTGCTCTCGCAGAGCCTGCGCAAGCAGGAGGACGGCCTGCGGCTGGGTGCCTCGCACTACTACGCCACCAGCGACGAGACCACCTTCGACGAGCTGGCCGGCAGCTTCGACCTGATCATCTCGACCGTCTCGGCCCCGCTCCGCCTCGACGCGTACCTCGGCCTGCTGAAGGTCGACGGCGCACTGGTGAACGTCGGCGCCCCGGAGGAGCCCGTCGAGCTGAACCTGTTCTCCGTCATCGGCGGCCGCAAGACCCTCGCCGGTTCGATGATCGGCGGGATCGCCGAGACGCAGGAGATGCTGGACTTCTGCGCCGAGCACGGGCTGGGCTCGGAGATCGAGCTGATCCGCGCCGACCAGATCAACGAGGCGTACGAGCGGGTGCTCGCGAGCGACGTCCGATACCGCTTCGTCATAGACGCCTCGACGATCTGACCGTCCGCCACACGGCGCGGCCCGCCCCGCCCCGACCGGGCCGGCCGCGCCAACACGACCACCCGCGTCCGTACGCCTAACCGTCGGCCTTGACCACACCGATGGGACAGGACACGCCCGTGCCGCCGATGCCGCAGTAGCCGGCTGGATTCTTGTCGAGGTATTGCTGGTGGTAGGGCTCCGCCGGACAGAAGGGGCGGTCCGTCGCCGGGAGGATCGCCGTCGTGATGTCGCCGTAGCCCGAGGCCGCCAGGACCTGCTGGTAGGCGGCACGGGAGGCTTCGGCCTCCGCCTGGTGGGCGGGGGAGTGGGTGTAGACCGCCGAGCGGTACTGGGTGCCGACGTCATTGCCCTGGCGGAAGCCCTGGGTGGGGTCGTGGGACTCCCAGAAGAGCTTCAGGAGCGTCCCGTACGAGACCAGCGCGGGGTCGAAGACCACACGGACGACCTCGGTGTGGCCGGTCAGGCCCGAGCAGACCTCCTCGTACGTCGGGTTCTCGGTGAAGCCGCCCTGGTAGCCGGCCAGGGTGGTCCACACCCCCGGGGTCTGCCAGAACTTGCGCTCCGCGCCCCAGAAGCAGCCCAGGCCGAAGTCGGCCACCTCCAGGCCGGCCGGGTAGGGGCCGGCGAGCGGGTTGCCGAGCACCGTGTGGCGGTCCGGGAGAGAGAACTGAGGGGTCGCGCGGCCCTGGAGGGCCTCCTCGCGGGTGGGGAGCTCGGGCGTGCGGCGGTACGAGAACATGGATTCCCTCCTAGTGGTCTTCCTTTAACGGGGATCGGGGGGCCGGGATTCCTCCCCGGCCCCCCGATCCCGCGCGTCGTACGCCCGCCCGGTGCCGCCCGGGTCCGGTGCCGCTCGGTGCCGCTCAGTGCGGCAGCGTCGCCGGCGAGCCGCCGTTCGCCTCGTAGCCCGCCACCGCCAGCGCGCGGTACACGGCGTACTGCAGTGCCGGCTCGGGCGCCGCCGACCACGGCAGGGCGCCCACGTAGCCGTCCACGTGGCGGATCTGCTCCATCGCCTCCGCCCAGCGCTCCATCGGCACCAGGAACGCCAGCAGCAGGTGCCGTACGTGCGCCAGCATCGGGTCGTCCGGGCGCGCGGTGTGCACCGCGTACAGGGCGCCCTCTACCGCCCGGGTCACCACCGCGCTCTGCCAGACGTTCGTCAGGACGACCTCCGGGAGGTGCTCGTACACCGCGAACAGGGGCAGCGCCGCCAGCAGTGAACCCTGCGGGGCCCGGGCCGCCGCCGCGTGCGCGAAGGCGTCCGCCTTCCCCCGGGAGCCGTGCCACTTCTCGCACCAGTAGTGCAGCGCCGCCAGGTGCGCGCCCATGTGCGCGGGCGCGATGTCGATGACCTTCGCCCAGAGCTGGTCGAAGTCCGCCTCCGAGTAGCCCAGCGCCCGCGCGATCGCCAGTTCCGTGATGTAGGGGACGGGGTCGCCCGGCGCCAGCAGCGTCGCCTTGCGGCACGCCTCCCGCGCCTCCTCCAGGATGATCCGGTGGTCATCGGAGCCCACGCCGCCCGAGTGCCGCCACGCCTGCTGCACCAGCAGCTCCGCGTGCACCTGCGCTCCGCCCGCGTCCTTCTCCGCCTCCAGCCGCCACGCTTTCAGCCACTGCGCGCCCACCCCGGGCTCCGCGACGAGCTCCAGCGCCGCGGCCCCGCCGAAGGCCTGGACCCGCTGCCACCGCAGCTCGCCCTCCTTCGGGGTTCCGGCCAGCAGCTGGGACGCGGCCTGCCACCGGCCGCTGCGCTGCACGGCCTCCAGGGCGTCCATCAGGTCCCCGTCGGCGCCCGGGACCCGGACGTCCAGGTCCTCCTGGCGGGCGAAACCGTAGTTCTCGGGGTCGGCCGCGTCGGGGCTGCCCGGTGCGACCAGGCGGATGCGGATGCGCCTGCGCCGTATGTACGGACTCAAGGCGGCCATGAGCAGGCCCATCGCGATCAGGAACCACAGAATCTCCATGGCCCCAAGCGAACCAGACGCACCCGCGCGAAGGCCAATGCCGCATCAGCGGGTGTGTAGTGGCGCGCTGGCGGACGGGGCTTAGGCTCTGCCCATGAGCGACGAAAGCCATGAGCACCAGAGCTTCGAGACCCGCGCGATCCACGCGGGCAACACGGCGGACCCGCTGACCGGCGCGGTCGTGCCCCCTATCTACCAGGTGTCCACGTACAAGCAGGACGGCGTCGGCGGACTGCGCGGCGGTTACGAGTACAGCCGCAGCGCGAACCCGACCCGCACCGCGCTGGAGGAGAACCTCGCGGCGCTGGAGGGCGGCCGGCGCGGCCTCGCCTTCGCGTCCGGGCTCGCCGCCGAGGACTGCTTGCTGCGGACGCTGCTCTCCCCCGGCGACCACGTGGTCATCCCGAACGACGCCTATGGCGGCACCTTCCGGCTCTTCGCGAAGGTCGTCTCCCGTTGGGGCGTGGAATGGTCGGTGGCCGACACCTCCGACGCGGAGTCCGTGCGGGCCGCGCTCACCCCGAAGACGAAGGTCATCTGGGTCGAGACGCCCTCCAACCCGCTGCTCGGCATCACCGACATCGCCGTGGTCGCCGACATCGCGCGCACGGCCGGCGCCAAGCTGGTCGTGGACAACACCTTCGCCTCGCCCTACCTGCAGCAGCCCCTGGCCCTCGGTGCGGACGTGGTCGTGCACTCGCTGACCAAGTACATGGGCGGCCACTCCGACGTGGTAGGCGGCGCGCTGGTCACCGCCGATCCGGCGCTCGGCGAGGAACTGGCCTTCCACCAGAACGCGATGGGTGCCGTGGCCGGCCCCTTCGACTCCTGGATCGTGCTGCGCGGCATCAAGACCCTGGCCGTCCGCATGGACCGGCACGCGGAGAACGCCGCGAAGGTCGTCGAGATGCTGACCCGCCACCCCAAGGTCCACAAGGTCCTCTACCCGGGCCTGGCCGAGCACCCGGGGCACGAGGTCGCCGCCAAGCAGATGCGCAACTTCGGCGGCATGGTGTCCTTCCAGGTCGTCGGCGGCGAGCAGGCGGCGGTCGAGGTCTGCAACCGTGCCGAGCTGTTCACGCTGGGCGAGTCCCTGGGCGGCGTCGAGTCCCTCATCGAGCACCCGGGCCGCATGACCCACGCCTCGGTGGCCGGCTCCGCGCTGGAAGTCCCGGCGGACCTGGTCCGCCTGTCCGTCGGCATCGAGAACGTCGACGACCTGCTGGCCGACCTGACCCGCGCCCTGGGCTAGACCCGGGCCGGGCCCGGTACGAGGACGCCGCCGTGCGGTGGCTACCAGCCCTCCAGGGGCGGGGAGACACCGCTCGGCGGAACCTCCCACGGGTGGGTCAGCAGGGCCCACACCGTGAAGGCGACCACCGCCGCGCACAGCAGCGTCCAGCCGGCCCGGCGCAGTGCCCGCCGGCGTCGCATCAGCCGGTCCCCGCGGGCCGCGGCGCTCGCCGCCAGCCAGGCCGGAACCACCGGGTGTGGGCCCTCCAGCAGCTGTCTGACCCGGTCCTCCTTGCGGTCGGGGGCGCTCATGCGGCCTCCTGGGAGCGCACCGCGGCCACGGCCCGGGTGCACAGCGCCCGCACCCGTTCGACCGGTAGTCCCAACTGTGCGGCCGTGACCTCCTCGGCGACGCCCTCGTACACGCGCAGGACCAGTACGAGCCGTTCCGGCGGGCCGAGCTGCGCGAGGATTCCCGTACCGCCGTGGTGGCGCCAGCCCGTGCGGGCGAAGGCGGCGCAGAGTTCCTGGCGGGTGCGGTCGTACGGGTCGTCGCCGCGCAGTCTGCGCCAGTTCGCGTACGTGCGGGCCAGTGCGCCGGCGAGCAGCCGGCGGGCGGCGACGGGTTCGGATTCCGGCTCGGCCGTCAGCAGCACCGCGACGTGCAGGAGTCGCCCCGCCGCGCCCGCGACGAAGGCTTCGAACTCCGCGTAGGCGTCCGGCCGGTGGTCGTCCACAGGCCACATAGTGCGGGCAGCAGGGCCGCCCGGGTCAAGGGGTCGGACGGTCTCGGCTCGCGCCCGGTTTCAGGAAGCGGGGCCGGCTTCGGCGATGGCGCCCATCAGCTCCGACAGCGAGCCGTTGAAGCGGGTCAGCAGTCCGGTGAAGGACTCGCGCTCGTCCTCGCTCCAGTCCTCGGTCACGCGGGCCATCAGCTCGCGCCGCGAGGAGCGGACCTCTTCGAGCCGGGCCAGCCCGCGCGGGGAGAGGGCGAGGACCACGGCCCGGCCGTCCTCCGGGTGCGAGGTGCGCTTGACCAGACCGCCGTCGACGAGCGGTGCGACCTGGCGGGTGACGGTGGAGGAGTCGATTCCCATGCCGCCGGCGAGCGCCTTGACGCCCATCGGGCCTTCGAGATCGAGCCGGTTGAGCAGCAGGTACGCGGCGCGGTCCATCGAGTTGCGGGCTTGGCCGACCCCGCCCAGGCGGGTCTGCTCGGCGCGGCGGGCGAAGACGGCCACCTGATGCTGGAGCGCGTCGAGGAGACCGGCTTCGGCGGACGCCTCGGCCGCCGTGGGCAGGTCGGAATTGGCCGGGGTGGAGGGCATGGCCGTGAGCTCTCTTCGCGTGGGTCCGACAAGGATGGGGGACAGAGTACGCGGCCGTGCGGCGGCTCGTACGCCTCGTACGAGAACTGGTGACGGGCGGTGGGGAGCCGGCTTCCGTGCCCGTTCCGGGTGGCGGGATCTCGCCCCTGTTCGGAGCTGCGTCGGCCCGTCTGCCGAGCCGTCCGAGGGCCCTCGTGATGGCATATGCCCAATTCGGAATATCCGATTCCATATGTTTGCGCCGTGATCTGCGGGGGCTGCGAGACTGGCGGCATGAACTACCGCGTGCCCACGCCCGTCCCCCAGGTCATCCTCGACGACGTCCGGGGGGCCCAGAAGATGCTCTCCGGCGTCGCCCGGGTCACGCCGATGGAGGGCAGCCGGCACCTCTCCTCGCTCACCGGCTCCCCGGTCCACTTCAAGTGCGAGAACCTCCAGCGCACCGGCTCCTTCAAGCTGCGGGGAGCGTACGTGCGCATCGCGGGCCTGCGCCCCGAGCAGCGGGCCGCGGGGGTGGTCGCGGCGAGCGCCGGCAACCACGCCCAGGGCGTGGCCCTGGCCTCCTCCCTCCTCGGGGTCCACTCGACGGTTTTCATGCCGGTCGGGGCGCCGCTGCCGAAGGTGGCGGCAACGCAGGAGTACGGCGCCGAGGTGCGGATGCACGGACAGGTCGTCGACGAGACGCTGGCGGCGGCCCAGGAGTACGCGGACCGCACCGGCGCGGTGTTCATCCACCCCTTCGACCACCGCGACATCATCGCCGGCCAGGGCACCGTGGGCCTGGAGATCCTGGAGCAGTGCCCCGAGGTGCGGACGATCCTCGTCGGCATCGGCGGGGGCGGTCTCGCGGCGGGCACCGCGGTCGCGGTGAAGGCGCTGCGGCCGGACGTCAAGGTGATCGGGGTCCAGGCGGAGGGTGCAGCCGCCTACCCGCCCTCACTGAGGGCCGGCCACCCCCTGTCGATCGACCACCCCCACACGATGGCGGACGGCATCAAGGTCGGCCGCCCCGGGGACGTCCCCTTCCGCATCATCGCCGAACTCGTCGACGACGTGCGCACGGTATCGGAGGACGCCCTCTCCAGCGCCCTGCTGCTCTGCCTGGAGCGGGCCAAGCTGGTGGTCGAACCCGCCGGCTGCAGCCCGGTCGCCGCCCTGCTGAGCGAGCCCGAACGCTACGGCGGCGGCCCGGTGGTGGCCGTCCTGTCCGGCGGGAACGTCGATCCGCTGCTGCTCCAGCGGATCCTGCGGCACGGCATGGCGGCGGCCGGCCGCTACCTGTCGCTGCGGCTGCGCGTGGCCGACCGGCCGGGTGCGCTGGCCGGGCTCCTGGGGGTGTTGTCCGTGGTGGACGCGAACGTGTTGGACGTGAGCCACGTACGGACCGACCCGCGGCTGGGGCTGACCGAGGTGGAGGTCGAGCTGCACCTGGAGACGAAGGGGCCGGAGCACTGCGCCGAGGTTGCCGGGGCGCTGCACGGCGCCGGGTACAAGGTCATGGGCTAGCCCCGGGGTGCTGTGACCGGAACGGTTCCCCAGCCCGCCCTTCCGGCCACAGTGCTGGGTCCGGCCGCGTCCCGGCCGCGCTTCCCGCCCGTCTCGCCCGTCCTGTCCTGGCGTGTCCCGTCCTGTCCCGTCCAATGGCTGACAAGTAGGTGCGGAATCCGGTCAGGTGTGTGAGACTCCCCGCCACGTTCAGTATGGGGTTGGAGTCTCACGGTGCACATACGCGTCAGACCGCAAGCAGCGGCCGTCATCGCTCTGGCCGCGTCGGCGGCCCTGGCCCTGGTGGGCTGCACGGCCGCCGGCGACACCGGCGCCGGACAGGTAAATGCCTCTTCCGCGGCCGGCGGCAAGAACGCCCCGGCCGCACCGTCGGCGAAGCCCACCGCCAAGACCGCGTCCGCGCCGATCGGCCGGGACGTGGTGGACGAGGAGGTCAAAGCGGCGCTCCGGTCGGCCGGTCTCGACCCGGTGAAGGGGAAGACCACCGCCGAGGCGAACGGGAAGAAGAACGCGAGCCTGGTCGACTGGACCGCGATCGTCACCACCCAGCAGGCGGAGTGGGCCCTGCCCAGGATCGGGGCGCAGCTGGAGCACCTCGGCTGGCGGCCGGACCCGGTCGCCGCCGGAACCCTGAGCTACGACAAGACCGACTGGGTCCTGCTGGTGGGCACCGTGAAGCAGGCCGAGGGGGTCACGCTGCGCTCGACCGAGAGCCTGCTCACCGTGAACGTCACCTACCTCGGCGCCGGCTGAGCAGAGCGGGGAGCCCGAGCGCGGCCGTCCGGTGGGCTGCCGCGCCAAGGCGCGGCGCGCGCGATGCCCCGGCCGGGCCTGTCAGATCCGAGGCTCGTGACGGCCGGGCCCGTGACAGGCCTGCGACGCAGGGCCTGCGATGGCCGGGCCCGTGACCGCTGGGCCTGTGACGGCCGGCCTGCGATGGCCGGGCCCGTGACCGCCGGGCCTTCCACCTCGCCGACGCCGCCGACCGCACCGCGAAGACGTACTCCGGCGGCATGCGCAGGCGCCTGGACCTCGCGGCCGCGCTCGTCGTCCCTGCTGTTCACCACCCAGTACCTGGAGGAGGCCGACCACCTCGCGCACGCCATCTGCGTGGTGGACCACGGCAAGGTCATCGCCCGCGGCACCTCCGACGAGCTCAAGGCCCGGACGGGCGGCGAGCGCGTCCTGGCCGTGGTCGCCCTGCTCGTCGGCTGGCGCACCCACACGAGCGTCGGCGAGGTGCTGGCCGGCGTTCGCCCTGCTGCTCCTGCTCGGGTACGCCTTCTCCTGGATCGGGGCCCTGATCGGTCTGTCCGTGCGCACCCCGGAGGCGGCGACTTCGGGCGGGCTGATCTGGCTCTTCCCGTTGACGTTCATCTCGATCGCCTTCGTCCCTTCCGACAACATGCCGCCGTTCCTGCAGCACATCGCGGAATGGAACCCCTTCAGCGCCACCGTCCAGGCGGCCCGGGAGCTCTTCGGCAATCTGCCGCCGGGGTACGAAGCCCCCGCAGCCTGGCCGATGCAGCACCCGGTGCTCGCGTCCGTCCTGTGGTCCCTATTGATCATCGTGGCCTTCCGCACCCTGGCGGTCCGCAAGTACCGCTCGGCGACCGCGTAGGCCCGTGGGCACGCAAGAGCCCCCGCCGGATCAGCCGGCGAGGGCTCTCGCGTGTCCTGGGGTGATCAGCCGGTGAACGGCTTGACGTCGAGGATCTTGACCGTGGCCTTCTTGCCGTTCGGCAGCTCGTACTCGGCGTCCTCGCCGATCTTCTTGCCCATCACGCCGGTGCCCAGCGGGGACTGCGGGGAGTAGGTCTCGAAGTCCGAGGACGCGTATTCGCGCGAGGCGAGCAGGAAGGACATCGTGTCGTCCTCGTCGCCGTCGAAGGCGATGGTGACGACCGTGCCGGGCGCGACCTCGCCGTCGGAGGCGGGGGCGGTGCCGACCTTGGCGTTTTCCAGGAGCTGGGTCAGCTGGCGGACGCGGAGCTCCTGCTTGCCCTGCTCCTCCTTGGCCGCGTGGTAACCGCCGTTCTCACGCAGGTCGCCCTCCTCGCGGGCGGCTGCGATTTTGGTGGCGATCTCCGTGCGTGCGGGACCAGAGAGGTAGTCCAGCTCTGCCTTCAGCTGGTCGTACGCCGCCTGGGTCAGCCAGGTGACGCTCTCGCTCGTCTGGGTCACGGGTGCTCCTCGTCGGTACAGGGGACTACAAAGCCGCCAGCGGCGGGCGAAACCACGAGCCTAACAATTCGGGAAGAAAAGGGGGAGGACACCATGTGTATGAAGTGTGTCATCGGGCCGGTGAGCAGGGAAGAGCTCACCCTGCCGCGGGAGCCGCGCCGGTCGCGCCGCCGGTCGCCGCCTGGCAGCCCACCAGTTCGATCACCGCGGCGCGGCGGGTGGTCTTGAGCGAGACGACCTCGTCCACCCGCGTGTCCTGCTGCCCGAAGGTGAAGTCCGCGCGGCCCACCTCGCCGTGCCCCTCGTCCTGGGACCTCAGGGTGCACACCCCGGTCACCGAGGCGTCCTTGCGCACCTCCAGGTGCACCTTCACCTCGGTGTCGGACACCACCTGGAACTTGATCACCTCGGCGCTGACGGTCTGGCCGCCGACGTAGTCCCAGCCGATCCAGCCGACCACGGCCAGCAGGCCGACGCCCAGCACCGAGCCGACGATCTTGAGCTTCCGGTCCGCGCGCTCGTCCGCCGACCGGCCGTAGCGGCCCTCGGGCAGCCCCTCGCGCACCGTGCTCATCGATCGTTCCCTTCTCAGCCACGCAGGATGGTTCCGCCCATCGATGCGGACACCGTAACCGCAGGATCCCACGGCTTACGGGCCGGGGAGGAGGCCGGGGCGAAAAGCCGGAGCGGAACGCGGGGAGGAGGACGGAGGGAGGACGGAGGGAGGACGGGGCGGATTTCGGCTTCCCGCCGGGGCCCACCGGCGACCGATGCCGCCGTCGGGGCGGAACCGGCGGCTCCGCCGGAAGTGCCGCACACGAGCGCGAACCGGGGAATCCCCTGCGGGATTTGATTGCTGAGGGGAGGAGTCACTATAGAAGGCGTCCGCCCCGTAGAAGGCGCCCACCGCTCGCCGCGAACACACCAGAGGATCCTGTCTTGACCGAGCAGCTTCGACTGATGGCCGTCCATGCCCACCCCGACGACGAGTCGAGCAAAGGGGCGGCCACCATGGCCAAGTACGTGTCCGAGGGGGTGCCCGTGCTGGTGGTGACCTGCACCGGCGGCGAGCGCGGCTCGATCCTCAACCCCAAGCTCCAGGGTGACAAGTACATCGAGGAGAACATCCACGAGGTCCGCGCCAAGGAGATGGACGAGGCGCGCGAGATCCTCGGCATCCAGCAGGAATGGCTGGGTTACGTCGACTCCGGGCTCCCCGAGGGCGACCCGCTGCCCCCGCTCCCCGAGGGCTGCTTCGCCCTGGAGGACGTGGACGAGGCGGCCGGCCGCCTCGTGAAGAAGATCCGCGCGTTCCGGCCGCAGGTGATCACCACGTACGACGAGAACGGCGGCTACCCGCACCCCGACCACATCATGACCCACAAGATCTCGATGGTGGCCTTCGAGGGCGCGGCCGACACCGAGAAGTACCCGGAGGCCGAGTTCGGCCCGGCGTACCAGCCGCAGAAGCTCTACTACAACCAGGGCTTCAACAAGCCGCGCACCATCGCCCTGCACGAGGCACTGCTCTCGCGCGGCATGGAGTCCCCCTACGGAGAGTGGCTGGAGCGCTGGAAGGAGTTCGAGCGCACCGAGCGGACGCTGACCACCCACGTGCCGTGCGCCGAGTTCTTCGAGATCCGTGACAAGGCGCTCATCGCGCACGCCACGCAGATCGATCCGGACGGCGGCTGGTTCCGCGTGCCGATGGAGATCCAGAAGGAGGTCTGGCCCACGGAGGAGTACGAGCTCGCGAAGTCGCTCGTGGACACTTCCCTCCCCGAGTCCGACCTCTTCGAGGGCATCCGGGAGAATGCGTAGCTATGAGCGCTACGCAGGCAGCACTGAACGAGCTCCTTCCGCTGGCCGGTGACACCTTCGACAAGAACAAGGTGACCCCCGGAATCCTGGGCTTCATCGTGTTCGCGGCCCTCGCCCTGGGGGTGTGGGGCCTGATGAAGTCGATGAGCCGGCACATGGGCCGGGTCGACTTCCAGGAAGCCCCGGACCCGGCTGCGGCTGCCCCGTCGGCGGACCGGGCCCCGTAGGGGCCCCGCGCGACGCGCCGCCCACCCGTGGTCCATCGGGTGGGGCGGCGAGCGCGCACGCCCGCGTCCGGCGCTGCCCGGGCGGTCAGGCGGACGGCGCTGCCGGCGGCATCGGTACCCCCATGATCTCCCGCGAGTGCAGGTTGGGGACCAGGGCCAGGCGCCACGCCTGCCAGCCCTCCGCCGGGTCCACCCCGCGGCCCAGCACCACCGCGTAGGTGTCGAGGCCGTCCTCCAGGCGCCCGTCACGCATCGGGTGCGGGGCCGCCGTCAGCCGCGCCAGTTCCGCCAGGGCCTCGTCCGTGCCCGCGCCCGGGAGCGCGTACGGCAGCAGCGTGCAGCGTAGGAAGCGGGCCCAGTCCTCCCCGCGCCGGTCCCCGTACGAGATGAACAGCCGGGCCGCCTCCTCGCACAGGCCGAGCGCCTGCGACACCCTGCCGTTGCCCGCGTCCACGACCGCCAGCTCCAGGCAGGTCCACGCCTCGCCGTGCGCCAGCCCGATCCGGCGGAAGTCCGCCCGCGCGTCCACCAGTAGCTGCCGGGCGAAGCCGGAGTTCTTCAGGTTCCCCGTCCGCGCCGCCCGCTGGTCCCGCGTGACCCGGCCCGAATGGTGCCGGGCGTGCGCCAGCCCGTACACGTCCCGCATCCGCGAGAACATCGTGCGGGCCCGCTCCAGCTCCCGCACCGCCTGATCGCGCTCGCCGCCCTCCTCCAGCGCCTGCCCCAGGTAGTACAGCGTCCACGCCTCGCCGCGCGCGTCCTCCTGCTCGCGGTGCCGGGCCAGCGCCTCGCGCAGCTGCTCAACCGCCGGCCCCGGGTCCCCGTCCACCACCCGGGCCCGGCCCAGCTGGGTCAGCGCCCAGGCCTCACCCCGTTCGTCGCGCGTACGCCCGTACAGATCGAGGGCGAGCCGCAGCTCCTCCTCCGCCCGCGGGACCTCGCCCAGCCGCAGGTACACCTGCCCCAGCTGGAAGTGGGCCCACGCCTCACCGTGCACGCTCTCGCTCTCCCGGTGCAGAGCCAGCGACTGCTCCAGCAGCTGCATCGCCTCCGCCAGGTGCGCCCGGTCCCGCTCCACCGCCGCCAGGGCGTGCAAACCCCACGCCCGGTCGCCCGCCAGTTTGTCCGGCTCCTGGAGCACCAGCGCCTCGCGGATCCGCGCCGCGGCCTCCGGTAGTTGTCCCTGGTGGTGCAGGGTGATGCCGAGCGAGATCAGCGCCATGCCCGCGCCCGCGTCCTGCTGCGCCTCCCTGTACTGGTCGACCACCGAGGTCAGCGTCGTACGGGCCTTGTCCAGCTCACCGAGCTGGCGGGCCGCGATGCCCGTACGCCACTGGACCGACCGCACCAGCGGCCCCTGGCCGTGCCGCCCGTGCTCCCCCTGCCGAGCGGCCTCCACCGCCAGCGTCAGTTCGTTGATCTCGCCGAGCCGGTACAGGTCCCCGCGCAGCAGGCAGAAGTCGCACAGGGCGCCCAGCAGGTCCAGCACCGCCTGCTGGTCCACGCCGTCCGAGTGCCGCAGCGCGGCCGTGATGAAGCTCGACTCGTCGTCCAACCAGCGCAGTGCCGCGTCCAGCGAGGCGAAGCCGTGCCCGCCGAAGTGGTTCGCCCGGGTCGACATCTGCCCGTCGACCATCCGGATCACCGAGTCCGCGAGCTGTGCGTAGTTGCGGATGAGCCGTTCGTGGGCCGCCGAGGCCTCCGCCCGGTCCTCGTCCGCCGCGAGCCGGGCCGCCGCGTACGAGCGCACCGCGTCGTGCATCCGGAACCGCTCCCCGCGCACGTGGTCCAGCAGGCCTGCCCGGGCCAGCTCGCGCAGCATCCGCCCCGCCCCCACCGGGTCCGCGTCGATCAGCGCCGCCGCGGCCGACGGGCCGAGCGAGGCGCGGCCGGCCAGCGTGAGCCGCCGCAGCAGCCGGCGCCGTTCCTCGGGCAGGCGGAGGTAGGCGAGGTCGAGGGCGTCCTCCAGCGTGCCGGTACTTCCGGGGCCGTCGGCGCCCCCGGGGGCGAGCGTGCCGTCCGGGGCAACGGGCCCGACCGGGTCGTCGGTGCCGGTGCCGGTGCCGGTGCCCAGCGGGGCCAGCACCCGGAGGGCCAGCGGCAGCCCGCCGCCGAGGGCGAGCAGCCCCCGCAGGGCCTCCTCCTCGTACGGCGCCCGGCCCGCGGCGTCCGCCCCGGCGCGCACCAGCTCCGCGCCCTCCGCCTCCGCCAGCCGTGCCACCGGCAACTGGTGCACCCACGCCGCCAGGTCCGGCAGCTCCAGCGGCTCCCGCGCCGTGACCAGTACCAGGCTCTCCGACCGCTCCGGCACCAGCGTCCGGACCTGCGCCGCATCCACCGCGTCGTCCAGCAGCACCGTCACCGGCAGACCTTGCAGGTGCTGGTGGTACAGCTCGCCGAGGCGCCGTACCTGCTGCTCCGCCGAGGACCCCTCGCGGAACAGCAGCTGCTCGCGGGGCGCGCCGAGCCGGTTCAGCAGGTGCAGCAGCGCCTCCCGGGTCGGCAGCGGCGCCTCCCCGCTGAGGGAGCCGCCCCGCAGGTCCACCACGCACGCCCCGCGGAACTGGTCGCGCAGCGCGTCCGCGGCCCGCAGGGCCAGGGCCGTGCGGCCCACTCCCGACTCACCGTGCAGCACCACGACCACCGGGCGGGTCTCCGTACTGGCCCGCGCCGCCTGTACCCACTGGGCGATCCGGGTCAGCTCCGCCCGCCGGCCCGTGAACACAGCTCCGGACTGGGGGAGTTGACCGAACGACTGCTCCAGCACGCTACGCCGGCGGGCTTCCGCGCTGCGATCGGTCCCGCGCAGTTGGGGGGCGGCGGGCCGGGCGGTCTGCCGGGGCGTCCGCGCCGCGGCGGCGACCGCGCGCTGCTGCTCCAGGAACGGCCGGATCCCGCGGACCTCCAGCGCCGACAGCCACTGCAGCTTCAGCTGCTCCGGCCCACCGGGGCGCCCGCGCACCCCGGCCCGACGGTTCGCGGCGGGCAGGTGCAGGGCGGTCACCTTGGCGACCGTGGCCGCCGCCCCGGCGATGCCGGTGACGGCCCCGGCGGTCAACGCCGTGCCCGTCGCCACGCCGAGCGACAGGTCGGCCCCGATGGCCGCAGCCGTGGCAACCGCCGTCACGAGCAGGGCCGTCGAGGTGTTTCCGCGCCGGAAGGCCTCGCCGAAGGTCTCGTCCCCGGCCGTCGTCTCGTCCAGGGCCCGTACGTACGCCGCGTACTCCTCGGAGGCACTCGCCGCGAGCGCGTCCAGCGCTTCGAGGCCGCGCGCCAGCAGCGCCGCCCGGTCGACCGGTGAGCCCGTTCCGCCGGCCCGCTCGGCCTCCTCGTCCACGGCCCGCTCCAACAGCCGTTCGGCCTCACCGCGATGGCTGTCCCGCATCGGCATCCCCCTCAAGAGAGCTCCGGCAACGTGCCCCAAGTGTCCGCCGGGACTGCCGCGAGCGCGAGGGAATCTGAGCTAGATCAGAGGGAGTTGGGTCATCTTCGGTCGCCCACATGCATATATGTACGTTCTAGGCTGGAGGGATGAGTCGACGGCGGGGGATCGCAGTGCTGACCGGGATGATGCTGCTGGCGGTCGGCGGATGTGATGAACCGCCTCCACCCGCACGGGGGTTCGTGGTGCGCTACGAGGACGCGGTTGCCGCCGACGCCCCGCACGCCCGCTTCCTGCGCGAACGGAAGCTGCCGGAACGGACGGCCGACGCCCTCAACGCCTACCTCGCCCTCCCGTACGAGGTCACCGTTCTCGCCCGGTCCTGCGCCGGGGAGGGCTCCGGCTACGACGCCCGGTCCCGGCGGATCGAGCTCTGCTACGACGACCTGGCACAGGAGCGGGACCTGTTCGAACGGGCCGGCCGCCGCCCGGCGGACGAGGAGGTCGCCGCCGTCGCGGTCGAGACGCTCTACCACGAGGCCGGTCACGCCCTCGTCGACGCACTCGACCTGCCGGTGGGCACGGAACGCGCCGAGGAGGACGCCGCCGACCGGTTCGCCGCGCTGATGCTGCTGCGCGAGGGCCCGGAGGGCGAGCGCAGGCTCCGCACCGCCGCCGAAGAGTACGAGCTCACGGCCGCCGACCCCGCCGACCCCGCGGACCCCGCCGACCCCGCCGACCCCGCCGACCCCGCCGACCCCGCGGACCCCGCCGACCCCGACCGTGACGAGCACGCCCCGCCCGCCGCCCGGGCCGCCGCCCACCTGTGCCTCCTGCACGGCGCCGCCCCCGACCGCCACCCCGACCTGGCCGCCCGTACCCGGGGCTGCGCCCCCACCTGGCCCGAGGTCCGCGACGCATGGGTCCGCGACCTGGCGCCGTTGCTCAAGTGACGCCCCGGTGGTGCTCAGCATGGAGGCCGGCTGGAACGAGGCCGGGCCGGTACGCCCGGCCCGGCTTCCGAGATGACCTGGCGCAGCTGCCGATCGAGGTCGCCGATGAGTAGGAACGGCCGGGCCGTGGCACCGTACTCGGCGGCCACGGCCGCGAGGGTGATGATTCCGGCGATCTGCTTCGTCTGGTCCCTCACCAGGAGCAAGCGCTCGGACCAGGAGTCGTACTGTTCCGCGCTGATCTGCGAATGCATCCACGCGGGCGCCACCATCTCGGCGGTCATGGCGTACCTCCTTGGAGGAGCCTCGGTAGGTCCGGCGCTGCTGCGCCCGCCCTGCTGTTCCGAGGTGCCGGGTCGCCCGACTCGGAGCGGATGGACTCGGCCACCACGTGATGGCTCACAAGCGCGATTCAGCCAAGCGGGGTGGGCTCGTGAGGGTTTCGTCGGTCGAGCCAGCCGTTGTGAGAGGCTGGGGCGTATGAACCGGTTGGCTGGTGTGACCTCGCCTTATCTGCTTCAGCACGCTGACAATCCGGTCGACTGGTGGCCGTGGGGGCCCGAGGCGTTCGAGGAAGCGAAACGGCGCGATGTACCCGTTCTGCTGTCGGTGGGTTACTCTGCGTGTCATTGGTGCCATGTCATGGCGCACGAGTCCTTCGAGGACGAGGCGGCAGCCGCGTACATGAACGAGCACTTCGTGTCCGTCAAGGTGGACCGCGAGGAGCGGCCCGACGTGGACGCCGTCTACATGGAGGCGGTGCAGGCCGCCACGGGACAGGGCGGCTGGCCCATGTCCGTCTTCATGACGCCGGACGGGGAGCCGTTCTACTTCGGCACGTACTTCCCGCCGGAGCCCCGCCATGGGATGCCGTCCTTCCGGCAGGTACTCGAAGGCGTCCACAGCGCGTGGACGAGTCGACGCGACGAGGTGGGCGAAGTCGCCGCGAAGATCACCAGGGACCTTGCCGAGCGGGAGCTGAGCATCGCATCCGCAGGGGTGCCCACCGAGGAGACTCAGGCCCTGGCGCTCCTCCAGCTGACCCGGGACATCGACCCCGCGAGCGGCTGGTTCTCGGGAGACACCAAGTTCCCGTCGTCGATGGTGGTCGAGTTCCTGTTGCGCCGCCACGCGCGTGCCGGTTCCGTGGCGGCGCTGGAGATGGCAGAGGGGCTGTGCGACGCGATGGCTCGTTCGAGCCTGTACGACCAGGTGGGAGGCGGCTTCCACCGGTACGTACTCACGCCGAGGAGTGGTGGACCTTTGGTACCTCACTTCGAGAAGATGCTCTACGACAACGCCCTGCTGTGCCGGGTGTACGCGCACCTGTGGCGGGCCACCGGCTCGGACCTTGCGCGGCGCGTCGCGCTGGAGAGCGCCGACTTCATGGTCCGCGAGCTGCGCACCACCGAGGGCGGCTTCGCCTCCGCGCTCGATGCCGACAGTGAGGACCCGCTGACCGGCGAGCACGTGGAGGGGGCGTACTACGCGTGGACGCCCGCACAGTTGGTCGAGGTGCTCGGCGAGGACGACGGGGCCCTGGCCACCGCGTACTTCGGGGTGACGCAGGAGGGGACCTTCGAGCACGGCACGTCGGTGCTCCAGCTGCCGCAGGACGGGCCCGTCGTGGACGCCGAGAAGATCGCCGACGTCCGGCGGAGGCTGCTCGCCGCCCGCGCCGAGCGGCCAGCGCCCGGCCGCGACGACAAGATCGTCGCCGCCTGGAACGGCCTGGCGATCGCCGCGCTCGCCGAGTGCGGGGCGTACTTCGACCGGCCCGACCTGGTCGAGCGGGCCACCGAGGCCGCGGACCTGCTGGTCCGCGTACACATGGACGGCCGGGCGCGGCTGGCCAGGACCAGCAAGGACGGGCACGTCGGGGCGAATGTCGGGGTGCTGGAGGACTACGGCGACGTGGCCGAGGGCTTCCTCGCGCTGGCGGCCGTGACCGGCGAGGGGGTGTGGCTGGAGTTCGCCGGGTTCCTCGTCGATCTGGTCCTGGACCAGTTCACGGCCGAGGACGGGTCCCTCTACGACACCGCGCACGACGCCGAGCAGCTCATCCGCCGGCCCCAGGACCCGACCGACACCGCCACCCCCTCCGGCTGGACGGCCGCCGCCGGCGCGCTGCTCTCGTACGCCGCGCACACCGGGTCGCAGGCGCACCGTACGGCGGCCGAGCGGGCGCTCGGGGTGGTGCACGCGCTGGGTCCGCGTGCCCCGCGCTTCATCGGGCACGGCCTCGCGGTCGCCGAGGCGCTGCTCGACGGACCCCGCGAGGTGGCGGTGGTGGGCCGTGCGGAGGATCCGGCGCGGGCCGAGCTGCACCGGACGGCGTTGTTGGGGACGGCCCCCGGGGCCGTCGTGGCGGTCGGTCTGCCGCGGGCGGCCGACGGCAGCGGAGGCGAGTTCCCCCTCCTGGCCGATCGCACACTTGTACGCGACCGTTCCGCGGCGTACGTGTGTCGTCATTTCGTCTGCGCGCGACCTACGACAGAACCGGTCGAGTTGGCGGCACAGCTGGGCACGGTTCGCCCCTGAACCTGGCGGAGTGCCGTCAATTCGGTTCCCCTGCGGCCAGTTCGGAAACGTGGTTCTTATCTGCGCAGTGCCTGAGTTTCACCTGCACTGCCTAATCTCGTGTCTTCGGAAGTCACTGGGGACGGTCAACAGTTGCGTCCCGACGAGGTTCCCGGTGCAGGTGAAGGAGACGACGGAGGCCCGCTGCGACTGGCTGGCCTCCCACCAGTACCCGCAGCGCATGAAGGTCAACGGAAGCGACCCGCTGCGCCTCGACCCTGACGGCGACGGCCGCGCCTGCTAGCCGGCTCCCTCCGGCCGCGGGGTCGCGGGGTCGCAGTGGCCCTGCGACCCCCTCGCGTCACGCGTGCTGGTAGGCGGCGAGCGAGATGCCGACGTAGTGGGCCACGAAGGCGGCCAGCGTCAGCGAGTGGAAGACCTCGTGGAAGCCGAAGAAGCGCGGCGAGGGGTTCGGGCGCTTCATGCCGTAGATGACGCCGCCCACGCTGTAGAGCAGGCCGCCGACGATCACCAGGACCAGGACGGCGATGCCGCCGGTGCGCAGGAAGTCGGGGAGGAAGAAGACCGCCGCCCAGCCCATCGCTATGTAGCACGGGGTGTAGAGCCAGCGCGGTGCGCCGACCCAGAAGACGCGGAAGGCGATCCCGGCCGCGGCGGCGATCCAGACGGCCCACAGGAGCGTCCGTCCGGTGGAGGGCGGGAGGAGTAGCACGGTGAGCGGGGTATATGTCCCTGCGATGATCAGGAAAATGTTGGCGTGGTCGAGACGCCGCAGGATGGCCTCGCCCCGGGGGCCCCAGGTGCCGCGGTGGTACACCGCGCTGACGCCGAACAGCAGGCAGGCCGTGAGGACGTACACCCCGCACGCGACCCGGGCCCGGGTCGACTCGGTGAAGGTCATCAGTGCCAGGCCCGCGACGACCACGGCGGGGAACATCCCGGTGTGCAGCCAGCCGCGCATCAGCGGCTTGGCTTCCGGTGCCGGGAGTGCCACCGGCTCGGTGGTGGCGGAGGCCTCGTCCGGCACGGCGGGGGCGTCAGAAGTCATGGCTGCCATGCTACCTACGGGTCCGTAGGTTTCCGTTAGTGCGCTTTACGGAAGATTGACGGGAGTGGCGATGCTCACGTGAGAGGCCCTCTGGACATATGCGCACATCCACCGGATGATCAGATGAGTGCGGTCGGCACCGGATGAGCGGAGCGCGAAGTCGTCCGGGTCGCAGCCCCCACGGGGCATACACCAAACACACCCCTCAACAAGGAGCAATCGTGGCGCGCGACAACGCGGCTCCCACTTCCGTCCCGACGAACCACCAGGGCCTGATGGCCTGGGTGGAGGAGATCGCTGCCCTGACCGAGCCGGACCAGGTCGTCTGGTGCGACGGCACCGAGGCCGAGTACGAGCGCCTGTGCGAGGAGCTCGTCGCCAAGGGCACGTTCAAGAAGCTCGACGAGACCAAGCGCCCCAACTCGTACTACGCCGCCTCCGACCCGTCCGACGTCGCGCGCGTCGAGGACCGGACCTTCATCTGCTCCGAGAAGGAGGAGGACGCGGGCCCGACCAACCACTGGAAGGCCCCGGCGGAGATGAAGGAGATCTTCGCGGGAGAAAAGGGCATCTTCCGCGGCTCCATGAAGGGCCGCACGATGTACGTCGTCCCCTTCTGCATGGGACCCCTCGGCTCCGAGCTCTCCGCGATCGGCGTCGAGATCACCGACTCCGCGTACGTCGCGGTCGCCATGCGCACCATGACCCGCATGGGCAAGCCCGTCCTCGACGAGCTCGGCACCGACGGCTTCTTCGTCAAGGCCGTCCACACCCTCGGCGCTCCGCTCGCCGAGGGCCAGGCCGACGTGCCGTGGCCGTGCAACACCACCAAGTACATCTCGCACTTCCCGGAGACCCGCGAGATCTGGTCGTACGGTTCGGGCTACGGCGGCAACGCCCTGCTCGGCAAGAAGTGCTACGCCCTGCGCATCGCGTCCGTCATGGCCCGCGACGAGGGCTGGCTGGCCGAGCACATGCTGATCCTCAAGCTCACCCCGCCGCAGGGTGAGGCCCCCACGTACATTGCCGCCGCGTTCCCGTCCGCCTGTGGCAAGACCAACCTCGCCATGCTGGAGCCCACGATCCCCGGCTGGACGGTCGAGACCATCGGCGACGACATCGCCTGGATGCGCTTCGGCGCGGACGGTCGCCTCTACGCGATCAACCCGGAGGCCGGCTTCTTCGGCGTCGCCCCCGGCACCGGCGAGCACACCAACGCCAACGCCATGAAGACGATGTACGCGAACACCGTCTTCACCAACGTCGCGCTCACCGACGACGGCAACGTCTGGTGGGAGGGCATGACGGAGGAGACTCCCGCCCACCTCATCGACTGGAAGGGCAACGACTGGACCCCGGAGTCCGAGACCCCGGCGGCCCACCCCAACGCCCGCTTCGCCGTTCCGGCCTCGCAGTGCCCGACGATCGCCCCGGAGTGGGAGGACCCCAAGGGCGTCCCGATCTCCGCGATCCTCTTCGGTGGCCGCCGCGCCTCCGCAGTACCGCTGGTGACCGAGTCCTTCGACTGGAACCACGGCGTTTTCATCGGCTCGAACATCGCCTCCGAGAAGACCGCCGCCGCCGAGGGCAAAGTCGGCGAGCTGCGCCGCGACCCCTTCGCCATGCTGCCGTTCTGCGGCTACAACATGGGCGACTACATGGCCCACTGGATCAAGGTCGGCGCGAGCGCCGATGCCGCGAAGCTCCCGAAGATCTACTACGTGAACTGGTTCCGCAAGAACGACGCGGGCAAGTTCGTGTGGCCGGGCTTCGGCGAGAACAGCCGCGTCCTGAAGTGGATCGTCGAGCGCCTCGACGGCAAGGCCGAGGGCGTCGAGACCCCCATCGGCATCCTGCCGACCAAGGACTCCCTCGACACCGACGGCCTGGACATCCCGGCCGAGGACCTGGACGTCCTCCTCACCGTCGACAAGGAGGTCTGGCGCGAGGAGGCCGCCCTGGTCCCCGAGCACCTGAACACCTACGGCGACCACACTCCGAAGGAGCTGTGGGACCAGTACCACGCGCTCGTCGAGCGCCTGGGCTGACCGAGCCTGCCCGGACACCGGGCACATGATCGTGGGAGCCCCCGACCAAGCGGTTCCCACCGCAGCACCGGCCTTGTCCGTCAGGAGCGTCCGCGCTCCTCCAGATAGGTCGTGTGCGTCTGCTGACGGCGGGCCTCCGTTTCTCGGAGGTCCGCCGTCACGCGTTCCCCCTCCTCGTACAGCAGGGACAGCTGCCGCTCCAGATGACGTTCCGGCGATTCACCGCCCGGGGTGAGCCGGGTCCACCAGCGGGTCCGGTTGTACGTGTCCACGCACTCCGGCACGTCCTGTTCGATCGCCCGCGACAGTGCGTGCACCGCATCCGGTTCGGCGGCCAGGGCATCGGCCACCCACCCCGGCTCCAGCAGCGCCCCGTACAGCTCCATCAGCTTCGCGAGCCGGCCCTCGGCCGGAGCCGGCAGTTCCACCTCGGCCAGGTACTCCCGCAGCCGCCCGAACCGGTCGCGCACGACGTTCAGCTTCTCGGTGGGCCCACCCGGCCGGGGCGGGTCCGGCCGCTCCGGCGGGGCGATCAGCGCGCCCGCCCCGTACAGCCCGGCCACCACCAGCGGCCAGTACGTGCCCGCAGCCCCGGTGAGGGTCAGGCCCAGCCCGACGATCCCGCACACGCCTCCGGCCAGGTTCTTCCTCGACTCCAGGTAGCCGAGGAGCCCCGTGCCGGGCGTCCTACTGGTAGCCACGGATCTCCTCGAAGGCTCCGTCCAGCGAACCGTTTCCGGCGGTGGCGTCGAACAGTCGCCCGCCGGTCAGTTCGGTGATGCGGCCGAGCTCCTTGCGGTCCGAGTCCCCGAACAGCACTGCGAAGACGGGCGTGTGCCGCTGTGCGTCCGGCAGCCCGGCGTAGAAGGTTTCGAAGTCCTTCGCCTTGTCGCCGCTCTGCCCGTCCGTCATCAGCACGATCGAGGTGAACGCGTCCGCGGTGCCCTTCCCCAGGTGTTCGTACGCCGCCTTCAGGCTGCCGTACACGGCGGTTCCGCCCGCCGGCCGGAGCGATTTCACATCGCTCCGGATCGCCTCCAGCGCAGGCCCCGGATCGCCCGGCTCGACGACGTGCGTCAGCACCCCCTTCACCTTGTCGCCGAAGGGCAGCAGCGTCACCTCCTCGCGGTCCCGGAACCGCCGGCCGGTCCCCGAACTGCCCGTTCCCGTCAGCTCGGTGAGCGCCGCCCGCAGTCGGCCGATGCGGTCCTCCTCGGCCATCGAGCCCGAGGTGTCCAGCACGTACACCGTGCGCGAGGGCCGGCGCAGCTCGTTCTCGTACGAGGCGAGCAGGCCGTCGGCGACCGACCGGGTGCCCGGGAACGGCAGCTCCCGCCGCTTGTCCGCGTTCAGCCCGGCCGCCGGCGCCACCCCGGCCGCGACGGGCCGGCGGAAGGTCTTCTCCGTGATCGCCTTCTGCGCCTCGGCACCGCGCAGGTACTCCGTCAGGGCCCGCCCCGACTCGCGGGCCCCGGGAGGTGCCGAGGTCAGCAGGGTCAGCGGGTAGTGGGCGGTGAGCACCCCGTCGCGCGGCCGGACCACCGTCAGGTTCGTCTTCGCGTCCCGGTTCACGGACAGCAGCACCGACTCGTAGTTCACCAGCGCGTCCACGTCCCCGCGCTTGGCGTACGCGGTGGCCAGCCAGCCCGAGGAGCCCGAGGTCAGCTTCTGCCCGGCGAAGAACTCCTTCAGCTTGGGCCGGGCCGTCAGCACGTCCGCGTCGGTCAGCGCCGCCTGCGCCCCCGACAGCCCGGAGGCCACCGAGACCAGCGCCGAGAACCCCGAGTTGGAGCGCACCGGGTCCGTCATCCCGTACGTCAACTTCCCGGCGGCGACGGCCTCGTGCACCGCCGACCAGGTGACCTCCTCGGGCTTCCAGCCGAGCCGGGCCAGCGCGTCCGGCCGTACGCCGAGGGCGACGGGCGAGGACATCACCGGGGTCTCGCTGCTGAGCTTCCCGGTCGCCTCGGGGCGCAGCCGCAGGTAGTCGTTGGAGGACAGCCAGATCGCGTCGTACCTGCCGTCGGCCTTCCCGGAGGCGACCTGTTCGACCGCGTCCAGGGTGCCGGACCAGGTGAGCTCGACGCTGACCCCGGTGGCGGCCTTGGCGGCCTTCAGCACCGGTTCCATGTCGGCCAGTTCGCTGGAGGCCAGTACCCGCAGCCTGCCCGCCCGGTACGTCGACTCCGCAGGCCCCGCGGGCCCGTCCGAGGTGCAGGCCGTCGCCCCCGCCAGGGTGACGAGGGCGAGGCCGGCGAACAGTGCCCGCCGCAGACCCTGCGCGCCGGCGGCCCCGGCCCGGCGGTCCGCCCGGTGCGTCGCGGCCTCGTGCGTCGGGGCCCGGTGTGTCGCGGCCCGGTGAGTTCCGATGCCCCTCACTGGGTCCCTCCTTCGAGCGCACCGGAGGTGCGGGTCCGGGCCAGACGGGCCGATGCCGCCTGCAGTTCCGTGGTCAGGGACTCCACGGTGGCGGCCATGTTCTCGGTGGCCTGCACCTTGAAGGTGTCGATCGCGTCCAGCGTCCGGTAGATCTGCGCGAACGCGGTCCGCAGCGTCTCGGCCCCCACGGCCGGGTCGGCGGCGATCCGTTGGATCTCCCCGCTCTGCGTGGACAGCATCTGCGCGTTGCCCCGGATCAGGTCCTCGGTCGTGTCGCGCAGGGAGTTGACCTGTGCGATCACCTTGCCCTGGTGGTCGAGCGCCGAGGCCAGCATCACGGCGATCCGCAGCGCGGAGACGGTGGTGGTGGCCGCCCGGTCAACCCCCTTGATCAACTCGTCGTTGTTGCGTCGGACCACGTCCATGGCGAGGTAGCCCTGCGCGCACACCGCCAACTGGGTCAGCAGGTCCTGACGCTTCTGGCGGACCGGGAAGAGGAGGTCGGCGCGCATCGCGTCGGCCTGCTGCGGGTCGGTGCCCTCGGCCTCGGCGATCCGCTGCTCGACGGCCGCGTCCAGGGCCTCGGTGAGCACCGCGTACTCCTGGAGCTTGCCCATGGTCTCCCACAGGCGTGCCCGTTCGGTGTGCAGGGCCGCGTTGTCGCGGCGCAGTTCGTCCTGGCCGCTGCGCAGCGCGCCCACGATCTTGTTGAGGGTGGTCTGCGAGGACGCGTACGCGGCCACGTGGTCGCGGAACTTGTTGCCGCCCGGCAGTTTCGCCAGGAGCCCCCGGACCCCCTTGGCCGGAGTGTCGCGCGGGTCGAGGTCCTCGACGGTGCGGCGCAGCTCGACCAGCGAGCCCGCGACACGGGCCTGGGCGTCGCCGCCCCCTCCGGAGCCGAGGGAGCGCACGGATCGCTCCAGCATCCGGTTGGACTGCTGGGCGGCGCTGCGGATGTCGGCGGCGCCGAGCGCGGAGACCTCGCCGATGCGGCTCGCGAACTCGGGGGAGCGGGTGTCGATCCCGGTGAGCGAGCCGACGTACTCCCCGGCCCGGCGGGCCATCTCCTCGCGCACCCCGTCCTGGAGCGGCACGAGGCCCGAGGCCTGCTCCCGTGCGACGGGGGCGACGGGCTCGGGAGCGGTGAGGACGAGCGGGCTCTCCTCGGGTGGTGTCAGAGTCATGGCGTGGTCCCCTCACCCTTGGCGCGCGCGGCCAGCGCCATGAGGATCTTGACGGTGGGTGCGCTGACCTGGCGGATGCCGGTCAGTTCCGGGTTGAGGTACGCGGCGTGCGAGGCGGTGGCCGCGGTGAACTCGGCCACACCGTTCTGTGGCCTGAACCCGTGGCGGACGGCCAGTTGGCGCAGCTTCGGGTCGGTGGCGAGGAGGGAGCCGAGCTCCTTGGCGTTCTCGCTGATCGGCACGAAGGTGTGCGGGGAGTTGACGGTGGTGTCCGGGTAGAGGACCACCATGTCGGCCGGAGCCTGCTTCTGCTGGAGCAGGGAGGCCACCTGGGACTCGTACGCGAGGATGAGCGGTTCTCCGCTGCCGGAGATGAAGGCCCGGAAGGGGTCGTCGGTGCTCGGTTCCAGGGCGCCCTGGACGGAGATCAGCTTCTGCATCAGGGGCGCGGTGCGGTCGATCCCGGCCTGGTCGGAGACCACGTTGCTGCCGTTGGCGACGTTGGAGGTGGCGGCCAGGAAGAGCGCTCCGGAGTTGGAGGTCGCGGGGTCGGTGGTCTTGATGAACACGGTGCCGGTCAGTTCGGCGTAAGCGGCGGAGCCGGACAACTGCTGCCAGCCGCGCTTCTCGTCGGCGGCCTTGAGGTAGGGGCCCATGAGGAGGGTTCCGGCATTCTTGCCGGTCAGTCTGGCGAGGCCGTTGTCGGCGAGCACCTTGGCGGCGTTGGAACGGGCGATGACCACGAGCGGGGAGAAGAACGGCTTGGTGGTCTGGGCGCCTTTGACACCGGCCGCGGCCTCGATCTCCGGGGCCGGCTCGCTGCTGCCGGGGAAGGCGAAGTCGAATTCCTTGAGGGCGAGCTGGTCCATCGCCCAGGAGCCGGAGGTCTCCGTCTGCACGGTGTAGCCCTTGTCGGCCAGGGCCTTGACGACGTCGGGATCGCGGAAGAATTCCGACTTCTCGGATCCGATGACGCCTTTCACTTTCACGGTCTTCGTTGCCGTGGTGGGGGTCTTTTTCCCGAGGAGCGCGACGGCCGTCACGCCGCCGAGGAGAAGGACCGCCAGGGCGATTCCTAGGATGCGTCTCACGGGTGCAGCGTGCTCACGGAAACCCACATTCCGCGCCCCGTTGAATGAACGTCAGGTGTCCAGGCGGTCCCACTTCGAAATGCTGTGTGGATCGGTGGGTGCTGGTAGGTGGGGCGGTGGGCCGGGAGGATCGTGCCATGGGCGTGAGCGCGTTGAAGTGGCAGGGCTGGCTTGCCGGCCTGACGGTCCTGGCCGGCCTGCTGGTGTTCGCCCCGCTGGGCCTGTACGTGTGGGCCAGCGGCGAGCCGGGTGCAGCGTCGTCGCGGGACGCGGCGCAGGACGTACGGGTCACCGGCTGCCGTGTGGACGCCGGGAGCCGGCGCGTGGCGGCGTCGGTGGAGGTGGCGGGGCGGCCCGCGGGCGTCGGCGCGTACGTCGTCACGGTGGAGTTCCGCGAGAGTCGCGATCCGGAGCCGGGGGAGCGGGTGGCCCAGGCGCTGGTGAAGGTTCCGGGCGTGGCCCCGGGTGCGACGGAGCACGCCGAGGCGGTCGGGCCCGTGTGGCCGGCCGCGACGGTGCCGTGGTGCGGGGTGGCGGGGGCGGAGTTCACGCCCGCCCCGTAGCCCGACTGCTTCGCGGGCCGTGGCCGGCGCCGTTGGCCGTTGGCCGGGGTCGTTGGCCAGGGCGCGGGCGGGCCTCGCCCGGGTTGTCCCGTTCGGCTCCCCGTCGGGGCGTGGCACCCGGTCCGGGGCCTCCGCGGCCCCGGACCGGGGCCGATCAGTGGCTGCCGGCCAGGTTCTGGGAGGCCAGGGCGGCGGCGTGGGCGTCCATGCGCTCGGCGGCGAGGATCGCGACGGTGGTGTCGGCGCGGGACGCGGCGACGACCAGCGCGCGGCCGGCGAGGTCATGGGCCCGCTGGTGCAGGGCTGCGGGGTCGGCGACGTCGGTGTGCGGCGCCCGGGCGGGCTCGGTGCCGCGCAGCCGCGCCACCTGGGCGGCGATGCGGGTAGCCGCACCGTCGAGGCCGAGCTCGTCGGTGACGGCGAGCAGGGCTGCCAGGTGTCCGGCGAGCTGGCTGTCCAGGGCTTCGGCGCGGCTGCTCCGGGGGTAGCCGGCGCGGTTGTCGCCGTGGTGGCCGCCCACACGGTGGACGACCGACTTGGTGCGGATCGGCTCGTACATGAGGTGGCCTCCTGCGTGGTCAGGAGGCCATCCTACATTGGATCGGTTCTAAAGTTGTGCTGAATCTTGAGTCGAATCTTGTGCTGAATCCGGCACGGACGCCGAAGGCGCGGCTACGGCTGACCGTATCCGTCCAGGAACGTGCCGATCCGGGTCACCGCGTCCGCCAGGTCCGTGGCGTTCGGCAGCGTGACGATGCGGAAGTGGTCGGGCTCGGGCCAGTTGAAGCCCGTGCCGTGGACCACCATGATCTTCTCGGCCCGCAGCAGGTCGAGGACCATCTGGCGGTCGTCCTTGATCTTGTAGACGGCCGGGTCGAGCCTCGGGAAGAGGTACAGCGCGCCCTGGGGCTTCACGCAGGTGATGCCGGGGATCTGGGTGAGCAGGTCGTACGCCGTGTCGCGCTGCTCCAGCAGCCGCCCGCCGGGCAGGACCAGGTCCTCGATGGACTGCCGGCCACCGAGGGCGGTCGCTACGGCGTGCTGCGAGGGCATGTTCGCGCACAGCCGCATGTTGGCCAGGATCGTCAGGCCCTCGATGTACGAGGACGCATGCTTCTTGGGGCCGCAGACCGCCATCCAGCCGGCCCGGTAGCCGGCGACGCGGTAGTTCTTGGAGAGCCCGTTGAAGGTCAGGGTCAGCAGGTCCGGAGCGATCGCGGCGGTGTTCGTGTGCGTGGCGCCGTCGAAGAGGATCCGGTCGTAGATCTCGTCCGAACAGACGACCAGGTTGTGGCGGCGCGCGATGTCCGTGAGGCCGCGCAGCATTTCGTCGTCGTAGACGGCGCCGGTCGGGTTGTTCGGGTTGATGATCACGATGGCGCGGGTGCGGTCGGTGACCTTGCGCTCGATGTCGGCGAGGTCCGGCATCCAGTCGGACTGCTCGTCGCAGCGGTAGTGCACGGCGGTGCCGCCGGCCAGCGACACGGAGGCGGTCCACAGCGGGTAGTCCGGCGCCGGCACCAGCACCTCGTCACCATCGTCGAGCAGCGCCTGCATCGACATCTGGATCAGCTCGGAAGCGCCGTTGCCGAGGTAGATGTCCTCGACGTCCAGCTCGATGCCCTTGGTCTGGTAGTGCTGCATGACCGCGCGGCGCGCGGAGAGCAGCCCCTTCGCGTCCCCGTACCCGTGGGCGGTGCCCAGGTTGCGGAGCATGTCCTCAAGGATCTCCGGCGGGCACTCGAAGCCGAAGGCCGCGGGGTTGCCGGTATTGAGCTTGAGGATGCGATGACCTGCTGCTTCGAGTCGCATGGCCTCTTCGAGCACGGGGCCGCGGATCTCGTAGCAGACATTGGCGAGTTTCGTTGACTGGATCACCTGCATAACGGGAGCTTACGGGCCCGACAGTGGCCCCGCCTCGACATTCGAGCCGGGAACGAGAAAGGGATATGTCCCGTTTCGAGTGATCCGAGGGCGTCGGTGCGGTCCGCCCTTGGAAACGGGGGCCGCCGTGGCGCTCCGGCCTACGGAATGGATGGGGCGCGATGCCAGGCGGTCTGGGGTGTTGCGCTCGTCACCCCGGGGCCGTGCGCGTCATCCGCGTGAGCCCGGCCCGAGGACGGCGTACGTCGCCTGTGTGAAGCCCGCGTCCAGGGTCCTGGCAGCGACCAGACGGAGGTCGACGTCCGCGTCCAGCCGGCCGAAGAGGGGCAGGCCCGAGCCGAGGAGCACCGGAGCCGTGGTGACCGTCAGCTCGTCCAGGAGCCCCTCCCGCAGGAAGGTCCGGACAAGCGCGCCGCCGTCCACGTAGACGCGCTCCGCGCCCTGTGCGACGAGCTCGGCCAGCAGCTCGTCCAGGGTCCGGTGGACGGTGATGCGCGGGTCGTCGGTGACCAGCCGGGTGCTGAGGACCGCCACGCGCTTGCCCTCGTACGGCCAGAATCCGAAGGTCAGGACCTTCTCGTAGGTGTTGCGGCCCAGCGCCAGCGTGTCGATCCCGGCCATGAACGCCTCGTAGCCCGTGTCCCCAGCCTCCGCGCCCCGCGCGGTGAGCCATTCGACGTCCCCGTCCGGGCGGGCGATGTACCCGTCCAGGCTGATGCCGACGGTGGTGGCGGTACGGAAGGTGCGGTCGTTGCGGTCGTTCATCGGATGTCCTCTCGTCGGTACGGGGCCAGGGCGGCGGCGACCGCGGCGCGCTGGCGCTGCGCGAGAGCCCCCTCGCGGTCCACGGCCCACAGCAGCCCCGCTCCCGCGACCGCCGCCCGCACGGCCGCGGCGAGTGCGGCCACGTCGGTGCCGGGGCGGAGCTCGCCGGCCTGCCCCGCCTCGTCCAGCAGCGCGTGGACGGCAGCCGCCTGGGCCTGCTGGACGGCGAGCGCGAGCCGGTGGAACTCCGGGTCCGAGAGGTCGGCGCAGAGGAACGCCAGGTGGTGGGCGTAGGCCTCGGGGGTTTCGACCGCGCTCCAGGTGGCGGTGACCAGCGCGTCGAGCGCGTCGAGGGGGGAGTCGTGTGCTGCGCGGACGTGCCCGACGAGCCGCTCGGCGTCCCGCACGCCCTGCTCCGCCAGCGCGAGCAGCATGCCGCGCTTGGAGCCGAAGCGCTGCACGAGCGTCCCGGGCACCAGTGCGACCTCGCGCGCCACGGCGGCCAGGGTCAGCCCGGCAGGTCCGGTGCGGCCCATGACGTCCACGGCGGCCCGGAGGATCGCGGTGTCGTCGATGCCCCGGGGGCGTCCTGCCATCGTGTCGCCGCCTCACTGGCCCATTAATGAATGACTGTTCATTCATTAAATCAGACCCGGGCTGCCGCCGGGGGTCTCGTCGGCGTCGCTGTCAGTCAGTGGCAGAGCCACGACCACCAGAGCCCGCTACGAGTATCAATGTCAGTGGTCGCCCTTAAGGTCGTGGGCTGGGGAGAGGGGCGGATCATGGAACGGCTGAGGATCCTCACGGGGGACGCGACCGGCCCGCAGGCCAAGGGGCCGAAGATCATCGCGCACCTGTGCAACGACATCGGCGGCTGGGGTAAGGGCTTCGTGCTCGCCCTCTCCAGGCGCTGGCCGGAGCCCGAGGCGGACTTCCGGGCCTGGCACCGGGGCCGCGCGGGCAACGACTACGGGCTGGGCGCCGTCCGCCTGGTGCAGGTCGAGGAGGACACCTGGGTCGCCAACATGGTGGGCCAGCGCGGAATACGCACCGACAGCGGGGGCGTCCCGATCCGCTACGACGCGGTGGAGCGCTGCCTGGCAGCGCTGACCGAGCACGCGGTCGAGCGGGGCGCCTCGGTCCACATGCCGCGCATCGGCTGCGGCCTGGCGGGCGGCACGTGGCCGCGCATCGAGCCGCTGATCACTCGCACGCTGTGCGCGCGGGGCGTGGTGGTGACCGTCTACGACCACGCGTGAACGGCCGTCGGGGCGGCACCCGAGGGACCGCCCCGACGGGCGCCGCGACGGTCGTTCGTCGGGACGGACCGCCTACGCCGACCGCTCCAGGATGACCAGCGGCAGTTCGCGGCCCGCGTGCTCCTGGTAGTCCTCGAAGGCGGGCCACAGACCCGTCAGCGCGGGCCAGTACGCCTCCCGCTCGTGCCGCCGCGCCGTCCGGGCCGTGGCGGCGAAGACCTTCGGGCCGACCTGGACCCGGACCTCCGGGTGCCCGGTGAGGTTCCGGTACCAGCGGGGGTGACACGGGGCGCCCCAGTCGGCCGCGACGACGACCAGCCGGTTCCCGTCCTCGATGTGGATCAGGGGGGTGCGGGCGGTGCGGCCCGTGGTGCGGTCGAGCGTGGTGAGCAGGAGCGTACGGACCCCGTGCCAGAGGTGGCCGTCGAGACCGCCGGTGGCCACGTAGTCGCGTACGTGGTCGCGGGCCAGGGGTGGCTTCGGGTCGGTGGGGTTGTCCCAGTCGATGCTGATCGTCTGCATGGCGGTGCCTCCGAGTCGGGCCCCCCGCGAGGCTTAACGATCCTTCGCCGATTCTGGATGCGGCCGCTCAACCCCGGGCGGGTCCCGGGTCCCGGCCCGGTCGTCCGAGGTTCTGTCCGGCGGGCCGAACCCGCGCGGACCCCCGCCCGGGCAGACCTCCGACCCGCGCGGACCCCCGGCGCGGGCCGCCCGCGCCGGGGGTCCGTCAGCAGCGTCCGTACGGCGTCGCCGCCCCCGCTAGGGGAGGTAGCGCTCGATGACCGTCGGGCCTTCCTTCTCGATCAGCTTCCGGGCCTTTTCGACCCGCTCCGGAGTCGGGTCGGCGCCCGTCGCCATGACGAGGTCCTCGGGGTCGTAGGGCCGCTCCCCGCCCGTCCAGAGCTTGACCGGACGGTCGGCGGGTTCGCGCTGCTGGTCCGCATCACTGTCCATCGGTTACCTCCTCTGAATGCCCCCCGATTCCCCCATCCTCCGGCGGCGGCCCCATGAACGCACTTCGGCGCCCCGCCGGCCCCGGGCAGGACGCCGGAACCGGGCCGACCGGCGGCGCTGCTACGCGGCGACCGCCCCCAGCGCCGTCAGGGCGACGATCCCGGCACAGATGCCGAGGTTGACCGTCCTGTGCTCCCAGAAGACCGCCACGAACTCGCGCAGGGTGGCGCTCGGCCAGTAGTACCGGGCCGTCGGAGAACCCAGCACCTGCCCGTTCACTCCGGCCTTGCGGGCCATCATCGCGGCGCGGAAGGCGTGGAAGTTGTTGGTGACGACCACGCACCGGTAGTCGGGGTCGCCGTCCCGCATGATCGTGCGACTGAAGACGAGGTTCTCCTCCGTCGTGCGGGAACGATCCTCCAGCCGTACGTCCTCCTCCGGCACGCCCTGTGCGATCAGCCAGTCCGCCATCGCCCGCGCTTCCGGGAGCTTTTCGTCCGGCCCCTGACCGCCCGAGGTCAGCAGCAGCGGCACCCGGCCGCCGCGGGCCACCTGAGCGGCGTGGATCTGCCGGCCCTTCTCCAGGCGGGAGGCCAGCAACGGGGGCACCCGCTCGCCGCCGATGAGACCGGAGCCCAGGACCACCACGTAGTCGACGTCGCCGCGCACCCTGATCCGCCCGTACAGATAGGCGTAGGCGAGGAAGCACAGGAAGACGAAGGAGACGTAGCCCACCAGCAGTACCAGTCCCGCCACCAGCACGTTCAAGGCCTGCGATCCCCAGCCGGCCGCCCCGAGGACCAGGGCGATCAGCGCGAATATCCCGACGCCCGCCGCGAAGGACAGCAGGTTGGCCGGGCTGCGGCCCTCCTTGCGGACCATCGTCAGGCCGTTGCCGATCAGGAAGCAGCCGAGTGCGAGCGGCCCGAGCGTGGGCACCAGGAAGATCAACATCAGTGCGATCACGCCGAGCGGCGACGGCAGCCCCGGGATCAGGAACATCAGGCCGAGGGAGGCGAAGACTGAGGTCAGGCCAAGGAGGACCGCGTTCCGGAAGCGTCGCCGGTCCGTGCGCACGCTCACGCAGAAGAGGACGAAGAAGAGCGCGGCGGGCGCGAAGGCGAACGCGGCGGGGACGAAGGCGAGCATGCGGATCATGGTAGGTGCGCCCGATGAACGCTCAGCGGCCCTGGTGCGGCGTCCTGCGGACCGACCGTCCCGCCAGGACGTCGGTCCTGCGGCCGTCCCGCATCACGAACCGACCGTCGATCAGGACGTACGGGATACCGGTCGGCGGGGTCCGCGGGTTCTCGTACGTCGATCCCGCCGCGACCGTCTCCGGATCGAAGAGGACGAGATCGGCGCGGTGCCCCGTGCGCACCACCCCCCGGTCGGGCAGGCGCAGTCGGGCCGCCGGACGGCCGGTCAGATGGGCCACGCACTCCTCCAGGGAGAGCACCCCGAGCTCGCGGACGTAGTGGCCGAGGTAGTGGGGGAACGTGCCGTACGCCCGCGGGTGCGGCTTCGCGCCGCGCAGGATGCCGTCGGAGCCGCCGGTGTGCACGCGGTGGCGCATGATCGCCCGGACGTTCTCCTCGTGCCCGACGTGCTGGAGGATCGTCGGCCCCAACCGGTCCTGCACCAGCAGCCGTCGGGCGCCCTCCCAGTCGTGCAGGCGGGTGCCGACGTACCCGCCGAACGCGGGGTCCGCCGTCCCCGAGACCTCGATCGTCGACCAGTCGACCGGGACCCCGTGGCAGCCGTCGGCCCCGGTCACCTCCAGCGCGTACCGGATCCGCTCGGCCTCGGCGTCGTCGCGCAGGCGTGCGAGCACCGCCTCGGGGCCGCCCTCGCCCGCCCAACTGGGCAGCAGCGCGACGAGGGTGGTGCAGCCGGGGGTGTACGGGTAGCTGTCCAGGGTGATGTCGGCGCCGCCCGCCAGTGCCGCGTCCAGCAGGGCGAGCAGCTCGGGGGCGCGGCCCTGGTTCTCGCGGAAGTTCATGGTGGCGTGCGCGAGGTGGAGCGCGCAGCCCGCTTCCCGGGCCAGTCCGACCATTTCGGCGTACGCATCGAGCGCGCCGCGCCCGTACGAGCGGTGGTGCGGGCAGTAGTAGCCGCCGTACGAGGCCACCACGCGGCACAGCTCGCCCAGTTCGGCGCCGGACGCGTACATCCCGGGGGTGTAGGTGAGCCCCGAGGACATGCCGACCGCGCCCTGCGCGAGCCCCTCCGCGACGAGCGTGCGCATCCGGTCCAGTTCGGCGGGGGTCGCGGGACGGTCGTCCCAGCCGAGGGCGTACGCCCGTACGGTGCCCTGCGGGACGAGGTACGCGGCGTTGACGGCGACGCCCCGGTCGAGCCGGGCCAGGTAGCCGGCCACGTCCCGCCAGGTGAAGTCGGCGTCCTCGCCGGGGCCGTTCCAGCCGGTGATGGCGGCCCGCACCTCGGCGAGGGTGCGGTCGTCGACGGGGGCGTACGAGAGCCCGTCCTGGCCGAGGACTTCGAGGGTCACGCCCTGGGCGGCCTTCGCACTGTGGTCCGGGTCGTGCAACAGGGCGAGGTCACTGTGCGCGTGCATGTCGACGAAGCCCGGGGCCAGGGCCAGGCCGTGCGCGTCGATGTTCCGGAGGCCGCCCGAGCGGATCCGGCCGATCTCGGCGATCCGACCCTCGTGGACGCCCACGTCGGCGGTGTACGAGGGCCCGCCCGTGCCGTCGACGACGCGGGCCCCGCGGACGACCAGGTCCACCGGCGCGGCTAGAAGAAGGTGCGGACGTAGTCGGTCACCGTGCCGTCGGCCTCGACGACCGGAATCAGCGGCCACTTCTCGAAGATCGTGCAGGGGTGGGACATGCCGAGCGCCACCCAGTCGCCGACGTTCACGTCATCGGCGGAGTCGGTCTCCAGCCAGGCGTGCTGGTCGGACAGCTTGACCACGCGGACGCCGGTGGCGGGGCGTTCCTCGCCGGTGAGGGCGTCGCGGACCAGCTCGACCTCGGGCAGGCCCAGGTCGTAGGCGATGTCGCGCTTGCCGGCGTTGACGAAGGCCTGGGTGGGGGACGGCCGGGAGACGACCTGGGTCCACAGCCGGAAGGCCGGGCGCAGGCCACCCTCCTCGGGGACGCGGTTGAAGGGGGTCAGGCGGGTGTACCAGCCGTGGTCGTGGGAGACGTACGCCCCGGAGCGCAGCAGTCGCAGCACAGGCCGCGACAGCTCCGGCAGCTCGGCGAAGACGTCCGCGACGGCATCGAACCAGGCGGAGCCGCCGGCGCTGACGACGATCTCCTCCAGGTCCGGGGCGAACCGGCCGGCCTTGTCGAACTCGACGGCCAGGGCGGTCATCCGGCGCAGGTAGGCGTGGACGGACTCCGGGTCCGCGCCGGGGACCTCCGCCTCGTACCCGGCGACGCCGACCAGACGCAGGGAGGCGGCCCGGGCGACGGCGTCGGCGACGGCGCGGCAGTCGTCGTCGGTCCGCGCTCCGGTACGGGCGCCCTCTCCGGCCCCGAGCTCGACGACGACGTCGACGACCGCGCCGCGGCCCGCGAGGGCCCGGTCCATGAGCTCGACGCCGCGCACCGAGTCGACGTAGCAGACGAAGCGGAAGGCGGGGTCGGCGGCCAGCTCGTCGGCCACCCAGTGCAGGGCGGCCGGGTCGACGAGCTCGTTGGCGAGGAAGATCCGCTCGATACCGAAGGCGCGGTAGACACGGGCCTGGTGGGGGACGGCCGCGGTGATGCCCCACGCCCCGTGTTCCAGCTGGCGGTGGAAGAGCTGCGGGGCCATGCAGGTCTTGCCGTGCGGGGCGAACGCGAGGTGGTGGCGGGCGGCGTACGCGCCCAGTGCCGTGAGGTTGTGCTCCAACGCCTCGGCGTCGAGGGTGAGGACGGGGGTGGTGAACCCACCGCTGTACAGGTCGCGCCGCTGCTCCGCGAGCCGGCCGACGGTCAGGGCGGCGCGCTCGGCGTCCGGGGGCAGGCCCTTGAAGCGGTGGTCGACCCTTTCGTCGGCCAGCCTGCGGACTGCGTCGGCGCTGCCCATACGGATCCTCCTAGCGTTGCGCTCTGCGCAACGTGCGTTGCGGGATGTGCTGGCTGCTGTCTAACATCTCCGGTGACGACGGGTCAACGCCCGGCCGTGCCCGCGGGTTCCACCCGGTTCCGGCGGGTGGGCGACGGGTGGTGGCGGGCGGACCGGACGGAAGGACGCGGCGTGAGCCAGTCGGTGGAGCGGGCGCTGCGCATCCTGCCCGTACTGGCCAAGGGGCCGGCCGGCCTCGGCGAGGTCGCCGAGGAGCTCGCCGTCCACAAGAGCACGGCCCTACGACTGCTGCGCACCCTGCACGAGCACGGCCTCGTCTACCGGCAGGCCGACGGCCGCTACCGGCTCGGCGCCCGGCTCTTCGCGCTGGCCGCCGAAGCCGTCGAGAACCTCGACGTCCGGGACGTCGCGCACCCGCACCTCGTCGAGCTGAACCGGGCCACGGGCCACACCGTCCACCTCGCTCTCCACCAGGACGACGACGTCGTGTACATCGACAAGGTCGACAGCCGCTATCCGGTGCGCATGTACTCCCGCATCGGCAGGCCCGTCCCGCTCACCGTCGCCGCCGTCGCGAAGGTCCTGGTCGCCGACCTGCCCGAGGCCGAGCGCCGCAGCCTCGCCGAGCGGATCGACTACCCCCGCCACACCCCGCGCTCCACCCCGGACGCGGCGGCCTTCCTCCGCGAGCTGGCCGTCGTACGGGACCGGGGCTGGGCCACCGACTTCGGCGGCCACGAGGAGTCCCTCAACTGCCTCGCGGCACCCGTGTACGGCCCCGACGGGCGGGTCGTCGCGGCGCTCTCCGTCTCCGCGCCCACGGTGGTGGTCGACGCGGACGGGCTGCTCGAACTACTGCCGCAGGTACGGCACACCGCCGACGCCATCAGCCGGGACTGCTCCGGCGCCGCACCGCAGACGAAGGACGAGGACCCCGCATGACCGAGAAGACGGCCGTCACGCCCGACAGCCACACCACGCCCCCGGCGACGTTCTCGCACGGCGTGCGCAAGGGGAACATCCTCCAGGTCGCCGGCCAGGTCGGCTTCCTCCCGCACGTCGAAGGCCGGGCACCCACCCCCGCCGGGCCGACGCTGCGCGAGCAGACGCTCCAGACGCTGGAGAACGTCCGCTCCGTCCTGGAGGCCGGCGGGGCGAGCTGGGACGACGTGATGATGATCCGCGTCTACCTGACGGACACCGGGCACTTCGCCGAGATGAACGCCCTGTACGACGCCTACTTCGAGGAGCAGGGACTCAAGGAGGCTCCCGCCGCCCGGACCACGGTGTACGTGGGCCTGCCCGCCGGCCTGCTCATCGAGATCGACGCCCTCGCCGTCCTCGGATAGCCGGCGACGGACGGCAGGGGCGGCGGGACAGCGGGACAGCGCGGCGGGACCGGTGGAGCAGCGGTGGGGCGCCCCCCTGGCGGTGGGGCGCCCCGGTGCGACGGGCCGTCACACGCAGTACTGCGCCTGCTTGCCGATCGAGCGGTACATGCAGTCCGCGTTCTCCAGCAGTTGCAGGACCGCGTCGCGGTTGCGTGCTGTCTCGCGGTCGATCACCTCGTCCGGCGGGTAGAAGCCGCCCCCGCCGCCCGTGTCGGACGGGTACATCTCAAAGGTGTAGGCGAAGATCTTCTGGTCGCCCCACAGCCAGTCGTCGATCGTCCCGTCCGTGATGTACAGGTCGCTCGACTGCTCCGGCGTGTAGCCGTTGCTGTTCGCCATGCTCGTGCCGATGGTCTTGTACACGGCGAGGTCGTCGGCCGTCAGGCCCGGCGCCGTGTCGTTGTACGTCCACCCGAACGGCCACAGCACCAGCTCGCTGTACGTGTGGAAGTCGATGGCGGCGGTGATCTGCTGCTTTCCGCCGACCACGCGGCTGCGGACGAAGTCCGAGACCACCTTCACCTCCGGGGCCGACTCGGCCGCGGCGCCGCGGTAGGTCTCGGAGCTCTTGCTGCCGCTGGAGCCGCCGCAGCAGCCCCACTTGTAGTTCCAGTTCCTGTTCTCGTCCGTGCCGACGTACGAGGAGCCGGAGTTCGGCTGCCGGTTCTTGCGCCACGAGCGGTAGGACCCGGTCGCGATGTCGTACTCGCCGCCGTCCGGGTTGAGGTCCGGCACGATCCAGATCTCGCGGGCGTTGGCCATGTTCGTGACCCGCGTGTCGCTGCCGTACTTCGAGCCGAACTCCTTGAGCAGGTAGAGCGCCATCTCGACGGTCAGGTGCTCGCGGGCGTGCTGGTGGTGCGTGAAGAGGACCTCGGGCTCGTTCTCGTCGGTCGCGACGTTGTCGCTGATCTTGATGGCGACGATGTCCCGACCCTGGTACGACTTTCCGATCACCTTCTTGCTCATGATCGAGGGGTACTGCGCGATGCGCTGGTCGATCTCGGCGTTCGCCTCGGCGTAGTTGTGGTACATCGAGTCCTTGGACGGGAAGTCCATCGGGCTCGCGACGACGCCCCGTTCGGAGCGATCCGGCGGACCGGGCAGCGCGGTGAGCTTGTAGCCGAGCGCGCGCAGGGTCTTGACCTGCAGGGTGTCGGCGCTCACGACGACCGATCGGGCGTCGACCTCGTCGATCGAGACGCCCGTGCGCAGCAGGGCGGTGCGCTCGGCCGCCGTGGCCGGCCCCTGGATCTCGTACTGGCCGATGGCCTCGTCCTGGGTCGCGGTCGAAGGTGTGGGCGGTGGGGCCGCCGTCGCGCTCATGCCGTAGGCGGGTGCGCCGAGCGCGAGAGCGAGCAGGGCCGCCGTGACGGCGGCCCTGCGTTGGGTGTGGAGCCGCATGCGTTCTCCTGGGTGGGAGTGTGGGGTAGCCGTGCGGACGCGCACAGCGTGCTCTTGTGGCATGTCCCGGTCAAGGGCCGAAAACCGGCCAGATTCCCGTGAAGGCCACCCCCACACGTACCGCCTAGGGCAGGCTGTGAACCTTCGGACCCACCGCGTTGGACCAAGTACTACCCGCCTTGGCGTCCCAGTTGGTCGACCAGGTCATCGCGCCGCGCAGCCCGGGGTAGGTCTTCGACGGCTTGAAGGATCCGCAGTTCGTGCCCCTGGTGAGGCAGTCCAACGCGTTGTTCACGACGGTCGGGGAGACGTACCCGCTGCCCGCGCCGCTCGGTGAGGCCGGGACGCCGATGCCCACCTGCGAGGGGTCGAGGCCGCCCTCCAGTTGGATGCAGGCCAGCGCGGTGAGGAAGTCCACCGAGCCCTGCGAGTAGACCTTGCCGTCGCAGCCGTTCATCGAGCCGCTGTTGTAGTACTGCATGTTGACGACGGTGAGGATGTCCTTGACGTTCAGTGCCGTCTTGAAGTAGCCGCCCGCCGTCGACTGCATGTCGATGGTCTGCGGCGCCATCGTGAGCACCAGCGAGGGGCCCGCCTTCGCGGACAGCGAGCGCAGCGCCTGTGTCATGTAGGTCGGATTGAGGCCGTTCTCCAGGTCGATGTCGATCCCGCTGAAGCCGTACTCCTGCATCAGTGCGTACGCCGAGTTCGCCAGGTTGTTCGCGGAGGTCGAGTCGTTCACCGAGATGGTGCCCTTCTCGCCGCCGATCGAGAGGACGACTGACGTGCCGGCCGCCTTCTTCGCCGCGACGTCCGCCTTGAACTGGGCGACGGTGTAGCCGCCGAGACCCGCGGAGTCGAGGGTGAAGGCGATGGCCCCGGGCGTGGTCGTGGCGTCGGCGAACGAGACGGCGATGATGTCGTACTGCGAGGAGACGTCGGAGATCTTCTGGACGGTCGCGCCGTTGTTGAAGTTCTGCCAGTAGCCCGTCAGCGCGTGCTTGGGGACCGAGGGGTTCGGGTTCGGGTTCCCGCCACCGGTCGTCGTACCGGTCACCGCCGCGGACTTGGGGCCCTCGCCCGCCGCGTTGTACGCGCTCACCTGGAAGGAGTACGAGGTGGCGGCGGCGAGTCCGGTGATCTGCGCGGGGGAGCCGGACACGGTCCGGACGCGGACCCCGTCCTGATAGACGTAGTAGCCGGTGGCCCCACTGACCGCGTTCCACGAGAGGGTGAGCCCGTTCGTGCTCTGGCCGGAAACCGCGGCCCCGGCCGGCGCGCCGGGGACGGACGGGCCGGGGTCGGTGCCGCCGCCCCCGTCCGGGCCGAAGACGCTGAACTCGTCGACGACGTAGGCGGGCTGGCCGTACCAGCCGTGCGTCCACACCGTGACCTGGGTGGTGTTGGGCCCGGTGGTGAAGGTGGTGGAGAGCTTCTGCCAGCCGCTGCCCGAGCCGGGGGTCCAGGTGGAGACGTCCTGCGTGCCGGTCCCGGTCGCGCCGAGGTACACGTACGAGCCCTGGACCTGCCCGCTGAGGGTGTACGTCGAGTTCGGCTTGACCGTGACGGTCTGGCTGCACTGCGCGTTGTCCTGGCCCGACGGGGTGCCCTTGAGGGCGCCGGCCCCGGAGGAGACGGGGGAGGAGACGACGGCCCCGCTGTCGGCGGTGCAGGTCCAGTTGGCGAGGCCGGACTCGAAGCCTCCGTTACGGACGACGTTGACGTCTGCGGCCTGTGCGGTGCCGGTGGCGAGGGCGGTGAGGCCGCCGGCGGCGAGGGTCGCGGCGCCCAGGAGGGCGAGGGAGCGTATGCGGTTCACGTGGTCTCCGTGGGGGGAGAAGGGGATGTGGAGGGAGGGGTGGAACGGGTGGGGGAACGCCCGGGGGCATGAGTGGGAGACCCCGCACTCAAGTTGGTCCAGACCAATCCTTGTGTCAATACTCTTTGCAATGTGGCTTGAATTGATGGGGCGTCCGATCCTGGTTGTCCGGGTTTCCCGCCACCTGTGACATGCGCTTGCCGCACGGGAATTCCCAAGGCCCTGCCCTGCCAGGGACGACGCGGATATGGTGCTGGAGCAAGGGGGAGTGGCGTCGGACGTTTGCGGTCGCGCAGGGGTGCGCGGACGTGACGGCCGCGCCGACGTATGGGGCGTACGGGGTGAACAGGGGGATTCGCGTGCCGACCGCCATTGCCGTCACCAGCGCCGATCTGGTGCTGCCGGCCCCTGACCGGCACACGCCGCCGGCCGCCGTACTGCACCCGCCGGGGCAGCTCGACCTGGCCGGCGCACTCGCCGAGACCAGCGCCCTGCTGGAACGCCACGGCCATCTCGTGGTCGTCGTACCGCCCTGGCTGCCGCCGACCACCGTCCGGCGGCTGCACACCGTACGGGCCATCCTGGAAACCGACCGGATCGCGCTCCTCGACATCGACCTGCCCCCCCTGGGCACGGCCCTCCTGGTACGTCAACTGCGCCAACTCAGCGTCTGCGACTTCAGCCCCGGCGTGGTCGCCTCTGCGGCCCGGCTGCTGTCCCACTACATCTACGCGGGGGCCCTGTTGGGATCGGTCGCCAAGCTGGACCGGGTCGCCGTCAGCCTCAAGGCCCACGCGAGGTCGTGGTCACCGAGCGCGCAGTTCGCCGTGCTGGCCCATCCGACCCCACACCTGGTCAAACTCGGCGGCTCGGCATCCGGGTCGGGGTCCGCTGCGGGCGGCAGGGCGCGCGGGGGCGGGGCCCACGGGGGCGGGGCCCGTGGGGGTGTCGGGCTGCCGCCCGGCCCCGAGTTCGCCACCCACCTCACCTTCGCGCGTGGCCAACTCGCCTCCGACTGGGTGGCGTCCGAACTCGCGCCCGCCTGGCGGGTCCAGGGTGTGATGGAGAACCCGCTGCCGGCCGACTCGCCCGTCTGGTGGGCAACGCCGAAGCTCGTGGAGTTCGCCGCCGCCATCCCGGACCCGGCCGTGCTCTACCAACTGGTCGCCTCCGTCCGCCGCGAGGAGTGCCGCTGGTGCGGCCTCGAACTCATCGGCGACCGCTGCGGCTTCTGCGCCGCTCCGCTTGCCGCACCGCCTCCGATCGAGGACGCGAGCCGAACGGCGTCCCCGACGTTCCCCAGCTCCCTGGGCTCCTCCCGACCAAGACACTGACCGGCCCGAACGAACGAAGAACGGCGAGGTAGTACGGCACATGAACTCACGCCAGCGCCGCGGCGTCATCCTGCTGCTCCTGTCGGTCTTGTGCGCCCTCGCGGCGTTCGGCGGAGTCCTCGTGGTGATCGGCGACGTCAATTCCAAGGTCGGGGCCGAGGTCGTCGCGTACCGGGCCAAGGGCGACATCGCGCCGTACAGCCCGCTGTCCGCGGGCCAGTTCGAGGAAGTCTCCATCCCCAAGCGCTGGTTGTCCGAGACGGCCGTCACCGACCTCAGCCGACTCAAGGACAAGATCGCGCTCACCACCCTGCGGAAGGGCTCGCTGCTCCAGTCGGACATGTTCGTCGACAAGCCGCAGCTCCAGCCCGGGGAGCAGGAGATCGCCATCATGATCGACGCGGCGACCGGCGTGGCCGGCAAGATCTACTCCGGAGCCAAGGTCAACATCATCGCCACCTTCAAGGGCGCGAAGGACACCGAGCCCTCCCGGTCGGTGATCATCGTGGCCAACGCCCGGGTCCTCAACGTCGGCAAGCTCACCGCCCTCGACAAGGACAGCGACAAGAAGGGCCCCGCCGAGGCGGTCCCGATCACGTTCGCCCTGAACACCAAGGACACCCAGCGCGTCGCGTACGCCGAGTCCTTCGCGGAGCACGTCCGCCTGGCCCTGGTGGCCCCCGGCACCGACTCCGCGCCCGGCGCGGGCGACCGCACGTACACCCTCGACGGGGACAAGTGAGGCCCGGATGACCACCCGAATCCTCCCCGCGGTCGGCGACCCGGACGCCGCCCGCGCCATCTCCACCCTCCTGAGCCAGCTCCCCACGGCCGAGCCTGGCGCACCGGTCCCCGACTCCACCTCGCTGCTGGACACCCTGGGGCGGCTGGCCGCCGAGTCCATCGACGAGCTGCCCGAGGTGGTCCTCGTCCACGAGCGGATCGGCCCGGTGCCCGCACTGGACCTCATCCGTGAGGTCGCCCTGCGCTTCCCGGCGGTGGGTGTCGTGCTGGTGTCCTCGGACGCGGGTCCGGCACTGTTCTCGGCCGCGATGGACTCCGGCGCGCGAGGTTTGATCGGACTGCCGCTCGCGTACGAGGAACTCGCCGCCCGTGTCCAGGCCGCGGCCCAGTGGTCCGTGGGGGTACGCCGCCACCTGGGCCGCGGAGCCGACGTGTTCACCGGCCCCGGCGGCAAGGTCGTCACGGTCACCGGAGCCAAGGGCGGGGTCGGCGCCACCCTCACGGCCGTGCAGTTCGCCCTGGCCGCGGCCGCCGCCGGGCGGCGCACGGCACTGGTGGACATGGACCTCCAGGCCGGCGACGTGGGCTCGTACCTCGACGTGCAGTTCCGGCGTTCCATCGCCGACCTCGCCGGGATCCACGACATCTCGCCGCGGGTGCTCCAGGACGCGGTGTACGACGACCGGACGGGGCTGGCGCTGCTGCTGGCCCCGGCGGACGGCGAACGCGGCGAGGAGGTCGACGAACGGGCCGCCCGACACATCGTCAGCGCCCTGCGCAGCCGGTACGAACTGGTCGTCATCGACTGCGGCACCCAGGTGACGGGCGCGAACGCCGCGGCGGTGGAGATGGCGGACGTGGCGGTCCTGGTCACCACGCCGGACGTGCTCTCCGTACGGGCGGCCAAGCGGCTGGTACGGATGTGGGAGCGGCTCCAGGTCCGCAAGGCTGAGGACACGGCGATGGTGGTCAACCGCTGGACGAAGCACACGGAGATCCAGCCCTCGCTGATCGAGAAGATCACCAAGACGCGGGCCACCCGGACCCCCGTGCCTGCGGCCTTCAAGGAACTGCAGGCAGTGGTGGACGCGGGGCGGGTCCAGGACCTCGACAACCGCTCCAGCGTGAAGCAGGCGCTGTGGGCGCTGGCGGGCGAACTGGGCCTGCTGGCCCAGCCCGCCTCGGCAGACGCGCAACCCGCCGCTCCGGGTGCCCCCGGAGCAGCCCTCGCAGTACGGGCCCCCGGTCCGGTGGCACGTCTGCGGGGCGGCGACCGGGGTGCGGTGGGCCCCTGGCTGCGCCGCGGCCGGGAGGGCTGACACGTGCCCGTGTGCAGACCCGTCCGGGGCGTCCGGGGTGTCCGGTGCGACCGCGGCCAGGTGGCGGTCGAGTTCGTCGGCATGGTGCCGCTGATCCTGTTGCTCGTGGCGGCGGTGTGGGAATGCGTACTGATCGGGTACGCCTTCTCCCTGGCGGGGAACGCGGCGGACGAGGCGGCGCGGGTCGGGGCGGTGCACGGGGAGGCGGCGTGCGAGGAGGCCGCGGCGCGGCACATCGGCGGTGCCTGGAGGATGTCCGCGTTCTGCCAGGAGTCGGGCGACGTCTACAAGGCGACCGTGCGGCTGAACCTGCCGGTGCTCTACCCCGGGCTCGACGTCGGCGTCCCCATCGAGGGCGTCGGCGGCTCGGCGACGGAGAAGGAGTGACATGAACCGGCACCGGAAATGGAGCTCCGCGGCGCGGGACCGCCACGCGGCGACGGCGGGCGCGGCCGGGGCGGGCCACGCGGCCGGGGCGGGCCGTGCGGGCAGGGCCGGCCATGCGGGCAGGGCGAGCCGTGCGGGGATGGACCGGGGCCAAGTGGCCCTGGAGTACATCGGCTTCGTCCCCATCCTCCTGTTCGTCGCGCTCTGCGGGATCCAACTGGGCTGGGTCGGGTACGTCCACCAACAGGCCGACACGGCCGCCCGAACCGCCGCGCGCGTGGAGGCCCGCCACGGCAGCGGCGGCAAAGCGGCGGGCGAGGCGGCCGTCAAGGCGAGCCTCGGGGCGAAGGTCGACGTGAGCAAGGACGACGACGCCGTCACCGCCATCGCCGTCATCCCGATCAACTCCATCGTGCCCGGGCTCTCCATCCCGGAGGCCCGAGCCACGGCGATCATGCCCAACGACGACCCGAAGGGCCCCCGACCATGAGCCTGCGCTCCCGGGTCAACACCCCGGACGACCGGCACGGTCCCCGCGAGGACGGCCGGCTGGTCTCCGCGTACCGGGCGAAGCTGCTGGAGGAGATCGACCTCGCCGAGATGTCGGCGCTCGCGCCCGCCGAGCGCCGGGCCCGGCTCGAACGCGTCCTCGGCCACATCATCAGCCGTGAGGGGCCGGTCCTCTCCACCGTCGAGCGGGCGCAGCTGATCCGCCGGGTCGTGGACGAGGCGCTGGGCCTGGGCGTGCTCGAACCGCTCCTCGAAGACCCCTCGATCTCCGAGATCATGGTCAACGGACCCGACCAGATCTTCGTCGAGCGCGCCGGCCGGGTGGAACAGCTGCCCCTGCGCTTCGCCTCGCACGACCAGCTGATGCAGACCATCGAGCGCATCGTTTCCACCGTCAACCGCCGCGTGGACGAGGCCAATCCGATGGTCGACGCCCGTCTACCCAGCGGCGAACGCGTCAACGTGATCATCCCGCCGCTCTCGCTGACCGGCGCCACGCTCACCATCCGCCGCTTCCCGCGCGCGTTCACCCTGCACGAGATGATCGGCCTCGGCTCGCTGGACGAGCAGATGCTGCTTCTCCTGTCGGGGCTGGTTCAGGCGAAGATGAACGTGATCGTGTCGGGGGCCACCGGCACCGGGAAGACCACGCTCCTCAACGCCCTGTCCGGTCTGATCCCGGAGGGCGAGCGGATCATCACCATCGAGGACTCCGCCGAGCTCCAGCTACAGCAGGCGCACGTCATCCGCCTCGAATCCCGCCCGGCGAACGTGGAGGGCAAGGGCCGGATCACCATCCGCGACCTCGTACGCAACTCCCTGCGCATGCGCCCCGACCGCATCATCGTCGGCGAGGTCCGCGGCGGCGAGACGCTCGACATGCTCCAGGCGATGTCGACCGGCCACGACGGCTCCCTGGCCACGGTCCACGCGAACAGCGCCGAGGACGCCCTCATGCGCCTCCAGACCCTCGCCTCCATGTCCGAGGTGGAAGTCCCCTTCGAGGCCCTCCAGGACCAGATCAACAGCGCGGTGAACGTGGTCGTCCAACTGACCCGCTTCGGCGACGGATCGCGCCGCATCACGGAGATCTCCATCCTCGACTCGCACGGTCGCGAGCCCTTCCGCATCACGACCGTCTGCCGCTTCGTGGCCCAGCCCATGGGTGCCGACGGCCGCGTCCACGGCTACTTCGCGTACCACCCGCTGCCCCGCCCGATCGCGGAGCGCCTCTACATGAACAACCAGCCGATCCCGCAGGCCTTCGGGGTCGCCACGTCGGACGACCAGCTCGCCACTCGGACAGCCCTGTGAACCCACTCATCCTCCTCACCCTCGGCGCCACGCTGCTGGCCTGCGTCCTCGTGGTCGTGGGCGTTCACGCCTACGCCGCCGGCCGCGCCCAGCGCGCCGCCCTCGTCGAACGCCTCGCCACCGACGGCGCCCCGGAGCCGGTGGGACGCAGGCGCCGGTTCCCCGGCGTGGACCGGCGCCTGCGCAAGACCGCGCTCGGCAAGCGGATCGAGGTCAAGCTGGCCGTGACCGGCCTGGACCTCACCCCCGGCGAGTTCTTCGTCTACATGCTGCTGTCCGTGGCCGGTACCTGGCTGCTCGCGGCGAGCTTCCTCGCCCCCTTCTTCGGCCCGGTGGCCGGCCTGATCGGCCTCTGGGCCGCGGACGCCTTCCTCAACTGGCAGCGGGCGCGCCGTACCGAACGCTTCATCAATCAACTCCCCGAACTCGCCCGCATCCTGGCCAACGCCACCCAGGCCGGACTGGCCCTGCGCACGGCCATCGCCATAGCGGCCGAGGAACTGGAGGCCCCGGCGGGCGAGGAGCTCTCCCGCGTCGCCGACCGGCTCGCCGTCGGCCACTCCATCGAGGAGTCGCTGGGCGAGATCGCCGAACGGCTGCCCTCCCGGGAACTGGTCGTGCTGGTCTCCACCCTCGTCCTGTCCGCGCGGGCCGGCGGCGCGATCGTCGGCAGCCTGCGCAACCTCACGGTGACGCTGGAACAGCGCAAGGAGACGCGGCGTGAGATCCGCACCCAGCTGTCCCAGGTGACGGTGACGGCGTACCTGGTCCCGGCGATCGGCCTCGGCTCGCTGCTGCTGGTGAACGTGATGATGCCGGGAGCGCTGGACCGGATGACCGGCGCGTTCATCGGCCAGACGGCGGTGCTGGTGGCGCTCGGGCTCTTCACCCTGGGCTTCGTCCTGATCCGTCGGCTCTCGAAGATCGACGTGTGAGGGGGCGGACGACGTGATCGCACTGCTGCTGGCCGTGATCGTGGGCGTATCCGTCTTCGGCGCCTTCCACGGCATCCGGCTCTACCGCGCCGAGACCAAACTGCCGAGCGACCTGGCGCTCGCCCTGGAGGTCGGCGCCACCCGTACGACGGCGGTCGGCTCGGCCGTCGACCGGATGGGCATCCGCTGGGCACCGCTCGTGCTGCGCCTGATGGGCCCGAACCGGGTGGCCCGCAAACGACGCCAGATCGACATGGCGGGCAACCCGGCCGGCCTGACCATCGACCGGTACGCGGCGCGCCGTGCGGTGTACGGCTTCCTCGGCGCCCTGGGCGCCTTCTCCATGCTGATCAACGGACAGCTCGTACCCGCCCTGCTGATGGTCGCCTTCGGCCTGTTCTGGATCGAGGTCGGCCTGTGGTCGGCGATCCGGGTCCGCCGCGACCACATCGAGCGGACCCTGCCCGACTTCCTCGACGTGCTGGCGGTGGTGGTGAGCGCGGGCCTCGGCTTCCGGCAGGCGCTGGAGCGCGTGGCGGCGAAGTACGAGGGCCCCTGGTCGGACGAGGTCCGCATCACCCTGCAGCAGATGGACATGGGCGTCAGTCGCCGCCAGGCCTTCGACGAACTGCGGCGGCGCAACGACTCCGAGCAGGTGGCCCAGTTCGTGACCGCCCTCCAACAGGGCGAGGAGCTGGGCTCGCCGATCGTCGAAACGCTCATCGCGATCGCCGAGGACATGCGCCGCACCGACGCCCAGAACGCCCGCCGCCGCGCTGCCCGCGCCGTCCCCAAGGCCACCTTCGCCGTCACCATGTTCATGCTGCCCGGGACCCTCATCCTGCTGGTCTGCGGATTCGTGTACGGGGCGAACGTCGACTTCGGCGCGATGCTCGGGGGCGGGTGAGCCATGGCCGTACTGGACACCGCGCTGCTGCGGTCCCGGCGGGCGTCGGCGGTCGGCCCGGCGGGTTCGGCGGACCCGCCGCCCGCCCTCCAGGCCAACGCCCTCCAAGCCCTGTGCCGACAGGTCTTCGCGTTCCGCATGGTGATGATCGGCCTGGGCGCGCCGCTGGCGCTGGGGCGCACCGCGCGCGGGGGACCGACGTACCTCGTGGCCGGCGCGATCCTGCTCACCTTCATGCTGTCGTACGCCCTCTTCCGCGACTGGGAGCGGTTCGGGCCGCTGCTCCTGCGCCACCGGTGGCTGCTGGCACCGGACATGGCGTTCAGCACCCTGCTCCTGGTCACGGCGACGCCGCAGTCACCGCTCGGTTTCGTCTCGCTGTGCACGCCACTGCTGGCCGGGCTGGTCTACGGCTGGCGCGGCTCGGCGCCCTACGCGGCCCTGCAAGCGCTGATCGTGGCCTGGTCATCGCAGGCCCAGGCCCAAGTGCTGACCCTGGCCCTGACCCTGGCAGGCCTCTGCCTGCTGGCCGGGGCGGCCGGGGCCTGCCTGCGGGACCTCCTCTTCCGCTTCGGGGCGGCCAGCCAGGCCCTCACCGAGACCCGCGCCCGCCTGGCCGTGGCCGAGGCGGTGCGCGCAGAACGCGAACACCTGGCCCGCGAAATGCACGACTCGGTGTCCAAGACCCTGCACGGCCTGGCCCTGGCGGCGGACGCCCTGGCCCGCACCACGGACCCGGCCGCCGCCCGCAGCCAGGCCGCACTGCTCTCCGGCGCGGCCCGCCGCGCCGTGGCCGAGTCCCGGGAACTCCTGACCGACCTGCGGCGCGATGCGCAAGCCCCGGGAGTCTGCCTGCTGGGCGAACTCCGCCGGCTGGCCGCCGGTACGGAACTCCGCACGCACGGCGTCCTGCCCGTCGTTCCGTCACCGGTGGCCCGCCACCTCCTCGCCGTGACCTCCGAAGCACTGGAGAACGCGCGCCGCCACGCCGGAGCCTCGCGCACGGCCGTCTCCGCAACCGTGGACGACATCCACCTCACCCTCACCGTGGAAGACGACGGCTGCGGCCTCCCCCGCGGCGGCATCGACCTGCCGACCCTCGTGCGGGCGGGCAGCTTCGGCCTGCTCGGCATGACGGAACGCGCGGCGGCGATCGGCGCCCACCTCCACATCGGCCCCCGCCCGACCGGCCCCGGCACCCAGGTCCGCCTGGACCTCCCGCTCGCGGCCCTGACCCCGGAGGCCGGCCCGTGACGCCGCCGCTGCGCGTCCTGATCGCCGACGACAACCCGGTGGTACGGGCGGGCCTCGCCTCCCTCCTGGCCACCGCGCGCCACATCGAGGTCGCCGCCCAGGCGGCGGACGGCCGCGAGGCACTGAGCCTGACGCGCCAGCACCTGCCCGACGTGATCCTGCTGGACGTCCGCATGCCGGGCGTCGACGGCATCTCGGCGCTCCCGCACCTGGTGCAGTTGGCCCCCGTACTGATGCTGACGTACAGCCGGGAATCGGAGATCGTCCGACAAGCACTCCTCCTCGGCGCGGGCGGCTACCTGGTCCACGGCGAGTTCACCGCCGACGACCTGGTCCGAGCGGTCCGCGACGTCCGCGAGGGCCGCGCCCACTTCACCCCGACGGCCGCAACCGCTCTGCTCGCCGAACTCCGGTCCTCTTCGCAACCGCAACGATCTGTGGGACAGTCTTCCGAGAGGGCCGTCAACTCCGATGTCTTCGGGCTGAGTTCGAGGGAGGTGGAGATCATGGATCTGATCGCGTCCGGGATGAACAACCAGCAGATCGCCGCCACGTGCTTCATCAGCGAGAAGACGGTCAAGAACCACATCAACCGCATCTTCGCCAAACTCCGGAGCACCACGCGCAGCGAAGCGATAGCCCGCTGGCTGGGAACCGCCCGTCCAGGAGTGACCGGCCATGGGTAGACGGAGTGCGCATTGGGTCCGTAATTGGGTCCCGGGACCCTTGGTTACGACTCGTCACTCGCCGTACGGTCCGCAGATCGACAGCGGCACCCGACCGGGAGGGACCCCCCATGCTGCAGAACACCCTGGCGAGGATGCGCGAGCGCTATGCCCGAAAGGGCACACGGGATCGCGGCCAGACGGCCTTCGAGTACCTGGGGATCATCCTGGTGGTCGTAGTGATCATCGGTGCAATCGTCGGCACGGGCATTGGTCAGTCCATCACGAACAAGATCAAGGATCAGATCAGTGCGATAACAGCCGGAAAGTGACCGCACGGAAAAGCGCTGACCGAGGTCAGGCCTTCCCCATCTACATCGTGGTGGTGGCAGCTCTGCTCTTTGCCGCGTTGGCGTTCTTCGCGGTGGGCATGGCCGGTGTGACCCGCAGCAATGCGCAAGGTGCGGCGGACGCTGCGGTGTTAGCAGCTGCGCGCGAAGCCCGGGACAATGCATTCGAGGGTGTCAATTTGACTGACCTCAGACCTGCAGACTGGGAGGAGATCGCCAACGGCGATCTTCTGAAGGTGAAGGCTGCCTGTGGAAAGGCTGTTGAGTTCGCTGCCCTGAATGATGCCACTGCGGAGTGTGAACCGGACATCCCTGGTTTCACTGTACGGGTCACTACGAACGATGCTGTCGGAAACTCGGTTGTTCCGGGGACGGGGGTCGTGCGCGGAAAGGCCACGGCCAAGGCTGTGATCGAGCCGCGGTGCTCTCTCCGCTCTGCTCCCATACCTGCCCCGACCCCAACCTCCACCCCTGCCCAAAGCCCAGCCCCGTCACCTGGGCCAGGAAACGTCACGTTCGTGTGTGGTGGGAAGCCCTTTGCATTAGATCCGGCGAAACCAGGCTCTCTGTCTCAGCTGGCGAGGGTGCTCTTTCGTGTACGACTGGTCGACTGACAGCGAACGACAGACAAGGAATCGGCGTAGATGAGCATGCGGCACACAGTGAAGGTCCGCGGCGGAGCGGGCGTTGCCGTTGCGGCGGTCTTGGCCCTCACGCTGGCCGGATGCGGAGGTATTCAGGACAAGCCCAAGGATGCGCAGGGCTCTTCCGACCCCAAGCCGTCGGCAGGCAGCCCGCAGGAGTCTCCGGCGGGCAAGCAGAACGCTGCCCCTCAGTCGGTTATCGCCTCGGTGGGCGGTGAAGAGGGGATCTTGCTCGAAGTGACCGAGGCGAAGCGGGATGGTGGCGGCTTCCTCACGGTGAGTGGACAGCTCAAGAACACGGGAAGCAAGGACTTCAATCACACGACAGCCTGGCGCGGCAATGAGCTTACGAGTAGTGGCGAGTCGGTCGCAGGAGCGACCTTGGTAGACAGGGTGGGAAAGAAGCGCTACTACGTTCTGCGTGACACCGATGGAAGGTGTCTGTGCACCACCGGCGTCAACTCGATCGGCGCCGGTAAGGAGCTTCCTTTCTTCGTCCAGTTCCCAGCACCTCCGGCGACCACCTCGGAAGTAGAATTCAGCCTCCCCACCTTCGCGACGGCGACCATCAAAATCTCTGGGTGACCCCATGACTAAACGCCACCGTCTGTCCGCATCCACAGCCGTTGTCGGGCTCGTCATCGCCGGGGTCCACTTCATCGGTGCGACCGGCGCTCACGCTGACGGCGTCAAGCCTTCCGTTCCGCCCGGAACGGAGCCGTCGGCCTCCGCTCCCGTGCCCATCGACTCGAACTCGCCCGGGCTGAAGATCCCCCAAGGGGGAACCCTCGCTCCGATCAAGGTCCTGGACATCGCCGAGGTCGTCGAAGACCTCGGCGGGGAGCAGCGTCGGCAGGAGACCAATCAGACCGTGATGATGGCGCTTCAGTCCGAGGTGCTCTTCCCGGAGAACAGTGCCGTCTTCAACGCCCAGGCCGCTGCCCGGATACAGGCCATCGCCAACGAGATCAACACGCAGAAGGCGACCCGCGTCCGGGTCTTCGGGTTCACCGACGATCAGGGCAGCTACGAGCACGGCAAGGAGCTCTCCAAGCAGCGGGCCGATGCCGTGCAGGCGGAGCTCGCTAAGACCGTCACCAGCCCCGGCGTCATCTACGACGTCCGGGGCTACAGCGAGGACTACCCGATCGCCGATAACAGCACTGAGGAAGGCCGCAAGAAGAACCGTCGCGTGGAGATCACCTTCCCGCGCACCACGGGCAACCAGTAGTCGCCGGTCCCGGGAATCCCGCGGCGGGGGTCCGGCTCAGGTCCTGGGGGACTCCCGCACCAGGACCGACGCGGCCTCCCGTGCGCGCCGCGCCGGTTCCGGGCCGGGGTCCAGGGCCGCCACCACCGTGGCGCCCTCGACCAGGATCAGCAGTTGGTCCGCCAGTTCCTCCCGGCCGGGGCCGGCCAGTTCCGCCAACAGTTCCCTCAGCCCCGCCTTGTGGCGGCGTACGACGTCCAGCACGGCGGCGAGGCCGGTGCCGAGTTCCCCGTGGGCGTTCAGGAACGCGCAGCCCCGGAAGTCCGGCTCCGAGAACCACTGCGCCAGCCAGTCGAAGACGGCCGCGATCGGGTCGGTGGACGTGGCCACCGCGGCCCGCAGGCTTGCGGTCCAGCGCTGGTCGCGCCGCTCCAGGTAGGCCGTGACCAGCGCTTCCTTGGCCGGGAAGATCTTGTAGAGCCGCTTGAGCGGGACGCTTGACTCGGTGCGGATGCGGTCCATGCCTACGGCTTGGATTCCCTCGGCGTAGAACAGCGCCTCGGCCGCGTCCAGTAGCCGGGTGCGGGCCTCTTCGTCGTCCATGACGGCAGCGTATCCCAGTATGGCTTGCGTCGAGAACGGTCGTTCTCTATGGTCGAGAACGATCGTTCTCCTCCTCTTCTCGCCGAGGTGACCACATGACCGCCCCCACCCACGTTCCCGCCCCCGCCCTACGCCCGCCCCTGCCCCCCTTCACCGAGGAATCGGCCCGCGCCAAGGTCCGGGCCGCAGAAGACGCCTGGAACAGTCGCGATCCCGAGCGCGTGGCCCTCGCCTACACGGAGGATTCCGTCTGGCGCAATCGCGACCGCTTCCTCGCCGGCCGGGCCGAGATCCGCGCCTTCCTCGCCGAGAAGTGGGAGCGCGAGCTCGACTACCGGCTGCGCAAGGAGCTCTGGGCCTACACCGGCAACCGCATCTCCGTCCGCTTCGAGTACGAATGGCACGACACCACCGGTCAGTGGTGGCGCAGTCACGGCAACGAGCAGTGGGAGTTCGACGAGAACGGCCTGATGCGTCGCCGCGAGGCCAGCATCAACGACGTCCCGATCTCCGTTGAGGACCGCCGCATCGGCTGACCCGGACGTGTGAGCCTGCCGTATCTGTCGGGTGGACCGCTCCGGCCCGCGGTATGTCTCCCGGGAAACGTCGGGACACCGGTGAGGAGACCAGGCATGCCACGGGCCCGTGTGAACGGCGTCGACCTCTTCTACGAGATCCGGGGCGAGGGGGCGCCGTTGGTCCTGGTCCACGGCTCCTGGAGCGACCACCTCGGCTGGAAGCGGGTCCTGCCCCGCCTCGCCCGTTCGTTCACCGTCCTGGTCTACGACCGCCGGGGCCACAGCCTCAGCGAACGCCCGCCCGGCCAGGGCAGCCGCATGCAGGACGAGGACGACCTCGCCGCATTCATCGAGATGCTCGGCGCCCCGGCGCACGTCGCCGGGAACTCCTTCGGCGCCTCCGTCGCGCTCGGTCTCGCCGCCCGCCGTCCCGAACTGCTGCGCAGCCTCACCGCCCACGAGCCGCCGCTCTTGGACATCGTCGCCGACGACCCCGAACTGCGCCCGCTGATGTCGGCCACGGCGGTCGCCATTGCCGGCGTCCTCGACTCGCTCCGTGCGGGTGACGACCAGACCGGGGCCCGCCGTTTCGTCGAGGAGGTGGCCTTCGGGAAGGGCGCGTGGGACCAGTTGCCGGAGCCGATCAGGAAGACGTTCGTCAGCAACGCCCCCACCTTCGCCGACGAACAGGCCGATCCGGGCTGGAACACCGTGGACCTGGACCGCCTCGCCGGCTTCCCCGGCCCCGTGATGCTGACCACCGGCACCGAGAGTCCGCCGTGGTTCCCCGTGATCGTCACCCGGTTGGCGGGAATCCTCGGCCAGGCGCAGGTTCGCACCCTGGACGGGGACGGCCACACGCCCCACCTCACCCACCCGGACCGCTATGCCGACAACCTCACCACCTTCATCTCCACCACGGCGCCCTAGGGTCGGGCTGTTGGTCGACCCCGGCATCCGTCCCTTTCGGTGGTCGGTGCAGTTCGTTCGCGGTTCCTGGCCCGCTCCTCCCTCGGGCGTCTCGGGTCATCTCCGTGTCGCCCCCATCTTGGCCAGGGCCTGGGTGACCAGATCGGCCTGGTGAGTGGTCCCGCGGAGGTTGGGGTGGAGGACCGTGCAGGCGTCTCCGTCGCCGGGGACCAGGCGGCACAGGTCGGAGGGCGGGTCGCTCTGGGTGCCGGAGCCGGTGAGGCTGTCCTTGATCCCGTACATCCAGCGCTGGTCCGGCCCGGCGCAGACGCCGTGGCTGGTGCTGGACGCGTACGTGTCGAGGTAGACGGCGCCGGCGCGTTGCGCCTGGGTGCGCAGGAGGATGTTCAATCGCCGTTCGAGGGTGTCGAGGAACGGCATGTCGCCCTTGGTCACGGTGCCGAGCGCGCGCCAGGAGCCCCAGGTGCAACCGGTGCCGTCGGCGACGATGGCCGGGTAACCGACGACCACCACCTTGGCGTGGGGCGCTCTGGTTCGGATGTCCTTGAGTGCGGTCGCGAAGTCCGCTTCCAGGGCGGTGAACTTCCCGTTGAGCGGGGTGGTGCCGGGGCCGTGGGTGTAGTGGGTGGCGCAGGGACTGCCGAGGCCGAGGGTGGCGATGCCCTGGGCGATGCACGTCTTGACGATGTCGAGGAAGCCGATGGAGTTGCCGCCGATGCCGACGGTGACCAGATCGGTGGTGGCGGTAACGGCCTTGATCTGGGCCGGTCGTGGCGCCCAGCCGTTCTTGGGTGGGACGGACGGAGGGCCGGTCAGCTCGGTCTGTGGCCCCAGGAGGCCGGATCTGACCTCGGCGGCGGAACACGTGACATCGGTGAGTCGTACGTTGAGGCGGCGGGCGGCCTGTTGGGGGTAACTCAGGGCGGAACGACCGCAGCCGTCATCGGCGGTCCAGGGGCGGACGAAGGCGCCGGCGCTGTAGGAGTCTCCGAGGGCGGTGTAGTCGAGGGGCGGGGGAGCGGGAGCGGCGGACGCCGGGGCCAGGGTGGTGGTGAGCGTGGCGAGCGCCGTGACTGCGGCGAGAGCGAGGGCGAGTCGCGGTGCGGGCATGGTCCTGTCCTTCGGCTCAGGCGCCGCGGGCCTGTCCCACCCGGCGCACTTCACCAAAAGTAGCCGTTCCGATTACGGAGAGTAGTGAATCCGGACCCAAACCCCCGGATCGAGTGAGATCGGTGCGTCCATAGGGCGTCACGGCATCGCGACGCCGCGGCATCGCGACGTAGGGGCGGTGCGGCGTCAGGGCGTCAGAGGGTCGGGGCCTCGGGGCTTCGGCGCGTCAGGGTCTCGGGGGATGAGGGCGTCCGGTGAGCCTGGATGATCAGGTCCGTGGCGACCTCCAGGGCCGCCTGGCGGGTTTCCTCCGGGTCGGCCTCCACGTGCTGGAGGAACATCATGCCCGCGTGCAGCGTGAACAAGGCGCTGGCGCAGCGGACTTGGTCCGCCAGCCGGCCGTCCTCCGTGCGGAGCAGCTCGACCAGGGTGAACAGTCGCCGCTTCACCGTCTCGCCGATGCTCAGCTCCCGCATCGTCGCCTGGTTCTCCTGCATGAAGCGGTACAGCGAAGCGCCCGCTGCCATCGCTTCGCTGTAGCGCCGCAGCACTTCGCACTTCATCTCCAGCGTCCGCGGCTGCTGCTCCGCCCATGCGATCAGCTCGTCGATGGGTCGCGTCAGGTCCTCGAAGACGCTGATGATGATGTCTTCCTTGGTCTTGAAGTGGTAGTACAGCGCCGCCTTCGTGACCTCCAGCCGCTCCGCGATCTCGCGCAGCGAGGTCTTCTCGTACCCCTGCTCGGCGAAGAGCTCCAGTGCGACGTCCTGGATGCGCTGGCGCGTGTTGCCGCGGCGCGCCTGCGGACTGCTGCTGGACATGGCTCTCCCCACACTACTTACTTGACGCCCGGCTAGTGCCCGGTCTAACTTCCCCAGTGTAGTGAACTAGCCGGGCGGCAAGTAAGTGGTCGGCCGTGGGTGTGCAACGGGGAGTGGACATGGCTGAGAAGACGAAAGCGGCGGAGATCTCCGAGGGGGTGAAGCCGCGCAGCGTTCGGGTCGTCCTCATGGCGCTCATGATCGCGATGCTGCTGGCCATGCTCGACAACATGATCATCGGTACCGCGATGCCCACGATCGTCGGCGAGCTCGGCGGTCTGGAGCACCTCTCCTGGGTGGTCACCGCCTACACGCTGGCCACGGCCGCCTCCACCCCCATCTGGGGCAAGATCGGCGACATGTACGGGCGGAAGGGCTCCTTCCTCACCTCCATCGTGATCTTCCTGATCGGCTCCGTGCTCAGCGGCATGTCCCAGGACATGGGGCAGCTGATCGGCTTCCGCGCCATCCAGGGCCTCGGTGCCGGTGGTCTGATGGTCGGCGTCATGGCGATCATCGGGGACCTGATCCCGCCCCGTGAGCGCGGCAAGTACCAGGGCATGATGGCCGGCGTGATGGCCCTGGCCATGATCGGCGGTCCGCTCGTCGGCGGCACCATCACCGACCACATGGGCTGGCGCTGGTCCTTCTACATCAACCTGCCGCTCGGCGCCGTCGCGCTCGCCATGGTCACCGCAGTCCTCCACCTGCCCAAGAAGAAGGCGAAGGGCAAGATCGACTACCTCGGCGCGGCCCTGCTGACCGTCGCCATCACCTCCACGGTGCTGGTCACCACCTGGGGCGGCACCGAGTACGCCTGGGGCTCCGGCGAGATCGTCGGCCTGATCATCCTCGGCGTCGCGTCCATCGGCGCGTTCCTCTTCGCCGAGACCAAGGCCGCCGAGCCCGTCATGCCGCTGCACATCTTCCGCAGCCGCAACTTCACGCTCATGTCGGTGATCGGCTTCCTCGTCGGCTTCGCGATGTTCGGCGGCGTGCTCTACCTCCCGCTCTTCCAGCAGTCGGTCCAGGGCGCCTCCGCCACCAACTCCGGCCTGCTGCTGCTCCCGATGCTGCTCTCGATGATGATCGTCTCGCTGATCGCGGGCCGGATCACCACCAGCAGCGGCAAGTACAAGGTGTTCCCGATCGTCGGCGGCGCGCTGATGGTCGTCGGACTCTTCCTGCTCGCCACGATGGACACCGGCACCAGCCGCCTGACCTCCGGTCTCTACATGGCCGTCCTCGGCGCCGGCCTCGGCTTCCTGATGCAGATCACCATGCTGGTCGCGCAGAACAGCGTGGAGATGAAGGACATGGGTGTGGCGTCCTCCTCGGCCACCCTCTTCCGTACGCTCGGCGGTTCGTTCGGCGTGGCCCTGATGGGCTCGCTGTTCACCAGTCAGGTCACCGACACCATGACCGACCGCCTCGGCCCGCAGGCGGCCCAGGCCTCCGGCGCCGCCCGGCTCGACGCGGCCAGCCTGGCGAAGCTGCCCGAAACGGTGCGGGACGCCTACCAGCACGCGGTCGCGGCCGGTACGCACTCCGCGTTCCTGCTCGGCGCCGCCATCGCCGTACTGGGCTTCGCAGCCGCCTGGTTCGTCAAGGAGGTCCCGCTGCGGGGCGCGGGTCCGGCCTCGGCCGGGGGCGCGGGCGAGGGCAAGGCGGCGCAGGCTCCGCAGGAGTCCTTCTCCCACTGATCCCGGGCATGCACGGCCCACGAGACGCACCATCAGCCCGGCCCCAGCGGTCCTCCGCCGGGGCCGGGCTCTTGCGTCGGACCCCGCTCCGGTGTCGTCCTCCGGCGGGCGCGCGGATGGTCGAGTCGGAGTCGGACGGCGGTTGCGCCCTCGTCGTCAGCTACCGCAACGGCACGTGGGGCGAGATGCGCACCGCATGGAGGTTCAGCGTGACCGGAGACGGCCGCATCAGCCGCTTCGAAACCGGTCAGGCCTGAGCCGCCGGCTCCCGCGCCGCCGCCCCCAGGACCGCCGCCGCCAGGCGGTCGTTCTCCGGGGCGGCCCCGCCCGGGAAGCCGAACCGGCGGCGCGTGTACCCGTACGCGATCCCGGTCGCCGGGTCGGCCCAGCCCAGGCCGCCCGCCGCGCCGCAGTGCCCGAAGGCCTGCGGGCCGACCGCGGGTTGCCGTTCGAAGCCCAGGCCGAAGTGGTCCGCCAACGGGGTCACCCGGTCGTCGCCGGGGGTGTGGAGCCGCGCGAACTCGGCCGCGGTCTTCGGCGCCAGCAGCGGGGCCCGGCCGCCGAGGCCGCTGATCGCCGCCGCGTACATCCCCGCGACACCGCGCGCCGTGCCGATGCCGCCGGCCGAGGCCGGGCCCATCGCCTTCACCTTCGGGTGGTTGGCGAAGGCCACGAGGTCCATCGGCGGCTCCCGGTGTGCGTTGAAGGCGACCGGCAGCAGCTCGGGCATCACCCGGTCGTCCGCCGCTTGGGCCGCCAGCTGATCGGGCGTGGGGAGCATGTCCAGGACCGGCTTCCAGCGGTCCTCCAGCGCCTGTGGCAGGCCCATGTACAGGTCGAGGCCGTGCGGTGCGCGGATGCGCTCCTCGAATACCTCCTGGAGGGACCTGCCCGTGGCCCGCCGCACCAGCTCGCCGATCAGCGCGCCGATCACGAAGGCGTGGTAGCCGTACGCGGTCCCGGGCTCCCAGTACGGCTTCTGCGCGGCCAGCCGCGCCGCGACCAGCGCGTCGTCCGCGATCTCCTCGTAGTCGAAGCCCTCCGGGGTGTTGAGCAGCCCGGACCGGTGCGAGACCAGCTCGCGCACCGTCAGCCGTTCCTTGCCGTCGCCGGTGAACTCGGGCCAGTACGCCGACACCGGGCGTTCCAGCTCCAGTACGCCGTCCTGGACGAGCAGTGCCACCACCAGGTGCGCCCCGCCCTTGGTGATCGAGTAGACCCCCGTCAGGGTGTCGGCGTCGGTGTCCGCACCGGCCCACAGGTCGACCACGCGGCGGTCGCCCCGGTACACCACCAACTGCGCCTCGGGGGAGTGCGCCTCGGCTGCGACGAAGGCCTCGAACTCATCCCGCACGGGCTCCCAACCTGCGGCGACCGTGCCGTTGACACTCGCGTCCGCTCGCGCGCTCACACCCATCGGGACCCCCTGTTGTCGCTGCGTTTCCTCGCTCCGCCCCGGTGAACTGAAGGCGATCAAGAGATATTCCGGCACGCCGATCCCGTACGGGTGAAAGCCCGCCCGGCCTCGTTCCAGCCCGCCGGAAGCCCCCGTTGGACCGGACATGAAGCGCACCCGCATCGCCGTTCTCGCCCTCGCCACCGCCGCGGCGGCCCTCGCCCCCCTCCTCGGCCAGGCCGCCACCGCCGCGGAGGGCACCTACCTACAGGACCCCTCCGGCGGTGAGAAGGCGATGAAGTCGCAGTGGACCAAGGACGAGATGCACAAGGTGGAGGGCCAGTTCCGCCTCTACCCCGGCATCCAGTACAAGACGGTGGCCCGCCCCGGTCCTTCGGGCGCCCCCGACTACGAGCGGCGGGTCGCCGACCCCAAGTCCCTCGCCTGGCAGCCGGCGTTCGACTTCGCGTGGGCGGTGTCGGACTCGACGGTGGTGAAGAAGGCCCTGACGACCAAGGAGGGCAAGCACCCCATCGTCGTGCACGCAGTCCTGCGCTCCGCGGGCCACGGCAAGGCGCTGGAGGTGCACCAGGAGCTGACGGACCAGCCGGCGACCGGGCGCGCCAGGGTCCCGGGAGGCAAGCGGATCGCCTGCGACACGGGCGAGTACACGGTGGAGTGGTCGGTCACGCGCTCGGGCTACGGGACGCTCACGGGCACGCTGCGCTGGGACTCCAGCTGCGAGCAGTACCGGACGGCCTTCTCGACGGAGAACGGCAAGGCTTGACCCGACCAGACACGACCCGGAGTCCGCCCCGGAATGAACGGGGGAGCGGGACGCGGGGAGTGGGACGGCGGGGAGCGGAGGGGCCGGCCGCCCCGCGCACCTTGTGGGCGCTCGGCGGGCGACTGGGCCGCGGCCTTGGATCAAGGGCCGTAGCAGCCATTATGCCGCACGGGGTGGGGTGCGGCAGGGGGCGAAAGTCCCTTTTCGGACGGGACGTTTCAGTGCTTTCTGCTGGCCTCGTTCGCCTTGGTGGCGATGTCTTCGAGGACGGCCTTCGCGTCGCCGTTCGCTTCCACGGCACGGCCGATGTTGCGCTTGATGATGTCGCTGACCGTCACCCACGACGGGTCGTTCACCGGGTACAGCTGGGCGCCGCGCAGGGCGGTGAGGAACTGCTCGTCGTTCCGGTCGATCCCACCGCCGGACGGGTTGCGGGAGGCGGAGACGGTCGAGGGGAGCAGGTGGTAGCGGTTCGCGAAGTCCGACAGGCTCTTGTCCTGGTAGACGAAGTCCAGGAACGCGCCGATCTGCTCCCGCTTGCCGTGCTGTTTGAACGCCATCATCCAGTCGGCGACGCCCACGGTCGGCGGCACCTCCCCGGACCCGATGGTGTCCGAAACCGGCATGGCCACGGTGCCCACGCCGATGCCCTTGGCACGCGCCTCGTGGGCGAGCGAGGGATAGCCGTTGAGCATGCCGACCTCGCCCCGCACGAAGGCGGCGAACGCGTCGGCGCGGTTGAGCCGGGACGGGCCCGGTCAGCCCGGGGGTGACGAGGTTGTCCTTGATCCAGCGGAAGGTCTGGACGTTCTGGTCGGAGGCCAGGTCGTAGTTGCCGCTGTTGTCGGCATAGCCGCCGCCGTTGCTCAACTCCCAGATCATCGCTTCGGCGTGCGCCTCCTCCGGCCCCAGGGGCATGGCGTACGGGAACTTCACACCCTTGTCCTTGAGCGCCTTGGCTGCGGACTTCAGATCGGACCAGGTCTTGGGGGCGCTGACGCCCGCCTGCTTGAACAGTCCTTCGTTGTAGAAGAGGAGACGGCTGCTCGCCACCCAGGGCAGGCCGTAGAGGGTGCTGCCGACGGAGCCGGCCTCGGCGAGCGGCTGGAGGAAGTTCGCCTCGGCGTTGACCGAGAGGAGCTCGTCCGCGGAATAGAGCTCGCCCCGGGCCGCGAAGTCGGAGTACGAGCCCATGAGGGCGATGTCCGGCGGGTTTCCAGCCTTGACCATACGAGAGACCTCGCGGTCGATGTCCGTCCACGGCAGGAGTTGGACCTGGACCCTGATGTCGGGGTTGGCGCGGGTGAATTCGGCCGTCACCTCGTCCCAGAAGGCTTTGGAACTGGTGGCCTGGCTGTCGCCGTATTCCGCCGCGACCAGGCGCAGCGTGCCCCTGTCACCTGTGTCGTTGACGGAGCCGCCGCATCCGGCCAGCGGGATCAGCAGGCCGAGCACGACCGCGGTCGCGGCCGTGCCGGAGATTCTTCGTTGCACGGTGGTATTCCCCTGAATTTCTTTTGAGTCCCGTTACTGCTTATGAGTTGCTCCGGGCCGGGCCGGGCAGGGCCGGGGCGTCCGTCCGTGGCCCGTTGGCCGGAATTCTCTCCTGTGGCGGGGCAGTTGATCCCATTGGCTCAGCACTTGTGGTCAATGCTCCAAGTGCGGCTTTTCCAGATGGTGTTTTCCGATATGTGGTCAACAAATCGGACGCGCGTAGACATGCCGAAACGCCCGGTTCCGGCCGATCGGGGTCGGGGAACGGGATGACGGGTGCGGATCAGGCGGGGCGGGCCGGGCGGGCCGGTCGGGTCGAACAGACAGGGCGGGCCGGGTGAGCCCGCTGGAGCGGGCGGCTCAGTCGGCGAACTCGCCCGCGTACGGGTCGGGCTCGCCCGTCTCCGGATTGCGGCCCTCCTGCCAGCGGCGCTGGGCCTTGCGCCAGTGCACGAAGCTGAGGTGCCCGCCGTCCCAGAAGGTGATGCTGACCGGGCTGACGTCGAACTCGTCGGAGCAGAGCCGGTAGAGGAATTCGGCCATGCCGTACGGATGGACGGCGAAGGGGTCGGAGGTGTGGCGGCCTATCACCAGGACGGGCCAGCGGTCCGGATCGGGGTCGGTGGTGAGCCAGCAGAGGATGTCGGACCCGCCGGTGACGCCCCACGCGATGACCGACTCGGGGTCCACGTCGAAGGCGGCCCGGCCGCCCTCCGCCTCCCAGAGTTGGCGGGCGTTGTCGGTCTCCTCGGCCATCGTGGCCGGGTCCCACTGGAGTCCGGGCTTGGGCAGCGGCAGCAGGATGCTGGCCTCGCCATTGATGGAGCCGGCGCCGAAACGGCCCATGAACGCGATGAAGTCGGCCGGGAAGCGGGTGTTCCATGCGGCCTCGGCCGCAGGCCAGTCGATGTCCTCGTCGGCGCCGTGCGTCGCCGGCATGATCTGCTCCAGCGCCTTGATCCGCGCGTTCTCCGTCATGCCGCTCCCCTGAGACCCCAGCTCAACCGCCCCAACCTACCGCCGGGGCCGCGCGTGACCTAGCGACAGTTGAGACGCTCCGGTCCGTCGATGCTCACCTGTGACCCGACCCGCAGACCCCATGCGGCCATGGACCCGGCCCCGGCCTCCAGGACGTGCCGGGAGCGCAGCCGGGGCAGTCCCAGCCGCCCGGGCGGCATGGTGGTCAGGGCAATGACCCGCAGGCGGCGGTCCAGGTACGCCACGTCGATCGCGAACCGCATCCGGAAGGTGTGCACGCTCCCGGCCGGAGTGAGGAGCAGGGCGCCGTCGATCCGGTCCCGCCCGAGCAGGCCGCGGGTCCGGGCCCGGTAGGAGGCCGCGATCTCCAGGGGGACGGGCTCGTGGTCCGTGTCGAGGCGGAGCAGGGCCCCGCCGTCCTTCCACCGCCGCCGCGTGACCGTCATGGCCGCCAGGGTAGGGGTGGTTGGGCCCCCGGGCCCATGCCGGCGGCGGCGTCTGCGCCTACCGTCGGCGGATGGGCCTGGTCGTGATCATCCTTGCCGCCGCGTACGGCGCGGCCACCGGGCTGTTGCTGCCGCGGGCCGCATACCGACTTTCGGTCGAGCCGGGCGAGCCCTGGCGGGACCGCTGCCCCGAGGGCCACGCGATCCCCGGCTGGCTGGGCCCGTCCCGCTGCCGGCTCCCTGCGGGTGCCCCGCCGTCCCCGGGGACGGCGGGGACGCCGGCGGCGGGGGCGGCGGGGCGGCATGCGTACGGCCCCGGCGCGGTCGGGGCCGCCGCGGTCGCCGGTGGGGTGTGCGGGGTTCTCGGTTGGGCCGTCGGGGGGCGGCCCGAGACGGTGGTGTTCGTCGGGGTGGCGCCGCTGCTCGTGTTGCTGGCGCTCGTCGACCTGGCCGTGCACCGGCTGCCCGACGTGCTCACCCTGCCCCTGGCGGCCGGCATGGCCGCCGCGCTCGGTGGGGTCGCCCTCCTGCCCGGCTCCGCCGGGTCCTGGCGGCTCGCGCTGCTTGGCGGGGGCGCGCTCGGCGCTGCGTACCTGGTGCTCTTCCTGATCAATCCCGCCGGCATGGGGTTCGGCGACGTCAAGCTGGCGCTCGCGCTCGGGGTCGCCCTTGGGTGGTACGGGTGGGGGGTATGGGCCGCCGGGGCCTTCCTCGGCTTCCTCTTCGGCGCCCTGTACGGCCTGACCCTGGTGCTCCGGGGCTCCGGAGGAGGCGGGAAGGCGTTCCCCTTCGGTCCGTTCATGGTCGCCGGAGCCCTCACCGGAGTGCTGCTGGGTGGTTTCGGAGCGTAATCATCTTGCGCCAATGCACGCATCACGCTTTACGAAGGGTTATGGTGGAACCCCCCCCTCGGGCCGGTCCGTATCCCCCCCCACGGACCGGCCCGTTTTTTGTTTTCCGGAGCTGTCGGGCAAAAGCGCAGGTCAGCCCCGCTGGGCCCAGATGTTGGTGCCGGGGGTGGAAACGGCGAAGGAGTCGATCTCCTTCAGCTCCTGTTCCGAGAGCGGCGCGCCGGCCAGAGCCGCCACGTTCTCCTCCAGCTGGGACACGCTCGAAGCACCGATCAGTGCGGAGGTCATCCGCTCGTCGCGGAGCACCCAGCTCAGCGCCAGCTGCGCCAGCGACTGCCCGCGCCGCGCGGCGATCTCGTTCAACCCGGTCAGGCGTCGGAGCACCTCGTCCGACAGCAGGTCCGGGTCGAGGGACTTGCCCTGGGTGGCCCGGGAGCCCTCGGGGATGCCCTTCAGGTACTTGCCGGTGAGCAGCCCCTGCGCGAGCGGCGCGAAGGAGATGCAGCCCATGCCGGCCTCCTCCAGGGTGTCCAGCAGCCCGTCCTCCTCCGTCCAGCGGTTGATCATGGAGTACGAGGGCTGGTGGATCAGCGGTCGCACCCCCATCTCGCGCAGGATCCCCGCCGCCTCGGCCGTCTGCTCTGCGGTGTACGAGGAGACGCCGACATAGAGCGCCTTGCCCTGCTGGACCGCGGACGCGAGCGCGCCCATGGTCTCCTCCAGCGGGGTCTCCGGGTCGAAGCGGTGCGAGTAGAAGATGTCGACGTAGTCCACGCCCATCCGCTTCAGCGAGGCGTCGAGCGAGCTCATCAGGTACTTGCGGCTACCCCACTCGCCGTACGGCCCCTCGTGCATGAAGTAGCCGGCCTTGGTGGAGAGGATCAGCTCGTCGCGGTAGGACGCGAAGTCCTGCGCGAAGATCTTGCCGAAGTTGAGTTCGGCCGAGCCGGGGGGCGGCCCGTAGTTGTTCGCCAGGTCGAAGTGGGTGACGCCGAGGTCGAAGGCCCGGCGCAGGATCGCCCGCTGGGACTCCAGTGACTTGTCGTCGCCGAAGTTGTGCCAGAGGCCGAGGGAGATCGCGGGGAGCTTGAGGCCGCTGCGGCCGGTGCGCCGGTACTCCATGGAGTCGTAGCGCGAGGGCTCTGCCCGATAGAGATTGTTATCAGTCACGTTGTCCTCCCTATCACGGACTTGTGACAGACCGAGTTGGGTACCCGATCCCGCCGCGCAGTAATGTGGCGGCCTCGGGGGAGGACCGCAATTTGCACGGGGGCTTTGCACGGAGGGGCTGGAAGATCGTGAAGCTGCGCGACCTGGTGTACAGGCTCTATGCACGCCGGGTGGAAGGCCGCCTCGACCACGACGCGTCGCCCAAGCACATCGGCGTGATCCTGGACGGGAACAGGCGCTGGGCGAAGGCGTCCGGAGGTACGACGGAACAGGGCCACCAGGCCGGGGCCGACAAGATCTCCGAGATGCTGGGCTGGTGCACCGAGACGGACGTCGAGGTCGTCACCCTGTGGATGCTGTCCACGGACAACCTGGACCGGCCGGAGGTCGAGCTCCGTCCGCTGCTCAACATCATCGAGAACACGGTCCGGGGCCTTGCCGCGGACGGCCGGTGGCGCATCCACCACGTCGGCAACCTCGACATCCTGCCCGGGCAGACGCAGTCCGTCCTGAAGGAGGCCGAGCAGGCCACGCATGACGTCGACGGGATACTCGTCAACGTCGCCGTCGGCTACGGCGGCCGCCAGGAGATCGCGGACGCGGTCCGCTCGCTGCTGCTGGAGCACGCGGAGAAGGGCACCTCCTTCGAGGAGCTCGCCGAGATCCTCGACATCGACCACATCGCCGAGCACCTCTACACGCGCGGCCAGCCCGACCCGGACCTGGTGATCCGCACCAGCGGCGAGCAGCGGCTGTCCGGGTTCATGCTGTGGCAGAGCGCGCACTCGGAGTACTACTTCTGCGAGGTCTTCTGGCCGGCCTTCCGCAAGGTCGACTTCCTGCGGGCGCTGCGCGACTACGCGGCACGCCACCGGCGCTACGGCACCTGACGACCGGGGCGCCTGACGCCCCCTCGGGCCCCCTCCGCCCCTCACCGCTCCCCCTCGGCCTCTTCCACCCCTCCCGAAACACCGTACGGCGATTTTCGGCACCTCTCGCGGCGCGCCCCGGACCTCCGGTGGCGCGCCGTCGCCGTGCCCCGCGCGCCCCTTCGGCACCACCCGTCCTCCCCGCAAGGCCTTCACTAGGGATTCACCGAGCGTCCGTCATATGCCATGGCATGGCTGGACCTGTTCGGGGAATATCCCTTTCAGGTCGATGCCCGATCCACGGGTGTCGAGTCTCAGCGGACGGCATGGGGTCGTCCGCCCGGGAGGCCCTTTGCACCAGGACGCACGTGCGGTTCGCACGGACGAAGTGGGAGGGCCGGAAATCGGCCCCGGCATGGGTGCCGATGACCGGTCCGGTCTTCATGGCCCGACCTCTTCCGAGGGGGTACGTCCTTCCGTGGTGACCAGCACAAAGCGCCGCCTGCCCGACAGGCGGACCTACGTCCTCGACACCAGCGTCCTGCTGGCAGACCCCAACGCGTTCTCCCGTTTCGACGAGCACGAGGTCGTGCTCCCGATCGTGGTGATCACTGAGCTGGAGGCGAAGAGGCACCATCCCGAACTCGGCTACTTCGCCCGTCAGGCCCTGCGCCTGCTCGACGACTTCCGGGTCCGCTACGGTCGCCTCGACGCTCCCATCCCACTGGGCGATCTGGGCGGCACCCTGCGTGTCGAGCTCAACCACTCCGACCCCGGTGTCCTGCCCGCCGGCTTCCGACTGGGGGACAACGACTCGCGGATCCTCGCCGTCGCCCGCAATCTCCAGGCCGAGGGCTATGACGTCACGGTCGTTTCGAAGGATCTCCCGCTGCGCATCAAGGCCTCCTCCGTGGGGCTGCTGGCCGAGGAGTACCGGGCGGAGCTCGCGATCACCGATGCCGGCTGGACCGGTATGAGCGAGCTCGTGCTCTCCGCGGAGCAGATCGACCTGCTCTACTCCGAGGAGCGGCTGTACGTACCGGAGGTCGCCGAACTGCCCGTGCACACGGGGCTCGTCCTGCAGTCCGAGCGGGGCAAGGCCCTGGGCCGGGTCACGGCGGACGGCAACGTGAGGCTCGTACGGGGTGACCGCGAGGCCTTCGGGCTGCACGGGCGCAGCGCCGAGCAGCGGATCGCCCTCGACCTGCTCCTCGACCCGGAGATCGGCATCATCTCGATGGGCGGCCGGGCCGGCACCGGAAAGTCGGCGCTGGCGCTGTGCGCGGGCCTGGAGGCGGTGCTGGAGCGCAGGCAGCACCAGAAGGTGATGGTCTTCCGGCCGCTGTACGCCGTCGGCGGCCAGGACCTCGGCTACCTGCCCGGGGACGCGTCCGAGAAGATGAGCCCTTGGGCGCAGGCGGTCTTCGACACCCTCTCGGCGGTGGCCGGCCGCGAGGTCATCGAAGAGGTGCTCAACCGCGGGATGCTGGAGGTCCTGCCGCTCACGCACATCCGTGGACGCTCGCTGCACGACGCCTTCGTGATCGTGGACGAGGCACAGTCGCTGGAGCGCAATGTCCTGCTGACCGTTCTGTCCCGAATCGGGGCCAATTCACGGGTCGTTCTGACCCACGATGTCGCCCAGCGGGACAACCTGCGGGTCGGCCGGTACGACGGAGTGGTAGCCGTCGTTGAGAAGCTGAAGGGCCATCCGCTCTTCGCCCACGTCACGCTCGCCCGCTCCGAGCGTTCGCCGATCGCCGCGCTGGTCACCGAGATGCTGGAGTCCCTGTAGGGATGAACGCCTCCGGGGCGAACCCGGCAAACGCCCCGTAAGGGAAAGAGAGTTGGCGCCGCCCGGCAAAGGCATCAGAGCCTAGTCGGGCGGCGTCGTGCTGCACAGGTCTTTGACGAAACCAACCGCAACATGCCTGGTGTGACCTTTCCCACGCATCGGAGAATTGCCTTGCGGTGTCGGGGTCCGGCAGAGTCTGTTTTCCGTCAGGCCCCGCATACGGCCACACCTGTACCTCTCGTGAGGTACGCGCAGCACCACAACTCCACAGTCGTTCGCCGTATGCCGCCCGAGCACCACGCGGCAACCTCCGCAAGGGAGTTGCCCACGGGCCAGCGCCTCCAGTGATCGCAGCAGTATGGAGGCCAGTATCGAGGGGCACTATTGCGCCCGCCCGGTCACTGCGGACGCTGCTGGAAGGACACCGTGTGAGCCGGATCTCGGTCCGGGGATTCGCTGTGGCTTCGGCCACGGCGGTCACCACCGTCGGCGCAGTCGTGGGCGTTGCCGCTGGCGACCCCGCCTCGAACGATCTCGAGACCACCGCGTCCGGGGCGACCCTCCTCACGGACATCCCGGTCGGCGAGCAGGCGCAGGTCCAGAACGCGTCCCTGACGCAGCAGGCCGACGCCATCGCCCAGGGTGCCGACGCCGATGCCAAGCGCTCGGCCGAGGAAGCCGCCCGCATCCAGGCCGCCGAGGACGCCAAGTCCAAGAAGGCCGAGGCGCAGAAGGCTGCCGACGAGAAGGCGAAGAAGGAGCGCGAGGAGAAGGAGCAGGTCGCCAGCCGCTCCGCGACCCGCAGCGCCGGCGACTTCGCCGTCCAGAGCTCCTACACGGTCGCCCAGGTCAAGGCCATCGCCCAGCAGATCGTCCCGGCGGGACAGTTCCAGTGCTTCTCGAACATCGTCGATGCTGAGTCCACCTGGAACTACAAGGCCGTGAACTCGTCCTCGGGCGCGTACGGTCTGGTCCAGGCGCTCCCGGGCTCGAAGATGTCCTCGGTCGCCGCCGACTGGCGCACCAACCCGGCCACCCAGATCCAGTGGGGCCTGAACTACATGAACAGCCGCTACGGCAGCCCGTGCAGCGCCTGGAGCTTCCACCAGGCCAACGACTGGTACTAGCCTCCGCTCAACTCCCAGGAGCCCCGCACCGTCCTACGGTGCGGGGCTCCTCGCGTGTACGGTCTTTCGAGGTGTGTCCACGCATGGGGGGAAAGGAACGACATGTCGAAGACGGCAGGCTGGCTCGGCCGGCTCGGGAACAGGCTGAACCGCATGGAGGCCCGGCTCAACGCGCGGCGTGCCGAGGTCGAGGCCGAGGCCATGGGCGCCCGTCCGGTCCCCGCTGCCGTCCCCGCCGCCGCTGCCGTCCCCGCCGGTGTCGGGAGCGGCGCGGACGCTTCGGTGTCCCCGACCCCCGGAGCCTTTGCGGCGCATCGGGAACACCTCGACCGTCCGGGCCCGCCCGGCCCGCGCGAGCGCCCCGATCCGGTGAGCGTCGTCCCGTGGGGCGTGCGGGTCGCCGCCGAGGTCAGCTGGCGGCTCCTGCTGCTCGCCGGGATGCTCTGGGTGCTGATGAAGGTGATCAGCGAAGTCCGCCTGGTCGTCCTCGCCTTCGCCGCCGCCCTGCTCGTCACCGCGCTGTTGCAGCCCTTCGTGGTCCGGCTGCGCCGCCTCGGCCTGCCGCGCGGGCTCGCCACCGCTGTCACCGCGATCCTCGGGTTCGTGGTCATCGGCCTGGTCGGCTGGTTCGTGGTCTGGCAGGTCATGGAGAACCTCGACGACCTCTCCGCCCGAGTCCGCGACGGCATCAACGAGCTCAAACTCTGGGCACTGGACAGTCCGTTCCACGTGACCGAGAAGCAGATCAACGACATCGCGAAGAACCTCAGCGAGACCATCGGCACCAACACAGAGCAGATCACCTCCGCCGGTCTGCAGGGCGTGACGGTGCTCGTCGAGGTGCTGACGGGCATCCTGCTCGCGATGTTCTCGACGCTGTTCCTGCTCTACGACGGCAAGCGCATCTGGGTCTGGGTGCTCGGCCTGGTCCCGGCCGCCGCCCGACCCGGCGTCGCGGGCGCCGGTCCGCGCGCCTGGCGCACGCTGACGGCGTACGTGCGCGGCACGGTGCTCGTCGCCCTGATCGACGCCATCTTCATCGGCCTCGGCATCTACTTCCTCAAGGTGCCGATGGCGGTGCCACTGGCCGTCTTCATCTTCCTCTTCGCGTTCATCCCGCTCGTCGGCGCCGTCATCTCGGGCGCCCTCGCGGTCGTCGTCGCCCTGGTGACCCAGGGGCCGTGGACCGCGCTGCTGGTGCTGGCCGTGGTGCTGGCCGTGCAGCAGATCGAGGGGCACGTGCTCCAGCCCTTCATCCTGGGCCGGGCGGTACGGGTGCATCCGCTCGCGGTGGTGCTCTCGGTGGCCGCGGGCGGCATGATCGCGGGCATCGGTGGTGCGGTCGTCGCCGTCCCGCTGGTCGCCGTCACCAACACGGTGGTGGGCTACCTGCGGGCCTACTCCCGGGACCAGCTGCTGTACGGCGCAGCCCCGATCGGGCCCGCTCCGCACGGGTCGACGGCGTTCGAAGAGACCGTTCGGGAGGCCGGGCGTGATCAGCGAGCCTGAACTCGAAGGGGAGTGGGAGGCCGGCCGACCTGCCGGGCCGGCGGAACCCGACGCCCCGCGCGAGCCGGTACGGGGGTTGCGTACGGCCTGGTTATGGGCCCTGGGCGGGGCCGTGCTGGCCTCGGCCGTCTGGGCGGGGCTCCTGGCGGTGCAGGACCGTTTCGCCGATGCGCCGCGGATCGCCTACCGGCAGACCGAAGACCTCTGCAAGGTGCCGCTGCCCGCGGTGTTCCGGTCCACGGCGGTGCTCGCCGAGGGCACTTCGCGCCACGGCGAGCACCCCGCGCTGGACTGGTCGTACTGCGCGCACGAGGCTTCGTACGTCGAGGGCCGTACGTCGTACGAGGTCCAGGTGGCGGTGCAGCTGCACAAGAAGACCGATCCCCGGCCCGAGTTCGGCGCGGGCCCGCCCAGCATCGGGGGCATCGGGGGCTTCGGGGACATGGCGGGCACGGGCGCCGCGAAGGAACAGGTCCCCGGGCTCGGTGAACGGGCGCTGCTGCACCGGTGGACCGGTGGCACGCGGCTCCAGGTGATCGACGGCGGCGCCGTCTTCACGCTCAGCGTCCACTGGTTCGGGGAGTCGAACGACAGCCGCCCGGACGAGGACGCCGTCCAGGCGGCGATGATCGAGGACATGCGCGCGCTGATGGCGGCCCTGCATACGTGATGCGGCACACGTGACGCGCCAGGCCCCCGCGGCCGGGAACGGCTGCGGGGGCCTGGAGTCCGTACGGGGAGGACCTACTCGGCGGCGAGGGCGGCCTCGGCGTCGAGGGTGACCGCGACGGCCTGGATCACCGAGGCGATCTTGAAGGCCTCCTGGATCGTCTCGCGGTCGACGCCGGCCTTGCGCAGGACCTGCTCGTGCGAGTCCAGGCACTGGCCGCAGCCGTTGATCGCGGAGACGGCGAGCGACCACAGCTCGAAGTCGACCTTCTCCACGCCCGGGTTGCCGATGACGTTCATCCGCAGGCCCGCCCGCAGCGTGCCGTACTCCGGGTCGGAGAGCAGGTGCCGGGTGCGGTAGAAGACGTTGTTCATCGCCATGACCGCGGCTGCGGACTTGGCGGCGGTGTACGCCTCCGGCGACAGGGCCGCCTTCGCCTCCGGCTCCAGCTCACGCAGCACGCGCGGGGAGCGCGCGGCGATCGCACAGGACAGGACCGTGCCCCACAGCTGCTGCTGCGGGAGGTCGCTGTTGCCGATAACCGAGCCGAGATTCAGCTTCAGGTCCTTGGCGAAGTCCGGTATCGCGGACTTGAGGGAGTCGAGCGACATCCGTCACTCACCGGCCAGCAGCGCGCCGGCGTCGAGGGTGTCCTCGCCCTTGGTCCAGTTGCAGGGGCACAGCTCGTCGGTCTGCAGGGCGTCGAGGACCCGCAGGACCTCCTTGGGGTTACGGCCCACGGAACCGGCGGTCACCATCGAGAACTGGATCTCGTTGTTCTGGTCGACGATGAAGACGGCGCGCTGCGCGAAGCCGTCCTCGCCCTGCACGCCACAGGCCTGCATGAGCTCGTGCTTGGAGTCGGCCAGCATCGGGAAGGGCAGGTCACGCAGGTCGGCGTGGTCCTTGCGCCAGGCGTGGTGGACGAACTCGGAGTCGCCGGAGACGCCGAGGACCTGGGCGTCGCGGTCCAGGAACTCGTCGTTCAGCTTGCCGAAGGCGGCGATCTCGGTCGGGCAGACGAAGGTGAAGTCCTTCGGCCAGAAGAACACCACGCGCCACTTGCCCTCGTAGGTCTTGTGGTCGATCTGGGCGAACTCGCTGCCGGCGTCGAGCGAGACACAAGCGGTCAGATCGTAGGCAGGGAACTTGTCACCGACAGTGAGCACGTGCTCTCCTTGCGGAAAGGAAAATAGCCCTTTTGGGGGTTTTCCGAGGGGGTTGGACGGATCTCACATGCTGACACAGCTGCATTGATTACGGAAATAGATAGTCTTGTGTTGGGTGATCGGAGGTGCCTATCAGTGGCTGTCGGTAATAGGGGAGCGAAGCAGGCGACGCTCGCGCAGCTGCGCGCGTTCGCGGCCGTCGCCGAGCACCTGCACTTCCGGGACGCCGCCGCGGCCATCGGAATGAGCCAGCCCGCGCTCTCCGGGGCCGTCTCCGCCCTGGAAGAGGCCCTCGGCGTGCAGCTGCTGGAGCGCACCACCCGCAAGGTGCTGCTGTCCCCGGCGGGTGAGCGGATCGCGGCCCGGGCCCGGGCGGTCCTCGACGCCATGGGCGCCCTGCTGGAGGAGGCCGAGGCGGTACGGGCCCCCTTCACCGGAATCCTGCGGCTCGGGGTCATCCCCACAGTGGCTCCGTACCTGCTTCCGACAGTGCTCGGGCTGTTCCACCGGCGCTATCCCCTGATGGACCTCCAGGTGCACGAGGAGCAGACGTCCTCGCTGCTGGAGGGGCTGGCCGGAGGGCGGCTCGACCTCCTGCTGCTCGCGGTGCCGCTCGGGGTCCCCGGGGTCACCGAACTGCCCGTCTTCGACGAGGACTTCGTACTCCTCGCCCCCCGGGAACATCCCCTCGCCGGCCGCCGCGACATCCCGCGCGAGGAACTGCGGGGCCTGCAACTCCTGTTGCTCGACGAGGGGCACTGCCTACGCGACCAGGCCCTGGACATCTGCCGCGAGGCGGGCCGGACCGACGGGGCGGACGTCACCACCACCGCGGCCGGACTGTCCACCCTCGTCCAACTGGTCGCCGGTGGACTGGGGGTGACGCTGTTGCCGCGCACCGCGCTGCGGTTGGAGACCGCCCGCAACGAGTACCTGGCCACCGGGTACTTCGCCGAGCCCGCCCCCTCGCGACGGATCGCGCTCGCCATGCGGACGGGCACGGCTCGCCAGCAGGAGTTCCGGGAGATCGCTGCCGCGCTGCGCGAAGCCGTACGCCCGCTCCCGGTCTGGCCCGCCGAGTAGGGCGGCCCGGCGGGAACGGGCGTACGGACGGCTGCGTGCCAGGGGCTCACTCCGTACGCAGGCCGTCCGGGCGCATCAGGCGCAGCAGCGGCGGCAGGCTGAGCAGGGTCACCAGGGCGACCACGCCCGCGCCGGCGGCGACCAGGGCGGCGACCGCGTACCAGTCGATGTGGACCGCCACGTCCGTCATCCGCATCAGCACCGAACCCAGCCCGACGCCGACGGCGGTGGCCAGCCCCAGGCCCAAGCCGATCGGCAGCGCCGTCTGCCACAGCACCGACATGCTCAGCGTGGAGCGCTTGGTACCGAAGGCGACCAGCGCCGACAGCAGCTTCTTACGCTCGCGCAACTGCTCCAGCTGCGAGACCAGCAGGCTCGCGCCGATCAGCACCAGCACCACGGCGGCCCCGATGAACAGGGCGGTGCGGATGGCCGTGAAGCGTTTGCTCTGCCGGACGTACTGGAGGGTCAGGGCCGTACCCGTCGGGTCGGCCCGGAAGGCGGCGGCCCGGGCCCACTCCAAGGCGTCCGGCACGTTCGGGTCGACCTGCGCGTGCACCTGCGACCATTCGGTCGCGCCCGTCGGCTTCGGCGCCGCGGCGGGGGTCACCAGCAGGCCGCCGTGTACGACGCCGACCGGGTCGCGCCGCCCGGCGGCGCTCTTCAGCCGGGCGGGAACGGTCCACGACCCGACGCCGGAAGCGTCGGACGGGTGCTGCACCGCCCCGACGAAGACCTTCCGTCCGGGCGCCGCGGTCTCGGGGTTCGCGCCGGGCAGGACGAAGACGTCCCCGTCCTCGCAGGAGTCGAAGAACGCGATCTCGCGCAGCGACTCGCAGGTGCCGATGGTGAGTTCGACGCCGGTGTTCGTCGGGGCGGGGACCGAGGGCGCGGCGCGCACCCCGGTCAGCCCCACGGCCCGGGTGACGCCCCGAGCACCCGCCATCTCCCGGGCGACGTCCTCGGCGGTGGGGTCGCCCGTCCCGGCGCGCAACTGGATCGAGAGGGAGGCCCGCGAGGGGTCCTCGCCCGTCTCCTGGAGGTACTTGTCCTCCACGCCCGCAAAGAGCATCTGCAGGGCGATCGCCCCGGCCACGGCGACCGCGATGCCGTTGACCAGCCGTGCCGCCGTGCCGCTGCTGACCTGGAGGCGGCGCACGGCGAGCTGCACCGACACCCTGCCACCCCTCAGCCGTCCCACGACCCGCTCCAGCACCCAGGGCAGGAGGGCGGTGATCCCGACGAGCAGGAGGACCACTCCGCCGGAGACCTGCCACTGGTTGAACCGGCCGCCGGAGTCGCCGCGGCCCGTCAGCGGCACCAGCGCGGCCAGTCCGGCCAGCGGCATCAGCAGCCGCCACGCCACGCGCCGTCGGCCGGGGGTGATGGTCCGTACGACGCCCAGCGGTTCGATGACCACGCCGCGCAGGGTGAACAGGGTCACGGCGACGGCGACGGCCGGGACGGCGAGCACGACGAGGGTGGCCAGCACGGGGGAGGGGTTGAGGTCGGCCGGGAAGATGCTGCGCTGCGAGACAGAGATGTCGCTGACGAACCGGCTGCCGATCAGGAAGAAGCCGGTCCCCAGGACGAGCCCGGCCAACGAGCCCGCCAGGGCCTCGCCCGCCGCGATCCGGCGTACCGCACGCCCGTCGGCGCCGACCAGCCGCAGGGCGGCCAGCCTGCGGTCGCGGCTGTCGCTGCCGAAGCGGACGGCCGCGGCGACGAACACGGCCACCGGGGTCAGCAGGGCGACGAAGGTCAGCACGACCAGCAGCATCAGGACGGGGGTGAGCGGCTCCTCCCCGAAGTCGTCGGCGAAGTCGGTGACCCGCTTGACGCGGGAGGCCGGGCTGCCGTCGGCGCCGTGGAGGTCGCCGCGACCTTGGTAGAAGTACAGCTCACCGGGGCCGGCCAGGCCCGCGTCGCCGATGATCGCGGTGACGGGGCCGCTCAGGCGCGCCCGCAGGGCCGCGCCGTCCTCGGACTTCAGCAGCGCGTCGAGGGCGGGGGAGACGGCCAGTTCACCGTCACCGGGGATCTTCTTCAGGCCGGGCGGCACGGGGGCGTCCGGCCCCTCGGCCTTGAGGAGCGCACCGAACACGCTCAGGTCGCGGAAGGTCTGCGAGCTGGGGGAGACGAGCAGGGTGTCCGCCGCCGGCTCGCGCGCCAGGTGCGAGCTCGCGGTGGAACGGGCGCTCCCGCGCTCCTCCCGGGCAGCCAGGGCGCTCGGCAGGGCGGCGGTGATCAGCAGCAGGGCGACGCCGAGGCCGACGCCCACGCCGGTGAGGAGGATGCGGGTCCAACCCTCGCGGCCACCGGCGAGGGCGAACCGGGCGCCCATGGACAGGTCGCGCCCCCACACCCGGATCCTGCTCATGCGATGCGCTCCATGTCGCGGGACCTGCCGTCGCGTACGACGATCTCGCGGTCGGAGTACGCGGCCACCCGGGTCTCGTGCGTGACCAGGACGACGGCGGCATCGGCGGAGCGGGCGGCCTCGGTCAGCAGCTGCATCACCAGCTCGCCGTTGAGGGAGTCCAGGGCGCCGGTGGGTTCGTCGGCGAAGATCACTCGGGGGCCGGTGACCAGGGCGCGGGCGACGGCGACGCGCTGGCCCTGACCGCCGCTGACCTCGCCGGGGCGCTTGTGGCCCACTTCCTCGACCTCGAGCTGCTCCATCCAGTGCAGGGCGGTCCGTTCGGCCTCCCTCCGCTTCACCCCGTTCAGGCGGAGCGGGAGGGCGACGTTCTCCACGCAGCTCAGCTCGGGGACGAGCTGGCCGAACTGGAAGACGAAGCCGAACTCGCTGCGGCGCAGCGCGCTGCGCTCGGCGTCGTTCATGGCGGACAGCTCGCGGCCCGCGTACGTGATGGTGCCGGAGTCGGGCGGGACGATCCCGGCGAGGCAGTGGAGCAGGGTCGACTTGCCGGAGCCGGACGGGCCCATGATGGCGACGACCTCACCGGGGTGGATGGAGAACTCCGCGCCGTCGAGGGCCTTCGTGGGGCCGTACGTCTTGCGGAGGTCCGTGGCCGAGAGCAGGGCGGCGGCTGGGGTCATCGGCGTACCTCCTGGGCGAGTTGGTCGAGGCGTGCGGCGGCGAGCTCCAGCCACCGCAGGTCCGCTTCCAGGTGGAAGAGGGCGTGGTCGCACACGAGTTGGTCGGCGAGGTCGCCGTTGCGCTTGCGCTGCGTCAGGACGCGCATGAGCCGCAGGTGTTCGGCCCGCTGGCTGTCCAGCAGGTCGGCCGCGCTGCGGCCGGTGAGCAGGGCGAGGACGACCTTGGTGTAGAGGGTCGAGTGGAGGTAGGGCTCGGGCTTCTCGGGCTGGGCGAGCCAGGCGTCGACGTCGGTGATGCCGGCGTCGGTGATGGTGTACCGCTTGCGGTCCGGTCCGGAGCCGCTCTCCATTCCCTCGACCTCGACGAGGCCGTTCTTCAGGAGGCGGGACATGGTCGAGTAGACCTGCCCGTAGGCGAGGGGGCGGTCGTGGCCGAACTTCTCGTCGAAAGCGCGCTTGAGGTCGTAACCGTGGCGCGGGCCGGCCTCCAGGAGGCCGAGCAGCGTGTGACCGATGGACATGCACCGGACTATACACACGGTGTATACGCTCCATGTATACATCCGGTGCACAGCGGGCTTCGCGTCCACCCTGCGGCCATTCGAAGGGACTTGGGCCCGCCGGGCGGCGGCTCGGAGCCGGGCCCCGGGGCGGCTGGCACCTTGAGGGCAAAGGGCCCTGCTCCGGAAGCTCTCGAAAGGCGCGCCGTGCACGCCCCCACCACATCGGGCCGGGGCCGGCCCCGGCCCGGGCGCCACCCGTACGGCCGTCAGGAGTCGGGCGAGACCCGGGGGCGGCCGCGGGGCGGGATCGGGGCGGCGCCACCCGGGAGGCGGCCGGCCTCGGACAGGGCGCGCCGGAGCAGGAACTCGATCTGCGCGTTCGCGCTGCGCAGTTCCTCGCCCGCCCAGCGCGCGAGGGCGTCGTACACCTGCGGGTCGAGCCGCAGCAGTACCTGCTTGCGTGCCTGGCGGGCCGTGCGCGTATCCCGCTCCTGCCCCGGCGTGGCGCCCGGCGCTCGCCCCGGTGCCCGGCGCCGTTCCTGCCCGGAGGTTTCCGGCTCGCCGGCGGGGCTCACTGGTAGAGGGTGCCCGTGTTGACGACCGGCTGGGCCGCGCGGTCCCCGCAGAGGACCACCATCAGGTTCGAGACCATGGCGGCCTTGCGTTCCGGGTCCAGGTCCACGATGTCCTCCTCCGCCAGGCGGGTCAGGGCCAGTTCGACCATGCCGACCGCCCCTTCGACGATCTGCTTGCGGGCCGCCACGACCGCACCTGCCTGCTGGCGCTGGAGCATCGCGGAGGCGATCTCCGGAGCGTACGCGAGATGCGTGAAGCGGGACTCGATGATGTGGACGCCGGCCGCCTCCACCCGTGCGTGCAGTTCCTGCGCCAGCTTCTCGGTGATCTCCTCGGCGTTGCCGCGCAGCGACAGGCCGCCCTCCTCGTGCGAGTCGTACGGGTACTCGATCGCGATGTGCCGGACCGCCGCCTCGGTCTGGGTCTCCACGAACTCGGTGAAGTCCTCCACCTCGAAGGTGGCCCGCGCGGTGTCCTCCACCCGCCACACCACGACCGCAGCCAGCTCGATCGGGTTTCCGTAGGCGTCGTTGACCTTCAGGACGGCCGTCTCGTGGTTGCGCACCCGGGTGGAGATCTTCTCCCGCGAGGTCAGCGGGTTGACCCAGCGGAGCCCGTCGGTACGGATCGTCCCCCGGTAGCGGCCGAACAGCTGGACCACGCGGGCCTCGCCCGGAGCCACCGTGTTCAGACCGCTCATCGCGACGACCGAAGCGAGGATCAGCAGGATGCCGGGCATGATCAGGCCCACGTGCGCCGGGGCGCCGTCCGCGCTCGCGCCGAGTGCGATCAGTCCCGCCCCGGCTATCGCCCCCAACAGCCCTGTCAGCAGGGCCAGTCCACCGCCGACGCTGCGCGCCGTGAACTCCCGTACGTCTATCGCGGTTCCCGCCGTCTTCGTCATCATCTGCCCCGTTTCGTTAGATGGCGGCCGGTCGAGCCGCCTAGCAAAGTGATATCACTTTTCTGGGGTGCCGCAACCCTATGGGCTTGGGGCGCGTCGGTTCCCTTGATGTGGGTGCTGATTCTCACGTCCGAATTGACCGATATTGGCCATGGTTGGCCAACCTTTGTCACAACCTGCGGTGTTAGCTTTCTGAGCTGACATCGGGGGGATATCGAGCGGAGCGGGAGCGATGGGCCGAGCAGAAGCGCGAAAGGCGCAGCAGCAGCGCGGCGCGCGGCGTACGCCACGCGGGCGCGCCACGGGGAAGGGAAGTACCGGCAAACGGACCGGTATACGCCGCTTCTTCACCTGGAAGAAGATCCTCGGGGCGTTCTTCGGGATGGCTCTGCTCGGCATGGGCGCACTCGTCGCCCTCTACTTCTACGTGGACGAGCCCGACCCCAACGCCGACGCCATCAAGCAGAGCAACGTCTACAAGTACGCCGACGGCTCGATCATGGCGCGCGACGGCACGATGAACCGCGAGATCGTGCCGATCGACAGGGTTCCGGAGGACGTCAAGACGGGCTTCATCGCGATCGAGAACAAGTCCTTCTACCAGGACAGCGGCGTCGACTTCATCGGTGTCGCCCGAGGCCTGTTCAACACGGCCACCGGCAAGGGCACGGCCGGCGGTTCGACGATCACCCAGCAGTACGTCAAGAACTTCTACCTGAACCAGGACCAGACGGCGACCCGGAAGCTCAAGGAGCTGGTGATCTCCCTCAAGGTCGACCAGCGCATGAAGAAGCCCGAGATCCTCGCCGGCTACCTGAACACCAGCTACTTCGGGCGCGGCGCATACGGCATCCAGGCCGCGGCCCAGGCCTACTACGGCGTCGACGTCGACAAGCTGACCCTGGAGCAGGGGGCCTACCTCGCCGCCGTCCTCCAGGCTCCCAGCGACTACGACGTGGCGACGGCCGGCCCGAACGGCAAGAGACTGGTCATGATCCGCTTCAACGGCGTCCTCGACAACATGGTCGAGATGGGCGCACTCGACGCGGCCAAGCGCAAACAGCTCCAGTTCCAGGCGCCGATCAAGCCCAAGGCCGATCCCGGCATGGAAGGCCAGAAGGGCTACCTGAAGCAGGCGGCCGACGCCGAGCTGCGGCGGCAGACCGGGATGACCTCCCAGGAGCTCAAGGCCGGCGGCTGGGAGATCACCCTCAACATCCAACCGAAGAAGCAGGCGGCCCTGGAAAAGGCCGTCCAGGACGAGCTGGAGTCCAAGCTCGACCGCAAGGACCGGCCCATCGACGCGAGCGTCCAGGCCGGCGCCACCTCCGTGGACCCCAAGACCGGCGCGATCGTCGCGATGTACGGCGGCACCGGCCTGTCCGACCACTGGTCGAGCAACGCCCTGCGCACCGACTTCCAGCCGGGCTCGACCTTCAAGCCGATCGTGCTCGCCTCCGCGCTGGAGAACAAGGCGACCACGCAGGACGGCAAGCCGATCACCCCGAACGCGCTCTACGACGGCACCAGCAAGCGCCCGGTCGTCGGCAGCAAGGTCCCCTTCGCGCCGCAGAACCAGGACAACGTCAACTACGGCGACCCGATGCTCACGGTCCAGGCGGCCACCAACTCCTCCGTGAACTCGGTGTACGCCCAGATGATCGTGGACGTGAAGCCGCAGAACGTGAAGAAGACGGCCCTCCAGCTCGGCATGCGCGACCGCGACGGCTGGCCCGACGACAAGCCGGCCATGTCGCTCGGCACCATGAGCGCCAACACCGTCGAGATGGCCGGCGTCTACGCCACCCTCGACAACCACGGCAAGAAGATCACCCCGACGATGATCAAGAGCGCCAAGCACCACGACCGCGAGTACAAGCCGGTCGAGTCCGTCGGCGCCCAGGCCGTCAGCCGCGAGACCGCCGACACGGTGACCAAGGTGCTCACCGGCGTCGTCAACGACGGCTCCGGCAAGGCCGTCAAGAGCTCCGCCTACGAGGCCGCGGGCAAGACGGGCACCACCGAGTCCAACGTGGCTGCCTGGTTCACCGCGTACACGCCGGAACTCGTCACCGTCGTCGCGATGTTCGGTGAGGAACCGGGCACCGCCAAGCAGGTCACCCTGACCGGTACCGCCGGCGGTGGCCGAGCAGGTGGCTCCAGCTTCCCGGCCGAGATCTGGAAGGCGTACACGCTGGCCGCGCTCAAGGGCGTGGACACCGCCGAGTTCGACCTCTCCGAGGCGAAGATGGGCCCCTCGCAGACGCCGACCCGCAGCAACTCCCCGTCGAGTTCGGCCAGCCAGTCCTCCAGCCCGCCGGCGGCCAGCAACTCGCCGTCGCAGGCCTCGCCGGGCCCGACCAAGAGCTCGCCGAGCCCGACCAAGAGCCCGACGAAGCCGGACCCGACGAAGTCCCCGGACCCGACGAAGAGCCCGGACCCGACGAAGAGCCCGCCGAACCCGGTGCTCCCGTAGCGGATCGGGGCCCCGAACACACCGCCGCCCCGCAGCATCCGTGCTGCGGGGCGGCGGTCGTTTGTCGCGTGGTCCGGACTCAGCCGCCCTGCACCGCCGTGGCGATTCGGTCGCCGAGGGTCTTGTCGACGTTGCGCCAGTACTGGAACGCACGCTCCAGGACCGGGGCACTGACCCCGTCCTTCAGGTGCCCGCTGACGTTCGAGACGAGACGCTCGCGCGCCGCGTCGTCCAGCACCTGGCGCACCATCGTGCCCGCCTGCCCCCAGTCGTCGTCCTCGCTGCGCAGGGAGTACGCCTCCCGCACCATCTCGCCCGCCGTCGCCCAGCCGGCCGGCTCACCGAAGCGGTCGACGTCGGCCGCCGGGCCGCCGTACGAGTTGGGCGCGTACGGACGGGCCGCGTTCGACGCCTCGAAGCGCATGGCGCCGTCCTTCGCGTACGAGGAGACCAGCGAGCGGGCCCGGTTCGGCGGGAGCTGGGCGTAGTTCGGCCCGATCCGGTACCGGTGGGTGTCCGGGTACGAGAACAGGCGGCCCAGCAGCATCTTGTCCGGCGACGGGCCGATGCCCGGCACCAGGTTCGAGGGCTCGAAGGCGGCCTGTTCGATGTGGATGAAGTAGTTGTCCGGGTTCTTGTTTAGCGTCATCCGGCCGACCTCGATCAGCGGGTAGTCGCCGTGCGGCCACACCTTGGTCAGGTCGAAGGGATTGAACCGGTAGTCCGGAGCGTCCTCGAACGGCATGACCTGGATCTTCAGCGTCCAGCTCGGCGGCTCGCCGTTCGCGATCGATTCGAACAGGTCCTGCCGGTGGTAGTCGGGGTTCTCGCCCGCGATCCGGTCGGCTTCGGCCTGCGTCAGGAAGTCGATGCCCTGGTCGGTCTTGAAGTGGTACTTCACCCAGAACTTCTCGCCGCCGCCGTTGACCCACAGGTAGGTGTGGGAGCCGTAGCCGTTCATGTGGCGGTACGTCTTCGGGATGCCCCGGTCGCCCATCAGCCACGTCACCATGTGCGCGGACTCGGGGGACAGGGTCCAGAAGTCCCACTGCATGTCGTGGTCGCGCAGCCCGTTGTCGGGTCGGCGCTTCTGCGAGCGGATGAAGTCCTGGAACTTGCTCGGGTCCCGCACGAAGAAGATCGGCGTGTTGTTGCCGACCAGGTCGTAATTGCCGTACTCGGTGTAGAACTTCAGGGCGAAACCGCGCGGGTCCCGCCAGGTGTCGGGAGAGCCCTGCTCTCCCGCGACCGTCGAGAAACGGGCCAGCATCTCGGTCCTGCGGCCCGGGTGGAACACGTCCGCCTTGGTGAACTGGCTGACGTCGTTGGTCACCTGGAAGACGCCGTACGCGCCCGCACCCTTGGCGTGGACCACCCGTTCGGGGACCCGCTCGCGGTTGAACTGGGCCATCTTCTCGATCAGGTAGTGGTCCTGGAGCAGGATCGGGCCGTCGGGGCTGACGGTGAGCGAATGCTCGTCGCTCTCCACCGGCACCCCGGCGTTGTTGGTCGTGTACGGGATCTTGCGCGCATCCTGGGTCACGAGCGTCATCCCCTGGGTCGGTAGGGTCGCTTCTCCAGCCATCGCTGGGCCTCCCCCCGCCTACCCAGTCAACGCCGATCATGCGCTCCGGGCAACGGGAGCTCGAACCAGACCACCTTTCCGCTGCTCAGCCGGGTCGCACCCCAGCGCCGCGCCATCCGGTTGACCAGGAACAGCCCGCGGCCGCCCTCGTCGGTGTCCCTGGCCCGGCGCTGGCGGGGCAGCTGCGGAGAGTCGTCGCCCACCTCGCAGCGCAAGACGTCGGTCCGCAGCAGGCGCAGGGTCACGGGCCGCTCGGCGTACCGGACGGCGTTGGTGACCACCTCGCTGACCAGCAGTTCCAGCGAGTCCTGGAGCTCCTCCAGACCCCACCGGGTCAGCGCGCGGCGGGCGAACCGACGGGCCCGACCCGGAGCGGTCTCCTCCGGGTCCAGGAACCAGTACGCCACGTCACTCGGAGCGATCCCGTCGAAGCGGGCCGCGAGCAGGGCGATGTCGTCGTCCCGGTCGCCCGGGCCGAGCATGTCCAGGACGTCGTCGCACAGCGCCTCCAGCGGCGGCGGGTGGTCCAGTCCCGTCAGCTGGGCGGTGGTGGCCAGCCGCTCGCGCAGTTGCTCGATGCCGGTCCACACGTCCCGCAGCCGGGACTCCACCAGGCCGTCGGTGTACAGCAGCAGGGTGGCCCCGGCGGGCGCGTCCAGTTCCACGGCCTCGAAGTCCACGCCGCCGACGCCGATGGGGGCGCCCGGCGGCACCCGCAGCACCTCGGCACGACCGCCGAGGTGGAGGAGCACCGGCGGTGGGTGGCCGGCATTGGCGATGGTGATCCGGTGCGAGACCGGGTCGTAGACCGCGTACAGGCAGGTGGCCATCCGGTCGGAGCCCAGGCGCTGCGCCTGCTCGTCCAGGTGGTGCAGCACCTCGGCGGGCGGCAGGTCCAGCTGCGCCAGGGTCTGCGCGGTGGTCCTGAGCTGGCCCATGATCGCGGCAGAGGTCATGGAGTGACCCATGACGTCGCCGACGACCAGTGCGACCCGGCTGCCGGGCAGCGGTATGGCGTCGTACCAGTCGCCGCCGACCCGAGCCGTCTCGGCGGCGGGCAGGTAGCGGGAGGCCAGCCGGACCCCGGTGGGCTGGGGGAGACTGTCGGGGAGCATGGTGCGCTGGAGCTCGTCGGCGATGTACGCCTCACGGCCGTACAGGACCGCCTTGTCGATGCCGAGCGCGGTGTGCGTGGCCAGCTGGGCGGCGACCAGGAGGTCATTCTGCTCGAAGGCGGGCCGCTCGGGGCTGCGCAGGAACACCGCCGCGCCGATCACGCGGCGCCGGCCGCGCAGCGGCGCGAGGATGGCCCGCTGGCCGCGCGGTACGGGGTGCTCCGAGCCCAGCAGCTCCGGCAGCGCGTCCATCGCGCCGGCCGAGGACCCGAAGACGGGCCGTACGCCGCGCAGCACCTCGGCCAGCGCGCCGCCGGAGAGGATCTCGCACAGCTCCGCCGCGGGCAGGTCACCCTGCGGGCCCACCATCGGCAGCTGGCTGAAATCGAGCCCGTCGGCCGTTCCGCTGGGCGCGCCGGTCCCGGCGGTCCCGGCGGGTGCGCCGGCCGTGCCGGTGCCGGCTCCAGCGCCGGTGACTGGGCCCGCGTCGCTGCCGGTCAGATCGTCGATCGGCCGGAGCCGGTCGGTTCGTCGGAGCCTTAAGACGACGGGGCCGACGGGGCGCTCGTCACCCACCGGCAGGGGATCGCGCAGGTAGACCAGAATGGCGTCCGAGAAGGTCGGCACGGTGGCCCGGCACAGGCCGAGCACGATCTCGTCGAGGTCGATGCCGCGGGCGATCCGCCGCGTGGCCGCCCCGACGAAGCGCAGCCGGTCCCCCTCCCGACGGGCCAGCCCGCCGTCCCCGCCCAACGGGGCCTGCCCGACCCCGGAGCTCCCGCCGCCCGGGGCCACGGGCGCGTCCGTGCCGGCGGCGTCCCGGGCTTCGTGGGCGCGGTCGGCGGGGGCGTCCGCGCCGGTCTCGGCCTCGGCGCCGCGCGGGCGTGATCCGCTCGGTATCCCTGCCGCGCCGCGAGCGGCATTGCGTGCCGCGTCGCCGTCGCGTCCGCGCCGGCCGCCCGAGCCCTGCGCTGCGGCGCCGCGCGCACGGGAGCGGCCCGGGCGGGGTGCGCCGTCCTGCGGGGCGGGCACGCCCTCGCCGCGGGGGCGGGGGACGTCGGAACCCCGACCGGTGGCTTCCGCGTGCGCACGTACGGGGTCGTCGCCGGGCGCGGCCGAACCGCGAACGGCCTCGGCCGCCGGGACGGGAGCCTTCCCGTGGCCGAGCTCGTCCGCGCGACCGCCGGAGGTGGAGGGCATGCCGGGGCCGCCCGGGGCCGGTGTCGCGGCGGCCGCGGCAGGCTGCTGGCCCTCCTGCGAGGTGGGGTACTCCGTCACGCGTGGAATTCCGTCCGTTTGCGCTCGATGTGCGCTGCACTCAACTCGGTCAGTCGCGGTATACCCGCTCAGCGGCCGGGGCACCATCACCCCGCGGTTCCTCTCCCAAACTTCGTCCGGGGGGACCCGCCCACCCGCTCGATACCTCTCGCCTTGTGTTGACCCTCGGTCAAATTCCGCGTACGGAACGACATTTACGGTGGTGCGGCCGAGCACTTCTTCCGCGCGAGGCCTGCGGAGGGAGATCTTACGTTTGAACCCCGGGGGCGCATCAAGGGTCTCATGAGGTCATATGCGCCGGGGTGCGGTCCCAGTCTTCGGGCAGGGTCGGAACGCGCCAGTTCGGATCCGGCCGCCAGTCCTGCCAGCCGTCGGAGAACGGAGCTCCCCACTCCTTGATCACCCCGACCGCCGCCCGCCCGGCGTCCTGCACCCGGCGGGCCTGCGCCGCGTCCATCAGGCCGGACCGCTGGGCCTGCGCGAACTCGTCCTCGTCCCGCCACTTCCACGTGCGGTCGGGGTAGACGGAGATGTCGAGGAAGTGGTCCACCGAGTCGACCCCGCGGGCCCAACGCGTCCGCGGTTCCTCCAGGTTCACGTACCAGCTCTTGAACCGCCAGCCGTGCTCCCAGAACAGCCACACCGACCACGGGTCGCCGGGCCGGGCCAGCTTCAGTACGCCGGCGCCGAACCAGCGCGACCGTACGGTGGTGCGCGGCGCCGTGTACCGGGTGACGAGGGGCTCCTCGTGGACGGGGGTGCCGTCGGCCAAGACCGGCTTGACGCATTCGGTACCGGGAGCCATCCACACGGCCAACAGCTCGGCGGTGTCCTGCACCACGGTCACCGGGCGGCAGATGTGGACGGCGCCCTTCAGGCCCGGGGCGTGGTCGCGGTAGCGCCAGAGGATCTGCTCCCCGGGCTGCCAGCGGGTGCCCTGTGCGTCGCCGCCCCCGCGGCCTCCGGTACCTGTCATGCGCAGATCTTAGGGCTGGGGCCGCTGCGCCCGCTGCGGTGCAGGTCACGGAGGTGCGCGAGGACGGGAAACGACCGAATCCGGCCCCTGTCCAGAAACGTTTTCAGGGCCGGGTCATCCGCAGGACGTCGAGGGCCTCGTCCAACTGTTCCACGGTGAGGTAGCCGCGGTCGACGTATCCGGACTCCAGCACGACCTCCCTGATCGTCTTCCGCTCCGCGAGGGACCGCTTGGCGACCTTGGCCGCCTCCTCGTAGCCGATGTACCGGTTCAGCGGGGTCACCACCGAAGGAGAGGATTCGGCGAACTCCCTGGCCCGCGCCGCATTGGCGGTGATCCCGCCGATCGTGCGGTCGGCCAGCAGACGACTCGCGTTGCCGAGCAGCCGGATCGATTCCAGCAGGTTCCTGGCCATCACCGGCAGCATCACATTGAGCTCGAAATTGCCCGCCGCGCCCGCCACCGCGACCGTGGTGTCGTTCCCGGTCACCTGTGCGGCGACCATGAGTACGGCCTCCGGGACCACCGGATTGACCTTCCCGGGCATGATCGACGAGCCCGGTTGGAGATCAGGCAGGTTGATTTCGGCCAATCCTGTGCGCGGTCCCGAAGCCATCCAGCGCAGATCGTTGCAGATCTTGGTCAGCGAGACGGCGATCGTACGGAGCATCCCCGAGGTCTCCACCAGCGCGTCCCGCGCACCCTGGGCCTCGAAGTGGTTGCGGGCCTCGGTCAGCGGCAGTCCGGTCGCGGCGGCCACCTCGGCGATCACGGCGGCGGAGAACCCGGTCGGGGTGTTGATTCCGGTGCCCACCGCGGTCCCGCCCAGCGGCAGCTCGGCGAGTCGGGGGAGCGCCGCCCGCAACCGCTCGACGCCGTAGCGCACCTGCGCGGCGTACCCGCCGAACTCCTGGCCCAGCGTCACCGGGGTGGCGTCCATCAGGTGCGTCCGGCCCGCCTTGACCACCTCGGCGAACTCGGCGGCCTTGAGTTCCAGGGCGGCCGCGAGGTGCTCCAGTGCCGGGAGCAGGTCGCGGGTGACGGCGGCCGTCGCCGCGATGTGGATGGAGGAGGGGAACACGTCGTTGGAGCTCTGCGACGCGTTGACGTGGTCGTTGGGGTGGACCTCGCGGCCGAGCCGCTCGCCGGCCAGGGTGGCGATCACCTCGTTGGCGTTCATGTTGGACGAGGTCCCGGAGCCGGTTTGGAACACGTCGACCGGGAAGTGCTCGTCCCAGCGTCCCTCGGCGACCTCGGCGGCGGCGGACCGGATCGCGTCGGCGACCGCCTCGTCCACCACCCCCAGCTTCGCGTTCACCGCAGCGGCGGCGGCCTTGATCAGGGCGAGCGCCTCGATGTGGGCGCGCTCCAACCGTTGTCCGGACAGGGGGAAGTTCTCCACCGCGCGCTGGGTCTGAGCTCGCCATTTGGCGTGCGCGGGCACCCGTACCTCGCCCATCGAGTCGTGCTCGGTCCGGTACCGGCCCGCCTGTCCGTCGGCCTGTTGATCGTTCGTCATATTCGTTGCCTCCTCAAAAAGTTGAGCAATTGTCTTGTTCGAAGTGTTCCCAACTCCCCTACCGGCCAGTAAATACCGGGGGTAACACCAACGTCGGGGAGGCGCCATGACACGTGTACGTACGAAGCCCAGGCTCAGATCTACCTTCGCCGCCGCGGCGGCGATCGCGGCCGCCCTCGGGGGCGTCACCGCCATCACCCCCATGGCCCACGCGGCCACCCCCACCGGGGCCCTCGCCCCCGCCGGGACGGTCACCCCCCTCCCGCCCGAGCTGGAGGCCATCCGCGCCGCGGAGGCCACCAAGATCTACGGCGACCCGGCGATCCGTCCCCTCAACGAGCGCAAGACCGGGCTGATCTCCCTCGGCGACAGCGAGATCTCGGGCGAGGGCATCGGCACCTACGACCCCGCGACCAACACCTCGACCAACCAGTGCCACCGCTCGCCCGACACCGCGATCCACCGCACCGGAATCCCGGCCGACCTGACCTTCAACGTGGCCTGTTCCGGCGCGTACACCGGCAACATCCGGATAGGCGGCAGCAAGCAGTACGCCGACGAACTCGTGCAGAGCGACAACCTGGCCGTCAAGGCCCGCAACACGAAGATCAAGATGGTGCTGCTCGTCGCGGGCGCCAACGACGACCTGCAGTTCGGCCCGGTCATGACCGACTGCGTGACCCGCTGGGTGCTCAGCCAGGGCACCTGCGAACCCACGTACGGACCGGGCTGGCAGGCCCGCGTCGACGGGCTGAAGCCCAAGGTGGAGTCCACCGTCGCCGACCTCAAGACGGTGATGCGCGACGCGGGCTACGCCGACTCCGACTACAAGCTCGTCGTGATGGGCTACCCCAGCCCCATCGGCCCCGACTTCTACGACAACCCGAACTTCCCCGGCAAGCTCCCCGGAGGCTGCGCCGGCTACGACTCCGACGCCGCCTGGGGCCGCAACTACGCGGTTCCCACCTTCGAGAAGGGCATGCGCGCGGCGGCCCTCGCCTCGGGCGCCACGTACCTGGACAACTCGCGGCTCTTCCAGGGCCATGAGGTGTGCATGGAAGACACCTGGGCCCGCGGCCTCTACCTGGACCTCGCGGACCACTTCCCGTGGGACGAGAACACCACCCGCCAGTCCTTCCACCCCAACTACCGGGGCCACGGTGCGTTCGCCGCCTGCCTGACCCAGCTCTACACCTCGGGCCTGCGCGAGGGCTCCTGCGCCGATCCGGCGAGCACCGGCACGCCCGTCCTACAGGCCGGGGCCTGGGACGAGCTGTACGAGCCGCTCAAGAACGAGGCGACCGGGAACTGCCTCGACGCCAACGGCGGCTCCAGCGCCAACGGAACCAAGGTCATCGGCTGGGACTGCCACGGCGGCCGCAACCAGGGCTGGTGGTACGACTCCGCGCGCAAGTCCGTCCACATCGAACTCACCCACGACCGCTGCCTGGACGCTCCGGGCGCCAACTACGGCGCGGGCACCGGCCTGATCCTCTGGAACTGCCACGGCGGTGCGAACCAGCAGTGGGTCCGTGACGGCTCCACCCTCCGCCCCGCAGCCGCCCCGGGCATGTGCCTGACCGTGGCCGCCGCCCACGACCAGCTGCGCCTGCAGACCTGCAACGGCTCGGCCAACCAGCGCTTCGCATAACCCCCTCCGCCGCTCCGCCGCGGCTAAGCCCCCACACCCGGCCGGTTGAACGGCCGGGTGTCCTGCATTCCGGGCGCCCTGCTTTCCGGGCGCCCTGCTTTCCGGGCGGCCGAGCGCGTGCGGGGTCGAGCGTGTGAGTGGTCGAGCGGCCGGGCGCCGCCGCCGTCTCACAGGCCGTTCAGGTACTCCCGTACCTCACGCGGCCGGTTGGTGATCAGCGTGTCCACGCCGAGGCGCAGGCACAACTCCACGTCCTCGGGCTCGTCCACCGTCCATACACGGACGCGCAGCCCCTGGGCCTTCAGCCGCGCCACCAGCCCCGGATCCCGGCGCACCAGGTCGATGCCGGGCCCGGCGTGGCCTGCGAAAGGCGGCCGGGCCGGCCGCAGCCGCCGCTCGATCAGATAGACGGCGGGCAGGCCGGGAGCGAGTCGGTGCAGCCGGGTCAGAGCGTTCCGGGAGAAGCTCATCACCTCGACGCGGCCGTCGGAGCCGTCCGCCAGTCCGTGGTCCTTGAGCATCCGGACGAGCTCGGCCTCCAGGCGTCCGCCGGCACGCGTCGGGTGCTTGGTCTCGACGGCCAGCCCGACGGGCCGGTCGGCGGCCAGCGCCTCCTTGAGCAGGTCTTCGAAGAGCAGCACCTGCGCCCCGCGGTGCTCCTCGCCCTTCCAGCCGCCGAAGTCGAGGGCGGCCAGCTCTTCGTACGTCATGGCCGAGACGACCCCGCGACCGTCGGAGGTCCGCTCCACGCGCCGGTCGTGCACGCACACCAGGCGTCCGTCGGCGCTCAGCCGTACGTCGCACTCCAGCGCGTCGGCGCCGTCGGAGATGGCCTGCCGGTAGGCGGCGAGGGTGTGCTCGGGGTGCTCGTGGGAGGCCCCGCGGTGGGCGATGACCCGAACGTCGCGGGCGGTGAAGAGCGTGGACTGCCGGTTCATGGGTCAGACGTTATCCGGATGAGGCGACCGGCTGGGTCCAGCATGCTGCTCCGGCGGCTGAACAGTGCGTGACATTGCCCTGGCGAACCCTGCACACCGCGCCGCGCGCGCCGCACCGAGATCGGGCGCCGAGGGCTCGGCAGGCCGAGCCCTCGGTCCGCTCCTACACTGTGACCATGGCCCTGTGGATGTCCTGGGAAGTCGCGCCCATCGCTGTGGCGGGTGAGGACGTGGACGACATCGAAGGCGCTGTGAGGGCTCTCGACCAGTCGGTGCGGCGGATCCAGGAACGCGTCATGGCCCCCATGGACGGTGCCGCCCTGGACGAGTCGGCGCAGGTCATCCGTGCACAGATGCTCAGCGACGGGCGCGCGGCCGTGGAGCGCGGAGAGCGCTGGAGGACCAAGGTGGGACAGGTCGAGGTAACGCTCGTTCCCCTGATCCAGTGATCCGGCGGAGGCGGAGCGGCCCTCCGCTACGCGGAGCGATGAACCGATACGGGGTTGTCCGGCGAGTCGAACCACATCCCGTCCACCGTTGCCGTCTGCGCGCAGGCCGAACCGATCGAACGGGGAACCTGAGGCCCGTCCCTACCGCGTCGCGCCGCCGCGAGCAGGGGAGGGACGGGAGGTTTCCGCATCGGCGCGCACGACGATCGCGAACGATGTGCAGAGCCGCCGGAAGGACTTGTGACCACTCAGGCCTGCATGACTCATGCATTCCAAGTCCACAGCCGCACCATCTGGAGAGGCTTCGGCCTTCCATTTGCATGCCAGGCACTCGGCTTCGAACGTCACGTCAGTGTCCGGGTGCTGCGTGATCCGATGCGTGACGAATCTCAGGGCCGCGCGGGTCATCGCGCGGAACGCCTGCCGTGGGGGTGGTTCCGGATCTCCACATCCGCATCCGTCGCGGCCGACATGTCCCCCTGGTCGACCGCCGCTTTTTTCTGCTTCACCAGCGACTCGCACACACCACAGCCTTGGGCCGCCGTCGGAGGGTCGTTGGGGAGGGACAGGTAAACAGGGCCGTCCATGGTCGTCTGCCTTGCGCTCATCGCTGATTGCCTCCCCGGTTCGGATTTTCCGTTCAAGCCATGCTCTACCGGGGAGGAGGCCCCGCCTAGCCGGTTTCCTGTTCGCGCAAGAACTCGTCCCGAATCTCCTCAAGCATGGCGCGGGCCCCGTTGCCGGAAAGTGCCATGGTTGCGAAACCCTCAAACTTGCGGACGTAGAGAGACACATCCCTCGGGTCCGTAACTACTATTTCGGCATGGGTCGTTTCGACCGTCACTGTTCGGTCATCCCGGATGACAAAGGCGTGGTTGGCTATGTCGTGCTGCCGCGCAGACAGAGGGACGATGCGAACGTCTATGTGTGGAAGGCGAGAGAGAGAAACGATCCGGTCCATTTGCTCCGCCATCCTGGATGCCGTCACGATTCGCCACCGCAGGACAGGTTCTGTGATGATGAACTGGAGTTCCTTGGCCGAGTCGTAGAGAGCTTGTTGGCGCTCCAGGCGGGCGCCGATGGTTCTGGTAAGTACCTCGTCGCCGAGATCATGACGCGCCAGAATAGCTCTGATGTACTCGGGCGTTTGTAGTAGGCCAGGGATCAAAGCCGGCTGGAACAGCCGCAGAAGTGCCATCTGGGCTTCCAAGGCTCTCGTTTGCTGCTGAGCTTTATGTACTCCCATGCGGCGGATGAGACGCCATGCTGTGGCCTCGGTCGCCGCCGCCCTGACGGCTTCTAGGTACTCTTCCTTGACCGCATCCGAAACACCGATGGCTGCAAGGATGCGCTCAACATCCACAGTGGACGGAGCAACCTTCGCAGTCTCGATCTTGCTCAGCTTGCTTGCGGACATGACTGCACTGCGGGCTACGGCCTTGGCTTCCTTCCCGGATGCCAGCCGTAGTGCCCGCAGTGCGGCGCCCAGCTCTCCTCTGTTCACTCGCCGTGCTTCGCCCACCATTCGGGGAATGGCACGGCATGAGTCATGGCCGCGTCTCGGTACGTACGAAATTCTTCCGCCCGTTGCGCAGGGAGGATTTCGACCCCGAGGAACGATCCGTCGTCCGAGTAGTTCATGACCCCTGGCGTCAGGTTGTCCATCAGCCAAAAGTCGGGAACGCCTTCCAGTGGATTGGATTCCTCGGTGGTGTCGAGGATGTAGAACTCCTCGCCGCCTCTCATGTTTGCGTGGTAGCCCCAACCCAGCTCGAACCGTAGATACGGCGTGAGAGGGCGAGAGAGAATGTGCACGCGATAGACGCGCTTTCCAGCGTCGCTGTGGGAACGGAGTTCTGACACCCAGGCCTGGTTGTAGTCAGCCGGCTGTGGATTCCCGGCGAGGAACGCCTGATAGGCGTCCACGTTCCCTGAGTTGCTGTAGTCATCCCGGGTCTCAAGCCGGAACGCCTCCTGCTCGAAGGTGTCGAACAGCTCGCCGAGCGTCCTAGGCGCCACGAAGACCCTTCCGGATGAGATCGAATACGAGCTGTTCCGGGATTTCTACCACGGTTTCGTGGGCAGGAATATCGAGCCCGTGGTCCGTGGGGGTTTCTCCCTGGACAAGCAGGGTGCCCCTGTCGGTGAGGTAGATCGTCGGACAATCCTTGAGGTCGCAGGTGCTGACAAGCTTGGTGACCTTCATCAGGTTCCCCTCCTGGCCTTCGGCGTTGCGTCTCAGTCGATGCTCGCGACCAACTGACCTGAGACGCAAGGGGTTGCAGTTTCTGGAACAGGAAACCGAAGCAGACGAAGCGGACCCAACGTCGGCAGGGTCGCTTCTGCGCGGGCCTGCGAGGCGGGGAGGGGTGGGAGCGACGAGAGCCCCCGGCGGGCGCCGGGGGCTCTCAAGGGGGCGTGAGGGGCGGTAGCTACGCCAGGCCGGGACCGCGGACCGGGATGTGGGTGAACGTCGGCTCCGGGGCCGGGTTCTGGAAGAAGTCGTTGCCCTTGTCGTCCACGACGATGAAGGCCGGGAAGTCCTCGACCTCGATCTTCCAGACCGCCTCCATGCCGAGCTCCTCGTACTCCAGGACCTCGACCTTCTTGATGCAGTCCTGCGCCAGGCGCGCCGCCGGGCCGCCGATCGAGCCGAGGTAGAAGCCGCCGTGCGCGCCGCACGCGTCCGTCACCTGCTGCGACCGGTTGCCCTTGGCCAGCATGACCTTGGAGCCGCCCGCCGCCTGGAACTGCTCGACGTACGAGTCCATGCGTCCGGCCGTGGTGGGGCCGAAGGAGCCCGAGGCGTAGCCCTCGGGGGTCTTCGCCGGGCCGGCGTAGTAGACCGGGTGGTCCTTCAGGTACTGCGGCATGTCCTCGCCCGCGTCGAGTCGCTCCTTGATCTTGGCGTGCGCGATGTCGCGGGCCACGACCAGCGGTCCGGTCAGGGACAGGCGGGTCTTGACGGGGTGCTGCGACAGGGTCGCGAGGATCGACTCCATCGGCTCCCTGAGGTCGATCGAGACGACGTCCGCGGACTCGTCGAGGTGCTCGTCCGTGGTCTCCGGCAGGAACCGCGCCGGGTCCCTTTCGAGCTGCTCCAGGAACACGCCCTCGGCGGTGATCTTCGCAGTGGCCTGGCGGTCCGCCGAGCAGGACACGGCGATCGCGACCGGCAGTGAGGCGCCGTGGCGCGGCAGGCGGACCACGCGGACGTCGTGGCAGAAGTACTTGCCGCCGAACTGGGCGCCGATGCCGATCTTCTGGGTCAGCTCGAAGACCTGCTGCTCCAGCGCCTCGTCACGGAAGCCGTGGCCCAGCGGGGAGCCCTCGCGCGGCAGCTCGTCCAGGTAGTGGGCGGAGGCGTACTTCGCGGTCTTCAGCGCGTGCTCGGCGGAGGTGCCGCCGACGACGATCGCCAGGTGGTAGGGCGGGCAGGCGGCCGTACCGAGCGAACGGATCTTCTCTTCCAGGAACTTCATCATGGAGGCCTCGTTGAGGACCGCCTTGGTCTCCTGGTACAGGAAGGACTTGTTGGCCGAGCCGCCGCCCTTGGCCATGAAGAGGAACTTGTACGCGCCGCCGTCGGTCGCGTAGAGCTCGATCTGCGCGGGCAGGTTCGAGCCGGTGTTCTTCTCCTCCCACATGGTGAGCGGGGCCATCTGCGAGTAGCGCAGGTTCAGGCGGGTGTACGCGTCGTAGATGCCGCGCGAGAGGGCCGCCTCGTCGCCGCCCTCGGTGAGGACGTTCTGGCCGCGCTTGCCCATCACGATTGCCGTGCCGGTGTCCTGGCACATCGGCAGGACGCCGGCCGCCGCGATGTTCGCGTTCTTGAGGAGGTCGAGCGCGACGAACTTGTCGTTCGCGGAGGCCTCGGGGTCGTCGATGATCCGGCGCAGCTGCGCGAGGTGCGCCGGGCGCAGGAAGTGCTGGATGTCGTGGATGGCCTCTTCGGCGAGCTTGCGCAGCGCCTCCGGCTCCACCTTGAGGAACGTACGGCCGTCGGCCTCGAAGGTGGAGACGCCTTCGGAGGTCACCAGCCGGTAGGGGGTGGTGTCCTCGCCCAGGGGCAGCAGGTCGGTGTACGCAAACTCTGGCATGACGGCAGTCATTCCTCACTCGGCAGACAGCGCTGGCGACCAATTGGCAGCGCGGTTAACCAGCGTAGGACCTCCGCCGGGGGCTGTGTCTGTGAGGTAAGGCTCACTGGCGACTATCGCGATCTATCGTGTCTCGCTATGCTGATTGACGTGGACCTGGAAAAGAAGCCCGCCGCCCCCGCAGCCGGCCCCGCCGACCTGCGGGCCTCCGACGCCGACCGCGACCGCATCGCACACATCCTGGCCGACGCCCTCGCCGAGGGCCGGCTGACCGCCGAGGAGCACTCCGACCGCCTGGACTCGCTGTATGCCGTCAAGACGGTAGGGGAGCTGGAGGTCCTCGTACGGGACCTGCCCGCGCCCGGCGCGACCCCCGCGGGGCCCGCGTACGCGCAGGCCCCGGCGAGCCCCGCCACGGCAGGCCCGGCCGGCCCGGACGTGGTGTCCGAAACGATGGTCGCCGTGTGCAGCGCCTCAGCCCGCAAGGGCCGCTGGCGGCCGGGAGCCCGCACCCGCGCCGTCTCCGTCATGGGAGACATCAGCATCGACCTCACCGAGGCCGTCTTCGAGCAGCAGGTCACCGAGATCGACGTGACCTGCGTGCTCGGGAACGTCGAGATCCTGGTCCCCGAGAACATCACGCTCCGCGGCTACGGCAGCGGGGTCCTCGGCAACTTCGAGGTGCGCGGCGAGGGCAGCTCCGGGACCGATCCGAACGCGCCGGTGGTGATCGTCCGGGGCTTCGCCCTGCTGGGCAACGTCGAGGCCCGGCCCAAGCTCGGCGCACGCCTGGTCGACCTGGCCCTCAAGTTGCGCAAGCGCCTGGAGGGATAGGGGCCGCTCGGAAACTCGGGAGGGGCGGAAGCGCCGGGTGGGGCCGGCCGGCGGCTGAGGCGGGTTTCGGTCGAATTTTTCCAGGGCGGCGCGCTTGCTCCACGCAGTGCATAGGGGCGCGTACAGCGGGTAGGGACAGGTGCATCGTCTCTCGCTTGCGTATACGTCGTCAGGAGTAGGCCGTGCAGCATCCGCCGCATCAGTCCCTGCAGGTAGCCGTCGTACAGAGCCTTCAGGCGCGTCCGGCCGCCGTGCCGAAGCCGCGGGTGCCGGCGAGGGAAGAGGACGGCCCGTGGCACGCGGAGGCGGTGTGCCGCCGCGACGAGGCGGGGCTCTTCTTCGCCCCGTCCAAGGAGCCGACGGCGGCCAGGCTGTCCCGCGAGGAGGCCGCCAAACGCGTCTGCGCCCGCTGCCCGGTGATGGTCGCCTGCCGCGAGCACGCACTGCTCCAGCCCGAGCCGTACGGGGTCTGGGGCGGGCTCACCGCGGCCGAGCGCCGCGTGGTGCTGGCCCGCCGCAGGCGCCGGGCGACGGAACTGCGCCAAGCTCCGGGGGCCGGGCCGATAGCCGCCGCGGGCTGAGGCCCGTACGCACGGCGAGAGGGGCGCCACCGCCGCACGCGGTAGCGCCCCTCTCGCCGTGCCGTCGGCCGGCCGACCCGCCTTACTGCGCGCGGTCGAAGTCGATCGCGCTGTAGGCGCGCAGCTTCGACAGGCGGTGGGTCGAGTCGATCTGCCGGATCGTGCCCGACTTCGAGCGCATGACCAGCGAGGACGTGGTCGCGGTCTCGGAGCGGTAGTGGACGCCGCGCAGCAGCTCGCCGTCCGTGATGCCGGTGGCGACGAAGAAGACGTTCTCGCCGGAGACCAGGTCGTTGGTGTGCAGGACCCGGTCCAGGTCGTGGCCCGCGTCGATGGCCTTCTGGCGCTCGGCGTCGTCCTTCGGCCACAGCTTGCCCTGGATCGTGCCGCCGAGGCACTTGATGGCGCAGGCCGAGATGATGCCCTCGGGGGTGCCGCCGATGCCCAGGAGCAGGTCCACGCCGGTTCCCTCACGAACCGCCATGACCGACCCGGCGACGTCGCCGTCCGAGATGAACTTGATCCGGGCGCCGGTCTCGCGGATCTCCTTGACGATGCCCTCGTGGCGGGGGCGGTCCAGGATGACCACGGTGACGTCCTCGACGGCCATGTTCTTGGCCTTGGCGACGCGGCGGATGTTGACCGAGACCGGGGCGTTGATGTCGACGAAGTCGGCGGCCTCGGGACCGGTGACGAGCTTCTCCATGTAGAAGACCGCGGACGGGTCGAACATGGTGCCGCGGTCTGCGGCGGCGAGTACGGCGATGGCGTTGGGCATGCCCTTGGCGTTCAGGGTGGTGCCGTCGATCGGGTCCACGGCGATGTCGACCTCGGCGCCGGTGCCGTCGCCGACCCGCTCGCCGTTGAAGAGCATGGGGGCTTCGTCCTTCTCGCCCTCGCCGATGACGACGACGCCGTTCATCGAGACGGTGGAGATCAGGGTCCGCATCGCGTTGACCGCGGCGCCGTCGGCGCCGAGCTTGTCGCCGCGTCCGACCCACCGGCCCGCGGCCATGGCGGCGGCCTCGGTGACCCGGACGAGTTCCAGGGCGAGGTTGCGGTCGGGGGCCTCGGGAGAGACTTCGAGCTGGGGCGGCAGGTTGTGCTCGGTCATCGGAGCGCACCTTTCTGTACGACGACGGCCGGAAGGTGAGGGTGCCTGGAACTCTATCGGTACGTCGACAAATTGAGCAGGGCGGGTCACGTATGAGCGGAATATTGGTCGGGCGATTGGCCTGAGCGGACCTCTTGCGGGCGTGTGCCGCGCCGCGCCGACCCCGGCAGTGATCACTCCCGGTCATGGGGGACGATAGGGGCGTGGCAGGTATGAAGGGCAAGCAGACGGTCTGGGACATGGTCCGGTCGCTGGCGGTGATCGGTGTGGTCGTAGCGGGCATCTACATCGTCATCCCCCATGACGACAAGGCCGATCCGACACGCGTGGTCGACTACCGGGTGGAGACGATCACGGCCCGGCGCGCGGCGCCGTACCCGCTGGCCGCGCCCGTGGGGCTCCCCGCGCAGTGGCGGGCGACTTCGGTGACGTTTGACCGGGGCGCCGCCCACGCCTGGCACCTGGGCTTCCTGGACCCGCAGGGCCAGTACGTCGCCATCGAGCAGTCCAGCGACACCTCGGCCAAGTACCTGGCCCACGTGACCCAGAAGGCGAAGGCCACCGGGCAGACGCAGCAGGTCGGCGACCTGGCCTGGGAGCGCTGGGACGGCGAGAAGTACGACGCCCTGGTCCGGCAGGAGCAGGGTCACGTCACGGTGGTGACCGGGACGGCCCCCTTCGAGGACCTCGGCACGATGGCGGCGGCGCTTGAGTTCAAGCAGAGCGGCCAGGCCAGCAGGTAGCCGACACGGGCAGCCCCGTACGTACGCGAAGGCCGCGCCCCGGATTCCGGGGCGCGGCCTTCGCGTAGCTGGGACGCCAGTCCGTCAATCAATCAGTCATCCCAGCCGGTCCCAGTCAGTCCGGGCTCAGACGGTGGTGATGACCTGGTCGAAGCTCAGGCGCGGGCCGCGCGGGAACCATGCGTCCTCGCCCGGCTTGCCGATGTTGACGACCATCAGCGGGGTGTGGTCGTCGTCCAGGAACTCCTTCTGGACGCCGGCGAAGTCCAGGCCGCCCATCGGGCCCGCGGCCAGACCGGCGGCGCGGATGCCGACGATGAAGTACGCGGCCTGGAGGGCTGCGTTCATCAGGGCGCTCTGCTCGCGGACCGGGCGCTCGCTGAAGAAGGCGTCCTTGGCCTGCGGGAAGTGCGGCAGCAGGGTCGGGAGCTCCTCGTGGAACTCGTTGTCCGCGGAGAGGATCGCGACGAGCGGCGCGGCGGCGGTCTTCGCCTGGTTGCCCTCCATCATCAGGTTCACGAGGCGCTCGCGGGCCTCGGGGGAGCGGACCAGGGTGATGCGCAGCGGCGTCGAGTTGAAGGCGGTGGGGCCGTACTTGACCAGGTCGTAGATCGCCTGGACCTGCTCCTCGGTGACCGGCTCGTCGGAGAACGAGTTGGCGGTGCGGGCCTCGCGGAACAGCAGGTCCTGGGCGGCGGCGTCAAGAACGAGAGACATCGGAAAGCCTTCTTCCATACGGAGGTGAAGCGATGTCCCGACTCTAAGCCGAAAGTTGTATAACTTTCAACTAAATCGGTCCGCGGGTGACTCGGATCACGCTTCGCCCGGTCTTAGGCGTCCCGCTCGTCACTCCCGCCACTTGCGTCGCGGGCCGCCAGCGCCGAATCGAGTCGGGCGCGGGCGCCTTCCAACCAGTGCCGGCAGACCTTCGCGAGCTCCTCGCCGCGCTCCCAGAGTGCGAGGGAGTCCTCCAGCGAGGTGCCGCCGGCCTCCAGCTTGCGGACGACCTCGATGAGCTCGTCCCGGGCCTGCTCGTACCCCAACGAGGTATCGGTTTCAGTCATTCCCGTCCCAACCTTTGTGTGCAGTACATCGACCATCGACTACGAAGCGGGCGCGTTCCCCGCCACTCACCCGACACCCTGTTCGGCCTGTTCGGCCTGTTCGTCGTGCGCTGTCGCGACCGGGGCCGCGACGCGGACCGTGAACTCCCCCTCCGCCACCCGGGCTCGCAGCACGTCGTCCGCCGAGACCTCCTGCGGCGAGCGCACCACGTGCCCGTCCGCCCGCTGGAGAACGGCGTAACCCCGCTCCAGCGTCGCCGCCGGGGACAGTGCGACCACCCGGGCCAGGGTGTGCGCGAGTTCCGAATCCGCCCGGTCCAGCAGGTGTCCGAGGGTGCGACGGGAGCGGCCCAGCAGGGCCTCCAGCTCGTCCTCGCGGGTCTCCACCATCCGCTGCGGATGGACGAAGACGGGCCGGGCGAGCGCATGCCCGAGCCCCCGATCCTCCCGGTCGAGCAGGGCCCGTACCGCCCGCAGCCCGCGCTCCTGGAGCTGACGTACCCGCTCCAGCTCCTCACCGACGTCCGGGACCACCTTCTTCGCCGCGTCCGTGGGCGTGGAGGCCCGCAGGTCCGCGACCAGGTCCAGCAGCGGGGAGTCCGGCTCGTGCCCGATCGCCGAGACCACCGGCGTACGAGCCGCCGCGACCGTCCGTACGACCTCCTCATCGGAGAACGGCAGCAGGTCCTCCACGCTGCCGCCGCCCCGCGCCACGATGATCACGTCGACCTCGTCCAGGGCGTCGAGCTCCTTGACGGCCTGGATCACCTGGGGCACCGCGTACACCCCCTGGACGGCGACGTTGCGCACCTCGAAGCGGACCGCGGGCCAGCGGCGCCGCGCGTTCTCCAGTACGTCGCGCTCCGCGGCGGAGGCCCGCCCGACCACCAGGCCGATCAGCTGCGGCAGGAAGGGCAGCGGCTTCTTGCGGTCCAGCGCGAACAGGCCCTCGGAGGCGAGCGACCGCTTGAGCTTCTCCAGCCGGGCGAGGAGCTCGCCGATGCCGACGGGCCGTATCTCGGTGGCCCGCAGGGACAGCTGCCCGCGCGGGGCGTACCACTCCGGCTTGGCCAGGACGACGACCCGAGCGCCCTCCGTCACCGCATCCGCGACCTCGTCGTAGACCTGCCGGTAGCAGGTCACGCTGAGGGAGATGTCGTGCGAGGGGTCGCGCAGCGTCAGGAAGACCACCCCAGCCCCCGGCCGCCGCGAGAGCTGCGTGATCTGCCCTTCCACCCACACCTGGCCGAGCTTGTCGATCCAGCCCCCGATGAGCCGGGACACCTGGCCGACCGGCAGCGGCGCGTCAGCCGACGTATTCAGTCCCATGCACGCAGGCTAGCCGCCAGAACCGACACCGTCCCCGGGCTCGGCCGGATGATCCTCGCCGCGTCGGCCGCGCTGGGCCACCAGTACCCCCAGACCCACCACCAGCCACACCGCCCCCACCAGTTGTGCAGTCCATGTCGCCTCGACGATCACCGCCACGGTCACCGCCGCGCCGAGCACCGGGATCACCAGGTGCTTCCACCAGATCGGCGCGCCCGCCCGGCGCTTGACCACGAACCAGCCGACCACCGAGGCGTGCAGCAGGGTGAAGGCCACCAGCGCTCCGATGTCCACCACCGAGACCAGGTGGTCGAGCCCGTCGTCGCGGCGGGCCGCCCAGACCGCCGCGATCAGCGTGATCGCCGCCGCCACCAGCAGGGCCGGCCGCGGCGTCCCGTCCGAGGTCCGCGCGAGCGCACCCGGCAGCCGCCGCTCCCGGGCCATCGCGAACACCAGCCGGCCCGCCGCCGCCTGCCCGACCAACGCCGCGAAGGCCGCCCCGATCGCCTTGCTGGCCGCGACCAGGTCGTGTAACCAGGAGCCGACCGAGGACTCCACCGCGTCGTAGAAGGCCGGGCCCTGCTGCGCCGGATCGGCCGCCAGCTCCGCCGAGGACACCGGCATCAACAGCGCCGCCAGGTAGCCCTGCACGACGAACAGCACCCCGGCCAGCGCCAGACAGAACAGCACCGCCCGGGCCACGCGGGCCGAACCGCCCGTGGCCTCCTCCGCGAAGGAGACGATCGCGTCGAAGCCGAGGTACGAGAGCACCGCCACCGACACCGCGCCCAGGACGGCCGTCACGGAGAAGCCCAGCGAGCCGTCCCCGGTCAGCGGCGAGAGCCAGCCGCGCTGGGCCCCGCCCTGGACCAGCACCGTCACCGCGGCCACCACGAACACCACGAGCACCGCGATTTCCATGGCCAGCACGGCGAAGCCCACACGTGCCGCTGCCCGTACGCCCCAGAGGTTGAGGGCCGTGGTCACGAGCACGGCCAGCGCCGTCCACACCCACTGGGAGACCCCGGGCACCAGCGCGTTCATCGCGATCCCGGAGAAGAGGTAGGCGACCGCCGGAATCAGCAGGTAGTCGAGCATCGCCATCCAGCCGGCGATCAGTCCGGGCCCCTCGCCGAGAGCCGTGCGGGCGTACGTGAAGACCGAGCCGGCCTGCGGGGCCACCTGGACCATCTGTGCGTACGAGAAGGCCGTGAAGGCCATCGCGAGGGTCGCGACGAGGTAGACGAGGGCGACGGCGCCGTGCGAGCGCGCGTCGAGCGTGCCGAAGACCCCGACCGGGGCCATCGGGGCGATGAAGAGGAGCCCGTACACGACCAGGTCCCGGAAGCCGAGGCTCCGCCGCAGGGCGGGCACCGGCTCCGTACCGGGGGCGGCCACGGACGCCATCATTCCTCCGAGGGGCGATCGGTACGGACATTCGCCCCAGTCTCTGCCGAACGGGCGACGCCCGACCTGCTGGAGACCCCCGTACGATGGACCGCATGACTGCTGCCGCCCCTGCTCCCGCTTCCCGACGCGTCCTGCTCGCCGCCCCGCGCGGCTACTGCGCGGGCGTGGACCGAGCCGTGATCGCCGTCGAGAAGGCTCTCGAGCAGTACGGTGCACCGGTCTACGTCCGGCACGAGATCGTGCACAACAAGTACGTCGTCCAGACGCTGGAGAAGAAGGGCGCCATCTTCGTCGAGCGGACGGAGGAGGTACCCGAGGGCTCCATCGTGATGTTCTCCGCGCACGGCGTGGCGCCGGTGGTGCACCAGGAGGCGGCGGCCGGCAAGCTTGCGACGATCGACGCGACCTGCCCGCTGGTCACCAAGGTGCACAAGGAAGCGATCCGGTACGCGAACGAGGACTTCGACATCCTCCTCATCGGCCACGAGGGCCACGAGGAGGTCATCGGCACCTCCGGCGAGGCCCCGGACCACATCACGATCGTCGACGGCCCGGACGACGTGGACAAGGTCGTCGTGCGCGACGAGTCGAAGGTCGTCTGGCTCTCGCAGACCACGCTCTCGGTCGACGAGACGATGGAGACGGTCGACGCGCTGAAGACCAAGTTCCCGCTGCTGGTCTCGCCGCCGAGCGACGACATCTGCTACGCCACCTCGAACCGACAGGCCGCCGTCAAGGCGATGGGCGCCGACTCCGACCTGGTCATCGTCGTCGGTTCCAAGAACTCCTCGAACTCCATCCGGCTGGTCGAGGTCGCGCTCGACGCGGGCGCGCGCGCCGCGCACCTCGTCGACTTCGCGAGCGAGATCGACGAGGCCTGGCTGGAGGGCGTCAGCACGATCGGCCTGACCTCGGGCGCCTCGGTGCCGGAGGTGCTGGTCGAGCAGGTGCTCGAATGGCTCGCGGAGCGCGGCTTCGAGGACGTGGAGATCGTCAAGACCGCCGAGGAGTCGATCGTCTTCTCGCTGCCCAAGGAGCTGCGTCGCGACCTGCGTGCGGAAGCGGCCGCGCTGGTCGCCGCTCGGACCGGGCAGCCCGAGGAGTAGGTCGAGGAGTAGGTCGAGGGCGGCCGAGGAGTCGGCCGACGGGCAGCCACGAGTGGGACACGAGTGAGCCCGGCCAGACGAGTAGGCCCGACGAGCAGGTCCGACGAGTAGGCCCATCCCCGTGATGTTCCCTACGGTGATCCCATGCAGATCTTCGGTGTGGACATCGGCGGTTCCGGGATCAAGGGCGCTCCCGTGGACCTGGACCGCGGCGACCTGGCGCAGGAGCGCCACAAAGTGCTGACACCGCAGCCGGCCACCCCCGACGGGGTGGCCGGCTGCGTCGTCGAGGTGGTGCGCCACTTCGACTGGGACGGCCCCGTGGGGGTGACCTTCCCCGGGGTGGTCACCAGCGGCGTCACCCGTACGGCGGCCAACATGGACAAGGCGTGGATCGGCGTCGACACGGCGGCGCTGATCGAGGAGCAGCTCGGCGGCCTGCCCGTCACGGTCCTGAACGACGCCGACGCGGCCGGGATCGCGGAGATGACGTACGGCGCGGGCCGGGGCCGCGACGGGACGGTGATCATGCTGACCCTGGGCACGGGCATCGGGAGCGCGCTGTTCACGGGAGGCCGGCTGGTCCCGAACACGGAGCTCGGCCACCTGGAGCTGAAGGGCCACGACGCCGAGAAGCGGGCGTCGGTCAAGGCCAAGGAGGACGGTGAACTCACCTGGGAGCGGTGGGCGCACCGGGTGCAGAGGTACCTGGAGCACGTGGAGATGCTCTTCTCCCCGGACCTCTTCATCATCGGCGGCGGCGTCAGCCGCAAGCCGGAGAAGTTCCTTCCGCTGATCGAGGGCATCCGGGCCGAGATCGTCCCGGCGAAGCTCCAGAACAACGCGGGCATCGTGGGGGCGGCGATGGCGGCGAAGGCGACTGCGGGAGGTACGAGAAGCACGGGAGACACGGGAGACACGGGAAACACCGGAGGCACGGGAGGTTCGGAGGCGCAGGGCCCGGGCGTCGGCGCCGGGTCAGACCGTTCGCCGTGACATCTTCCGCCGGGAGCTGAGTACGGCTTTGCGGACGAGCACGATCAGCGCGGACACCAGGGTCCCCCCGTACAGCCAGCCGGCGTGCAGCGACAGGGCGGACACGATGCCCATGAGCTGCCCGCCGAAGCCTTCGGAGCCGCCCGAGACGGGCCACACTCCCACGGCGAAGGCGATCGGCGCGGTCATCGGCGCGGTGATCAGATCGGCCGGCCGTACCCAGAGGGCGGTGGCGGCCGCTACGGGCAGGAAGAGCAGCCCGTAGGCGAACAGTGAGCCGTCGAAGAGCAGCCAGACGACCCCGGCGACCAGGGTCATGGCGGCGCACGCGAACAGCCCGCCGCCGAGCCCGGTCAGCCGGGGCCGCGGCCGCCACCGGGCCGTCGCGGGCCGGGGCCGCCCACCCTGGGCGGGCACGCCGCCGATGGGCTGGGCCGGGCGTCGCTGCTGCTGTCGCTGCGGGTGATCCGCCGAACGCGTCCTGTATTGCTCCACCCCACAAAACTAGGCGGGCCGAGCGCGGTATCGGTGTGGGGACACGCGTACAACGACTGCCGCTCATCGGAAAGTAAACTGTCCGGTGGCCCACTCCCGGGCCGCCGCCCCTCCAGCTACGGGAAGTCGCCAACGTGTCGCTCACGATCGGAATCGTCGGCCTGCCGAATGTCGGCAAGTCGACCCTGTTCAACGCCCTGACCAAGAACGACGTGCTGGCGGCCAACTACCCGTTCGCCACCATCGAGCCGAACATCGGCGTCGTGGGTGTCCCGGACCCGCGCCTGGCCGTGCTCGCCGGCATCTTCGGCTCGCAGCGCCTCCTCCCGGCGACGGTCGACTTCGTCGACATCGCGGGCATCGTCCGCGGCGCCTCGGAGGGCGAGGGCCTGGGCAACAAGTTCCTCGCGAACATCCGCGAGTCGGACGCGATCTGCCAGGTCATCCGTGCCTTCAAGGACGAGAACGTCGTCCACGTCGACGGCAAGGTCTCGCCGAAGGACGACATCGAGACGATCAACACTGAGCTGATCCTCGCCGACCTCCAGTCCATCGAGAAGGCGATCCCCCGTCTGACGAAGGAGTCCCGCCTCCAGAAGGACAAGGTCGCGGTCCTGGCGGCGGTCGAGAAGGCCCAGAAGATCCTCGAAGCCGGCGACACCCTCTTCTCCCAGGGCATCACGAAGGGCACGGAGCAGGGCGACCTCCTCCACGAGCTGCACCTGCTGACCACGAAGCCCTTCCTCTACGTCTTCAACGTGGACGAGGACGAGCTCGTGGACGACGCCTTCAAGGCGGAGCAGAGCGCACTGGTCGCCCCGGCGGAGGCGATCTTCCTCAACGCCAAGCTGGAGCAGGACCTCTCCGAGCTGGACGACGAGGAAGCCCTCGAACTCCTCCAGTCGGTCGGCCAGGACGAGCCCGGCCTCGCTACCCTCGGCCGGGTCGGCTTCGCGACCCTGGGCCTGCAGACCTACCTCACGGCCGGCCCGAAGGAAACCCGCGCCTGGACCATCAAGCGCGGCGCCACGGCCCCCGAGGCGGCCGGCGTGATCCACACCGACTTCCAGCGCGGCTTCATCAAGGCCGAGGTCATCTCCTTCGCCGACCTGGTCGAGTGCGGCTCGGTAGCCGAGGCCCGCGCCAAGGGCAAGGCCCGTATGGAGGGCAAGGACTACGTCATGCAGGACGGCGACGTGGTCGAGTTCCGCTTCAATGTGTAATTACGTCATCACTGCACGTTAGCTAGTTTCGTCAAACGTGCAGTCGGAAGGGGTCGGACCCTGGTGAGTCCGACCCCTTCTGCATTCCCGTGCTGACTCGGTGCTGACTTTTCAGTTGCTTCGGGGCGGCGTGAGCTTGTCGAGGTCCAGGCTGACCTCGAAAGGCACCGGGCGCTGGAGGGTGCCTCGGAAGATCCCGGCGGGTGCGTATGCGCCAGTGGGTTCGTCGAGCTCGTAGACGTGGACGACGGGTGCCCCGTCCTCGTCCTCGATGCACCAGTAGTGCGGGATGCCGGCCTCTGCGTACTTGCGAAGTTTTACTGTGCGATCGCAATGGGCGGACTCCGGGGATACGGCCTCCACGACGAGCTTCACGTCCTCCGGGGCGTACCAGGTGCGGTCGGGGTCGTAGGGCAGGTCCGTCAGCAAGAGGTCCGGCTCGGGGCGGTTGCGGGCATCGAGGCGGATCGTCATCTCCCGCTCGACCTCGAATCCGGCCGGTGCCTGCGCCATGAGCGTGGTGGTCAGGGCGGTGACGAGGCGGCCGTGCCAGGACCGCTGGGGCGACATCATGAAGACGAGGGCTCCATCGATCAACTCGGTGTGGCGGGGTGCCTCGGGGAGGCGGTCGAGGTCCTCCGCGAACCAGCCTTCCGCGCGCGGCGGGCGCATCCAGTCGGGCAATGCGGTCATGGCTTCACGGTAGCGGCCCGCAGCTCAAGCTGTCCGCAGCAGTCCGCAGAACCTGGAGCGGCTACGTGTCGTAGACCGTGGAACGGTGGCCGACGTGTACGACCCACACCACCAGCTCCCCGTTGTCGATCGTGTAGACGACACGGTAGTCGCCGACCCGTAGGCGGCGGCGCTCGGGCTGGGATACGAGTGGGGCGGTGTTGAAGCCGAAGGGGTCGCTCTCCAGCTCTGTCAGTTTGGCCAGGATGCGAAGCGCCATGTCGCGCGGGATCTTGCGCAGCTCGGCCTGGGCCTCGGGCCGGAACACCGTGCGGTAGTCACTCACTGCGTGCCAGCGTCTCCCTCATCACGTCCTCGATCGGGACGCCGGCGGCCGGGCTCGCCATACGCTCATCGATGATGCGGTTGATCTCGCGCTCCTCCCACTCCTGGTACTTGCGCAGTACCTCGATCGAGACCACGGCGGCGACCTGCTTGCCGCGCCGGGTGATGACAGTGGGCACGTCGTCGCGGTCAGCCCGTTCGACGACTTCGGCCAAGTGAGCGCGTACGTCGCGGATGGACTCTATGGGCAGCGGCTGAGTCATGAGCCCAAGTGTACCGAGTGTTCCATGTGTACACCACGGGCCCAGGGTGAGGCCGTCCGAGTGGCGCTGGACGTTCTGGACGACTTCCCACCGGGCTGGATGGGTGATGCCGCCGGCCATGGTCGGCCAGCGGAACTGGACCCCGTCGTCCTCCCAGAAGCAGACGGGCGGATTTCGTACGAGCCGGGCATCGTGCCCAGCACGCGGTGCCCGCAGCACGGGCAGGGGGAGGAGTCGCTCACCTGCGCAGTTTCGTTGCAGGTCCCGCCCGTGTGCCATGGATTGTGGCCGGCGCTCAGACCTTGACGACCTCTACGGCAGGGCCGCACAGGACCGTCAGATCCTCGGGATCGGAGGTCAGGACGGTGACCGGCTGGGGTGCGGTGCGGGCGATGACGGCGAAGGCGGCGTCGATGGCGTACCTGTGGCCGTGGAGGTGATGGGCGCGAAGGAGGGCGGCGGCTTCGTCGGTGACCTCTCTGGTGACGTCGTGAATGTCGACGCGGGAGAGGATCCACTTGATGCGGGCCGGGTGGATCCGCTCGTAATCGGCCTCAAGAGTGGTCATGGCGCTGGTGGCCACGCGGACGCCCTCCTCTGATGCCGCCTGGACCAGAGCCACGACGGCGCGGTCCTTGCGGTAGAGCTTCGAGAGGCCTTCGCTGTCGAGCAGTAGGGTGCCGGGCATCAGGCGGCGGCCCCGCCGGCCTGTCGGTGGTCATGGCGCAGCAGCCCGCGGGCGGCCTCGACCTCCTCGCGGGTGAGCTCGTCATTGTCGGTCTCGAAGTCGGCGACGATCTCCCGGAGCTTGTCCATGGCGACCCGTTGTTCCAGGGCTTCGGCGACGTAGGCGGAGAAGCCGCCGGGTCCGACATGGGCGCGTACGGCCTCGGCAAGGTCCTCGGGCAGGCTGATGGAGTATTTTCTGCTACTGCTCATGGTGTCGATCCTACCGACGGTGGTAACTCTGTGGGCGCGAACGGCCATGGCGGCGGGAGGCGGCTCGGCGCTTCACCCTCCGCCTTGCGGGAGGCTGCCCAGCCCGCAGGCAGTCACGCCGGGCTCGACGCGGTACGTGCCGTGAGGAGGGGGGAGGGCGCGCCCAAACATGCAGGTCAGAAGGGGGTGACTCCTCCGGGGGGCGACCCCTCCGGGAGTCGGCGCCTTGTTCTTTCCCGTGCCGAGATGGCGCTGGGAGTGGTACGTTATTAGGTACCACTTGAGGGAAGAGGTCAGGTCATGTCCATAACCGCGAGCGAAGCCCGCAAGGAACTCTTTCCGCTGATCAAGAAGGTCAACGAGAACCACGAGGCCATCGAGATCGTCTCCAAGCATGGGAACGCCGTGCTCGTCTCGGCCGAGGACTATGCGGCACTGCGTGAGGGCTCGTACCTGCTGCGCTCCCCGGCGAACGCTCGCCGGTTGCTCAAGGCGTACGAGAACGCCCTGGCCAACATCAACGTATCGGAGCGAGAGCTGATCGATCCGGACCCGGCGGACGCGGGTGCGGGTGCCGCGTGAGGCTTGTCTTCGAGGATCAGGGCTGGGAGGACTACACGTCCTGGCTCAAGAACGACCGCAAGATGCTCGCCCGGATCAACAAGCTCATCGAGGACGTCAGGCGTGACCCGTTCTCGGGAATCGGCAAGCCCGAGCCGCTGAAGTACCACTTGCCGGGGGCTTGGTCTCGACGGATCGACGATGAGCACCGCCTCGTCCACCTGGTTACGGACAGGGAGATCGTCATCCTTGCTGCCCGGTATCACTACTGACCGTGGAGCGGTTCCGGGTGGGAGGGCACCCGTGCTGACCTGATCTCGAACGGCATGGATCGTTGGAGCGTGCGGCGGAAGATACCGGCGGTGCGTAGGGCAGCAACAGGAGGCGGTCCGGAGCCGATGCGGGTGGCTCCGGACCGCCTTCGGCCGTCCTGGTGCGCGGTCCGGCCGGAGCCGGCCGCGGCTCGTTCCTGCTTGCGCGGCGGGGCCGAAGCCCACGTGATCACGGCGCCGGGTGCTCGCGGCGCCAGAAGGTGGGAAGCCACCAGCAGAGCACCGAGTGGTCGTCGGGCCACGGGGCCCGTGCCTCTGCTTCCCAGTCTTCGAAGGAGTCGCGGGTCAGGTCGATGGGGCGCCAGGCAGGGTCGAGCGGCTCGTCCGCCGCCGGGGGTCGAACGTACTGTCGGCCGTGCTGGTCGCAGGCGCCGAAGTCCTGGTAGTTGAGCTGCGCCTCTACGAGGGAGACCCGGTTGGCTCCGACGGACGTGGTCGGCCAGCGGAACTGCACCCCGTCGTCCTCCCAGAAACAGACGGGGCAGATCTCGTAGGAGCCGGGCATCTCGCCCAGGACGAGGTGCCCGCAGCAAGGGCAGGGAAAGCGGCGGTTCACCTGCTCAGTGTCATCGACGCTCCGGTCGGCGTGCTACGGATTTCCCTGCGCCGCACACCCGGTGTGGGCGGTCTCCGCCGGTGTCCGGTGCCCGGTGCGGGCTGCGGAGGCGCGCCCGATGGGGCGGGCGCGCCTCTCGCGGGTGCTGCTAGAAACCGCGGGATGTGTCCGACGAGCGCGGGTGCTCCTCGCGGGTCTCCATGTCGTCCGACATGGACCGGGGGTCCTTCGCCTGGCGCTTGGCCTCCTGCATCTTCTGCTTGGCCTGCTCCTTGAGCTTGTTGGCCTTGTCCTGGGGGGTTTGCTTCTTGACCATGTCGGTTCACTCCTCGATGAGGGGGGAGGGGGACGACCACCACCCTGACACCGGGTCGTGACTCATGCATGTCGGAGCGTCACGTTCGGTGATCGCCCGAGGTGCGGGGGCCTTCCGCGGTGACCAGACTGGGGGTATGGCCGTCAAAGCACTGCTGGAGGGTGGACCGGACGATCTGCTGGAGCGGATCGTTTCGGTCACCACCCCAGGAGAAGACCTGAAGATCCCGCACCGCGGCGGGTACGAGCACTTCAAGGGCACGTCGCGGTACCAGGACAGCCCCGAAGGGCGGCTGCCCGTGTACGAGTGGTGGGAGCGGACCGAGATCGCCGAGTGAGCCGTGAGGCCGAGCAACTGAGCGAGCCGAGCGAGGTGCGTGGCGGTGTTCGGTCAGGTGAAGCGGGCCGTGGCGAGGACCGTGCCGGACGGGTCGAGGAGCCGGGCGCCCGACAGGGTGGCCGGGTCCACGTCCGCCCTCGCGGCCCAGTAGCCGTATCCGTCCCGGAGGGGGAACGTGCCGAGGCGCGTGGTCGTGCCGTCCGTGTGGTCGAGGACGCAGCGCACCTGGAACGACGCCCCCTCCAGGTCCACCGACATGTACACCCAGCCCGCCTCGCCCGGACGGGCGCCCGGATGGGCGAAGATCCGGCCCACCTCGCGGCCTTCCGAGAGCAGCGGCGCCTGGAGCAGTGCGGCGTTCGTAGGGGCGGTGGGGGACGCGGGCCCCGAGGCCTGTTCGATCGCCGTGCCCACCGCCCAGCCGCCGAAGCCGCACGCCACGGCCAGGACCGCCGCCGCGACCGCGAGTCTGGGCCGGAGCAGCAGCGGCCTGCGCCGGGCCGGTGGCGCCGCCGCCGGCGGCGGCTGGAGGCGGGTGGTGACGCGGGACTCGAAGCCGACCGGGGGCTCCGTGCCCGGCAGCAGGCCGAGCAGGCCGTCACCGACCAGGGCCAGCTGCTCGATGTGCACCCGGCAGCCGGGGCAGTGGCCCAGGTGGGCGAACGCCCGGGCACGCTCCTGGGCCGGAAGGATGCCCAGTGCCAGCTCGGCGTCGAGTTCCCTCAGCTGCTCGCAGGTCATCTCGGTCATTGCAGGCTCTCCTCGGCCCCCAGGGTCGTCCGCAACCTGTGCATCGCCGTCCGGATCCGCGTCTTGGCGGTGCCGAGTGGTATCCCCTCCATGTCGGCGATCTGCTGCGCGGTCATCCCGTAGATCCCCGCCATCACCAGGGCGCGGGCCTGTTCCCGGGGCAGGGCCGCCACGGCCGCCCGTACCCCCGCGGACGTCTCGGAGGCGAGCGCGTGCTGCTCGGGGGTCTCCGTCACGATGTCGAGGAGCGCGTCCAGGTCCTCGGGGGCGACCGGGCTGGCCCGGCGGGCCCGGACGGCGTCGATCGCCAGGTGGTGCGCGATCGTGGTCAGCCAGGTCCGTACCGACCCGCGGCGCGCATCGTAGACCTGCGCGTGTCGCCAGGCCCGCTCGAACGTCTGCTGCGCCACGTCCTCGGCGAGCTGCAGATCGCCGACGACGGCGTAGGCCACGCCGAACACCGTGCGCTGGAACCTGCGCACGAACGCGACGGCGATCTCGGGATCGCCCGTCGCCAGGCCCGAGAGCAAAACCTCGTCCGGCGTCCGCCCGAGCGGGAGGCCCATTCTCTGCACAGAAGTGGGTACGGTCGGCCGCCCCGAACGGATTGGTCCGGGTACGCGGTGAAACACCCCCTCATTCTCCTCCTCGTAATCCGACCGGTCCGGTCAATCTTCCGGGGCCCTTCGTCCGTATCCCCTGGGACTGAACTTCTGCGGAGGGCCGAGCCATGACAGGAACACTCACGCACAGGCGTATGGGGCCGGCGCTGGCTGCCGGAGTGCTGGCGGGCGTGCTCGCCGGCTGCGGGGGCGGGGGAGGCGGCTCGACGGCGCCCACCGTGCCCCCGCCGACCAGGAGCGCGCAGTCCGCCGCGACCCACGTCACGGCCGACCTGAGCGACTTCCACATCGCCCTGTCCCAGAAGACGTTCGCGGCCGGCGCCTACACGTTCACCGTCAAGAACACCGGCCACCACGACCACGCCCTTGAGGTCGAGGGCCCGGGCGGCGACCAGCGCTCCAAGACCCTGGCTCCGGGGGAGAGCGGGACGTTCGACATCACCCTCAAGAACGGCTCGTACGAGCTCTACTGCCCCGTCGACGGGCACAAGGACCTCGGGATGAAGACGGAGATCACCGTGGGTGGTGCGGTCAATGGCTACTGAGCGGGCCGCGGGGCCGGGCACCGAGCGGGCCGCTGCGCACGCGGGCGCAGTCCTCGCCCTGCGGCTGCTCGGCGCCGGCCTCACCGCGGCCATGGCCGCGATCCACCTGCGCCTCTGGGCCACGGGCTACGCGGACCTCGACGTGATCGGCGTCCTCTTCCTGCTCAACGGCATCGGCGGCGGGCTGCTGGCGCTCGCGCTCGTGGCGGCCCCCGCCCGGTACCTCGGCGCCACGGCCGCCCTCGGAGCCCTGCTCACGGCAGGCACCCTCGCCGGGCTGGTCCTCGGCCTCACCACGGGACTCTTCGGCTTCCGGGAATCCCTCGACGCGGAACTGGCGCGTCCCACCCTCCTCATCGAGTCCGCCGGGGTCGTCACCCTGACGACACTGGCCGTACTCGTCCGGGCGCGGCCCTCCTACCGCTGAGGCTGTCCGGTGATCCCTGGTGGATCAGCGCACGGCGTCAGATGCGGTGCATCACAAGGCGGAGGGGCGCCCTCATACTGTGCCTATTCGGGCGTTCCGACAACGCGGCGAGGTGCCGTGGCTGTCGTCGTGCGCCCGCCGGGGACTACGGGACAGCCCCGAGGCCCACCCGTCGCCGGGCCCGGTCGTCGCGGGTCGGGCGGGACTTCGATGACGGAGCCGGGCGGTAGGTTGCGTGCAGTCGTCCCCCGGCGGGGCCGGGAGCAGTCGAGGGGTGAGGGGCATGCGGCGCAGGGCGTCCGAGGTGATCGACGCGGGCGAGCGGCTGCACGCGGCGGCGCGCGGGCTGCTGGCCGACCACCGGCGGGCCGTCGAGGGCGTACGGGAGGCCTGGGCCCCGATCCACGAGGAGCTGGCACGCTGCGAACTCCGGCGGATTCCCGTGGACCGGCTGACCCGGGTCACGGAGGGGCGGCTGCGGGTGGCCGCCATCGAGGCGGCCGGATTCGACACCGTGCAGAAGGTGTTGGACGCGGGCAGCTACCGCCTTCGGCAGATCCCCGGCGTCGGGCAGCAAACCGCCGACCAGGCGGTCGGCGCCGCGCGGCAGCTCGCCGAGGCCGTCGGGGAGACCGTCGCCGTGCACCTCGACGTGGACCGCCCGGAGCCCGCGACCACCGCGCTGGTGATCGCGCTGCACCTGCTCGTCGAGGCCGGGCCCGAAGCGCGCCGGGCCGCCGAGGCGGCCCAGCAGTTGGACACCGGTCTCGGACCGCTGCTGGCGGACGCCCGGCCGGCCCGCCGCCGGCTACGGATGTGGTTCTCGGGCCGGGAGCGGCGGGCACGGGCGCTCGCCGCCGTCGCGGAGATCGACCGGTTGACCGGGGAGGCCGCCGGGAAAGACGTCGCGCTGCTGCTCGGGCAGGCCTCGGTTGACCTGCTGCGGGGCCCGGCCGACGAGGCGGCGGCCTGGGTGGACTTCGAGCTGCGCTCCGCCGCGTACTACGGCCTGCTCGCGGAGACCGCCGAGCTCGCCGGCCGCGGCCCCGATCCGGCCGCGGCCGAGGGGTTCCTGCCCGACGCCCTGGCCGAACGGGTCCGCGCCCAGGCCCTCGACGGCACGCACCGTCGGGTCTCGTTGCGCGGCTACCAGTCCTTCGGTGCCCGTTTCGCCCTCGCCCAACGGCGGGTGATCCTCGGCGACGAGATGGGTCTGGGCAAGACGATCCAGGCGCTCGCCGCCCTCGCGCACCGCGCCGCGCAGGGGGAGAGCCACTTCCTGGTGGTCTGCCCGGCCAGCGTCCTGATCAACTGGACCCGCGAGATCGAGGCGCGCAGCACTCTGCGCGCGGTCGCCCTCCACGGCCCCGACCGGCACGACGCGTTCGCGGACTGGCGGGGGCAGGGCGGGGTGGCCGTGACGACCTTCCAGGCGCTGACCGGGTTCCCCGAACTCGCCGCCGAAGAACTGGGGATGCTCGTCGTGGACGAGGCGCACTACGTCAAGAACCCGCGGGCGCAGCGGTCCCTGGCGGTGGCTGCCTGGGCGGGCCGGTGCGCGTACGTGCTCTTCCTGACCGGCACCCCGATGGAGAACCGGGTGTCGGAGTTCCGCAGTCTCGTACGGGTGCTCCAGCCCGAGGCGGCCTCCGGCATCGGGGACGTCGACGGGGTCGCCGGGTCCAAGGCGTTCCGCAAGGCGGTTGCACCGGCGTACCTGCGGCGCAACCAGCGCGACGTACTCGCCGAACTGCCCGAGCTCCAGTGGACGGACGAGTGGGAGGAGCTGAGCGCGGGCGACCGGGACGCCTACCGGGCGGCGGTGCGGGCCGGCAACTTCATGGCCATGCGCAGGGCCGCGTACGCGAAGCCGGAGAAGTCGGCGAAGCTGCAGCGGCTGCGCGAACTGGTGGCGGAGGCCGCCGCCAACGGGCTGAAGGTGGTGGTGTTCTCCTCCTTCCGGGAGGTGCTGGGGGTGGTCGAGGACGCGCTCGGGCGGCAAACGCCCGGAGGGGACGGAGGGCGGCTCTTCGGGCCGATCTGCGGGGCCGTACCGGCCGCACGCAGACAGCGGCTCGTCGACGGTTTCGGCGCGGCGGCCGGGCACGCGGTGCTGCTCGCGCAGATCGAGGCGGGCGGCATCGGGCTCAATCTTCAGGCGGCGTCCGTGGTGATCCTGTGCGAGCCGCAGGTCAAGCCGACCATGGAGCAGCAGGCGGTGGCCCGCGCCCACCGGATGGGGCAGGTGCGGGCCGTGCGGGTGCACCGGTTGCTCGCCACCGACGGGGTGGACCAGCGGATGCTGGAGGTGCTGGGGCGCAAGGCGCGGCTGTTCGACGCGTACGCCCGGCGCAGCGTCCTGGCGGAGTCGACGCCCGAGGCGGTGGACGTGTCGGACACCTCGCTGGCCCGGCGCATCGTCGAACAGGAGCAGGCGCGGCTCGGCGCTGCCCCCTGACCGGGCGCGGGCCGGGTGAGCCCGTTCTGTGCCCGCCCGGTCCGTCCGTCCGCCCGCCCGGTCAGCACGCCCGCTCGCTCGCTCGGTGGCCGTGGTCCGCCGGCCGTCAGAACCCGCGGACCGAGGCGATCGTGAAGGTCGTCGGAGTGCCCGGGCTCATGGGGCCGCCCTTGTCGAACTGCGAGCGGACCACCAGCGTCCGGCCCGGGGCGTGGTTCAGCGTGGTGGGGATCTGAAGCGCCGGGTCCGTGAAGGTCCGGGTCAGCCGGGCTCGGGTGCCGTCCGGGCTGAGGTGCCACCGGGTCAGGGTGTTGGTGGTGTTGTGGGCCACCCTCAGGGTGCCGTCGGGGGCGAGGTCGAGGCCGTCGGCGTGGGTGAGGTCGCCGCCCTGGAGGGCGACGCGGGATACCGCGCCGGTGCGCAGGTCTATGCGGTGGAGGTCGCCCGCCGTCATATCCACGGTGAGGAGGAAGCGTCCCGCCGGGTCCGAGACGATGCCGTTGAGCGTGAAGCTGCCGGCCGGGGACGGGGTGAGGTGCTCGCGCAGGTCGTACGCCGGGAGCAGCGGGCCCGAGCCCGCGGCCAGCTGGGCCGGCGTGACGCGGTAGACGACCGCCCGGACACTGTCCGTCAGGTAGGCGGTGCCGTCCGGCGTGATGGTCAGGTCGTTGACGAAGTGCCCGCCGGTCCCGGCCACCTCGAAGTGGGCCAGGCGCGTGCCGGAGGCGGTGTCGTAGACGGAGACCCCGGACGTGGAGTCGGTCACCCAAAGGCGGCCACGGGCATCCACGCGCAGGCCGTTCGCCGTGTGGCGGCCGTCGGTTCCTGCGGGCAGGAAGACCTCGGCGGTGCGGTGGCCGGGGCGGGCCCGGTAGACGCTGCCGTCCGCGTACGAGCCGACGTAGACGGTGTGGTTCCGGGGGTCGGTGGCTATGCCTTCGGGATAGACCTTCTCGCCGGGGAGGGTGAAGGCCGTGGAGACGCGGCCCTCGACGGCCGGGGCGGCGGGGTCGGCCTGCGCGGCCGGGGCGGCACCGAGGGTGAGTGCCGTGGTCAGGGTCAGGAAGGTGGCGGGCAGGAGCTTCTTCAGCACAACGGACGTCCTCTTCTATGTAGGTGACCACGAAGATAGATTAGAGCTCTAATGTTCGCAACGGTCTTATGATGCGGGGATGACCTCCATGCCGCCCGAGGAGCGCATCGGCTCGCACGTCAAGCGCGCCGAACAGGCGCTTCTCGCGGCCAAGAACGCAGCCTGCAAGCCGGCCGCAGTGACGGTTCCGCAGTACGCCGCGCTGCTCTGGCTCGCCGAGAAGCCGGGCATCTCCGCGGCTGCGCTCGCCCGTCTGTGCGGGGTGACGCCGCCGACCATGAACACCGTGCTGAAGAACCTCCAGGAGCGCGGGCTCGTCGAACGCACCCCGCACGAATTGCACCGCAACGTGCTCGAAACCCGACTCACGGACGAGGGGCGCGCCGTGATGGAGCTGGCCGACGCCGGTGCCGTACGGGTTGAGCGGGCGCTCGCCGCCGCGTTCTCCGCGGAGGAACGGGAGCTGCTGATCAGCCTGCTGGGGCGGTGCGCGGAGGCCCTCGACGCCCAGAGGTGAGCTCTGCCGGCAGGGACGCGGGGTTCTGAGATCCAGGTCATGTCGTGCCGGAACGTGGAACTGACCAGAGGGATTCGCACATCAGAACCAGGGGATGTCCAGCCGTTCTGTTCCGCCAGGGGCAGTCATGACCGTTCGGAGCGAAGTTCGTGCACCAGTACCCGCAGCAGTTGCGGCCTGACGACCAGCCGCTCGTTTCCGAGTCGCTCGCCTCCGAGTCGCTCGCCCCGCAGCCGCAGCCGCAGCCGCAGCCGCAGCGCTCCCGTCGGACGCTGTGGATCAGCGCCGTCGTGGCCTTCGCGGTCCTGCTCGGTGGCGGCGGCTTCGCCGCGTGGAAGCTCGAATGGTTCTCCGGCAACGGCGACTCCGTGAGCTTCGGCAAGGGCCCGGCTCCTGCCCCGGCTTCCGCCGCCCCGGGCGCGGGCAGCTCGTCCCCAGCCGCAGTGCCGACCCCCGTCAAGCCCACCGGGGACCCGGACGTGCTCCTGCCCTCCGGCCCGAGGTCCGACTTCAAGCAGACCGCCAAGCTCGACGACGGCACGATCATCGCGAAGACCCGCCTCGCGGGCGCGAAGTCCGGCTTCGAGGGCGACGTCTGGGTCTGGACGCCGAAGGAGTACAACGAGGCGAAGTACGAGAAGAGCGCCTTCCCGGTGCTCATCGCCCTGCCCGGTGGCAACGGCTTCCCGAGCAACTACTGGGCCGACCGCAGCCTGGGGCTGCAGAAGGCCATCAGCGAGGGCGTCCAGGCCGGCACCAGCCTGCCGTTCATCGTGATCATGCCGGTGCTGAACCCGGACAACAAGTACTACTACGACGGCGCCGACATACCCGGCCAGCCCAAGATGGGCACCTGGATCGCCGAGGACGTGCCCGACTTCACCCGGGCCAACTTCCGCACGTACAAGTCCCGCGACGGCTGGGCCTTCATGGGCTCCTCCTCCGGCGCCTTCGTCGGCATGAAGACCGTCCTGCAGTACCCGGACCGTTTCAAGGCCGTGATCGCCAGCGGCGGCGAGATCGTTCCGGACTCCCCGCTCTGGAAGGGCCACCAGGCGGAGATGGACGCGAACAACCCCGAGAAGCTCGCGAAGAAGCTGATCGACGGCAACGGCCCCGAGGTCTACATCAACTTCCAGATAGGCACCAAGGAGAGCGGGAAGGAGCGGATGACCACCTTCCAGCAGCAGTTCGGCAAGGGGCCGATCACGATGACCATCCGCGACATCCACAACGGCGAGCACAACGGTTGGCACTACGTCCGGGGCATGAAGGAAGGCTCCCTGGAGTGGATCAGCAAGGTGCTCAAGGCGCCCCGGCCCGAAGCCGGCTGACCAGGCGGCACGCACGGAGCCCGCGACCGTGGTGGTGCAGAACGCGAAGCCCCGGTCCCAGGCAACCCATCCGATCGTTGACACCTCTGTAAGGGGTGTAAGGGGGACCGATCGGTCCGACCCGCGCTCTTCGGGAGCGCCGGAGAAGGAACGGGACAATTCCGTGCAGCATGACCAGCTTCAGGGCGACGGCAGCCTCATGACAGAGGAAGGCCCCCTGACCACGGGCCGCCGTCGTCCTCAGCGCCTGCGCAGGCTCTTGATCAGCGGTGGGCTCGCGTTCGCGCTCGCCGCCGGGGCCGGTGCGGCGGCGTACAAGTACGGGCTCTTCTCGGACATAGGGGATCCGGTCTCCTTCGAGAAGGTCCAGGAATCGGCCGCGGCCGAGGACATCCGGCCGGGCGTCAGCATGCCCACCGGGCCGAAGTCCGAGTTCGTCCGTACCCACCGGATGCCCGACGGCACCCAGATCGCGCGGACGACGTTGACCGGCGCGAAGTCCGGGTTCACCGGTGACGTGTGGGTGTGGGTCCCGAAGGAGTACAACGAGGCGAGGTACGCGAAGAGCGCGTTTCCGGTCCTGATCTCGCTGCCCGGAGGCCGCGGCTACCCCAAGAACTACTGGGGTACCGGGCCGGCTCTCGGCTTGCAGCAAGCCGTGATCGACGGGGCGAAGGCGGGTACGAGCCTGCCCTTCATCCTCGTCATGCCGGTGATCAACGCCGACACCAAGCACCACTTCGACGGCTCGGACATCCCCGGGGAGCCCAAGATGGGCACCTGGATGGCCGATGACGTTCCGGATTTCACGAGGGCCAATTTCCGCACCTTCACCTCCCGGGACGGGTGGGCCTTCATGGGCTCCTCCTCCGGCGGCTTCGGCGCGTTCAAGCACGTCCTGAAGTTCCCCGAGCGCTTCAAGGCGGCCATCGCGAGCGGGGTCGACATCGTCCCCGATTCCCCGCTGTGGAAGGGGAACAGGCAGGCCATGGACGAGAACAACCCGGAGAAGCTGGCCGCGCAGCTGATCACGGCCGGCGGCCCGGACGTCTACATCAACTTCCAGATCGGCACCGCGGAGGGCGGACGCGACCAGATCGAGAAGTTCATGAAGGAGTACGGGAGGGGCCCTGTGCACACCCGACTGCAGGTGATCCAGGATGGTGAGCACAACGGAAAGTCGTACGTACGCGGCATGAGGGAGGGCTCCCTGGAGTGGATCAGCAAGGTGATGTCGGCGCCGACCCCCGATCCCGGCGTGCGATGAACGCAGTGGTGAAGGGTGTGTCCGCGGCGGCTGCCGCCGGGGTCGCGGCGGTGTTGACCGTCGCCTTCCTCAAGGCGACGGACGAGGATGCGAACGCGGTGCACCCCTTCCCCGGAGTCGGCGTGCTCATGGCGAATGGGGAGCACTGGTGCACGGCGAGCGTCGTCGACAGCCCGAAGGGCACGGTCGTCGCGACCGCCGCGCACTGCGTGGCCCCGGCCGGAGAGAACGGCCGGCCCGGCGAGGTCGCGCCCGACGGCCGGGAGATCGGTGAGCTCTCCTTCGCCCCCGCCTTCTCCGGGGAGGGCGCAGGCCGCCAACCCCTCGGGCTCTGGAAGGTGCGCGCGGTCCACGTGGACGAGCGCTGGACGAAGTGGGGCGAGGACACCGCCGACTTCGCCTTCCTCAGCATCGAGCCGGACGGGGACGGCCGTACCGTCCAGCAGGCGGTCGGCGGGGCCGGGGAGGCCCCGAAGCCCGACTGGACCTCCGGGTACGAGCGCGAGGTGACGGTGGTGGGCTATCCGGAGTCCGACCGCAACCCGCAGAACAAGCCCGTCTCCTGCACCACCCAGACCGGCCACGACCAGGAGGACCCCGCGATGCTGTACATCAGCTGCGCGGGATTCTGGACGGGCACCAGCGGAAGCCCCTGGATCGCCGACCGGGGCGGGCCGGGGAACCCGGGGCGGCTGATCGGCGTGCTGAGCGGCGGGGACACGGACGTGGACTCCACGGCCGCGCTGTTCGACGAGCGGGCCAAGGCGCTGTACGAGCGGGCCGCGCAGGACTGAGCCCCGGGCCCGCCCCCGGCGCCCGACCCCGGACTCCGGCGCCCGACTCCGGCGCCGGCTCCCGCTCCGGTCCGGGCCCGTTCCTCCGCCCCGCGCGAGGACCGCGTCGAGGATCAGCCCTTGAACAGGGCGTTCACCGCACCGTACGGGAGGGAGCCGTCGAGCGCGGTGTACGTGCCGCCCGCGATCAGTTCCTCGGCGGCGCGGCGGACCACGTCGTACGCGGCCTCCGCGACCGAGGAGCCGAGGCTGACGCGGGCCACGCCGAGGGCGCCGAGCTCGGTGACGGAGGGGGCGCCGGGGCCGGCGAGGATGTTGAGGGGGGCGTCGATGCCCTTGACGAGCTCGGTGACCGTGGCCGGGTCGGTGACGCCGGGGACGAAGATGCCGGTGGCGCCGGCCCGCAGGTAGGAGGCGGCGCGGGCCAGGGTCTCGTCGAGGCGGTCCTCCGGCTCCCCGAGGCCGAACAGGTACGTGTCGATGCGGGCGTTGATGTACAGCGGGAGCCCGGCGGCATCGGCGGCGGCACGGGCCGCGGCCACGCGCTCCGCGTGGTCGGCGGGGGCCCGGGTGCCGTCCTCGATGTTGATGCCGACCGCGCCGGCGGCAATGACTCCGGTGACGGTTTCGCCGACCGCAGCGGCGTCGGCGCCGAAGCCGCCCTCGATGTCGGCCGTTACGGGGACGGAGACGGCTGCGGCCACGCGGGCCACGAGGTCGAGCGCGCGGTCGCGGGACAGGGCGTCCCCATCGGGTGCGCCGAGGGACCAGGCGACGCCGGCGCTGGTGGTGGCGACGGCGGGCGCGCCGGCGGCCTCGACGAGGCGGGCGCTGACGACGTCCCAGGCGTTGGCCAAGGCCAGCGGGGCGGCGGGGTCGTGGAGTGCGGTGAAGCGGCGAGCGAGATCAACGGTCTTGGTCATGGGGCCAGTTCACCAGACCGGCCCGGCCCGGGCTGGCGATTTTCCGACACGTAGGTGCTCGGCCGCGGCGGCGCCCGCGGTCAGCCGGCCGAGCCCGCCTTGAGGCCCGCACCACACAGGGGGAGGACCGCGGTGCGGCCGTGGAGGGGGTCCGCGGGGGAGAGCGGGCCCACCGCCGCCCAGCAGGCCGCAGCCGTCGGTTCCACGAACAGGCCCCGCTGCGCCAGGTCCCGCTGGGCCGCGCGCAGGGCCGGTTCGGAGACCGTCAGGAAGGTGCCGCCGGACGCGCGGACCGCCGCCAGGATCTGGCGGGCCCGTGGCGGGGCCGGGATCGCGATCCCCTCGGCCAGGGTGGGGCGCTCTTCCACCCGGTCCGCTTCCTCGGAGCCCGCGGCGAAGGCCGTCGCCAGCGGAGACACCGCCTCCGCCTGTACCGCGATCAGCGCCGGTGGCCGCACCCCGCGCCGGGCCAGTTCCTGCACCGCCAGGGCCGCCCCCAGCAGCAGCGTGCCATTGCCCACCGGGACGACGAGGGTCTCGGGGAGCCGGCCGCCGAGTTCCTCCCACACCTCGTACACGTACGTCTTCGTGCCGTGCAGGAAGTACGGGTTGAAGACGTGGCTCGCGTAGAAGACGCCCGGGAGGTCGGCGGCCTCCCGGGCCGCCTCGGCCGTGGCCTCCCGGCCGCCCGGCACGAAGCGGACCGATGCCCCGTGCGCCCGCATCTGCTCCGTCTTCTTCTCCGAAGTGCCCTCGGGCACGAAAACTTCACAAGGCAGCCCGGCCCTCGCGCAGTACGCGGCCACGGCGGTTCCGGCGTTCCCGCTGCTGTCCGCCACCACCCGCTGCGGGGCCAGTCTCCGGGCCAGCTCCGCGAGCATCACCGCACCGCGGTCCTTGAACGACAACGTCGGCATCAGGAAGTCGAGTTTGGCGTGAATCCGCTCCGCGAGCGGGACCAGCGGGGTGTTGCCCTCCGACATGGTCACGGAGAACGCCCCCGGCAGCGGAAGCGCGGCGCCGTACCGCCACAGGGAGTTGGGTCCGGCGTTCGGGGCGAGCGCACTGGCCGGATCCGGTGTGAAGTCGAGGTCCCACGGGCCGCCGCACACCGGGCAGCACCAGGGCGCCGTTCTGACGTCCGCTCGGGTGCGGTCGTCGGGACAGACGTAGCCGGGGAGTGCGTGCGTCATGTGCAGAGCGCCTTTGCTCATTCATGGCCGTTGTATGGCACCGATGTTACGCGTTCGCCTTCCCCTTGTGGGATGACGAACGCGTGGGTCAACCTTTCGGAGGCGGCAGCCCGGCGGACCGCGCAGGGTTTGTCATGGGCATGCTCATGCCGCCCACCCCCCGCAGCGCACCACCTATGAGGAGGACCCCTCACATGTCCGTGATGCGTCACACCCGCCGGAAGGTCGCCGCCACCACCGCGACCGCCGTCGTGGCCCTCGCGCTCGGCGCGGCCGCCGCATTGCCCGCCTCGGCGGCCGACGGAGCCCCCCGGGGCGTCATCGAGAACGCCGGAGCACCCGGCGCGGTCGCCGGCAGCTACATCGTGACCTTGAAGGACTCGGCCGCCCGCTCCACCGCCGACAGCGGCAGGGCCGTCGCCGAGCGCTACGGCGCGAAGATCGACCGGACCTACAGCGCCGCCCTCAACGGCTACTCCGTCGCCGTGTCGGAGGCGCAGGCCAAGAAGCTCGCCGCGGACCCGGCGGTCAGGTCCGTCGTGCAGAACCGGACGTTCACCATCGACGACGCCCAGGGAACCCAGCCGAGTCCGCCGTCCTGGGGCCTGGACCGCATCGACCAGCGGGCGCTGCCGCTCGACAGCAGCTACACCTACCCGGACACGGCCGGCGAGGGCGTCACCGCCTACATCATCGACACCGGTGTCCGCATCACCCACACCGAGTTCGGGGGCCGCGCCTCCTACGGCTACGACGCCATCGACAACGACAACACCGCGCAGGACGGCCACGGCCACGGCACGCACGTCGCCGGCACCGTCGCGGGCACCTCGTACGGCGTGGCCAAGAAGGCCAAGATCGTCGGTGTCCGCGTCCTCGACAACAACGGCTCCGGTACGACCGCCCAGGTCGTGGCCGGCATCGACTGGGTGACCCAGCACGCCGTCAAGCCGGCCGTGGCGAACATGTCGCTCGGCGGCGGAGCCGACTCCGCGCTCGACACCGCCGTACGCAACTCCATAGCCTCCGGCATCACGTACGGCGTCGCCGCGGGCAACGAGTCCACGGACGCGAGCACCAAGTCCCCGGCGCGCGTCGCCGAGGCCATCACGGTCGGCGCCACCACGAGCACGGACGCCAAGGCGAGCTACTCCAACTACGGTTCCCTGCTGGACGTCTTCGCCCCGGGCTCCTCCATCACCTCCTCGTGGGGCACCGGCGACAGCGCCACCAACACCATCTCGGGCACGTCGATGGCCACGCCGCACGTCGTCGGAGCGGCGGCCCTGTACCTCGCGCAGAACCCGTCGAGCACCCCGTCCCAGGTCGCCTCGGCCCTGGTGGCCGCGGCCACCCCGAACGTGGTGACCAGCCCCGGCTCCGGTTCCCCCAACCGCCTGCTGTACGTGGGCGGCGGCACCACCCCGCCGAACCCGGGCACCCGCTTCGAGAACACCGGCGACTACGCGATCAACGACAACGCGACCGTCGAGTCCCCGCTCACCGTCAGCGGCGTCTCCGGCAACGCCCCGGCGTCGCTGAGCGTTTCGGTCGACATCAAGCACACCTACATCGGTGACCTCAAGGTCGACCTGGTCGCCCCCGACGGGTCCGTCTACAACCTGCACAACCGCAGCGGCGGCAGCGCGGACAACCTGATCAAGACGTACACCGTCAACGCCTCTTCGGAGGTGGCCAACGGGGTGTGGAAGCTGCGCGTGAACGACAACGCCTACCTCGACACCGGCAAGATCGACGCATGGGCGCTCCAGTTCTGACCCGGCCCGACCTGCTCTGACCCGGCCGGACCGAGCGTGCCGCACGGGTCGGGTGAACTGCGGGGGCGACCGTCACGACGGTCGCCCCCGCTGCGTACTATTTCGCGCATTCGTTCGCGCCCCCTGTGATGGAGCCCCTCGCCCCGTGAGCAGCACCCCGCCGTACCCCTACTGGCCCGCTCCGCCCCCGCAGCAGACGGACCGGGAGCCCGCACTCAACGGTTTCGCGCTGGCGTCCCTGATGGTCGGCCTGTTGTGCGTGCCGCCGCTCGGCGTCGTCTTCGGGATCGTGGCGCTCGTCCAGATCGCGCGGAAGGGGGAGCGCGGCAGGGCGCTCGCGATCACGGGCCTGGCGGTGTCGCTCGCGATGACCGTCGCCCTCGTCCTCGTCACGGACCGGTTCGCCGGGCGGTTCTTCGACCGGCTGGACACGTTGCAGCAGTACGAGCGCGTCGAGGGCGAGTTGACCCACATCGATGACATGCGGGCGGGTGACTGCTTCAACGTCCCCGGCGGGGACCTGCTCGACGAGAGCCCGCTCATTTACCGGATCGCGTGTACCGAGGTGCACGAGGGGGAGGTCACCTCCTCGACCCGGTTGGACAACACCGCCTTCCCCGGGGTGATCGAACTGAAGAAGACCGCCACGGAGGCGTGTTGGAGGGCGCAGGACGCCTACGCGATGGACACGTGGGCGCTGCCCTCGTATGCGGAGATGTTCTACTTCGCGCCCTCGCGCGAGTCGTGGGGCGACGGCGACCGGCGGCTGCTCTGCGTCATCGGGACGACGGAGCAGGAGCACCGGGGCAGCCTGCGCAAGGACGCCGGGACGCTGAAGCCGGAACAGGTCTCCTTCCTGCGCGTGATGAACGAGGCCGATCTCGCGTTGGGCAGCGAGCCGGACGAGGACATCGACGAGGCACTGCCGGTCTACCGGGCGTGGGCGGGCGAGGTGGACCGGGCGCTGGGCGCGGAGGCGGAGCTGCTGACGCAGGTGCAGGAGCGGCCGGCGCTGGCCGGGCCCGCGCAGGCGCAGCTCAAGGAGATCGGGGCGGCGCGCGCCCAGTGGCAGCGGGCAGCGCGGGCGACGAGGCCGGCGGATTTCCAGGACGCCTGGGACCTGGCGTCGGACGCGCTGTCCGTGGACACGGAGAAGGTCCTGCGCGGCGCGTACGGCCTGTCGACGACGGTCCCGGAGTGGCTCGCGCGACAGTCGGACGGCGATGCGGACGGGTCCTCTTCGGCGCCGGTGTGAGCCGGCCGTCGAAGATAGTGCGTGGTAACGCGCGGTAACGGGTTTCGATGACCAGGCTTCATCACTTCGGGTGAAACTCTGGCCCTTGCTTGCGGCGTACAACCGTGGGTTGCCAGGGTGTTGCTGTCTGTCAACCTGATGGGAGTGGCTAGTGACTTTCGGTGAGCAGCCGGCCTATCTGCGCGTCGCCGGGGATCTGCGACGGAAGATCGTCGATGGGTCCCTGCCCCCGCACGCCAGGCTCCCCTCGCAGGCCCGGATCCGCGAGGAGTACGGGGTCTCCGACACCGTGGCGCTGGAGGCGCGCAAGGTCCTCATGGCGGAGGGGTTGGTCGAGGGCAGGTCCGGGTCGGGCACGTACGTACGGGAGCAGCCCGTACCCAGACGGGTCGCCCGCTCGGGATACCGCACGGGCGGGCCCTCGACGCCGTTCCGGCAGGAGCAGGCCGAGGCGGGGGCGCGGGGCACGTGGGAGTCCAGCAGCGAGCAGACGGCCGCTCCGGTGGAGATCGCCAAGCGGCTCGGCATCGACCCGGGCGAGCGGGTGATGCGGACGCGGTACGTGTTCCGCGACGCGGGGGAGACGATGATGCTGTCGACCTCCTGGGAGCCGCTCGCGGTCACCGGCCGGACCCCGATCATGCTGCCGGAGGAGGGGCCGCTCGGGGGTTCCGGAGTCGTCGACCGGATGGCCGCGATCGACGTGGTCGTGGACAACGTGGTGGAGGAGGTCGGGGCGAGGCCGGGACTGGCGGAGGAGCTGATGCTGCTCGGTGGTGTCCCGGGACACGTGGTCCTGGTCGTCGGGCGCACGTACTACGCCTCCGGACGGGCCGTCGAGACGGCCGACGTGGTGGTCCCGGCCGACCGCTACCGCCTGTCGTACCACCTGCCGGTCCGGTGAGCGGACCGGGCGGTTCCGGGGGGTTGGCCGGGCGCTGACGTGAAGGTGCGGGGCCCAACAACCGGGCGCTGCCCACGGGTGACGGGGGGCCACATCCCGGTCCTACCGTCCGACGGTAGGACCGCCACCACCACCGCCGCCACCGCCACGGCCGCCACCGCCACGGCCGCCACCGCCACGGCCGCCACGGCCGCCCGCGCGCACGCGCCCCGCCGGTGCTACGCCACACTCGCTGCCGACGAGAGCCGAGAGGGCCACTGGGCCACGCGCTCATCCGGGTGTTGGGAGGGCAGTCGTGAGCAATGCCCAACGCGTCGAGCCCGTGGGATCGCGTGGATCGTCGCCGTCGCCGCCCACCTCGTGCTCAACGAGCGGCACGGACTCGGCCCGCCCCACATCGAGTTCAAGCACGCGGACCCGTAGGCCGTGAACCCGGCAGGTTTCGGCGCGATGGTGATCGCCTCTACGGTCTCGATCCTCCGCCGTGTTCGGGGCTGCTCGGGGCCTCCCCGGAGCCGTGCTCCACCTTCATCACGGCCGGACTCGCCCTCGTCCTGTGCCCGTTGATCGCCCGGGTCACCCCGGGGAAGTCCTCCCTGGCCAGGCCGAGCACGGTGGCGGGCCCATCGGGCCGAAGGCGCTACCGCGGGCGCCGCAGCCGCGGGCGCGGCCGGCGGAGAGGGGCGCGGGCGGCGCCGAGAGGGCGTCATTGCCACCCGCACCCGCGCCGTCTGTGAGACGGCGTACGAACTCCCCGACATCGCGGACCGCCAGTCCGGGCGAGGCCGAGCCGCCCCTGGGCCGTTCCCTCGACCCCACCTGCGGGGACGTCTGCCGCAAGGCATCCGGAGGGGGCGCGGAGGTGCTGCCCGTGACCGCGATGCGCCGGGTCTGAACCGGCGTACACGGCCCACTCGTACGCGTGGCCGGATGCATACGCCCGTGAGGTGCCTCTTCGTGAAAAACCGTATCCGCTCTGTAAAGGTCGGGCGTAAGCTCGGGCATATGCGCAATGCGGTTTCCCGGGCAGGTACATCGGCGGAGGGTGAAACGCGATGAACGACAGCGGTGCCCTGCTCCCGTGGCTGGTCATACGGCAGGACGACAACGGCAACCGCTACCGGGTGGGCCGGTACCCCACCCGGTCCGAGGCCCAGAAGGTCGTCGACAGCCTCGAAGCCGGAGGGCACAAGCAGCTGTACTGGGTCGAGCGGGTCGGTCAGACCGCCACGACGAACTGAGCATCCCGGCATTGACATAGGCTCCGCCCCATGACGGTACGAGTGGTCGTGGGCGGAGCCCTTTGTCATGAGGGCCGCCTGCTGGCCGCCCGCCGCAGCGCACCCCCGGAGCTGGCCGGACGTTGGGAGTTGCCGGGCGGGAAGGTCGAGCCGGGGGAGTCCGTCCCCGAGGCGCTCGTACGCGAACTGCGCGAGGAGCTCGGCGTGGAGGCCGCGCCGCTGGAGCGGATCCCGGGGGAATGGCCGCTCAGGCCCGGGCTCGTCCTGCACGTGTGGAGCGCGCGGCTGCTGTCCGGCGAGCCCGCGCCGCTGGAGGACCACGACGAGCTGCGCTGGCTCGGCCCCGAAGAGCTGGACTCGGTGGACTGGCTCGACCAGGACCGCCCGGCGGTCGCCGAGGTCGGGCGCCGGCTGCGCACCCGGCGCGGTGAGCAGCACGCGAGGTCGCACGGGGGCGCGTGAAGTGCCTCTACTAGGCCGTCTGCGCCACAGTGCGCCGGTGCATGAGGATCGGGTGGTACGACGCCTCGAATATCGGGTATGTCGGTATTAGTCCTTATCGTGAACTGCGCGTGCACCGCCCCTCGTGGCTCTGTCCCTGCTGAATCGGACTGGGGTCGTTGCCGGCCCGGGAAGTGATCGGCGTGATCGACACAGACGGTGAATGCGCCGAGTGGGTCTTCCCCGCCGAGCCCGGCGCCGTCCGTACCGCCCGCCACGCCGTGCGCAGCAAACTGAGCTCCTGGGGCCTGGACTCCTACGGTGACGTGACCGTTCTGCTGGTCAGCGAGCTGGTCACCAATTCCCTGCGGTACGCCTCCGGTCCGATCGGGGTCCGGCTGGAACGGCGCGATTCGGCCAGTGGTAGTGGGACGGGGGGCGCCGCACTGCTCGTGGAGGTTTCCGATCCGCTTCCGGATCCGCCCCGTGAGAGGGCGGCGCAGCCGGATGACGAGGGGGGCCGTGGACTCCAACTGGTCGCCGTCTCCGCGCAGCGGTGGGGGACGCGGCACGGGAAGTCGGGCAAAACCGTGTGGTTCGAGTTGGCGCTTCCTGGTGAGTAACAAGGTGACGGATGGCCGACGATCACAGGGCATGGCTCGAAATAGTCGGGACCTTTTTGTGATCGTGAACGCCGTGCCGTGCGGGGCCGTGGTGCTGAATACTTCGGTCATGGCCGGTCCGGTTGCGGTGAGCTGGAGGGGACGGTCGCGTGAGCGAGATACCTGCGCAGGCACATCAGGCCCGTGTGCCCGGGGAGACATGGCACGACTCCCTGTGGCACAGCAGCCCGCCTGGCTCGATATATGACTACATAAAGGTCGCGTCGTTCTCCATCGGACCCGACGGGCTCATCGACCAGTGGAGCCTGCGCGCCGAGGACCTGTTCGGGCTGACCGCCGCACAGGCCGTGGGTCGCGATCCGGTGGACGCCTTCATGCCGTCGGAGCTGCGCGCCGACGGGCACCGCAGGGTGGCCGAGATCCTCGACGGCAAGGAATGGACCGGCCTCGTCCCCTTCCGCATCCCGGGCGGGGACGGCACCCACGGCGTGGCCGAGATCTATGTGATGCCCACCCAGACCGAAACCGCCGAGCGGGCCGCGCTGTGCGTCGTGGTCGACGTGCGCGCACTGCGCCGGATCGAGTCCGATCTCGCGGCCTCGCAGGCCATATTCGGTCAATCTCCTTTCGGTTTCCTGCTCTTCGGCACGGACCTCACCGTGCAGCGCGCCAACCGCCGTTTCGCCACCGTCTTCGGGGGCGCCGTCGAGGAACACCGAGGCCGCACCGTCCACGACTACCTCCCGCCCGAGGAGGCCGACCGGATGGCTGAGGCCCTGCGGCGGGTCCTGGAGACCGGAGACTCCGTCACCGACCTCCAGATCACCGGCGCCGCCCCCGGGAGCCGGGAGCGCCGCCACTGGTCCATCAACCTCTACCGCGTCCACGGCGGCACCGGCCGCCCCGTCGGTGTCGCGGGCATCGGCACCGACGTCACCCGCCGCCACCTCGCCGCCCGCGAGGCGGCCGGGGTCCGACGCAACCTCGCCCTGCTCAACGAAGCCGGGCACCGCATCGGGAACTCCCTCGACCTGGAGACCACGGCCCGCGAACTGCTGGACGTGACCGTTCCGGGTTTCTGCGACCTCGCCGCCGTCGACCTCTACCAAGGCCTGCTGCTCGGTGACGACGACCGCCCGGCTCGACCACAGGGCCCGGGGATGCCGACCCTGCCCGGGCAGGGGCCCGGACGGGCGCCCTCTGCACCGCTGCGGCGGGTCGCCTTCGCCTCGGCCGTGTCGGACGCCCCACTGTCCGGTCCGGGCTCGCTGGTCGCCGTAGGGGAGATCCACCGCTACCCGGCGGCGTCACCCGGAGCACTGGCCCTGCGGACGGCGCGGCCACGGCTGATCGAATCCGGCGGGCCGGAAGACCTCGTGCAGTCGACGCTGGTCGTGCCGATGGTCGCGCACGACACGGTGGTCGGGCTCGCCCAGTTCTCCCGTACGAAGGGCAGCGAGCCCTTCGGGGAACGGGACCGGGCCGTGGCCGTCGAGCTCGCCGCCCGGGCCGCCGTCTGCATCGACAACGCCCGGCTGTACCGCCGCGAGCACGAGCGGGCGCTGATACTCCAGCGCAGCCTGCTGCCGCCCGGGGACCCCGAGGCAGCCGGCCTGGACATCGCCTGCCGGTACCTGCCGGGGAACGCGGCCACCGAGGTCGGCGGGGACTGGTTCGACGTCATCGAGCTCCCCGGACACCGCACGGCGCTGGTCGTCGGCGACGTGATGGGCCGGGGCCTGCGGGCGGCCGTCGCGATGGGTGAACTACGGACCGCCGTACGGACCCTGGCGCTGCTGGACCTGGAACCCGCCGAGGTGCTGACCGCACTGGACGAGATCGCCCGGGGGCTGGGGGCGCCCGGCGGATCGCAGCAGGCGTCCCGGGCGGCCCTGCACTCGCGGGACGCGGACCGCTCGGAGGTGTACCTCGCGACGTGCGTGTACGCCGTCTACGACCCGGTGACGCGGCGGTGCACCATCGCCAACGCGGGGCACATGCCGCCGGTGCTGGTGGAACCCGCGGAACCGGGCGCCCCCCCGCGGCCCGGCCTGCTGCTGGAAGTGCCGCCGGGAATGCCGCTGGGAGTGGGCGGCGAGCCGTTCGAGGAGGTCGAGGTGGACCTCCCCGAGGGGGCACTGCTCGCCCTGTACACGGACGGGCTGGTGGAATCGCGCGACCACCCGCTGGAGGAAGGACTGCGCGGACTGCGGGACGCCCTGGCCGACCCGGTGCGACCGCTGGAGGACGTCTGCGACCACGTGCTGAACACGCTGGACACGCGGCACGGCGAGGACGACATCGCCCTGCTGATGGCCCGCGTGCAGGGGCTGCCCGTGGACGCGGTGGGCGACTGGCAGCTGCCGCGCGAGGCGCGCTCGGTGGGCCGGGCGCGGGAGCTGGCGCGGGCGAAGCTGCCCGCGTGGGGTCTGGAGGGGCTCCTGGACACCACGGAACTGCTGGTCAGCGAGCTGGTTACGAACGCCCTGCGGTACGGGGAGGGCGAGATCCGGCTGCGGCTGCTGCTGGACCGCACCCTGGTCTGCGAGGTCTGGGACGGGAACCTGGTGCAGCCGCGACGGCGGCGGGCGCGGGACACGGACGAGGGCGGGCGAGGCCTGCAACTGGTCGGCATGCTGTCGGCGGGCTGGGGCACGCGCCGCACCCACCGGGGCAAGACGGTGTGGTTCGAGCTCCCGCTCCCGGGTGCGGCATCGGAAGCGGTCTCGGAACTCTCGGCGGAACAGCTACTGAACATGTACGGCTGAGGCGGCCGTCCCGCCGGGGACGGCGGGACCGCCCTTGGCATGCTGCCGGCGCCCGGCGCCCGGCGCCCGGCGCCCGGCGGCGCCGCAGACGGAGCTCAGCCGTGCTTCAGGGCCGCGAGGCGCGCCTCGATCTCCGCGGACCTGCCGAGGTCGTCCAGGGCCTCGAACTGCGCGTCCAGGGAGGACGCCGCCAGCTCCTGCTTGCCCAGGGCCCTGGCTTCCTCCCGCCGGACCTTGTCCTCGAAGCGGGCGAGTTCGCTGGTGGGGTCCATGACGTCGATGTTCTTCACCGCGTCCATCATCGTGTTCTGCGCCTGTGCGGTCTTGGCCCGCGCCACCAACTCGTCGCGTTTCGCCTTCAGCGCCGTCAACTTGTCCTTCATCGCGTCGAGCCCGGCCTTGAGCCGGTCGACGACCTCCGTCTGAGCGGCGATCGTCGGCTCCGCCGCCGTCGCTTCCTTCTCCGACTGGAGCTGGCGGCCGAGCGCGACCTTGGCCAGGTGGTCGAACGTGTCCGCGTCCGCCGTCGCCCCGGCGGTGCGCAGCTCGTCCGCCTTCCTGCTCGCCGCGAGCGCCTTGCCGCCCCACTCCGCAGCCGCCTCCACGTCCTCCCGGTGGTCCGCCTCCAGCATCCGCAGGTTGCCGATCGTCGTCACCACCGCCTGCTCCGCCTCCGAAATGTTGTTCGTGTAGTCGCGGATCAGCTGGTCCAACATCTTCTGCGGATCCTCCGCCTGGTCCAGCAAGGCGTTGACATTGGCCTTCGCGAGCTGGGTGACGCGGCCGAGGATGGTCTGCTTGCTCATCGGTGCCCTCTCGTCGGTGCCCTCTCATCGGGCGAAGGAAAGCGCTCAGAAGCGACCGCCGCCGCCCATGCGGCCGCGGGTGCCTCCGCCGCCGAAGGAGCCCGGGCCCGGCCCGCCGCCCCCACCTGAACCACCGCCGCCGAACCCGCTGCCGCCCCCTCCCCGGCCGCCGCCGAGGAACTCGCCGAGGATGATGCCGCCCAGCACCGCACCGGCCATGCCGCCGCCCCCTTGCCCCGCCGCGCCACCGGCGTACGGGTCCCGGTACGCCCGTACGTCCTGCTCGGCCAGCTGTTGGGCCCGGCGCGCGAGTGCGTCCGCCTGCTGGGCCTCGGCCAGGGCTGCCGCCGGGTCCTGTTCCCCCAGCGCCGTCGAGCGCTCCAGGCGCCGCTGCGCCTCCGCCAGCCGGGTGCGGGCCTCGCTGCCGACCGCGCCCCGGCTGGTGGTGACGTAGTCGGTCGCCGCGCCGATCGCGCTGCGCGCCGACAGCAGCGCCTGGTCCAGTAGGGCGGCTGCCCGCCGGCGGCCACCCTCGCGTTCCCGCGCCCCGGCCAGCGCCTCGTCCAGGGCCGCGTCGGCCTCTTCGACCCGGCGCAGTGCGTCGATCGGGTCGTACCGGCCGGCCGCCTCCTCCTGTCGTACGCCGGCCAGGACCGCCTCGGCCCGGCCGATCCGGCCGCGCAGGTCCGCAGTCGAGGTCCCCTGTGCGGTGCCGGTCAGCAGGCCGTGCGCGTCGGCGAGGTCGGTCTCCGTCTCCGTGAGCGCCCCGGGCAGCTTCCCGGCCGCTTCCGCCAGCTCCTGCGCCCGCCGCTCCACCGCGTCCACCAGGGTCGCCGCCTGGTCCACCGCACCCTCCGCCGCCCGCACGTGCACGGCCGCCTTCCCGTTCTCCCCGCCGTCGAGCGCCGCCCGGGCCTCGTCCAGGCTGCTGGTCGCGAACAACAGCCGGTCCTCGGCCTGTTCGGCGTGGGAGGCCACCGGCGCCGACGCCGAATCGGCGTACCGGCCGGCCAGTGCGGTCAAGGTGGCGCGCGCCGTCACCGTACGGCCCGTCAGGGTACGGACGTGCGCCTCCACCGTCGCCAGTGCCTGCGGGGCGTTCTTCTCCAGGTCCCGCAGCCGGTCGAAGTCCGCCGACTCGGCGTCGAGCCGCCGGTTCGCCTCGGTGCAGCGGGCCACGATCTCGTCCAACATCCGCCGCTGGGTGGCATCGTCCTCGGGGTACGCGTCGTCGAGCTGCTGGCGCAGCCGGAACGCGGCCGTCAGCTCGCTCTGCGCGAGGGCCACGGCCTCGGTGAAGGTGCCCACCGCGGCGTCGCCGAACTGTGCGGTGGCGAAGCCGAGTTCCTCGGTGCTGGTGCGCACCGCGTCGTCGGTCTCCACCAGCAGGCCCCTGGCCTTGGCATCCAGTTCGGGCAACGGGAGGGCGGTGGTGGTCGCGGGCTGTTCGCCCCAGCCCGTCGTGCTCCGCGTACCGGCGCCCCTGCGCTTGCGGCGGCTGTACGCGTACACCCCGACCACACCGGCCGCGCCCACGAGAGCCACCGGAAGCACGAAGTCGCCCGCCCCGCTCATGCCGCCCGCGCCACCGCCGGGGTTCGCCTCGCCGGGGGTGATGGCGGGCACCGGTACGGGCTGCCCGCCGAGTACGGCGTCGTAGCCGCGCGCGGCGCCGATCGCGGCGCCCGCCCAGTCGTTCTGCTTCAGCGCCGGCTCGATCGCGGTCCTCGCCACCGAGGCCAGCTGCTCCTGGGTGAATCCCGAGTCGACGTCGGCCGAATAGGCGTACTGCCGGGCCCCCGTGGCCACGGCCAGCAGCACGTCGTCCCGGCCGAGGCCGTTCTTCTGCGCGGTGGCGTCCGCCCAGCTCTGCGCGGAGCGCCCGGAGAAATCGTGCACGTACGTCACGAAGAGCTGGATCCTGCGGTCGGCGTACAGCCGCTCCAGCGCGGCGGTGACGTCGGCCCGCCGGTCACCGAGGGCGCCCACCCGGTCGGTGACCTGGCCCTGCCCGGACAGCGTGACGGGATCCTCCGCCCGTGCGGCCGGCGCCCCGACCACCCCCCACCCGCCGAGCGTCAGCAGCGCGGTGGCGAGGACGAGCCCGATCCGCACGGATATCCCGGCGGCGGTGCGTCCCTTCGCCCTGCTCCTCGGCGGCGTCATATTTGGGAGGGTATGGGCGCTTTCGGGCCCCCGCACTCGGAGCGCCGCACGGGCCCGGGCCCGTCACGGGAGGGCGTACGCCGACAGCTCGGGGCGGGAGAGGACGAGCTGGTCGCCGATCAGCAGGGTGCCCCCCTCGGCGAGCCCCGGCTGCGCCCACTGGCGGCGCGGTTTGCCCGTTCCCCGGTCCAGGACGGCGACGGACGGGCCAGTCGGCCGGTTCAACATCCCGCGGCGACCACCGCGGGAGGCGTTCACGTAGAGGCCCCACGGTCGGAGGCCCAGCAGCTCGACCGTGCACACCGTGCCCTCGTGCCGGGTCAGTGGCCGCTGCCAGTACGGCTCCCCGTTCTCCGCGCCGAACGCGAACACCACGTCCCCGCCCTGCTCCGGACGGTACGCCGCCGCGTACACGGTGAACTGTTCGACCAACAGCCGCTCCGCCGGCGTGCCCAGCCTGAACCGCCACATCTCCCGGCCCGTGCCGCGGTCCAGCGCGAGGAGGTGGTCCCCGTCCAGGATGTGGACGGGCTGCCCGTGGACCGTGCGGTCGGCGGGCCGGTCGCGGCGCCGTGACCACATCTGCCGCCCGCTCGACAGGTCCAGCGCCTGGTACTGCCGGTCGTCTGAGAGGACCATGCGATCGCCCGCCTCCGCCGAGGACCGGGTGGTGGTGTCTGGCAACGCGCGCTGCCACAAGATCTCGCCCGTCGCCGCCCGCAGCGCGGTCAGGTCGCCCGGCGCCCCGTGCACCAGCACCGGCCCCGCGCTCCACAGAGGCCGCTCCTGCGGCAGGTCCCGCCACCACCGCACCCGCCCGTCGCGCGGCTCGCGCGCCAGCAGCCGCACGCCCGGCTCGCCCTCCCGCCGTACCTCCACGTACACCGTGGCCGCGTCCGCCACGCAGGACACCAGCACCCGCCCGGACCCGGGCAGCGGAGCCGCAGCCGCGCCCTCGTCGGCGTAGGCAGTCCAGCCGGTCACACCCGAGTCGGCTCGTACGCAGCCCACCTCGGGCCCCGACCGCCACACGACGTACGCACCGGCCGTGTACAGGGCGTCCGGCCGCGTGCTGGTGCGCCAGAGCTGGGACCCGGGGGCTGCTTGCTGGAGCAACGGGGGTGCCTCGGGCCACCCGCCCCGGAGACGGGCGTACGTCGCAGGGGCCGCCGCGGGCCCCGTGAACGGGCCGCCCTGGGCCGTCGTGCCGGGTGGCGGCGGGCTCCCCGCGTCGGCGGCGGCCTCGGCCAGCCATGGCGTCCGGCCCGCCGCCACGCACTTCTGCGCGGTACGGGCCAGTGCGCGGGCCCGTTCCGCCGGATCCGGCAGACCGCGGGCGGCGTCCGCGCACTCCCGTGCCTCCGCCGGGTCCAGCGGCGGCAGGGCCGCCCGCCGGACGAGGGCCCGGGCCTCGGCCAGCGAGGACAGGGCGTGGCCGGCCTTCTCGTCGCGCGCCTCTTCCGGGTCGAGGTCGCCACGCAGCAGCGCGGCCGCCTGGGTACGCAGCCGCTCGGCCTGTACGAGCCGGCCCTGCTCGGCCTGGTGCGCCGCCTCCTCACGCAGCCAGGCCGCCCGCTCCTCCAGGAACCGGGGGAGCTCCTCCTCGGCCTGCTCCAGCGCCCGTGCCCCGCCCGCCGCGTCCCCGGCCTCGGCGCGGTCGCGCGCCACCTGGCACAGCGCCAGCAGCCGGGCCCCGGCAGAACCGATTCGCTCGCTCATGCGCAGGGCGGTGTCCAGGTCCCGCGGCGCGACGGCCAGCACCATGTCGTACGTGGCGGTCGCGCGCTGGCCCGGGTCCTGGATCACGGTCAGCCGGCGCTCGGCCTCCTCGGGCCGGGCCGCGGCGACGGCCGCCGCGATCCGGGCCCGGAGCCCGCTGCGGGCCGGGCGCCCGCCGAAGTGGTACCCGGCGATCTCGAAGGCCTGCTCGGGGGCCACCTTGATCAGTTCCTCGGCCAGCGCGCGCAGCGGACCTTCCCGCTGGGGGTCGGACACCGTGAACAGCGCCTGCTGTGCGTCGGTCAGCAGCCGCCGGGCCCGCGCCGGGGCGTGCGCGGCGGTGTCCCGGGCCAGCGCCGTCAGCAGCCGGGCCACCCGGGCCCCGTCGCCCTCGCCGTCGGCCCAGGCCGCGTGCTCGGCGTCGGCCAGCAGCCGGACTGCGAGGTCGGCGTCGAAGCGGGCCGCGGCGTCGGCGGCGACGGCCAGCACCTCGACGCGGGCGTCGTCGCCAACGGGTAGCTCCCGCAGCGCGTCCTCCACCTCGAAGAGCAGGCCCCGTACGAACTCCCGAACGCCGGAAGCCATACTCCCGGCGGCCTGCCCGTCCCCTGCGTCGGCGGCCTGTGCGGTGCCTGCTTCGGCGGCCCGCCCGGCCCCCGCTTCGCCCGCCCGCCCGGCGCCGGACTCGGACGCAGGCTCCGGAGCCCACTCGGCCCCCGACCCGGGCGCCGGCGCCTCCTCGGCCCCGGATCCGGGCGCCTTTTCGACCCCGGCCTCCGGCCGCGAACCCGGCGCCTGGCCGGTTCTGCCCTCCGGGCCTGATCCCGGCGCATGGTCGGTCTCGGCTTCGGGCCGCGGTGCCGGCGTTCGGTCGGCTCCGGACTCCGGCTGCGATGCCGGCGTCCGGTCGACCCCGGCTTCGGGCCTCGTTCCCGGTTCTCGGCCGGATTCCGGCTCCGGGTCGGGCGGGGTGTACCCCGGGCCCGGGCCGTCCCCGATTCCGCCCCCGCGAAGGCTGGGCAACCCCCGCAGGGTCTTGCCCACCCCCTCCGCCGACTCCGGCCGGTCCGCCGGGTCCTTCGCCAGCAGGGCCAGGACCAGCCGGTCCAGCTCCGGGGGCACCGGGGCGCCGACCTCGCGCAGCGGGAGCGGCGCCTCTTCGATGTGCCGACGCATCAGGACGTACGGCCCCTCGCCCTGGCCGAACGGCGGGGCTCCGCTCAACAGGGCGTACAGGACGCATCCCAGGGCGTACAGATCGCACCGGGCGCCCACCCGCTCGCCCCGCCACTGCTCCGGCGCCATGTACGCGGGGGTACCGAACATCCGGCCCGTGACCGTCCAGCCCGCCGTCGCGTCCGCGGAGTGGGCGATGCCGAAGTCGCAGATCTTGAGCCGCCGGCCGGACAGCAGGAAGAGGTTGGCGGGCTTTAGATCCCGGTGGACCACGGCCTGTTCGTGGGCGGCGGCCAGGGCCTCGGCGGTCTGGGCGGCCAGGTCGAGCGCGAGGTCCACCGCGAGCCCGCCGTCCCGCGCCAGCATCGTGGCCAGGTCCTCGCCGGCGAGCAGTTCCATCACGATGAAGAGCCGCCCGTCCTGCTGCCCCACGTCGTGCACCACCGTGATGCCCGGATGCTGGAGCCGCGCCCCGATGGTGGCCTCGCGCCGGAAGCGGGCGACCACCTCGTCGTTCGTGGCCGCCTCCAGCAGTACCTTGACCGCCACGGCCCGGTCCAGATTCAGGTCGTGCCCGCGCCACACCTCGCCCATGCCGCCCTGGCCGAGCCGCCGGTCCAGCCGGTACCGGCCGGCCAGTTGATCCCCCACGCGCACCGCAAAGCCCCCTGACAACCCGTCATCCGACGTCTTCTCAGAGGGCATTGTGTCCTGCAAAGTGAACGGCCGGAGGTGCTACAGGTCGGCACGCCTGCGGATCTTGTTCCCCAGCCACACCAGCGGGTCGTACTTGCGGTCCACCGCCCGCTCCTTGAGCGGGATCAGCGCGTTGTCGGTGATCTTGATGCCCTCGGGGCAGACCTCCGTGCAGCACTTGGTGATGTTGCAGTAGCCGAGCCCGTGTTCCTCCTGGGCCGTGCGCTTGCGGTCCAGGCCCACCTGCGCCGCCGCGTCCAGGGGGTGCATGTCCAGCTCAGCGACCCGCATCAGGAAGCGCGGACCGGCGAAGGCGTCCTTGTTCTCCTCGTGGTCACGCACCACGTGGCAGGTGTCCTGGCACAAGAAGCACTCGATGCACTTGCGGAACTCCTGCGAACGGTCCACGTCCACCTGCTGCATCCGGTACGCCCCCGGCGCCACGCCCTGCGGCGGTACGAAGGCCGGGACCTCGCGCGCCTTCTGGTAGTTGAAGGACACGTTTGTGACCAGGTCCCGGACGATCGGAAAGGCGCGCAGCGGGGTGACCGTGATCGTCTCGGCCCGGTCGAAGGTGGACATGCGCGTCATGCACATCAGCCGTGGCCTGCCGTTCACCTCGGCGCTGCACGAGCCGCACTTGCCCGCCTTGCAGTTCCACCGCACCGCGAGGTCCGGAGCCTGGGTCGCCTGGAGCCGGTGGACGATGTCCAGGACGACCTCGCCGTCGTGCACCTCGACGGTGAAGTCCCGCAGCCCGCCGTCCTCCGCGTCGCCCCGCCAGATCCGGAAGCGTGCGTCGTAGCTAGTCACTCGTAGAGCTCCTCTTCGGCGAGGTACTTGACCAGCTCTTCCTTCTCGAAGAGCGCGAGCAGGTCGGGGCGGACGGGTTCGGTACGGGTCCGGACCAGGCTGATCCGGTCGGCGGCCGGGTCCTCGGGGATCGGGTCCACCGGACGGCACAGCAGGTTCACCGGGCGCCAACTGCGCTCCATCGACGGGCAGTCCTCCCGGGTGTGCCCGCCGCGGCTCTCGGTGCGCTCCAGGGCCGCGCGGGCCACGCACTCGCTGACCAGCAGCATGTTCCGCAGGTCCAGGGCGAGGTGCCAGCCCGGGTTGAACTGCCGGTGCCCCTCGACACCGGCCCGGGCGGCCCGTACGCGCAGGGCCGCCAGCTTCTCCAGGGCCTCGACCATCTCGCCCTCGCGGCGGATGATGCCGACGAGGTCGTTCATGGTCGTCTGGAGTTCCTGGTGGAGCGTGTACGGGTTCTCCGCACCCTCGGCGGCGTGGAACGGGGCCAGTGCCTCCGTGGCCGCCGCATCGACCTGTGCCTGTGCCACGACCGGCAGCGCACCGCCGAGGCCGGCGGCGTACTGCGCGGCGTGCAGACCGGCCCGCCGGCCGAACACCAGCAGGTCAGAGAGGGAGTTCCCGCCGAGCCGGTTGGAACCGTGCATGCCGCCCGCGACCTCGCCCGCCGCGAAGAGGCCCGGCACCCCGACCGTCGCCGCGGTGTCCGAGTCCACCGCGATCCCGCCCATCACGTAGTGGCAGGTCGGGCCGACCTCCATCGGCTCGGCCGTGATGTCCACGTCCGCCAGCTCCTTGAACTGGTGGTACATCGACGGCAGCCGCCGCTTGATCCGCTCGGCCGGCATCCGGGTGGAGACGTCCAGGAAGACCCCGCCGTGCGGGGAGCCGCGGCCGGCCTTGACCTCGGAGTTGATGGCCCGGGCCACCTCGTCGCGGGGGAGCAGCTCGGGCGGCCGCCGGTTGTGGTCCGGGTCCTCGTACCAGCGGTCGCCCTCCTCCTCGGACTCGGCGTACTTCTCCTTGAAGACGTCCGGGACGTAGTCGAACATGAACCGCTTGCCCTCGCTGTTGCGCAGCACCCCGCCGTCGCCGCGCACCGACTCGGTGACGAGGATGCCCTTCACGGAGGGCGGCCAGACCATGCCGGTCGGGTGGAACTGCACGAACTCCATGTTCAGCAGCGGGGCACCCGCGAGGAGGGCCAGGGCGTGGCCGTCGCCCGTGTACTCCCAGGAGTTGGAGGTGGTCTTGAAGGACTTGCCGATCCCGCCCGTGGCCAGAACCACCGCCGGGGCCTCCAGGACGAAGAAGCGGCCGGACTCGCGCTCGTAGCAGAAGACCCCCGAGACCCGAGCGCCGTCCTGCGGGCCGTGGTCCTTCAGGACCCTGGTGACCGTGCACTCCTGGAAGACCTTGAGGCGCGCCTCGTAGTCCCCGAACTGCGCGAAGTCCTCCTGCTGGAGCTGGACGATCTTCTGCTGGAGGGTGCGGATGAGTTCGAGGCCGGTCCGGTCGCCCACGTGCGCGAGGCGCGGGTACTCGTGCCCGCCGAAGTTGCGCTGGGAGATCCTCCCGTCGGGCGTGCGGTCGAAGAGCGCACCCCAGGTCTCCAGTTCCCAGACCCGGTCCGGCGCCTCCTTCGCGTGGAGTTCCGCCATCCGCCACTGGTTCAGGAACTTCCCGCCGCGCATGGTGTCGCGGAAGTGCACCTGCCAGTTGTCGCCCTCGTTGACGTTGCCCATGGAGGCGGCGATGCCGCCCTCCGCCATCACCGTGTGGGCCTTGCCGAACAGGGATTTGCAGATCACGGCCGTACGGGCGCCCCGCTCGCGGGCCTCGATCGCGGCCCGCAGCCCGGCGCCGCCCGCGCCGACCACGACCACGTCCCACTGCTGCCGGTCGACTTGAGCCATGTCAGAAGATCCTCGGGTCGGTGATGGTGCCGCTGGCCACCAGGTACACGTAGAAGTCGCACAGGGCCACGCTGATCAGTGAGGCCCACGCGAGCTGCATGTGGCGGGTGTTGAGCCGGCTCACCCACCCCCACATCCGGTAGCGCACCGGGTGCGCGGAGAAGTGCTTGAGCCGGCCGCCCATGATGTGCCGACAGGAGTGGCAGGACAGTGTGTAGGCCCAGATCAACACGATGTTGACGACGAACAGCAGCGTTCCGAGGCCCATGTGGCCCCACTCGTACCGGTCGTTGCGGAAGGTCAGCACCGTGTCGTAGGTGAGGATGCCGGCGACGGGCAGCGCCGTGTAGAAGAAGTAGCGGTGCGCGTTCTGGAGGATCAGCGGGAAGCGCGTCTCACCGGTGTACTTCGCGTGCGGCTCGGCGACGGCGCAGGCGGGCGGCGAGGACCAGAAGCTGCGGTAGTACGCCTTGCGGTAGTAGTAGCAGGTCAGCCGGAAGCCGAGCGGGAAGACCAGGATCAGCAGGGCGGGGGACGGGCCCCACCAACTGCCGAAGAGGTCCAGGTTGGGGCCGCCGCGCATCTCCTGGCAGTTCTCCGCCAGACAGGGGGAGTAGAACGGGGAGACGTACGGGGCGGCGTAGTAGTGGGCGTTGGCGAAGGCCCGCCACGTCGAGTAGACGATGAAGGCGAGCAGCCCGGCCGCGGTGCCGGCGGGGGCCAGCCACCACCGGTCGGTCCGCAGGTGCCGGGCGGCGATCGCGGCCCGGGAGGCGTCGTGGACGCCGGTCAGCTGCCGGGGTGGTTCCGTGCCTGTGGCCAAAGGGGACTCCGGGTGGAGTGATGAGGGGTGACCGAGGAGGCCCAGCCGCGGACGGCTGGGCCGGATGGGAATGAGGTGCCGGGGCCGGGGCCGGGGCGGGGGTCAGGGCGCCCGGCGGTCGCGGGCACCGAGGCCCTCGTCGTCGACGTCCTTCCACAGCGAGCTGTCGTACGGGGTGTCCGGGACGGGCACCATGCCCTCCTGGCGCGGAGGTCGCGGGGCGGCCGGGGCCTGCCGGGCGATGTCCTGCTCCAGCCGTTCCACCGAGCGGACCAGCTCGTTCAGATTGCGTCGTACGGCGGTCAAATCATCTTGCAGGGACATGACTTGCCCTCACTTCCGCAGGTTGCGGTGGCAACGCTCATGTGCGCCTGCGAGTGTCGCGCCTCCCGTCCCCGGTTGTGAAGGGACGTGCAGGGATTGCGGGCGCGCAGGCGCAATCTGTGCGCCCCTCCCTGACCCCATTTTGATCCCTCTTACGCGGGAACGCCCCCTCGTGACGCAAGCCGGATTGGTCCGCACGGGTGGGGTTCGCGGCGTGGCGAGGGCCGGCTGCGGGGGGTGCGGCGGGCTGTCGATTTCAGTGTGTTGCGGCACCCAGTGTGATCAGCTCCATATACCGCCAAACGTGATCAAGCTGCCCCTTTCACGCCCCGTCCCGGAGGTACCACCCATGTCCCAGAGAAGGCGCAGGTCCTTGGTGCTCCTGACCTCGGGAGTCCTCGCACTGCCGCTGCTCGCGGGCTGCGGTGCCGGTGACGACGAGGGCGGCCCGGTGGCCGCCGGTCAGGACATCGCGGCGACGACCCGTGACAAGGTCGCCGACGGTGGCGTGCTGCGCTGGGCCGTGGACAACCTCCCCAACACCCTGAACACCTTCCAGGCCGACGCCGATGCCACCACCACCCGGATCGCGGGGGCGGTGCTACCCCAGCTGTTCACGCTGGACGACAAGGGGCGGCCGGTGGCCAACCGGGACTACCTGGAGAAGGCCCAGGTCGTCGAGCGTGAGCCCAAGCAGGTCGTGCTGTACAAGCTGAACCAGCAGGCCGTCTGGAGCGACGGCCGCGAGATCGGCGCCGCCGACTTCGTGGCGCAGTGGCGGGCGCTGAACGGCAAGGACTCGGCGTACTGGACGGCCCGCAACGCCGGCTACGACCGGATCGAGAAGATCGAGCGCGGCAAGACCGACCTGGAGGTCAAGGTCACCTTCGCCAAGCCGTACACCGACTGGCGCTCCCTGTTCTCGCCGCTCTACCCCAAGCAGGTCACCGGCACCCCGGACGCCTTCAACGAGGGGGCCCGAGGCGCCCTCAAAGTCACCGCCGGCCCCTTCAACCTCGGAGCCATCGACAAGAAGACCGGCACGGCGGCGCTGACCCGCAACGCCCGCTGGTGGGGACGGCCGGCCAAGCTGGACACGCTGGTCCTGACGGCCGTCCCCCGGGCCCAACGCCCGGCCGCACTGGCTGCCGGCAAGATCGACATGGCGGACATCGACCGTGCCGGCGCCGACCGGATCGCGCAGGCCCACCGGGACGCGGCGGGCGCCCGGGGCCGGGGCGGTGCCCCGGCCGCCCACGGGCCGGGCTCCTCGGTGACCGCGGACCAGGCCACGCTGTCCTGGGCGATCGCGAACGGCGCGGACGAGGGGAAGGCGAAGGAGGAGCAGGAGAGCCGCGCGAAGAACGTCGATGCGGCCAGGAAGTACGCCGACGAGCAGACGGCCCTGCGCAACTTCACCGTCCGCAAGTCCCTGGAGCCGGCCTACACGCAGCTCGCCATGAACGGGTCCTCCGGCCCGCTGACCGACGAGCGGGTCCGGCGGGCGGTGGCCCGGGCCCTGGACCGCAAGGAATTGGCCGAGATCGTACTGAAGCCCCTGGGCCTGCCGGCGAAGCCGGTCGGCAGCCACGTGGCGCTGGCCGGGCAGCGGGCGTACGCCGACAACAGCGACGCGCTCGGCGGCAAGGACGTCAAGGCGGCCCAGGCGCTGCTCGCGGACGCCGGCTGGCGCCGGAACGGCAAGCTCACCGACCCGGGCGCGAAGGCGGGCCCCGAGAACGCGGAGCGGGACGCCAGGCAGGACGACGGGAAGACCCCGTCGGGCCCGGGCACCGGCAACGACGGCCTCTACATCGTCGGCCAGGACGACGAGCGCAACGGCGACAGCCCCGCCCGGGAGCTCCCGGAGGCCGGGTCCGCGATCCGTTCGGGCCCGGACGGGGAGACCACGGACGCCGACGGGTCCGCCCCGGGCGGGCAGCAGGCCTCGCCGGTGCTGGCCCGGGCTCCGCTCGCGGCGGAGCAGCAGGCCGCGCTGCTGGCGCAGGCCCGCGCCTTCGACGCCGTCGGCGACGCCAAGCGCGCCCCGGGCCGCGACGGCGAGGCGCCCGCACCCTCCGGCAAGCCCTCCCCGGCGCCGGCCCCGGCCCAGCACGTCCGTACCTCCGGAAACATCCTGGCCAAGGACGGCAAGGCGCTCTCCCTGCGGTTCGTCCTCCCGGCCGGCCCCGGCTCGGAGGCCCTGCGCACGGTCGGCGAGCGGATCGCCCAGATGCTGAAGAAGGTCGGCGTGGGCACCGAGCTGACCAGGGTGGCCGACGAAGGCTTCTTCAAGGACCACGTCGCCTCGGGCCATTACGACCTGGCGCTCTACTCGTGGCCGGCGACCGCCTACCCGGCCACCGACGCCCGCCCGATCTTCGCCAAGCCGGAGCCGGCCGCCGACGGCTCGCTCCTCGTCGAACAGAACTACACCCGGGTCGGTACCGACCACATCGACCAGCTGTTCGACGAGGCCGTCGGTGAGCTGGACGAGGAGGCTTCGCGCGAGCTGATGCGCAAGGCGGACGCCCGGATCTGGGCCGCGGCCGGCTCGATTCCGCTCTACCAGCGCCCCCAGCTGGTGGCGGTCAAGCCGAGCCTGGTCAATGCCGGCGCCTTCGGCCTCGGCACCCCCCGGTTCCAGGACATCGGCTGGTTGAAGGGGTCGGGCGCGAAGGAAAACCAGGAGAAGAAGAGGTGACAAACCGGGGCCCGACGGATTGAGTCCCGGTTCACAAGCTCAGATGTGACTCAAGTCCCTTGCCCGCCGGAACCCCCGGCGGGCAAGGTCGTGCATACCCGTTGACCCGCGGCAATACGCGCTCCACCGAAGGCCGGGACCCCCCACTCCAGACCCGGCCCTCCTCAGTCGTCCGGCCTCTTGACAGACCCCCCGGCGGGCACTTCCCGCCACGCGACGTACGATGGGGTAAGGCCGTGGCAGGTTTTCCGCCCGGTCGAGGCGCGCGTGCCGGACCGTACGCGACGCCATCCACGATCCCGGGAGAAGCGCCGAAGTGCCCACGCGCCACGACATCCGTAACGTCGCCATCGTCGCCCACGTCGACCATGGCAAGACGACCATCGTCGATGCCATGCTCAAGCAGGCCGGTGCCTTCGCCGCCCACCAGCACCTCGACGACCGCATGATGGACTCGAACGACCTGGAGCGTGAGAAGGGCATCACGATCCTCGCCAAGAACACGGCGGTGAAGTACCACCCCAAGGACGGCGGGGCCCCGATCACGATCAACATCATCGACACCCCCGGCCACGCCGACTTCGGTGGTGAGGTCGAGCGCGGTCTGTCGATGGTGGACGCCGTCGTTCTGCTGGTGGACGCCTCGGAGGGTCCGCTGCCCCAGACCCGCTTCGTCCTGCGCAAGGCCCTGCAGGCGAAGATGCCGGTCATCCTCTGCATCAACAAGACCGACCGCCCGGACTCCCGGATCGACGACGTCGTCAACGAGACGTACGACCTCTTCCTGGACCTGGACGCGACCGAGGAGCAGATCGAGTTCCCGATCGTCTACGCCTGCGGCCGTGACGGCATCGCCTCGCTGACCAAGCCGGAGGACGGCACCGTCCCCGCGGACAGCGACAGCCTGGAGCCGTTCTTCTCCACCATCCTGGAGCACGTCCCCGCCCCGGTGTACGACGAGGAGGCGCCGCTCCAGGCGCACGTCACCAACCTGGACGCCGACAACTTCCTCGGCCGCATCGCGCTGCTGCGCGTCGAGCAGGGCGAGCTGCGCAAGGGCCAGACCGTTGCGTGGATCAAGCGCGACGGCACCATGTCGAACGTCCGCATCACCGAGCTGATGATGACCGAGGCGCTCACCCGCAAGCCGGCCGAGGTGGCGGGCCCGGGTGACATCTGTGCGGTCGCCGGTATCCCCGACATCATGATCGGTGAGACCCTGGCCGACCCGGAGAACCCGATCGCGCTGCCGCTGATCTCGGTCGACGAGCCGGCGATCTCCATGACCATCGGTACGAACACCTCGCCGCTGGTCGGCCGCGGTGGCACGGGCAAGGGCGCGGACGCCAAGTCCGCGGTCAAGGACCGCAAGGTCACCGCCCGCCAGGTCAAGGACCGTCTGGACCGCGAGCTGGTCGGTAACGTCTCGCTCCGCGTCCTCGACACCGAGCGCCCGGACGCCTGGGAGGTCCAGGGCCGCGGTGAGCTCGCGCTCGCCATCCTGGTCGAGCAGATGCGCCGTGAGGGCTTCGAGCTGACCATCGGCAAGCCGCAGGTGGTCACCCAGGAGATCGACGGCAAGGTCCACGAGCCGGTCGAGCGCATGACGATCGACGTGCCCGAGGAGCACATGGGCGCGGTCACGCAGCTCATGGGCATCCGCAAGGGCCGCATGGACAACATGTCGAACCACGGCTCCGGCTGGGTGCGCATGGAGTTCGTCGTTCCGTCCCGCGGTCTGATCGGTTTCCGTACGGAGTTCCTGACGAACACCCGCGGTACCGGTATCGCCCACTCCATCCACGAGGGCCACGAGCCGTGGTTCGGCCCGCTGGTCACCCGTAACAACGGTTCGCTGGTCGCGGACCGCGCGGGTGCGGTCACGCCGTTCGCGATGATCAACCTGCAGGAGCGCGGCGTCCTGTTCACCGACCCCGGCACCGAGGTGTACGAGGGCATGATCGTCGGCGAGAACTCGCGGTCCGACGACATGGACGTGAACATCACCAAGGAGAAGAAGCTCACCAACATGCGTGCGGCTTCCGCGGACAACACGGAGAACGTGGTGCCGCCGCGCAAGCTCTCCCTGGAGCAGTCCCTGGAGTTCTGCCGCGACGACGAGTGCGTCGAGGTGACCCCGGAGGCCGTCCGCATCCGCAAGGTCGTCCTCGACCAGAAGGAGCGCTCGCGCACCGCGTCGCGCGCCAAGTCCGGCAAGTAGCAAGCCGGGACAAAGCCCTCCGTTTCAACGAGCAGCCCCTGCCCCGCGATCAGTCGCGGGGGAGGGGCTGTACTCGTTTGTCAAGCGGATTGGCGTGTTCGGGTGTCCGCATACCGACCGTGACGCACCGGAAGATGAGCTAACCGTCCGTTTCGCACGTGTCTGTCTCCTATCCGTTTGTCCGGATTTCGTGTTTTCGCCATGCGGTGATGTTGTGAAAACGAGACCACTTAAGTGTGGTTTACGGTCTGGGCGTCCCTGAGGATGGCTGCATTGAGCTCGGGTCAATGGGTCACACGCTGTGGGGAGCGTCGACTCACGAGCACACTCGGGGCACTGTTCCTATCGCCGTCAGGGGTGTCGGCGAAACGCACCTGTGCCCTTCACATTGGACAGTGGACTCATGAGGAGGAAACCCATGCGCGGTGCCAAGAGCGCCAAGTGGGTAGCGGGCGCGATTGTCGTCGCCCTGGCTGCGACCGCCTGCGGTGGCAACGACAAGGGCGACGCCGCCGGCAAGGGTGAGGTTGACCCGAACGGCATCTACTCGGTCGAGGTGGGCGAGCCCGAGAAGCTCCTCCAGCCGGCCGACACGATGGAGTCCAACGGCTCCATCGTCATGTCCGGGCTGTTCTCGCAGCTCGTCGACTACGACGCCGACGGCAAGCTGACCATGGTCAACGCCGAGTCGGTCGAGTCCAAGGACAGCAAGCTCTGGACCGTCAAGCTCAAGTCGGGCTGGACCTTCCACGACGGCACCAAGGTGACCGCCGAGTCCTACGTCAAGGCCTGGAACTGGGCCGCGAACATCAACAACAAGCAGGGCAACGCCTCTTGGTTCGCGGACATCAAGGGCTTCGAGGCTCTGCACCCCGAGGCCGAGGGCGCCAAGCCCACCGCCGAGGCGCTGGAGGGTCTGAAGGTCGTCGACGAGAACACCTTCACCATCGAGCTCGCCAACGCCGTTCCGTACTTCGCGTACAAGCTCGGCTACGAGGTCTTCTCCCCGCTGCCCGAGTCCTTCTACAAGGACCCGAAGGCCGCCGGTGAGAAGCCGGTCGGCAACGGCCCCTACAAGTTCAAGTCGTGGGAGCACAAGAAGCAGATCGAGCTCACCCGCTTCGACGGCTACAAGGGCGAGAACAAGGCGAAGAACGGTGGTGTGATCCTCAAGAACTACTCCACCCTCGAAACCGCCTACGAGGACCTGAAGTCGGGCAACGTCGACGTCCTGCGTCAGATCGGCCCGAAGGACCTCCCGGTCTACCGCAACGACCTCGGCGCCCGCGCCGTGGACCAGGCGTACTCGGCCGTCCAGACCCTGGCCATCGCGTTCTACGCCGACCAGTGGAAGACCCCGAAGCCGGTCGACCCGAAGGTCATCCAGGGTCTGTCGATGGCGATCGACCGCGACACCATCACCAAGACCGTGCTCCAGGGCACCCGCGAGCCCGCCACGGGCTGGGTCGCCAAGGGTGTCCTCGGCTACACGCCGAACGCGACCGGTGACGTCACCAAGTTCGACCCGGCCAAGGCCAAGGCGCTCATCACCGAGGGCGGCGGCGTCCCGAACAACGAGATCACCATCCAGTTCAACTCGGACGGCGGTCACAAGGAATGGGTCGAGGCTGTCTGCAACAGCATCACCCAGGCCACCGGCGTCAAGTGCACCGGTGACGCCAAGCCGGACTTCCAGGCCGACCTCCAGGCCCGCAAGTCCAAGCAGGTCAAGTCGATCTACCGGTCCGGCTGGGTCCTCGACTACCCGGTCAACGCCAACTTCATCAGCGACCTGTTCCGCACGGGCGCCGGTGGTAACCAGGGTGGCTTCTCCAACCCCGAGCTCGACGCCAAGATCGCCGCGGCCGACACCGCTGCGTCCCTGGACGAGTCCGTGAAGGCCTACCAGGCCATCGAGAAGGACCTGGTCAACTACATGCCGTCGATCCCGCTCTGGTACTACAAGGTCAACGCGGGCTTCTCGGAGAAGGTCCAGAACGTGAAGTACGCCCAGGACGGCGACCCGATCCTCGAAGGTGTCGAGGTCAAGAAGTAAGTCCTACAACGTAATTCCGCTCGACGGATGTGGGCCGGCGGGGAGCCGGCCCGCATCCGGGCCTATCGCAGCGCCCGGGGGGCCCTTTCGCGACGCAGTGACGTCTCCGTCACGCGCGTGCGTGGCGAAAGGGCCCGTCCGGCTGCGCCTGCCGCATCTTCTACGGAGGCACGATGGGGCGCTATGTCGCACGACGACTGCTCCAGATGATCCCGGTCTTCTTCGGGACGACCGCGCTCATCTTCTTGATGGTCTACAGCCTGCCCGGCGACCCCGTGGCCGGTCTTTTCGGTGACAAGGGAACAGACCCCGCCACGCTGGCCGCACTCCGGCACGAGCACGGGCTGGACCTGCCGGTGTGGCACCAGTACTACAACTACATCACCGGCATCCTCTTCCACTTCGACTTCGGACAGCAGATCCGCAGTGGACGTGAGATCACGGATGTCATCGGTTCCGCTTTCCCGGTCACGCTGCGACTGGCATTCCTGGCCTTCGCGATCGAGATCGTCCTGGGTCTGGCCCTCGGGATCGTCGCCGGCCTCAAGGCCGGCAAGCTGGTCGACAACCTGGTCCTGATCCTCACGCTGCTGATCATCTCGATGCCGGTCTTCGTGCTCGGCTTCATCGTCAAGTCGGTGTTCGCCTTCCAGCTCGGCTGGATCGACCCCAACGTCAGCAACAAGGAGACGTGGGGCGAACTCATCGCGCCGGCCATCGTGCTCGGCTCGCTGTCGCTGGCCTACGTGGCCCGGCTGACCCGCACCTCGATGGCAGAGAACCTGCGCTCGGACTACATGCGCACGGCCGTCGCCAAGGGCCTGCCCAAGCGGCGTGTCATCGGCGTCCACCTGATGCGCAACTCGATGATCCCCGTCGTGACCTTCCTGGGTACCGACATCGGTGCGCTCATGGGCGGCGCCGTCGTCACCGAGGGCATCTTCAACGTCAAGGGCGTCGGCGGTCTGATCTACGACTCGGTCATCCGCCGCGAGGGGCTGACCGTGGTCGGTGTGGTCACCGTCCTGGTCGTCGTCTACCTCATAGCCAGCCTGCTCGTCGACCTCCTCTACGCGGTCATGGACCCGAGGATCCGGTATGCCTGACATGACCAAGACCGAAGCCATCTCGACCGAGGGCGCCGTCGCTCCCGTCGACGCGATCGCGCCCGTCACCAAGGAGAAGGCGCGCAGCCTGTGGGGCGACGCGTGGGCCGACCTGCGCCGCAACCCGTACTTCGTCGTCTCCGCGGCGCTGATCCTCGTACTCCTGGTGATAGCGGCCTTCCCGGGCTGGTTCACCAGCGCCGACCCCACCAAGGGCGACCTGGTCCACCACTTCCTCGGCAAGCCGGAACTCGCCAAGGTCGGTTCCCCCGACTGGCTCGGGTACGACGGTCAGGGTCGCAGTGTTTACGCCCGCCTGATCTACGGCACCCGGGCCTCGATCATCGTCGCCACCTGCGTGACCGCGATCGTCACCGTCGTCGGTGGAATCACCGGCATGATCGCCGGTTACTTCGGCGGCCTGACGGACACGCTCATCTCCGGGATCACCAACATCTTCTTCGGTATCCCCTTCCTCCTCGGCTCGATGGTCGTCCTCCAGGCCTTCACCAAGCGCACGGTGTGGACGGTCGTCTTCGCCCTGGCCTTCCTGGGCTGGACGCAGATCACCCGCGTCATGCGCGGTTCGGTCATCACTGTGAAGCAGGCCGACTACGTGCACGCCGCGAAGGCGCTGGGCGCCGGTACCTCCCGGATCCTGATGCGCCACATCCTGCCGAACGCGATGGCACCCGTGATCGTGGTGTCCACGATCGCGCTCGGCGGCTACATCGCGGCCGAGGCGACCCTGTCCTACCTGGGTCTGGGTCTCGCGGCCCCGACCATCTCGTGGGGTGTGGACATCTCCGCCGGCGCCGCGCAGATCCGAGTGGCGCAGCACATCCTGCTGTACCCCTCGATCATGCTCAGCATCACCGTTCTCGCGTTCATCATGCTCGGCGAAGCGGTCCGCAACGCCCTCGACCCCAAGCTGCGCTGAGGAGGGCGTACGTGATCACCATGGACAACACCAGTACTGTTCCCTCCCCGCGTGACGGGGACCCGCAGAGCCCGCTCCTCGAAGTGCGCGACCTGCACGTGGAGTTCCACACCCGAGACGGTGTGGCCAAGGCTGTCAACGGCGTCAACTACAGCGTGAGCGCCGGCGAGACCCTCGCCGTGCTCGGCGAGTCCGGCTCCGGCAAGTCCGTCACCGCCCAGGCCATCATGGGCATCCTCGACATGCCCCCCGGCAAGATCCCGCGGGGCGAGATCTTCTTCCGCGGCCAGGACATGCTCAAGATGAGCTTCGAGGAGCGCCGCAAGCTCCGCGGCCGGAAGATCGCCATGATCTTCCAGGACGCGCTGTCCTCGCTGAACCCGGTGCTCTCCGTCGGCTACCAGCTGGGCGAGATGTTCCGCGTCCACCAGGGGCTGTCGAAGAAGGAAGCCCGACTCAAGGCCATCGAGCTGATGGACAAGGTCAAGATCCCGGCTGCGAAGCAGCGTGTGGACGACTACCCGCACCACTTCTCGGGTGGTATGCGCCAGCGCATCATGATCGCCATGGCGATCGCGCTGGAGCCGGACCTGATCATCGCGGACGAGCCGACCACGGCGCTCGACGTGACCGTCCAGGCCCAGGTGATGGACCTCCTCGCGGAGCTCCAGCGCGAGTTGAACATGGGTCTGATCCTGATCACGCACGACCTCGGTGTCGTCGCGGACGTCGCGGACAAGATCGCCGTCATGTACGCCGGCCGGATCGTCGAGACCGCTCCGGTCCACGAGATCTACAAGCGCCCGGCGCACCCGTACACCCGAGGGCTGCTGGACTCGATCCCGCGCCTGGACCAGAAGGGCCAGGAGCTCTTCGCGATCAAGGGCCTGCCGCCCAACCTGCTGCGGCTCCCCTCGGGCTGCTCGTTCAACCCGCGCTGCACCGTTGCGCAGGACATCTGCCGGTCGGACGTCCCCGCGCTCCAGCCCGTGAGCGAGCAGGACGGCACCGAGCTGGCCGGTCGCCACAGCGCGTGCCACTTCTGGAAGGAGCAGATCCATGGCTGAGCTCACCAAGAACGCCTCCGAGCGAGAGCCGATCCTCCAGGTCCGCAACCTGGTCAAGCACTTCCCGCTGACCCAGGGCATCCTGTTCAAGAAGCAGGTCGGCGCGGTCAAGGCGGTCGACGGGATCTCCTTCGACCTCTACCAGGGCGAGACCCTCGGCATCGTCGGCGAGTCCGGCTGTGGCAAGTCCACCGTCGCCAAGCTGCTGATGAGCCTGGAGCGCGCCACCGCCGGCGAGGTCTTCTACAAGGGCCAGGACATCACCAAGCTGTCCGGCAGGGCCCTCAAGGCCGTCCGGCGCAACATCCAGATGGTGTTCCAGGACCCGTACACCTCGCTGAACCCGCGCATGACGGTCGGCGACATCATCGGGGAGACCTACGAGATCCACCCCGAGGTGGCTCCCAAGGGCGACCGGCGCCGCAAGGTCCAGGACCTCCTGGACGTCGTGGGCCTGAACCCGGAGTACATCAACCGGTACCCGCACCAGTTCTCCGGCGGTCAGCGCCAGCGCATCGGCATCGCCCGCGGCCTCGCGCTCAACCCGGAGATCATCATCTGCGACGAGCCGGTCTCCGCGCTCGACGTGTCGGTGCAGGCGCAGGTCATCAACCTGATGGAGAAGCTGCAGGACGAGTTCAACCTCTCCTACATCTTCATCGCGCACGACCTCTCGATCGTCCGGCACATTTCGGACCGCGTGGGCGTCATGTACCTCGGCAAGATGGCCGAGATCGGCACCGACGAGCAGATCTACGAGCACCCGACGCACCCGTACACCCAGGCGCTGCTGTCGGCGGTTCCGGTGCCGGACCCCGAGGCCCGCGCGCACCGCGAGCGGATCATCCTCACCGGTGACGTCCCGTCCCCGGCCAACCCGCCGTCGGGCTGCCGCTTCCGGACCCGCTGCTGGAAGGCCGAGGACCGGTGTGCCACGGAGGAGCCGCTGCTGGCGATCCCGACGCGCTTCCAGGGCGTGAACACCCAGGCCGCGCACGAGTCCGCATGCCACTTCGCGGAGGAGAAGGCCGTCCTGGCCGTCTGATCCCGCAGGGCCGTACGTAGTACGGGGCGCCCGGACCGGATTCATCCGGTCCGGGCGCTTTTGTGCCCCCGATGTCCTGCCCGGCCGCGGCTAACGCGGCCCGCTTTGCACTCGCAGGAGTGACGCGCGGGAGGCGTGAGGGTGCAATCGGTCCAACGAGAAGTGCGCCGGCCCCCACAAGGGGTGACATTGGCCCCTAAGTGAGTCTTGGGAGCCAAGGAGGCACTCCATGCGCGGAGCCACCCACGCCAAGTGGGCCGCATGTGCGGTGGCCGTCGCCCTCGCGGCGTCGGCCTGCGGCGGCGGAAGCGACAGCGGCGGGGGCGGCGGCGCGGGCATCGTCAGCTCCTCGTGGGGTGACCCGCAGAACCCGCTGGAGCCGGCCAACACCAACGAGGTGCAGGGCGGCAAGGTCCTCGACATGATCTTCCGGGGCCTCAAGCGCTACGACCCGAAGACCGGCGAGGCCGTGAACATGCTCGCCGAGAAGATCGAGACGACCGACAGCCAGAACTTCACCATCACCGTGAAGGACGGCTGGAAGTTCAGCAACGACGAGCCGGTCACCGCGCAGTCCTTCGTGGACGCCTGGAACTACGGCGCGGACGTGCGCAACAAGCAGAACAACTCGCCCTTCTTCTCCGACATCGTCGGCTACGCGGACGTGCACCCCACCTCCGGGGAGCCCACGGCCAAGACGATGTCCGGACTGGTCGTCAAGGACTCCAAGACCTTCACGGTCGCCCTCAAGGCGAAGTTCTCCACCTGGCCCGAGACCCTCGGCTACCAGGCCTTCTCCCCGCTGCCCAAGTCCTTCTTCACCGACCACGCCGCCTGGCTGAACAAGCCGATCGGCAACGGCCCGTACACGGTGGACTCGTACACCAAGGGCACCGGAATGAAGCTGCGTGCGTGGGACGGCTACCCGGGCACGGACAAGGCGCAGAACGGCGGCGTGGACCTCAAGGTCTACACCGACAACAACACCGCCTACACGGACCTGATCTCCGGCAACCTCGACCTCGTCGACGACGTTCCCGCGCAGCAGTTGAAGAACGTCAAGAACGACCTCGGCGACCGGTACATCAACCAGCCGGCGCTCATCATCCAGACCCTCACCTTCCCCCTGTACGACCCGCAGTGGAGCAAGGAGGGCATGCAGAACGTCCGCCGCGGGATCTCGATGGCGATCAACCGCGACGAGATCACGAAGCAGATCTTCCGGGAGACCCGCACCTCCGCGAAGGACTGGACCTCTCCGGCGCTCGGCGAGAAGGGCGGCTTCAACGCCACGCTCTGCGGCGACGCCTGTACGTTCAACCCGACCGAGGCCAAGAAGCTCATCCAGGAGGCCGGCGGCCTACCCGGCGGCAAGGTCACGCTGACCTCCAACGTGGACACCGGCTCGCACCGCGAGTGGATGGACGCCGTCTGCAACAGCATCAACAACGCCCTCGGCGAGGGCCCGGTCTGCACGGTCAACCCGGTCGGCACCTTCGCGGACTTCCGCAACCAGCAGAGCTCCTACAAGCTGACCGGCCCCTTCCGCTCCGGTTGGCAGGCCGACTACCCACTGATCCAGAACTTCCTCCAGCCGCTCTACTACACCGGCGCCTCCTCCAACTACGGGAAGTTCAGCAACCCGGACTTCGACAAGCTCGTCGACCAGGCCAACCAGGAGAGCGATCCGGCGAAGGCCATCGCCACGTTCCAGGACGCCGAGAAGATCCTCGCCGCACAGATGCCCGCCATCCCGCTCTGGTACCAGAACGGCAGCGCGGGCTACGCCGAGCGGCTCTCGGACGTATCGCTCAACCAGTTCAGCGTCCCGGTCTACAACGAGATCAAGGTCAGCTGACCCGCCTTCGGATCGATCCTGGAGCAGTCCATGGGACGTTATGTGATCCGGCGGCTGCTCCAGATGATCCCGGTGTTCATCGGCAGCACGTTCCTGATCTTCTTCATGGTGTACGCGCTGGGCGACCCGGTCGCGGCCCTGTTCGGTGACAAGGCTCCCGACCCCGCCACCGCCGCGCGCATCCGCAAAGACCTCTTCCTCGACCAGCCCTTGTGGAAGCAGTACCTCCACTACATGGGGCAGATCTTCCAGGGCGACTTCGGCACGGCCTTCAACGGCCAGCCGGTCACCGAACTGATGGCCTCCGCCTTCCCGGTCACCATGCGCCTGACCGCCGTCGCGATCGTCATCGAGATCATCGTCGGCATCACCCTCGGCGTGATCAGCGGGCTGCGCCGGGGCAGGGCCATCGACACCTCCCTGCTCGTCCTCACCCTGGTCGTCATCTCGGTGCCGACCTTCGTGACCGGCTACCTGCTCCAGTACCTCTTCGGCGTGAAGTGGGGCTGGGTGCGGCCCACCGTCTCACCGGACGCCCCCCTCAACGAGCTGATCCTGCCCGGCATCGTGCTCGCCCTCGTCTCCCTGGCGTACGTCACCCGGCTCTCGCGCACCTCCATCGCCGAGAACGCCAAGGCCGACTACGTGCGCACCGCGACCGCGAAGGGCCTGCCGCGCCGCCGGGTCGTCACCCGCCACCTACTGCGCAATTCGCTCATCCCGGTGGTCACCTTCATCGGTACGGACATCGGCGCCCTGATGGGCGGCGCGATCGTCACCGAGCGGATCTTCAACATCCACGGCGTCGGCTACCAGCTCTACCAGGGCATCCTGCGCAACAACTCCCCGACCGTGGTCGGTTTCGTGACCATCCTCGTCATCGTCTTCCTGCTGGCGAACCTGCTCGTCGACCTGCTCTACGCGGTCCTGGATCCGAGGATCCGTTATGCCTGAGCCCCGCGAGCCCCGCGAGCCCGGGGAGCCCGTTTACGACCCGCTCGAACCCGGGGACGACGAAGCGATCGCACCCACCGGACAGGGGGGACCCATGGATCTGGCCCTGGACGAGGCGGAAAGCCTGGAGAAGCCCCTCGGTCCCGCACCGGGCACCACCGGCCCCAGCCAGAAGGCCCGCTCCCTGTGGTCCGACGCCTGGCACCAGCTGCGCCGCAACCCCGTCTTCATCGTCTCCTCGCTGCTCATCCTCTTCCTCGTCGTGATCGCGATCTGGCCGCAGCTCATCGCGAGCGGCGACCCGTTGCAGTGCGACCTCTCCAAGTCCCAGCAGGGCTCCGCCCCCGGCCACCCCTTCGGTTACGACACCCAGGGCTGCGACGTGTACACCCGCACCGTGTACGGGGCCCGCGCCTCCATCACCGTCGGGGTCTGCGCCACCCTCGGCGCGGCCCTGCTCGGCTCGGTGCTCGGCGGGCTGGCCGGCTTCTTCGGCGGCTGGGGCGACGCACTGCTCTCCCGGGTCGCCGACATCTTCTTCGGCATTCCCGTCGTCCTCGGCGGCCTGGTCTTCCTGTCCGTGGTGACCAGCAGCACCGTCTGGCCGGTGGTCGGCTTCATCGTGCTCCTCGGCTGGCCGCAGATCGCCCGCATCGGCCGCGGCTCCGTCATCACCGCCAAACAGAACGACTACGTCCAGGCCGCCCGGGCCCTCGGCGCCGGCAACGGTCGGATGATGCTGCGGCACGTCGCGCCCAACGCCGTCGCCCCGGTCATCGTCGTCGCCACCATCGCGCTGGGCACGTACATCGCCCTGGAGGCCACCCTGTCCTTCCTGGGCGTGGGTCTGCGCCCGCCCACCGTCTCCTGGGGCATCGACATCTCCAACGCGGCCTCACAGATCCGCAACGCCCCGCACATGCTGCTCTACCCGGCGGGCGCGCTGAGCCTGACCGTTCTCGCGTTCATCATGCTCGGCGACGCGGTGCGCGACGCCCTCGACCCCAAGCTGCGCTGAGGAGTGGGCACCATGCTGCTCGAAGTCCGGGACCTCCACGTGGAGTTCCGTACCCGGGACGGAGTCGCCAAGGCCGTCAACGGCGTCAACTACTCGGTGGACGAGGGGGAAACCCTCGCCGTGCTCGGTGAGTCCGGCTCGGGCAAGTCAGTGACGGCCCAGGCCGTGATGGGCATCCTGGACGTTCCGCCGGGCCGGATCGCCGGCGGCGAGATCCTGTTCAAGGGCACGGACCTGCTGAAGATCAAGGAGGAGGACCGGCGGAGGATCCGCGGCGCCGACATGGCGATGATCTTCCAGGACGCCCTGTCCTCCCTCAACCCGGTGCTCAGCGTGGGCGCCCAGCTCGGCGAGATGTACGAGGTCCACCGCGGGACGTCCCGCAAGGACGCCAGGGCCAAGGCCGTCGAGCTGATGGACCGGGTGAAGATCCCGGCGGCGAAGCAGCGCGTGGGCGACTACCCGCACCAGTTCTCCGGCGGCATGCGCCAACGCATCATGATCGCGATGGCGCTGGCCCTGGAACCCTCCCTGATCATTGCGGACGAGCCGACCACCGCCCTGGACGTGACCGTCCAGGCCCAGGTGATGGACCTGCTCGCCGAGCTCCAGCGCGAGTTGAACATGGGTCTGATCCTGATCACGCACGACCTGGGCGTGGTCGCGGACGTCGCGGACAAGATCGCCGTCATGTACGCCGGCCGGATCGTCGAGACCGCTCCGGTCCACGAGATCTACAAGCGCCCGGCGCACCCGTACACCCGAGGGCTGCTGGACTCGATCCCGCGCCTGGACCAGAAGGGCCAGGAGCTCTACGCGATCAAGGGGCTGCCGCCGAACCTGCTGGCCATCCCGCCCGGCTGCGCCTTCAACCCGCGCTGTCCGATGGCGCAGGCGGTCTGTCGCACCGACGTTCCGCCACTGGCGGAGGTCGCCCCCGACCGTGCGAGCGCGTGCTTCTTCTGGAAGGAGTGCCTCGGTGCCTGAGACCATCCTGGAGGTCAGGAACCTCGTCAAGCACTACCCGCTGACCCAGGGCGTCCTCATCAAGAAGCAGATCGGCGCGGTCAAAGCGGTCGACGGGGTCTCCTTCGACCTCGCCCGGGGCGAAACGCTCGGCATCGTCGGTGAGTCCGGCTGCGGCAAGTCCACGGTCGCGAAGATGCTGGTCAACCTGGAACGCCCGACGGCCGGCGCGATCTCGTACAAGGGCGAGGACGTCACCAAGCTGTCCGGCAGGGCCCTCAAGGCCGTCCGGCGCAACATCCAGATGGTGTTCCAGGACCCGTACACCTCGCTGAACCCGCGGATGACGGTCGGCGACATCATCGGGGAGCCGTACGAGATCCACCCGGAGGTGGCCCCCAAGGGCGACCGGCGCCGCAAGGTCCAGGAGCTGCTGGACGTGGTCGGGCTCAACCCCGAGTACATCAACCGCTACCCGCACCAGTTCTCCGGCGGCCAGCGCCAGCGCATCGGCATCGCCCGCGGCCTCGCCCTGCGGCCGGAGATCATCGTGGCGGACGAGCCGGTCTCCGCGCTGGACGTCTCGGTCCAGGCCCAGGTGGTCAACCTGTTGGAACGCCTCCAGAACGAGTTCGACCTCTCCTACGTGTTCATCGCGCACGACCTCTCGATCGTGCGGCACATCTCCGACCGGGTCGGCGTGATGTACCTGGGGCGCGTCGTCGAGATCGGCACCGACACGCAGATCTACGACCACCCCACCCACCCGTACACCCAGGCCCTGCTCTCGGCCGTGCCGGTCCCGGACCCCGCGGCCCGCGCCCACCGCGAGCGGATCATCCTCACCGGCGACGTCCCCTCCCCGGCCAACCCGCCCTCGGGCTGCCCCTTCCGCACCCGCTGCTGGAAGGCCCAGCCCCGCTGCACCGCCGAGGTCCCGCTGCTCGCCATCCCGGAGGCCTTCCCCTCCGGTCCGGCGGCCCACCCCTCGGCCTGCCATTTCGCGGCGGAGAGGCAGGTCGTCCCACCCCCTGGCGAATTGCCGCCGTCGACCGCTCATTTCTCGCCACCCCCGTGAGAACAGGCCGTTGCGATCGCCTACCCGTCAACACGGTTTACGAGCAAGCAACTTGACCGTTTCTGTCCCGAGATATGGGCCGTGCAGCCTGGGTCCCGTGCGGCCGTGCGGGTGCCGACAGCCGGCCGGGGAGGCGTACAGGCTCCCCGGCCGGCCTCCCCCGTGACCCTGCGCATGCGCGGCGTGCGCCCCTCGTGCTGCCGGAATTCGATCGATGCGCTGGTACGGATAGTTATGATCCGTAGCGCACGGTGGGTATGACTCCGCCGAGCACTGAGTACGAGTACGCGTACCGATGTCCGCTCGACGTGGAGGTGAAACGCCGTGGCACTCTCGATCTCGGCCGTGGTGCTGCTGGCGATCGTCGTCTTCCTGCTGGTCCGCCGGTCGGGCCTGAAGGCGGGACACGCCGCTGTCTGTGTGCTCCTAGGGTTCTATCTGGCGAGTTCGACCATCGCCCCGACCCTCAGCCAGCTGACCACGAACGTGGCCAGCATGATCAGTGGCCTCAAGTTGTAGGCCGCGCCTCGTAGTCTTGGCTCCATGAACGGTCTTCCCGCCCGTCGGCTGCTCCTCGTGCACGCGCACCCGGACGACGAGTCGATCACCAATGGCGCCACCATGGCCAAGTACGCGGCCGAGGGTGTCCACGTCGCGCTCGTGACCTGCACCCTCGGCGAGGAGGGCGAGGTCATCCCGCCCGCCCTCGCCCACCTCGCGGCCGATCGGAACGACACCCTCGGCACCCACCGCATCGGTGAGCTCGCCGCCGCCATGGCGGAACTGGGCGTCACCGACCACCGGTTCCTCGGCGGCCCCGGCCGCTTCCGGGACTCCGGGATGATGGGTGCCGAACAGAACCGCCGGCCCGGGTCCTTCTGGTCCGCCGACGTGGACGAGGCCGCCGCCCACCTCGTCGAGGTCATCCGCGAGCTGCGCCCCCAAGTCCTCGTCACCTACGACCCGGACGGCGGCTACGGCCACCCCGACCACATCCAGGCCCACCGCGTCGCCATGCGCGGTGCGGAGCTGGCCGCGGAGACCACCTACCGTCGGGACCTCGGCGATCCGTGGGAGATCGAGAAGGTCTACTGGAACCGGGTGCCGCGTTCGGTGGTCGAGGAGGGCTTCGCCCGACTGGAGGCGGCCGGGTCCAAGACGCCCTTCCCGGGGACCGCTTCACCGGACGACGTGCCCGGTGTCGTCGCCGACGAGCAGATCAGCGCCGAGATCGTGGCCGAGGAGGAGTTCGTGGCGGCCAAGGCGGCTGCGATGCGCGCCCACGCCACCCAGATCGCCGTGGACGGAGCCTTCTTCGCGCTCTCCAACGACCTCGCACAGCCGCTGTTCTCCCGCGAGTTCTACGAGCTGGCCGTGGGTCGGTCCGGCGCACCGGCGGGCGAGCGTGAACACGACCTCTTCGCGGGGGTGCGCGCGTGACCGGGGCCCTGACCCCCGCACGGATCGCCACCCTGCTCGGCCTGTTGGTGACGGGCCTGCTGACGGGGGCGGCCGGCTGGCTCGTCGTGGACCTGTGGTTCCCGGCCGGGCTGCTGCTGGGACTGCTGGCCCTCTTCGGGCTGTTCCTCGGCGGCCGGATCGCCGTCGGGACCGGGCTCGGAGTGGGGGCCGGAGCGATCGGTTGGTTCCTCGCGTACGTGCTCCTCGGCAGCCCGCGCCCCGAGGGGGACTTCCTGCTCGGTTCGTCCGGAATCGGCGTGTACGTCTACCTTTTGGGTGGAACCGTGCTGGCTGTGATGTGTGCCACGCTGCGAAGCCCGTTCGACCGGCCGGTTTCGGCCGCGCAGTCCGGCAAGTGACGTGCCGTTGAACTCGGTCGCGGTGCGCGTTCAAGGGGGTTGGGGGCGGGTTCGAGAGGTGTTCGAACAAAGGGTGAGTGGGGCAAAGTGGAACCCCTGACTCCACTAGGACAGTTGTGTGCGGGCGACGGCCAGTATGGTGGTCGGGCCGCCGAGCTGCCCGCGCACGGTATGACGGGCGGCGGAGCCAACCGGGAGAACCTGCCTTGAGTCGTGAAACCGACAGTTCGTCCTCCGGGCCCAAGGGGCGCGGTGGAGCCGCTTACCCCTCGGGTATGACGCCGTACGGAACCGGCCAGTATCCGACCACGGACGCCGCGGCGACTGCCTCGGAGGAGAACCCTGTGACCTCGAACCCGTCCACGCCCGACATCGACGGGCCGAAGACCGAGACCACCCTGACGACCCGGATCCGGATCAACATCCCGGGTTCGCGGCCGATCCCGCCGGTGGTCGTACGCAAGCCGATGGCAGCTGCCGCCAACGAGCCGGAGACCGCGCCCGAGCAGGCCGAGCCCGCGCCCGAGGCGGCGCCCGAGCCGGCGCCCGCGCCCGCCGCCGAGCCGGAGGTGTCGGCCAACAACTGGTTCGCCCCCCGCAAGCCGGCCGCCGCGGCGCCTGCCGCGTCCGCCGCGCCTGTCGCGTCCGCCGCGCCGGCCCCGGCGCTGCCGACCCGCACCCCGGCCGGCGCGGGCCCCGCGCCCGCGCTGCCCACCCGTACGCCGTCGGCGCCCGCACCGGGGCTGCCGACCCGTACCCCGGCCCCGTCCGCCCCCGCCGCCCCGTCGGCCGGCTTCGCCCCGGCCGCCCCCGGCTCGGCGGGCCCGCACACAGGCGCCCCCGGCGCACCGGCCGGCCCCGCCTTCGACACGCCCGCCCACGGCTTCGCCCGACCCCCGGCGCCGGCACCGGCCGGCCCGGGCTTCCCGGGCGTTCCCGGCCCCGACGCGCCCCTGGCCCCCCGGCGGCCCGGCGGCCCCGGTGTCGGCACGACCCCGGGGCTCCCCGGGTACGGCGACGGCGGACCCTCCACCGAGGCCTTCCCCGTGTACGGCGGCCCGGGCGGCCCCGCTGCGCCCGGCGGCCCCGCGGGCCCCACGGGCGGCCCCGCACTGGGCACCGCTGCCATGGACGCCCCCCGCGCCGACGAGGCGCCCCGCTGGCCCGGACCCGATCTGGACGACCCGTTCCCGACCCCGGTCCCCGCTCCGGCCCCGGGTGCGGGCGCCACCGCGCGCGCCCCGAAGGCGGCCAAGGCGACGCCGGCCAAGGCGACGCCGACCAAGATCAAGAAGGGTCGTTCCCGGCTGGTCCTCGTCGGCGGCGGACTCATCGCCCTGTTCGGCGTGGCCTACGGCGCCGGGCTGCTCCTCAACCACTCCGACGTCCCCAAGGGCACCACCGTCCTCGGCGTTGACATCAGCGGCAGCCGCGACGAGGCCGTCGCCAAGCTGCAGACGGCCTTCGGTAACCGCGCCGCCTCCCCGCTCCAGCTCACGGTCGGCGGCAAGCAGATCGAACTCAAGCCCGAGAAGGCCGGGCTGAGCCTGGACGCCCAGACCACCGTCCGCAATGCGGCGGGCAGCGACTACAACCCCGTCACGGTCATCGGCTCGCTGCTCGGCAACGAGCGCATCGCCGATCCCGTGCTGCCGGTCGACGAGGAGAAGCTCCAGGTCGCCCTCCAGGAGCTGGCCGGCTCCGCGGGCACCGCCACCGAGGGCACCATCAAGTTCGACACCGGCAAGGCCGTCGCCGTCCCCGGCAAGGCCGGCTCCACCCTGGACGCGGGCGCCTCCGTCGACCTGGTCACCAAGGCCTTCCGCGACATGGTCGCCACCGGCAAGGCGGACCCGGTCGAACTCCCGGTCACCACCAAGGGTCCGGCCGTCGACCAGGCCGAACTGGACCGGGCCATGAAGGAGTTCGCCGAGCCCGCGATGTCCGGCATCGCCACCGTCAAGGCGGGCAGCAAGTCCCTCGCCTTCGGCGCCAAGTCGCTCCCCAAGATCCTCAGCATGCAGGTCGTGGACGGGCACCTGGTCGAGAAGTACGACCTCGAAGCGCTCAAGGCCACGTACGGGAACTCCTTCGACGGCGTCCTGATCACACGCGGAACCGGTGAGAAGACCCCGGTCACCCCGCAGGACGTCGCCGGCGCCCTCGGCAAGGCCCTGCGCGGCAAGACCCCGGCAGAGCGCATCGGCACCATCGACACCAACCCCTCCTGAGGCCCGAGCCCCCGTCCACCCGGCGGGGGCTCCGCCGTACCTACCGCCGGGCCGTGCGCCGTACCCACCGCTGGGCCTGTCACGTCGACCGCATGACATCCGTCATGCGGCAGTCACGACCGTAGACACTGCCGCGGGCACCCCCGGCCGGGCGAATCTTCCGTCATGACGACGACGACCCCGGCGCACACCACCGCCGCCCAGGACCAGGACACCGGACCCGGTGCCGGCCCCGTGGTGGCCTTCCAGAACGTGACCAAGAGCTACGGCGCGGTCCGCGCGGTCGACGGCCTCTCCCTCGAACTCCACCCGGGCGAGACGGTCGCGCTGCTCGGCCCCAACGGCGCCGGCAAGTCCTCCACGCTCGACCTGCTGCTGGGCCTGCGGCCCGCCGACTCCGGCACCGTGCGGCTCTTCGGCGCCACCCCGCGCGAGGCCGTCGCGGCCGGCCGGGTCGGTGCGATGCTCCAGAGCGGCGGCCTGATGGAGGACGTGACCGTACGCGAGATCGTCTCGCTCGGCTGCGCCCTGCACCCCCGCCGCTACCCGGTGGACGAGGTCCTCAGCCGCGCCGGAATCACCGAGATCGCAGACCGCGTGGTCAACAAGCTCTCCGGCGGCCAGGAGCAGCGCGTCCGCTTCGCCCTCGCCACCGCAGGCCGGAGCGACCTGATCGTCCTCGACGAGCCCACCACCGGCATGGACGTCACCTCCCGCCAGGCCTTCTGGGCCACCATGCGCGAACAGGCCGCGCAGGGCTGCACCGTCCTGTTCGCCACCCACTACCTGGAAGAGGCGGACGCGATCGCCGACCGGGTCCTGGTGCTGAACAAGGGACGGCTCCTCGCCGACGGCACCGCCGCCGAGATCAAGGCGAAGGCCGGAGCCCGCCGGATCGCCTTCGACCTGGCCGGGGACGCACCGGTGGAGGAGGCGGCGCTGCGCGCCCTCCCGCACCTCACCGCGTACGAGCGGCACGGCGACACGGTGAGGCTCCAGTCGAGGGACGCCGATGCCACCGTCCACGCCCTGTACGCCCTGGGGCTCTACCCCCGGAACCTGGAAGTCGCCGGGCTGGGCCTGGAACAGGCCTTCATCGCCCTCACCGAGGCCGAGGAGGCCCACGCACCGTGCTGACCACCGGAACGACGGAGCTCGTGAAGCTCGAAATCAGGCGCGCCCTGCGTAACAAGAAGTACCTGTTCTTCACCGTGCTCTACCCGGCCGCGCTGTTCCTGATGCTCGGCGGAACCCTGGACGGCACGACGAAGGTCATGGGCACCGAACTGACCATGCCCGCCTTCTACATGGTCGCCATGGCCTCCTTCGGCGCCCTGACCGCCGTCCTGATGGGCAACAGCGAACGCATCGCCAAGGAACGCGAGAAGGGCTGGGTCCGCCAGCTCCGGCTGACCGCTCTGCCCGGCCGCGGCTACGTCCTGGGCAAGACCGCCAGCGCCGGCGTGCTGTCCCTGCCCGCCATCCTCGTCGTGTTCGCGGTCGCCGCGGGCGTGAAGGGCGTACGGTTCGACGCCTGGCAGTGGCTCGCCCTGACCGGCTCCATCTGGGCCGGCAGCCTGGTCTTCGCCGCCCTCGGCGTGGCGATCGGCTACCTCGCGACCGGGGACAACGTCCGCCCGATCACGATGCTCTTCTACTTCGGTCTGTCGATCCTCGGCGGCCTGTGGATGCCCACCGCCAACTTCCCGCAGTGGCTCCAGAACATCTGCGAGTGGCTGCCGACCCGTGCGTACGCGGGCCTGGGCCAGGCCATCGAGCTCGGGAGCGCGCCCCACCTGAAGGACGTGGCGATCCTCGCGGTGTACTTCGTACTGTTCACCGGTGCCGCCGCCTGGTTGTACCGCAAGGACTCGCTGAAGGCATGACGGGTGTGACGAGCGTGAGCGGGGTGGGGGGACCGGTGGTCGAGACCGGTATGACGGGGGTGAAGGGCGGGCCCCGGATCGGGGTCCGCCCCGAGAACCGCCGGCAGAAGATCGTGAAGTCGCTGTGGATCGGTCTCTGGCTGTTCTACCTCAGCGCCCCCGTCACCGACCTGATCCGCGGCGGACACGGCCTCGGGGTCAGGCTGCTCGGCGGCCTGGGCCTCGCGGCCTTCGTCGCCTGGTACCTGGTCCTGGTCTTCCGCACGGCCCGACAGACCGAGGTGCGGCGCGTGCTGTTCTCGGTGGCGGTCCTCTCCGCCCAGGCCACGCTCCTGTCCCTGACCCTGGGCCGCGAATGGCTCGTCCTCTTCGTGTACGTGTCCATCTCCTCCGGCGCCGCGCTGCCGGGGGAGATCTCCCGCTTCACGGTGCCCGGCGCGACCGCCCTGCTGGCCGTGACGGCCCTCGCGGTTCCGGGCGGCGACGCCTACCTCGCCGGGCTGCTCATCCCGGCCCTGATGGGCGGGTTCGCGATGGTCGGCATACGCGCGATGATCCGCACGACGATAGAGCTGCGCGAGGCGCGCGCCACGGTCGCGCAGCTCGCGGCGAACGAGGAACGCCTGCGGATGGCCCGGGACCTGCACGACCTACTGGGCCACTCGCTGTCGCTGATCACGCTCAAGAGCGAGCTGGCGGGACGGATGCTGCCGGACCGCCCCGAGCAGGCGGCCCAGCAGGTGGCCGACATCGAGCAGGTCAGCCGGCAGGCCCTGGTCGACGTACGGGAAGCCGTGAGCGGCTACCGGCGGCCGACACTGCCGGGCGAACTGGCGGGCGCACGGACCGCGCTGACCGCGGCGGGCGTGGCGGCGGACCTGCCGGCGGAGCCGGTGGACGACCTCCCGGAGGAGGTGGAATCGGCGCTGGCCTGGTCATTGCGGGAAGCGGTGACGAACGTGGTCCGGCACAGCGGTGCCAAGCGGTGCACGGTCCGCGTGGAGCGGCGCCAGACCCTGGCGGGAGCGGTGGTGGAGCTGTCGGTCGCGGACGACGGCGCAGGTGGTTCCCCGGTGGCGGGCAACGGCCTGACAGGCCTGGGGGAGCGCCTGGAGGCCGTGGGCGGCACGTTGTCTGCCGGCCCGACCGGCAAACGGGGCTTCCGTCTGCTGGCCCGCATCCCCCTAGGATCTGGATCATGAGCTCACGTCCCATCCGGGTCCTCCTCGCGGAGGACCAGTCCATGGTCCGGGAGGCCCTCGCGGCCCTGCTCGGACTGGAGCCGGACATCGAGGTGCTGGCCCAGGTCGCCCGCGGCGACGAGGTGGTGAGGGCCGCCCGGGAGCACGACGTGAACGTCGCGCTCCTGGACATCGAGATGCCGGGCATGACGGGCATCGAGGCGGCGGCGGCCCTGCGGGCGGAGGTTCCCGACCTCAAGATCGTCGTGCTGACGACCTTCGGCCGCCCCGGCTACCTGCGCGGCGCGATGGAGGCGGGTGCCTCGGCCTTCCTGGTCAAGGACGCCCCGGCCGCGCAGTTGGCGGACGCGGTGCGCAAGGTCCTGGCGGGCGAGCGCGTCATCGATCCCACCCTGGCCGCAGCGGCCCTGGCGGAGGGCGCGAACCCGCTGACCGATCGGGAACGGGAGGTCCTGCGGGCCGCGGAGGACGGGGCGACGAACGCGGAACTCGCGGCCAGGCTCCACCTGTCCCAGGGCACGGTCCGCAACTACCTCTCGACGGCCATCCAGAAACTGGCCTCGCGCAACCGCGCGGAAGCGGTGCGCGTGGCCCGCGAGAAGGGCTGGCTGTAGGGGCCCCTGTGGTGGTCGGGTGAGGGGAGCACGGTCGGTCGGGCGGACCCTGGTGCCGTGCCGTGCCGTGCCGGGCGGCGTGGGGGCGTGCCTCACTTCCCCGAGCCCGCTTAGTTCAGCAGGGCACGGGCCGACAGGGCCTCGCCCCGGATGCGGGCCGCCGTCTGCTCGTCCACCGCTTCCACCACCTCCGCGTACGCCTCCAGCTCCGCCGCCCCGGTGGTGAACTCGCCCCGCTCCACCAGCAGGCGGGCCCGCTCGTAGCGCAGCGACGCCGGGTGCGAGGGCAGGAGCAGGGACAGGTCCAACGCCCACAGCGCCACCCCCGACTGCTCGGGTCGGGTGGACGCCCAGGTCCTGATGTTGTTCAGGATCCGCAGGACGATGTCCAGCGTCCGAGCAGGCGTGCGCGGCTGCGAGGCCAGCTCCGCCGGGCCGGCGCCCAGCGACGCACCGCCGGCGAACGGGTCGACCACCAGCCCCTCTTCCGGATCTCCGAAACCCACCACGAAGTGCCCCGGCAGACCGAGCCCGTACACCGGCGCACCCGCCCGCCGTGCGACCTCCAGCCAGACCACGGACAGCAGGATCGGCAGGCCCCGGCGCCGCCGGAGCACCTCGTGCAGCAGCGAGGACGACAACCGGTCGTAGTCCGCGGGCGTGCCGTGGAAGCCCATCCGGCCGCCCAGCAGCTCGGTCACCGCCGAGGCCCACGCCTTTCCGCCGCGCAGCCCGTACGGCAGCATGCCCGCCAGCCGGTCCAGCTCGATCTGGGCCCGGTCCATGGCGCCCTCGTCCACCTCCGGATCGGCCTCCGCTGCCAGGAGCAGGCACAGCAGTGCCAGGTCGGGCCGCTCCGAGCGGGCCTCCCGTGCGAAGAGCTCCCGGGACTGCGCACTCATCGCGCCGCCCGGAAGTGGTGGTAGGCGTGGTGCGTCGCGAAGCCCAGGCCGTCGTACAGGGACCGTGCCGCCGCGTTGTCCGCCTCCACCTGCAGCCACGCCGCCGACGCGCCCTCCTCCAGCGCCCGCCGGGCCAGCGCCGCCATCACCGCCGTGCCCAGGCCCGCGCGCTGGTGACCGGGGTCCACCTCGACCGCCGCGAACCCGGCCCACCGGCCGTCCACCACGAGTCGCCCGATCGCCCGTCCGGGCAGCGTCGCGAACCACACCGACGGCCCCGCGACCAGCACCTGTCGGGCCACTTCAGGGTCGCTGACCCGCCCGTACCGCCCGAGCCATTCCTCGTCCGGGGTGCGGGTCAGCCGTATCTCGGGGGCGGCAGCGGCGTCCACGTCAGCGATCGGGGCCAGCGCTGCGATCCGGACCTCCGCCGACACCTCGTTCACCCAGCCGCGCTGCTCCAGTTCCGCGCACAGCAGTTCCTGGGTGCCGGCTGCGCCGGTCGCGGCCTGCACATAGGCCGGGAGCTTGCGTTCCGCGTACCAGGACGTCACCCGCGCGAGTGCTTCGTCCAGCGGCGCCCCGGGGTCGCCGAGCGGCAGCACGGAGTTGGCCCGCCGGGTGAATCCACCGGCCGCCCGCAGCGTCCACTCGCCCAGCGGCTCGCTCTCCAGCGGCTGCCAGGCGCGGGCCCCGACCCGCGCCAGCTCGTCGAAGGAGGCGGCGGGACCCCGCCGACGCGCCGGTGCCGGGGGCACGACCTTGCCCGCCACCAGCGTCGATTCCGCGATGCGGACGGACTCGCCGCTCTTTCGTGTGATCGTCAGCACACCCTGGTCCCAGGATGTGAGAACCCCTACCGTGTCAGTGAGTGCGGGCGACCCGCTCGTCCCGTTCTCCACCCGTCGTACAGAGACACGTTTACCCACGTCAGCCGGGGTAATACGGATCTCCAGCAGCCCACCGGCAGTGATTTCCACAGCTCTGTCCGCCCCTCCTGTTCGGATCGTGCCCGGGAACGGAGATACTAGGCGTGGGCATCGACGACGCCGCGCTCCCGCGCGATATGGAAAGCCCTACCGAGGAGGAACGAGAGCGTGACCTACGTCATCGCGGAGCCTTGTGTCGACGTCAAGGACAAGGCATGCATCGAAGAGTGCCCCGTCGACTGCATCTACGAGGGCCAGCGGTCCTTGTACATCCACCCGGACGAGTGCGTCGACTGTGGTGCGTGTGAGCCGGTCTGCCCGGTCGAGGCCATCTTCTACGAGGACGACACTCCGGAAGAGTGGAAGGACTACTACAAGGCGAACGTCGAGTTCTTCGACGAGCTCGGTTCGCCCGGTGGTGCCTCCAAGCTGGGCCTGATCGAGCGCGATCACCCCTTCATCGCCGCGCTGCCGCCCATGGGCGAAGGCCACTGACGGCCACCACCCCTGGGGTTCCCCCCGGACGGAGTCCGGGGGAGCAGCGCCTGCCTCGGTCCCGTCCGGCCCCCGTGCCGCGCGGGACCGAGGCATTTGCCCGCAGGTCCGAGCAGGTCCCGTACGTCCAGTACCAGTAGAGAGCAGAGAACACCGTGGCCGCAGTCTCCGCACGTCTTCCCGCCTTCCCCTGGGACAAGCTGGAGCCGTACAAGAAGACGGCGGCGGCCCACCCGGACGGCATCGTCGACCTGTCCGTCGGCACGCCCGTGGACCCCGTGCCGCAGCTGATCCAGGACGCTCTGGTGGCGGCGGCCGACTCCCCGGGCTACCCCACGGTGTGGGGCACGGTCGCCCTGCGCGACGCGATCACCGGCTGGGTGCGGGGCCGCCTCGGCGCGAGCGCCGCCGGACACCGCAACGTCCTGCCGGTCGTCGGCTCCAAGGAACTGGTGGCCTGGCTGCCGACCCAGCTGGGCCTGGGCGCCGGCGACAAGGTCGCGTACCCCCGGCTCGCCTACCCGACGTACGAGGTTGGCGCGCGGCTGTGCGGCGCCGAGCCGGTGGTCTACGACACCGAGGCATTTGCGGCTGACCCCGCGGGCACCGACCTCGACCCGGCCGGCGTGAAGCTGCTGTGGCTCAACTCCCCCTCCAACCCGACCGGGAAGGTCCTCCCGAAGGAGGACCTGGTCCGGATCGTGGCCTGGGCGCGCGAGCACGGGATCCTGCTCTTCAGCGACGAGTGCTACCTGGAACTGGGCTGGGAGGCCGAGCCCGTCTCCGTCCTGCACGACGACGTGTGCGGCGGCTCGTACGAGGGCATCGTCGCCGTCCACTCGCTCTCCAAGCGCTCCAACCTGGCGGGCTACCGCGCCGCGTTCGTCGCCGGCGACGCGGACGTGCTCGGCGAACTGCTGGAGATCCGCAAGCACGGCGGCATGATGACCCCCGCCCCGGTGCAGGCCGCCACGGTCGCGGCGCTCGGCGACGACGCGCACGTCGAGGAGCAGCGCGGGCGCTACGCCGCACGGCGCGAGGCGCTGCGGGCGGCCCTGGAGGCGCACGGCTTCCGCGTCGAGCACAGCGAGGCGAGCCTCTACCTCTGGGTGACCCGGGACGAGCCCTGCTGGGAGACGGTCGCCCACCTCGCGGAGCGGGGCATCCTGGTCGCGCCGGGCGACTTCTACGGCGAGGCGGGCGCACAGTTCGTCCGTGTCGCCTTCACGGCCACGGACGAGCGCGTCGAGGCAGCGGTCAAGCGACTCGCCTGACCCCGCGCCCGGGTCCGTTCGGGACCCGCAGACGGGGCCGAGGGGCCGGGAGTTCGTGCTCCCGGCCCCTCGGCGTTCTTCCCTCGGGTGGCTCAGCCGCCCACGGGCAGGCCACCCAGCGGCAGTCCCTGGGCGGGAACCGCACCGGTCAGGTCGGTCGGTACGGCGCCGGTCGGCAGGCCCTTGGCCGGCAGCCCGCCGAGCAGGGCGCCCGCGGTGTCGGCGACCTCGGCGGGAGCGGCCGGTACGGCCTTGGCGGCGGCGTCCGTGGCGGTGTGCATGGCGGCGTCCGGGCTGGTGAGGGCGCCCAGCTGCGGCACGGACTCCAGGTCCGCGGCGCTGGCCGCGCCGGCCGCACCGACCACGGGAGCTGCCCCGGCTGCGAGCAGCAGCGCGGTACGGGCGATCCGGCGGGTCAGGGGGAGGGACATGATGCTCCTAAGCGGTAGCGGCTGAGTACGCCGTGTACAACCGCTCGGGGGGCGGGTGGAGTTGCGGAGGTGACGGGTAAAGGATCGGTAACGCATCGTTTAATCGGCTTCCGCGACAAGCTCATTGAATGGGCGCCGACCAGGGCTTTCCGTCCTCACGGAGGTGGATCGGGCCGCCGGCGGGTCGCCCCGGACGGGGGACGCCTCGTACGGCTGACCGCCCCGTGCAACGCGTCGGCTCAGCGGGCCACGAAGATCCGTACGTCGTCGGGCCCGCTGTTGCGCGGATCCCCGTCCCCCGACTTGCCCGGCGCCTTGTCGACCCACTTCCCCTTGTTCTCGCCGGCGATCCACGCCTTGCTGCCGTACCCCACCCGGACGATGCCGAGTTCGGCGGAGTGCGCCACCGCCCAGTGGGCGATCTCCCAGCCGTGCCGCTCGTCGATCTCGCCCTTTTTGCCCGTCACCGACAGCGTGACCTCGGACTGGTCGGTCCCGCCCGCATGGAACGGAGACTTCGGCGGACCGGCCTTCGGCGTCGCCCCGGCCCCGAGCACCCTGACCAGCTCCGCCTTGACCTTCTCGGGGTCCCCGGTCCCCGGCCGGGGAACCGGACCCGTGCAGGTCAAGGTGCCCGGCGCGGCGCCGGTGAGGGCCGCCGTCACGACGGTCGCGTCCGGCTCGTGCTTCGCGTAGGCCTGCGGGAAGCCGCTGAGCTGCACCTGCTGCGCGGCCTCCGTCAGCGGAAGCCGCGAGTAGCCCTTGATCTCGGCCAGGCGGTCGTAGAAGATCCCGGCCGAGTACACCGGGTCCATGATCTGCGCCGGGGTGCCCCACCCCTGCGAGGGCCGCTGCTGGAACAGGCCGAGCGAATCCCGGTCGCCGTGGTCGAGGTTGCGCAGCGCCGATTCCTGCATGGCCGTCGCCAGCGCGATGGTCACCGCCCGCTCGGGCAGGCCCTTGGCGACCCCGACCGAGGCTATCGTCGCCGCGTTCGCCGCCTGTTCCGGCGACATGTCGTAGGACTGGCGGGTGCCCTCGTGGCCGGGGTCGGGGACCATCGTGGCAGTGCAGTGCGGAGCACCGGCACCGCCCGTCGAGTTGTACTGCACGGCGAAGTAGCCGATCAGTGCGAGCAGGACGAACACGCCGGCGGTCGTAAGCAGCGGCCGGCGACGGCGAGGGCGGGGGTGATCGCTCTGGGACACGCGGCCCACCGTACTTGAGCCATGCGACGCGTCCACCGGCCGGACGTGAAAGCTTCGTCGCAGTCCGGGGCGTTAGGGTCGGGGGCATGTCCGAATCCGAGCTGGACCTCACCCTGGACGCCGCCGAGCTGACCGCCCGGCTCGTCGACATTCCGTCCGTGAGCGGCGACGAGAAGGTCCTCGCCGATATGGTGGAACGCGCGCTGCGCGCCCTTCCCCACCTCACGGTCGACCGGTACGGCAACAACGTCGTGGCCCGCACGAACCTCGGCAGGGCCGAGCGCGTCGTGCTCGCCGGCCACCTCGACACCGTCCCGATCGCCGACAACGTCCCGTCCCGCCTCGACGAGAACGACGTCCTGTGGGGCTGCGGCACGACCGACATGAAGTCCGGCGTCGCCGTACAGCTGCGCATCGCCGCGACCGTGCCCGAGCCGAACCGCGACCTCACCTTCGTCTTCTACGACCAGGAAGAGGTCGCCGCCGACCTCAACGGCCTCGGCAAGGTTGCCGAGGCCCACCCGGACTGGCTGACCGGCGACTTCGCGGTCCTGCTGGAGCCGTCCAACGCGGAGGTCGAGGGCGGCTGCCAGGGCACCCTGCGCGTCCTGCTGCGCACCTTCGGCGAGCGGGCCCACTCCGCGCGCAGCTGGATGGGTTCCAACGCCATCCACGCGGCGAGCCCGATCCTCGCCAAACTGGCGGCGTACGAGCCCCGCAAGCCCGTCATCGACGGCCTGGAGTACCACGAGGGCCTCAACGCGGTCGCCATCGAGGGCGGCGTCGCCAACAACGTCATCCCCGACGCCTGCACGGTGACGGTCAACTTCCGCTTCGCCCCCGACCGCAGCATGGACGACGCGATCGCGCACGTCCGGGAAGTCTTCGCGGACTGCGACATCGACGAGTTCGTCATCGACGACTTCTCGGGCGGCGCCCTCCCCGGACTCTCCCACCCCGCGGCGGCGGCGTTCATGGAAGCCGTCGGCGGTCGCGCGATGCCGAAGTTCGGCTGGACGGACGTGTCCCGCTTCAGCGCGATCGGCGTCCCGGCGGTCAATTACGGCCCGGGCGACGCCCTGCTGGCCCACAAGGTGGACGAGCGGGTGGAGACGAAGGCGATCCTGCACTGCGAGGAACGACTCCGCGCCTGGCTGACCTCCTGAATTCCGCTTCCCGTCACCTTCGTGCGCCTACCCTGATGCAACGATCAGCAGGAGGGAGCACGTCATGGGCAACCACCGCAATCCCGAAGGGGACGCTCGCAGTCGGCCCGAGGAGCAGCAGCTCGGGCCGGTGCTGCGCAGGCGGGGCCAGGTGCAGGCGGGCAGTACGACGGACCAGCGGCTGCTGGATTCGGCCGGGCCCACCGAGTGGGTGCACACCGATCCCTGGCGGGTCCTGCGCATCCAGTCGGAGTTCATCGAGGGCTTCGGCACCCTCGCGGAGCTGCCCCCGGCGATCAGCGTCTTCGGCTCGGCCCGTACGTCCGTCGGCTCGCCGGAGTACGAGGCCGGCGTACGGATCGGCGGCGCCCTCGTCGAGGCGGGCTTCGCGGTGATCACCGGCGGCGGCCCCGGTGCGATGGAGGCGGCCAACAAGGGAGCCCGGGAAGCCAACGGCATCTCGGTGGGCCTGGGCATCGAGCTCCCCTTCGAGCAGGGGCTCAACCAGCACGTGGACCTCGGGCTGAACTTCCGGTACTTCTTCGTCCGCAAGACGATGTTCGTGAAGTACAGCCAGGGCTTCGTGGTCCTCCCGGGCGGACTCGGCACGCTGGACGAGATGTTCGAGGCCATGACCCTCGTCCAGACCCAGAAGATCACCCGGTTCCCGATCGTGCTGTTCGGCACGGAGTACTGGGCCGGACTGGTCGACTGGCTCAAGAACACGGTGGTCGCGCAGGGCAAAGCCTCGGAGCACGACCTGTACCTCTTCCACGTCACCGACGACGTGGACGAGGCCATCGCGCTGGTGACGAAGGAAGTCGGCAAGTAGCCCCGGGCGGGTCCCGGCGGGCGACCGCCGGGACCCGCCGGCGTCGGTCCCCGGGCCTCGGGCCGTACGGGGACCGGTCGTTGAAGGAGCCCGGGCCCGCGGCCCGGGCATGGCGCCTCAGGCCAGTCCGCGACGTGCGACCGCGGGCGGTCGCAGGCCCTGGATCGAGCGGACCATGTCCAGGACCTGCCGGGTCTCGGCGACCTCGTGGACGCGGTAGACCTGTGCGCCCAGCCAGGCCGAAACGGCCGTCGTCGCCAGGGTGCCCAACAGCCGCTCCTTGACCGGCTTGTCGAGGGTCTCGCCGACGAAGTCCTTGTTGGACAGGGAGACCAGGACCGGCCAGCCGGTGTCGGTCATCTCCGTGAGGCGTCGGGTGGCCTCCAGGGAGTGGCGGGTGTTCTTCCCGAAGTCGTGGCCCGGGTCGATCATGATCGCGTCGCGGCGGACCCCCAGCGCGGCCGCGCGCTCGGCCAGCCCCACCGTGACCCGCAGGATGTCGGCCATCACGTCCTCGTACGCGGTCCGGTGCGGCCGGGTACGGGGCTCGACGCCGCCCGCGTGCGTGCAGACCAGCCCCACGTCGTGGCGTGCGGCGACCTCGGCCAGCTTCGGATCCACGCCGCCCCAGGCATCGTTCAGCAGGTCGGCCCCGGCCTCGCAGACCGCCTCGCCGACCTCGTGCCGCCACGTGTCGACGCTGATCACCACGTCCGGGTGGCGGCGGCGCACCTCGGCCACGAAACCGACCGTGCGCCGGGCCTCCTCGTCCGCGTCCACGTGCTCGCCCGGGCCCGCCTTGACCCCGCCGATGTCGATGATCGCGGCGCCCTCGGCGACCGCCTGCTCGACCCGGTCCAGCGCGGGCTCGTCGCGGAACGTCGCACCCTGGTCGTAGAAGGAGTCCGGAGTCCGGTTCACGATGGCCATGATCACCGGCTCGTGGGTCTCGAACTCGCGCCTGCCCAGTCGCAGCATCCCGTTCTTTCCTCCTCCGGCGGCCCTCGCGCCTCGCTGCGACCTTAACCTGGTGACCGGACGGGCCCGCAGTCTCTCAGGGAGTTGATCGTGTTCTGGTTCTTGCTGATCGCGCTGGTCGTGGTCGTCGCCGCGGTCACCCTGGCCGTGGTGGGCGGTGGTTCCGAGGCCGTGCTGCCGGAGGCCGAGCCGGACCGGGTGGCCGACGGGCTGCCGGAGAGCCGCCCGGTCGTCCGGGCCGACATCGACGCGCTGCGGCTGCCCGTCGCCCCGCGCGGGTACCGGATGGCCGAGGTGGACGACGTACTGGAGCGGCTCGCGGCGGAGCTCGCGGAGCGGGACGCGCGGATCGCGGAGCTGTCGGCGGCGGCCCGGGGTCGCACCCGGCCGGCGGGCACGGTCGACCTGCACAAGGAGGGCCAGTGACCACGGTGGCCGGTCCGGACGGGGGCCTGCGCTGCCCGTGGGCGCTGGCCACCGAGGACTACATCGCGTACCACGACACGGAATGGGGCCGCACGCTCCACGGCGACGACGCCCTGTACGAGCGGCTCAGCCTGGAAGCCTTCCAGTCGGGCCTGTCCTGGCTGACGATCCTGCGCCGGCGGGAGGGCTTCCGCAAGGCCTTCGCGGAGTTCGAGATCGAGGCCGTCGCCCGCTTCGACGAGCGGGACGCGGAGCGACTGCTGGCCGACGAGGGGATCATCCGCAACCGGGCCAAGATCGAGGCGACGCTCGCCAACGCGAGGGTCCTGGCGGAGTGGGAGCCGGGCGAACTGGACGCGCTGATCTGGTCGCACGCCCCGGAACCGGGGCGCCCTGCGCCGCAGACGATCTCCGAGGTTCCGGCGGTGACCCCCGAGTCCACGGCGCTCGCCAAGGCGCTGAAGAAGGCCGGCATCCGTTTCGTCGGCCCCACGACGGCCTACGCCCTGATGCAGGCCTGCGGCCTGGTCAACGACCACCTGGCCGCCTGCACCGCCCGTACCCCGGCCTGAGCGGCGGCCGGGGTCGGCGGCGTCGGGTCAGCGGCCCAGGTACTTCGGCGGCTGCTTGGCGAGGAAGGCCTCGACGGCGATCGCGTGGTCCTCGGAGGCGCCCGCGCGGGTCTGGAGGATGTCCTCGTGCTCCAGGGTCTGCGCGAGCGAGTGGGAGGCCCCGTACGCCAGGGACTCCTTCAGAGCCGCGTAGGCGACCGTCGGGCCGGCCGCGAAGGTGCGGGCCACCGCCTCGGCCTCCGCGTGCAGGGAGTCCGAGGGGACCAGACGGTTCACGATGCCGAGCTCGTACGCCTCCTGCGCCTTCAGGGAGCGGGGGAAGAACAGCAGGTCGGCGGCGCGGGAGGCGCCGATCAGGCGGGGGAGGGTCCAGGAGACGCCCGAGTCCGCGGTCAGCGCCACCCCCGCGAAGGAGGTGTTGAAGGAAGCCGTGTCGGCGACGACCCGGTAGTCCGCCGCCAGCGCGAAGCCGAAGCCGGCCCCGGCCGCGACCCCGTTGACGCCCACCACCACGGGCTTCGGCATCTCGGTCAGGGCGCGCACGATCGGGTTGTAGTGCTCCGCGACCGTGTTCATCGTCAGCGAGGTGCCGGTGTTGCGGTCCGAGGCCAGGTTCCCGATGTGCTCCTTGAGGTCCTGGCCGACGCAGAAGGCCCGGTTGCCGGCCGCGGTCAGCAGCACCGCCCGGACGGCGGTGTCCGCGGCAGCCGCCTGGACCGCGTCGCGCAGCGCGACCTTGGCCTCGGTGTTCATGGCGTTCATGGCGTCGGGACGGTTGATCGTGATGGTGGCGAGTCCGTCGGTCACTTCGTAGAGCACGCTGTCGGCCATCGTGGGGGTCCCCCTTCGTCGCGGGCTTGGCTACCGGCCGGTACCGGCGGTGCAAGGGCCAGCATGGCGGACCAGCCGCCGCCGGGGTGTGTGATGTGCGTCAAAGAAAGCGGAGGCCGGTGGCGGGGCGCGGCGGCGAAGTATCGCAGGCACATCCCCGAAATGAGTGGTTTTGGCCGAGCGCGTTGCGCAAGCGTTCCCTGCCGATGTTGGTCATCGGGTCCTGACATGCGGGATAATGGCCAAGAAGCAATGTGTTCGATGCCGGGTTCCAGGCGCCTGAATGGGGCCGTCGGCTGACGATGAGCTGGTTTCAGGAAGGGGAACGAGCATGGCGGCCATGAAGCCGCGGACGGGCGACGGCCCGCTCGAGGTCACCAAGGAGGGGCGGGGCATCGTCATGCGCGTACCGCTCGAGGGCGGCGGTCGGCTCGTCGTCGAGCTGACTCCGGACGAAGCGGACGCCCTGGGTGACGCCCTGAAGAAGGTCGTCGGCTAACCAGTCGGCAGCACTTACTGCACCCTCTGCATTTCCTGCATTCTCTGCGCTGCCCCGATCCGCTCCCGCGGTCGGGGCAGCGTTGTTCTGTGCGGTCGGGTTTTCCGTGCGGTCGGGCCACTCCGGCGTACGGGATCAGCGCCGGACCGCGCACAGCAGGCCGTCACCCACCGGGAGCAGGGCCGCTTCCAGCGCCGGGCTCTCCCGCACGCTGCGCAGCAGCTCGCGCACGCGCAGCACCTCGACCTGCTGGGCCGCGGAGTCGACGGTGCGGCCGTCCGAGAAGACCCCTTCGAAGCACACCAGCCCGCCGGGCCGCAGCAGGCGCAACGATTCGGCGAGGTAGTCCAGGGACTCGGACGGGTCCCCGTCGCAGAAGACGAGGTCGTATCCGCCGTCGGCGAGCCGGGGTAGTACGTCGAGTGCGCGGCCGGGGATGAACCGGGCGCGGTTGCCCGCGAAGCCGGCGGCGCGGAAGGCCTGGCGGGCGAAGGCCTGCCGGTCGGCCTCGGGATCCACGGTGGTCAGCACCCCGTCGGGGCGCATGCCGTGGAGGAGGTGGATGCCGGAGACGCCGGTGCCGGTGCCGATCTCGGCGACCGCCTTGGCGTCCGCGGTGGCGGCGAGCAGGCGCAGCGCGGCCCCGGTGCCGGGGGAGACGGAGCGCAGGCCCGCTTCCCTGGCCCGGTCGCGGGCCCACCGCAGAGCGTCGTCCTCGGCGACAAACGCGTCGGCGAACGCCCAGCTCGTCTGCCGGTTGCCGGTAATGACCCTCTCCTGTCCCCATAGTTGGCGCAACGGTGACTGTATCCGCTGACGTCGGGAACCCGCAGATGGGACCGGGCGTTGGAGAGGGGGACGGCGAAAAGACCAGCGAGGCAAAAAGGACGTTCGGGCGGGGCGCGGGCGGGATAGATGGGACGGCATCGGGCAGATCGACGGCCCGACGGACCGAAAGCGCGTGCAAAGTTACTGCAAAAATGCTTATCCGGAGCTGACGGGAGGGGTGGCTATGGTAGGGACTCCACTGGACTCCACCAGAGCCGATAGGGGAGGTGCGGCTGCGCCTGTGGATCGTGGGGGCGTATTCAGACGCCTCTTCTGGTCGGCGGGTGAGCCGAAATCCGTGACCGACATTGCTGACCGCTTCCACACCGCTGCCGCAACCACCGCGACCTTTGCCGCCGATGCGGGCCCCCAGGCGTGGACCCCTCCCTCATGGGAGGAGATCGTCAGCACGCACAGCGCGCGGGTCTACCGCCTTGCCTACCGCCTGACGGGCAACCAGCACGACGCCGAGGACCTGACCCAGGAGGTCTTCGTCCGCGTCTTCCGCTCGCTGTCCACGTACACGCCGGGCACCTTCGAGGGCTGGCTGCACCGGATCACCACCAACCTGTTCCTGGACATGGTCCGCCGCAAGCAGCGGATCCGTTTCGACGCCCTCGGCGACGACGCCGCCGAGCGGCTGCCGAGCCGCGAGCCGTCCCCGCAGCAGGTGCTCCACGACACCCACTTCGACGCGGACGTGCAGCAGGCGCTGGACACCCTCGCGCCCGAGTTCCGCGCCGCCGTGGTCCTGTGTGACATCGAGGGCCTGTCGTACGAAGAGATCGCCGCCACGCTCGGCGTGAAGCTCGGTACCGTGCGCAGCCGTATCCACCGTGGCCGTTCGCACCTGCGCAAGGCGCTCAAGCACCGGTCCCCCAAGGCCCGTGCGGAGCAGCGTGCGCTGGCGGGCGTGGCAGTTGGGGCGCCGGGTACCGGGGGAGAGGGCGGAGCCGAGTGAGCGGAGTCAGTCCGTCCCCTGCCGAACAGCACCTGGGCGATCGTCTCGCCGCCCTGGTCGACGGGGAGCTGAACCATGACGCGCGCGAGCGGGTCCTGGCGCACCTGGCCACGTGCGCCAAGTGCAAGGCCGAGGCCGACGCGCAGCGCCGCGTGAAGAACCTGTTCGTCGAGAGTGCGCCGCCGCCGCTGTCAGCCGGGCTGCTCGCCCGGTTGCAGGGGCTGCCGGGCGACGGCCCCGACGGGCCCTCGGGACCGCCCGGGGCTGACCTCTTCGGGTACGTGGCTCCGAGCGCACCGCAGCAAGGTTTCCGCGTCCACGACGTGGGGCGGCCACGGCGCCGGCTCGCGTTCGTGGCGGCCGGCGCGGTCTCGCTGGCTGCGATCGCGCTCGGCGGCTCGCTGCCGGTGGACACCCTCGAACCGAACGTACGGGGCGAGGCCCCGGCGACGCGGCCCGGTCCAGCGGTGCCGGTGTCCGATGCGGTGGTCCGGGACCGGATGCCCACGCCCGGGTTCGCCGCCAGCCCGCGGCCCTCGGGCCCGCTCGCTCCGGTCCAGCCGTCCCTGTCCGCCTCCCCCCGCCCGGTCTCCCTGACCCGCTGACCCCGGTCGGCCCGGGGGATCGGGGGTGCAGCCCCCCGGCGGCCGGGGGACCTGGTTGAATCGGCGGCAGATGCGCCGCCCGGCGGTGCTACAGGTACCCCCGGGGAGCGCCCATGGCCGACCAGCAGCAGTCCGATCCGGCTCCGTCCTGGTGGAGCCGCCCCGCCGGCACGGCGGAAGCGGCGACGACAGCGGCGCAGCCGGGGACCGAGGCCGACCCGGCGACGGCGTCCGAGGTGCAGGAGCCGGGGGCCGCGGAGCAGCGGTACGACCCCTGGGCCGATGCGCCCCTCCACGTCACCGACCAGGGCAAGGCGTCGACCGGCCGCGGCGTCCGGCTGCGCCACGTCCTGGCCCTGTGCCTCGGGACCGCCCTCCTCGCCGGCGGCGTCGGCGGCTGGCTCGGGGTACTCGCCGAGCGGCAGAGCAGCACCCGCCTCGAACTCCCGCAGGCCGCCGTGGAGGGCAAGGGCCGCGCCCCCGAGAGCGTGGCCGGGATCGCCGCCACCGCGCTGCCCGGCGTCGTGACCCTGCACGTACGCGGCAGCGGGGGCGGCGGCACCGGCACCGGCTTCGTGCTCGACCCGCAGGGCCACATCCTCACCAACAACCACGTGGTCGCTGACGCCAAGGACATAACGGTCACCTTCAGTTCCGGTGAGAGCGTCACCGCCGCACTCGTCGGGCGCGACAGCGGGTACGACCTGGCGGTGGTCAAGGTCGAGGGAGTACGGGGCCTGCAGCCGCTGGCCCTCGGGAACTCCGAGAACGTGAAGGTCGGGGACCCGGTGGTCGCCATCGGCGCGCCCTTCGACCTCTCCAACACCGTCACTGCCGGCATCATCAGCGCCACCGGCCGGCCCATCACCGCGGGCGGCGACAAGGGTGACGGCAGCGACATCAGCTACGTCGACGCCCTCCAGACCGACGCCCCCATCAATCCCGGCAACTCCGGCGGGCCTCTCCTGGACGCCAAAGCCCGCGTGATCGGCATCAACAGCGCGATCCGCGGGGCAGACAAGCAGGACTCCGAGAAGCAGAGCGGCAGCATCGGGCTCGGCTTCGCCATCCCCGTCAACCAGGGCAAGCGCGTGGCCGAGGAGCTCATCCGTACCGGTCACGCCACCCACCCCGTCATCGGCGTCACCCTCGACATGGAGTACACGGGCGACGGGGCCCGCGTCGCGGCCAAGGGCGAGGACGGCAAGCCGGCCGTCACCCCCGACGGCCCCGGGGCCCGGGCCGGGATCCAGGGCGGCGACGTGATCACCAAGGTGGACGGCCGGCGGGTGCACGGCGGCGACGAGTTGATCATCAAGATCCGGGGGCACCGCCCGGGGGACCCGCTCGCCCTGACCGTGGTGCGCGACGGTCGGGAGCGCACGCTGGAGCTGGTGCTCGGCTCGGCGAACGGATCATGACCAGCAGGAGAAACCACGGCTGATGCGGCACCGATGTAGGGGTCGGCCGACGGGGCCGGGTACCGTGTGTCGTGGCCCGAAGTGAAGAGAGCCGAGGAGCGGCAAGGTGTTCAACGACATAGGCGCACTCGAACTGGTCACGATCGTGGTGCTCGCCATCCTCGTCTTCGGCCCGGACAAGCTGCCCAAGGTGATCCAGGACGTTACGGGCTTCATCCGGAAGATCCGCGCCTTCTCGGACAGCGCGAAGCAGGACATCCGCTCCGAACTCGGCCCCGAGTTCAAGGACTTCGAGTTCGAGGACCTGAACCCGAAGACCTTCATCCGCAAGCAGCTGACGGAGAACGAGGACCTCAAGGAGATCCGCAGCACGTTCGATCTCCGCAAGGAACTGAACGAGGTCACCGACGCCGTCAACAGCAGGGAAGCGGCCCCCACAGGCGCCTCCGCCGAGCCCGCCGCCTCCGGCCCGGACCTGCTGAAGAAGCCCGCCGCCCCGGCCGCCGACCAGCGCACGCCCTTCGACGTCGACGCCACCTGAGTTCGAGCCTTCCCGGCGATCCGGGGTCCGGTGGCTATCCTCCATGAGTCCGGACGCAGGCCGCCCGAGGGTTGGGGGTCCCCCCACCGGAGCGAGGGGGAGGGTCCCCCAGCGAAGTGGGGGAGGGCCGTTCCGGACCCGACGGAACGAGAGGCCGCTCAGATGGAGACGACGAGCAGTAGCCGGGTAGGGGTGCAGCCCGCCGAGGCGCCCGCTCCCGCTGGCGCACCAGCCGCACCGGTTGAACCAGCCGCTGCACCCCCGCAGCCACCCTCCGCACCGCCCCAGGACGCCGCCGCGCCCGTCCCGGCGGTCCGCCGGATGGTGGAGGGGTACCTGCGGGCAGACTTCCCCTGGTACGGGCTGGACGGGGCCTTCACGGGCCCCCGCTGGCTCATGCAGGTGGGCACCGGCGCCGACGGTACCGTCGAGCACGGTTCCACCGGCCACGGCGACGAGCCCTCCGCACGCGGCGAGATCGCCACCGGGGAGAAGGAGCGCTTCGCGGTGGTCGTCACCGTCGCGAGCAACCCGCTGCGCCGCAGCAGCGACGGCACCGGCGTCCTGGAGGCCACCTCGGTCTCCTCGGCGGCCTGGTTGGCCGGCTCCGGGCTGCTGGCGTACAGCTGGCCCGGCCAGATGGACCACAGCCTGCGCGACGACTGGTTGGAGCAGCAGACCGAGGCCGCGTGGGAGCTCGCCGACGACCTCGACGGCTCGGACTGGTCGACGCTCTCGCTCCCCGTCGACGGGGAGCCGACGCCGTTCCACTACCGCGAGTCCGAGTTCGGCTGGGTGCTCGCCGGCTCCACCCGGGGCGGGGTGCACCTGGGCGCCTACGGGCGGGGCATGAGCGCGTACGGGCTCGGCTTTTCGGTGATCGGGGACCTCGCCGCGTACGAGTAGACGTACGGGCGTACGGACGTACGGACGTACGGACGTAACGGTGCACGGGGAGACGTACGAGGAATACGGGAAAGGGCACCGCCGGCCGGCGGTGCCCTTCGTGCTGCGCGGCCCGGGCGCGGGCCGGCGGGCGTACCGCCCGCCCGCCACCGGGCGGATCAGAACTTGTTGCGCGGGGTGATGCCCAGCGACATGCCGGCCAGGCCGCGGGCCCGGCCGCCCAGCTTGCCCGCGATCGAGCGCAGCGCCGCACCGGCAGGGGAGTCCGGGTCCGACAGGACGACCGGCTTGCCCTCGTCGCCGCCCTCGCGCAGCCGGACGTCGATCGGGATGGAACCCAGCACCGGGACGGTCGCGCCGACCGTCTTGGTGAGGCCGTCGGCGACCTTCTGGCCACCGCCTGAGCCGAACACGTCGACCATCTCGTCGCAGTGCGGGCAGGGCAGCCCGGACATGTTCTCGACGACACCGACGATCTTCTGGTGGGTCTGCACGGCGATCGAGCCGGCCCGCTCCGCGACTTCCGCCGCGGCCTGCTGCGGGGTGGTGACGACCAGGATCTCCGCGTTCGGCACCAGCTGGGCCACGGAGATCGCGATGTCGCCGGTGCCCGGCGGGAGGTCCAGCAGCAGCACGTCCAGGTCGCCCCAGAACACGTCCGCCAGGAACTGCTGGAGCGCGCGGTGGAGCATCGGGCCCCGCCACACGACCGGCGCGTTGCCCGGGGTGAACATGCCGATGGAGATGACCTTCACGCCGTGCGCGGACGGCGGCATGATCATGTTCTCGACCTGGGTGGGGCGGCCGTCCACGCCCAGCATGCGCGGCACGCTGTGGCCGTAGATGTCCGCGTCGACGACGCCCACCTTCAGACCGTCGGCCGCCATCGCCGCGGCCAGGTTCACCGTCACCGACGACTTGCCGACGCCGCCCTTGCCGGACGCGACCGCGTAGACGCGGGTCAGCGAGCCCGGCTTGGCGAACGGAACCTCGCGCTCGGCGGTGCCGCCGCGCAGCGAGGCCGCCAGCTCCTTGCGCTGCTCGTCGCTCATCACGTCCAGCGTGACGGCGACCGAGGTGACGCCCGCGACCCGCTCGACGGCCTCGGTGACGTTCTTGGTGATGGTCTCGCGCATGGGGCAGCCCGACACCGTCAGGTAGACCGTGACGGCGACCGCGCCGCCCTCGCCGATCTCCACCGATTTGACCATGCCGAGCTCGGTGATCGGCCGGTGGATCTCGGGGTCGTTCACCGTCGCCAGCGCGTCCAGGATCGCGTCCTGCTCAGGCACGGCGGCGGAGCTTGTGTCGGTAGCCATGCACCGATGGTACGGCTCGGTAGCGTGCCTCAGGAAAGGCCGCTAGCGGTCGCCTTCGTCACTCTCGATCGGGAATAGGCGCCGCTCGTCCATCTCCTTGATCAGGTCCTGGAACTCGGAGCGGATCCAGTCGCGCGTCGCGACCTCGCCCAACCCCATCCGCAGGGCGGCGATCTCCCGGGTCAGGTATTCCGTGTCGGCGATGGAGCGCTCGTTCTGCTTGCGGTCCTGCTCCAGGTTGACCCGGTCTCGGTCGTCCTGCCGGTTCTGCGCGAGCAGGATCAGCGGAGCGGCGTAGGAGGCCTGCAACGACAGCATCAGCGTCAGGAAGATGAACGGGTACTCGTCGAACCGCAGGTGCTCGGGCGCGAAGATGTTCCACAGCACCCACAGCACGATGACCAGGGTCATCCAGACGATGAACCTGCCCGTGCCGAGGAACCGCGCCACCCGCTCCGACAGCCGCCCGAAGGCCTCCGGGTCGTACTCGGGCAGCAGCGACCGGCGCGGCGCCCGCGGCTGGTCGAGGCGCACGCGCGAGCGCGTCAACGCGCTCGACCCGGTCGTCTGGCCCATCCTGGCCCTCTCCGCCCGCTCGGCCGTCCGCTCGGCGGCCCGTTCGGAGGCCCGCTCCGCCGACCGCTCCGCCCGTTCCGACGCCTCGCGCAGCGCGTGCTCACGCGCGTGCTCACGCCGCTGGCGGATCTGCTCCCGGCGCCGCTCGCGCCCCTGCTCCCCGCGTCCCCGCTCAGTGGCCACGTACGGCCTCCTCGGAGGGGAAGTCCGTCTCCCGCCAGTCGTCCGGCAGCAAGTGGTCCAGTACGTCGTCCACGGTCACCGCGCCCAGCAGCGAACCGCTCTCGTCGACGACCGGCACCGCGACCATGTTGTATGCGGCCAGGTAGCTGGTCACCACCGGCAGCGAGGCGTCCGGCCGCAGCGGCGGCAGGCCCGCGTCCACGATCGAGCTGACCAGGGTGAACGGCGGGTCCCGCAGCAACCGCTGGAAGTGCACCGTGCCCAGGTACTTGCCCGTCGGCGTCTCGTCCGGCGGCCGGCACACGTACACCTGGGCGGCCAGCGCGGGCGACAGGTCCGCCTGCCGCACCCGGGCCAGGGCGTCCGCGACCGTCGCGTCCGGCCGCAACACGATCGGCTCCGTGGTCATCAGACCGCCCGCGGTGTTCTCCTCGTAGGACAGCAGACGGCGCACGTCGGCGGCGTCGTCCGGCTGCATCAGCGTCAGCAGCCGCTCCTTGTCGTCCTCCGGAAGCTCCGAAAGCAGGTCGGCCGCGTCGTCCGGGTCCATCGCCTCCAGGACGTCGGCGGCGCGCTCCTCCTTGAGCTTGCCGAGGATCTCGACCTGCTCGTCCTCGGGCAGCTCCTCCATGACATCGGCGAGCCGGTCGTCGTCGAGGGCGTTGGCCACCTCGGCGCGCCGCTTCGGCGTCAGGTGGTGCAGGACGTTCGCCACGTCGGCCGGGCGCATCTGCTCGAAGGTGGCCACCAGGTTCTCGGCGCCCTGGCCCTCCTCCTCCAGCGAGAAACCGGTCACCGCGGACCATTCCACGGTCACCGTCTCGCCGCGCCGGCGCAGCGCGCCGGCCTTGCCCTTGCGCACGAAGATCCGGTCGATCTCCCAGTCACGGCGGGCGGGCAGCTGCTGGATCGCCACGTCGAGGACGGTGACCTCCTCACCGGTGGCCACCAGCGTCACCCGACGGTCCAGCAGTTCGCCGAGGAGCAGCCGTTCGGTGGGGCGCTGCTCGAAGCGCCGCATGTTGACGACACCGGTGGTGATGACCTGTCCGGACTCCACGCCCGTCACCCGGGTCATCGGGAGGAAGATCTGCCGCCGGCTGACCACCTCGACCACCAGACCCAGCAGCCGCGGCGGCCGACCGCCGACGCGCAGCATCGCGACGAGGTCACGGACCCGGCCCACCTGGTCGCCGTTGGGGTCGAAGACGGGCACACCCGACAGATGCGAAACGAAGATCCGCGGGGCGCCACCAGCCATATGAGCGCCTCCTAGAGCGTCGGTCCACAGTCCTACCGCCCCTCAGGCTAGCCCGTGCCCCACGAAGGCGTCCTGGTGGGGCGGTCTGCTCGGGCACTCGTCCGACCCACCCGCCCGGTGCGCGAGCTACGGGCGGGTACGCTGCCTGCTGCTCGAAGACGTACGACGAGAGGCACCTGCCCGTGACCGCCCACCTCCCCGCCGCACGGCTGCGCCGGGCGGCCCTCGTCGGTGTCCTGTTCGCAGGCCTGGCCGTCACCGGCAGCGGCTGCGGGGCGGACCCCGACGAGGGCACCAACGGGGTCGGCAAACTCTCCGCCGACCAGATCGAGGACAAGGCGAAGGCCGCGGCCGGCGCCGCCGACTCGGTGCACCTGTCCGGGACGCTCGTCAGCGGCGGCACGTCCTTCACCCTGGACATGCGGCTCAAGAAGGACGGCGGCTCCGGCGAGGTGAAGTCCAAGGACGACACCTTCCAGGTGCTGCGCGTGGGGGAACAGCTCTACCTGAAGGCGAGCGCGGCCTTCTGGGGGAAGTCCGACTCGGCCGGCAAACTCGGCGACAAGTACGTGAAGGTGCCCCAGAGCGACCCCACCTACAAGCAGTTCCGCGGCTTCACCGACATGCACGTACTGCTCGACGGCCTGCTCGGACTCGACGGCAAGCTCGCCAAGGGCGACTACACCAAGGTCGGGCCCACCCGGGCGGTCCAGGTCACGGCGAACAAGGGCAAGGGCGGCAAGCTGTCGGTGTCCCTGGAAGGGACCCCGTACCCGCTGCGCCTGGAGCGCGCCGGAGGTGGCGGCCAGGTCGACCTCGCCGAGTGGGGCAAGGCCTTCCCGCTGGACCCGCCCGCGCAGGACCAGACCGTCGACTACGGGTCCCAGCTGCCGACGACCAAGGAGCAGGGCGGTGGCTCCGCCCCGGCTCCGAGCCCGAGCAAGGGCTCCGGCCAGGGCTCGAACCCGACGCAGTAGGCCCGGCCCAGCGCTGTGACCGGAAGGGTTCACCGGCGAACCCTTCCAGTCACAGCGTTAGCGGGCCGCCTTCTTCCGCTTGAGCAGGAGCTTCGGCAGGCCCGCCGGCACGGGACGGCGGGTGATCGCCGGTGAGTCCAGCGGGGCCGCGGCCAGCGATCCGCCCGGCAGATCGGTGCTCGCGGTCACCGGCTCCAGCCGCAGCAGCCGGCACTCGCGCGCCCACCGCTCGGTCATCTGCTCCGAGTCGGGCGCGTTCAGCCGCTTTCCCTTGAGTTCGGCGACCGCGGCCTGCCACTGCTCGCTGCGCGGCGCGAGCTCCCGCACGGTCGCCGTCCAGGCCACCAACCGGCCGCCCTTGTCCTTGCTGCGCACCGTCACCTCGGCACGCGTGCCGTCCGTGAGCCCCGGGAACGGCTGCTCCCCGGGCCCGTCGCCCAGCACGTGGGCCGCGCCGTCCACCCAGGCGTGCCACAGGGCCCGGTCGGCCCCGGAGCCGCGGACCCAGATCAGGCCGGACTTCTTGGTGGCCTCCTCGACGAGGGCCAGGTCGAGCGCACTGAGAGTCATGCGCAACAGGGTAAGGGGGTGCCGGTGCCGCGGGTGCCGGTGCGGGCGAAGGCCCCCTAGAGCCAGCCGTGGCGGCGCAGGGCCCGGTGGATGGTGAAGCAGATCCCGACGATCGTGGCCATCACCATCGGATAGCCGTAGCGCCACTGGAGCTCCGGCATGTGCTCGAAGTTCATCCCGTAGACCCCGCAGATCATCGTCGGCACGGCGATGATCGCAGCCCAGGAGGTGATCTTGCGCATGTCCTCGTTCTGGGCGACCGTGGCCTGCGCGAGATTGGCCTGGAGGATCGAGTTCAGCAGCTCGTCGAAGCCGACGACCTGCTCGTGCACCCGCGCCAGGTGGTCGGCCACGTCGCGGAAGTACTTCTGGATGTCCGGGTCCACCAGCCGCATCGGGCGCTCGCTCAGCAGCTCCATCGGCCGCAGCAGCGGGGCGACGGCCCGCTTGAACTCCAGGACCTCGCGCTTGAGCTGGTAGATGCGGCCCGCGTCGCCGCCGCGCGCACTTCCCTTGGCGGGGGCGGCGAAGACCGCGCTCTCCACCTCGTCGATGTCGTCCTGTACGGCTGCCGCGACCGCGATGTACCCGTCAACGACGTGGTCGGCGATCGAGTGCAGGACGGCCGAGGGCCCCTTGGCCAGCAGCTCGGGGTCGCCCTGGAGGCGGTGGCGCAGGCCCCGGAGGGAGCCCTGGCCGCCGTGCCGGACCGTGATGACGAAGTCCGTGCCGGTGAAGCACATCACCTCGCCGGTCTCCACCACCTCGCTGGTGGCCGTCAGTTCGGCGTGCTCCACGTAGTGGATGGTCTTGAAGACGGTGAAGAGCGTGTCGTCGTAGCGCTCCAGCTTCGGCCGCTGGTGTGCGTGCACCGCGTCCTCCACGGCGAGCGGGTGCAGCCCGAAGGTGGCGGCGATCCCCGCGAACTCGGCCCCGGTCGGCTCGTGCAGGCCGATCCAGGCGAACCCGCCACCCTCGCGGACCCGGCGCATCGCCTCGCGCGGCGTCAGGCACGGCGACCCCAACTCCCGTGCGTCGCGCCGGCCGTCGCGGTACACGGCGCAGTCGACGACCGCGCTGCTCGCGGACGGGTCGCGGGTGGCGTCGTAGCCGGGCTGGGCGGGAGTGGACCTGCGCAGGGCCGGACGTACGGCGGCACGCAGGTAGGGCAGCATCGACATGGCAGGCTCCTTCGCACGCACGGCTGCGGACCGTACGGGTGGGAGGTCCCTTCCGGGTGGCGCGCTCGTCGCCGGCGGGTCAGGCCCGGGCAGCCGGAAGGAAACAGGACGGGAGGACAAAGTTCTGCCGTCGCTCTTCAACTGATCAGATCGATCAAACGGGCCGGAACGTGCCCGTACAAGGAGTGGAAGAGCGGTTGGTACTGCACGATCGACTTCGATCCATTGCAGCCCCACCTCCTCCGGCCGGTCCCCCGTGGGAGACGTCCTGTCGCCGGATGCCCCGAAACGCCCCCAGCCACCGCTGGGAGGCCCTGTTCAAGAGTGTGGCCCCGACCAGCGGTCAACATTATCAGCCGACGGATGGTCAAGAGTCGTCCTTTACCCGGCTGATACGAGTTCTATGCTCGATCCATGGCAGAAATTCTGGCTCTCGTCGAAGCCCGGCTGCGCAGTGCGCTCGGCGAACCCGACGCCCGCGCCGCCGTCACCTTCCTGGGCACCGACCGCATCGAGGTGCTCCGTTTCGTCGAGGGTGACCTCGTGCGGTACGCGACCCTCGGCATGTCCGCTCATCCGATGACCGACCCGACCGCCGTGGTCGCCGACCCGCTGCGCGGGCCGCGCGCCGAGCTGCTGCTGACCGTACGGGCGGGGCTGGCGCCCACGGACAAGCTGCTCCGACCGCTTGCCGTGCTCGGGGCGTCACCCCAGGTGGAGGGGCTGGTCGTGGCCCCGGGCGCCTCGCTCGACGTCGGGGGACCGCTGTGGGACGGGGCGCCCTTCACCTCCGTACTCGTCGCGGAACCGGGCGGGCTGGTGGAGGACCTGGAACTCGACGAGCCGATGGACCCGGTGCACTTCCTCCCGCTCCTGCCGATGACGGCGAACGAGGCGGCCTGGAAGCGGGTGCACGGGGCCGCCGCACTTCAGGAGCGCTGGCTGTCGCACGGAACGGATCTGCGGGACCCTCTGCGTACCGCCGTGGCGCTGGACTGAGGCATCCGGACGGGTGATCGTGTCTTGACGGGGCGCCGGGCGGGGAGGAGCGTGGCATCTTATGAGGGGCGAACCAAGTTGCCCGAAGTGCGGTGGCCGGGTCAGGGCGCCCGGGCTCTTCTCCGACTCGTGGCAGTGCGCCGTGCACGGCACGGTGCACCCCTTGCAGCCAGTGATCCCACCCAGCGTCGAGGGCCTGGGCGTGGTGGTGAACCGGGCCAAGGTGCCGGTGTGGATGCCCTGGCCGCTGCCGGTGGGGTGGCTGTTCACCGGAGTGGCGGCGGCCGGTGACGACCGCAGCGGCGGCCGTGCGACCGCGGTGGCCTGTTCGGGCCCCGGACCCCTCGGCGGGATCGGGGAGCTACTGCTCGTCGCGGAGGAACTGGGCGTCGGCCTCGGCGCGCGGTACGCCGGGATGGACGGGCCCGACCCCGGTGCGCACATCGACGTCTCGTCCCCGCCCCACGCCAAGGTCGTCGCGGCGGGCCGCCCGACACCGCTGTGGCACGTCAACGGAGCACCGGACGACCGGGCCGTGTTCGCCGGCGAGGCGCGCGGACTGTGGCTGTGGGCCATCGTCTGGCCGGAGCAGTCGGGACTGCTGATGTACGACGAACTCGTGTTGACGGACCTGCGGGACGCCGGCGCCGAGGTCGAGCTCCTCCCGTGCGGTGCCCTGAGCCCCCGCGTCCTGGGCCTCTAGTGCCGTGCCGGGCGTCGCGGGCCGGTGAACCCCTCCGGTCGTCACGGCAGGAGACCCCGGCGGCGGGTGGACGTGCCGTCCGGGGGACGGGCGGACGGTATCCTGGGGTGTCCCCCCGTACCCGCGAACCCTGGAGCCCCGGCCGTGCGCATCGACCTGCACGCCCACTCCACGGCGTCCGACGGGACCGACACCCCCGCCGAGCTGGTCCGCAATGCGGCCGCCGCGGGGCTCGACGTGGTTGCGCTGACCGACCACGACACCGTCCGGGGATACGCCGAAGCCATCGCCGCGGTGCCGCAGGGGCTGACCCTGGTCACCGGTATGGAGCTGTCCTGCCGCCTCGACGGCATCGGGATGCACATGCTCGCGTACCTCTTCGACCCCGAGGAGCCCGACCTCGCGCGGGAGCGGGAACTCGTCCGCGACGACCGCACCCCCCGCGCCCACGCCATGATCGAGAAGCTCCGTGCGCTCGGCGTCGGCATCACCTGGGAGCGGGTGGCCCGGATCGCCGGCGGGGGCTCCGTCGGGCGGCCGCACCTCGCCACCGCGCTCGTCGAGCTGGGCGTCGTGCCCACCGTGTCGGACGCGTTCACGCCCGAGTGGCTGGCCGACGGCGGTCGCGCGTACGCGGAGAAGCACGAGCTCGACCCCTTCGACGCGATCCGCCTGGTCAAGGCGGCCGGTGGGGTCACCGTCTTCGCGCACCCCGGCGCCGCCAAGCGCGGCCGGTGCGTGCCCGAGACGGCGATCGCCGAGCTCGCGGCCGCAGGCCTGGACGGCATCGAGGTCGACCACATGGACCACGACGCCGAGACGCGCGGGCGGCTGCGCGCACTGGCCGGCGAGCTCGGTCTGCTGACGACCGGATCGAGCGACTACCACGGCAGCCGCAAGACCTGCCGCCTCGGCGAGTACACGACCGACCCCGAGATCTACGGCGAGATCACGCGCCGCGCGACGGGGGCCTTCCCCGTGCCCGGCGCCGGCGGAGCCAGCGGCGCGTAGCCGCCCCGCCCCCCTTCTTCCTTCGTCACACCCCTCTCTCCTGCAAGGCATCACTGTGTTTGACTTCGCCGTCTTCGGATCCCTATTTCTCACGCTTTTTGTGATTATGGACCCTCCGGGGATCACGCCGATCTTCCTCGCCCTGACCTCCGGTCGACCTGCCAAGGTGCAGCGCCGCATGGCCTGGCAGGCCGTCTGCGTGGCCTTCGGCGTCATCGCTGTCTTCGGTATCTGCGGCCAGCAGATCCTGGACTACCTGCACGTCTCCGTCCCGGCACTGATGATCGCCGGTGGTCTGCTGCTCCTGCTCATCGCGCTCGACCTGCTCACGGGCAAGACCGACGAGCCCAAGCAGACCAAGGACGTGAACGTCGCCCTCGTGCCCCTCGGCATGCCGCTGCTCGCCGGGCCCGGCGCGATCGTGTCCGTCATCCTGGCCGTGCAGAAGGCCGACGGGCTCAGCGGCCAGCTCTCGGTCTGGTCCGCGATCATCGTGATGCACGTGGTGCTGTGGATCACCATGCGCTACTCGCTCGTGATCATTCGGGTCATCAAGGACGGTGGCGTCGTCCTCGTGACGCGTCTCGCCGGCATGATGCTCTCCGCGATCGCCGTCCAGCAGATCATCAACGGCGTGCTCCAGGTCGTGCACGGCTCCTGACCGGCCGTAGGTGCGCGAACGCCCCCGTACCGGATCGGTACGGGGGCGTTCGCGCAACTCGGTGCAGAAGTGTCAGGAGGACGCACTCTCGGCCGGTCGGATCAGAATGCGCTGGCCTACGGAGGCCGCCTGCTGCACGATCCGGTTGACGGAGGCCGCGTCCACGACGGTGCTGTCCAGGGCGGACCCGTCGACATCGTCCAGGCGCAGAATCTCGAAGCGCATGGGGCTTCTCCCTTCGTCAGTGTTCTCCTTGCACTGTTCCAACGAAGTGTAAGAGTCGAACATTCCCTACGCTAAGGAAATTTTTTCACTGGCTAACTAATGGCGCTGCCGGGCGTCCCAGAACGTAGCCAGAGCACCAGCCGTGACCTGCGGATTCTCTGCATTGGGGGAGTGCTCGGTACCCGGCACCACCACCCGCTCCGCGCCCAGGCGATGTGTCATGTCGTCCATCAGCGGGACCGGCCACGCGTAGTCGACCTCGCCGGACAGCACCAGCTTGGGCAGGTCCACCGCATTCAGCTCGTCCACCCGGTCCGGCTCGGTGAGCAGGATCCGGCCCGTGGCGATCAACTGCTCGGGCACCGTGGCCAGCCACCGCTCGCGCAGGAACTCCGCCAGCTCGGGGGAGTCGGGCACGGCGTCCTCGGGGTCGTGCGCACGTATCGCCGTCCAGATCGCCGGCATGTCCTCGCGCATCGCCTCCAATGCCGCGACCAGCAGTTTCGTACGCTCCTGCTGCTCCTCGGAGATCGCGGCCGGCCCGCTGCTCATCAGCGTGAGCGAGGCGAAGGGCGCCGCGTCGCGCAGGACGGCGGCCCGCGCGATCAGCCCGCCCAGGGAGTGGCCGACCAGGTGGACCGGCCCCCCACCCAACGCGGCGACCTGGGCGAGGACGTCCTGCGCCAGCTCGTCCAGCCCGTACGCCGACTCCTCGCGCGGTCCGGGGCTCTCGTGCTGGCCACGGCCGTCGACCGCGACCACCCGGTAGCCGGCCGCGGCCAGCGGCTCCAGCAGGCCGATGAAGTCCTCCTTGCTGCCCGTGAAGCCGGGAACCAGCAGGGCGGTGCCGCGCACGGGCTCGCCGGCCTCGTGCACGGCGAAGGCGCCGCGGGCGGTGGACAGGCGGTACGTGCGGGCGTCGGACGGCAGCGTGAGGCGGGGCGGCTTGCTCATGGCCCGAGGTTACCGGCCCGTAGGGAGCTGTCCACCCTCCCCCGACCACCCCGGAGACCTCTCCCGGGCCCCAGGCGCGGCCCCCGGGTACGCCGATGGCCCCGGCCCCCTCGGAAGGGGAGCGGGGCCACCGGACGGTGGAGCGGGAGGGTCAGGCCTCCGGCGTCTGCACGGCGGCCTTGCGGGTCCGGGTGCGCTTCGGCTTGACCGGGGCCTCCTCGGCGGCCGGCGCGGCCGGAGCCTCGACGACGGCAGCCGCGGCCTTGCGGGTGCGGGTGCGCTTCGGCTTGACCGGAGCCTCCTCGGCGACCGCAGCGGACTCGACGACCGGGGCGGCTTCCGCGACCTTGCGGGGCCGGGTGGTGCGCCGCACCGTGGCGGGCTCGACCGGCGGGGCCACCTGGAAGTCCGGCTCCGGGGTCGCGTCCACGACCTTGCGGGTACGGGTCCGGCGGGGCTTGACCGGGGCCTCCTCGACCGGAGCCTCGAAGACCGGGGTCACCGCGGAGGCGAGCACGGACTTCTGGGTGGGCACGCGACGGGGCTTGACCGGTGCGGCGGGCGCAGCCGTCTGGGACTCCGGCTCCGCAGTGACCTGGGCCACCTCGGTGACCTGGGCCACCTCGACCACCTTGCGGGTCCGGGTCCGGCGGGCCCGGACGGGGGCCTGCTCGACGGCCGGAGTCACCGCAGTCACCTCAGCCACCGTGGACTCGGACACCGGTGCCGCCGCAGTCTCGGCCACCGCGGCGGCGGCCTCCGCCACCGTGGACACCGAACGGGTGCGTCGGCGGCGCGGCTTGCGCGACTCGTCGGCGCCCGGAGCCTCGGGAGCCTCCGCCACCGGGGTGGCCACTGCGGCCTCGGAGCCCACCTCGGCACCGCCGCGCGTACGGCGGCGCTGGCGCGGGGTGCGCGTACGGGCAGGACGCTCCTCGACCACCGCCGCGGCGGCCGGGCCGCGACCGCCACGGCCACCGCGGCCGCCGGTCTCGCCCAGGTCCTCAAGGTCCTCGGCCTTCAGGCCGGCCCGCGTGCGCTCGGCGCGCGGCAGGACGCCCTTGGTGCCGGCCGGGATGTTCATTTCCTCGAACAGGTGCGGGGACGTGGAGTACGTCTCGACCGGGTCGTGGAAGTCCAGCTCCAGCGCCTTGTTGATCAGCTGCCAGCGTGGGATGTCGTCCCAGTCGACCAGGGTGACGGCGATGCCCTTGTTACCCGCGCGGCCGGTGCGGCCCACGCGGTGCAGGAAGGTCTTCTCGTCCTCGGGCGTCTGGTAGTTGATGACGTGGGTCACGCCCTCGACATCGATGCCGCGCGCGGCGACGTCGGTGCACACCAGAACGTCGACCTTGCCGTTGCGGAACGCGCGCAGAGCCTGCTCGCGTGCACCCTGGCCCAGGTCGCCGTGGACGGCGCCGGACGCGAAGCCGCGCTTCTCCAGCTGCTCGGCGATGTCGGCCGCCGTGCGCTTGGTGCGGCAGAAGATCATGGCCAGCCCGCGGCCCTCGGCCTGCAGGATCCGGGAGACGAGCTCCGGCTTGTCCATGTTGTGCGCACGGAAGACGTGCTGCTTGATGTTGGCGACGGTCACGCCCTCGCCCTCCGGCGAGGTGGCGCGGATGTGCGTCGGCTGCGTCATGTACCGGCGGGCCAGGCCGATGACCGCGCCCGGCATCGTCGCCGAGAACAGCATGGTCTGACGCTTGGCCGGCAGGTAGTTGATGATCTTTTCGACGTCGGGCAGGAAGCCCAGGTCGAGCATTTCGTCGGCCTCGTCCAGGACGAGCGCCTTGACCTTCGACAGGTCGAGCTTGCGCTGACCGGCCAGGTCCAGGAGGCGGCCCGGCGTGCCGACGATCACGTCGACGCCCTTCTTGAGCGCCTCGACCTGGGGCTCGTACGCGCGACCGCCGTATATGGCGAGGACGCGGACGTTGCGGACCTTGCCCGCGGTCAGCAGGTCGTTGGTGACCTGGGTGCACAGCTCGCGCGTCGGGACGACGACGAGGGCCTGCGGGGAGTCGGTGAGCTGCTCGGGCGTGGCCCGGCCTGCCTCGACGTCCGCGGGAACGACGACCCGCTCCAGCAGCGGAAGGCCGAAACCGAGCGTCTTGCCGGTTCCGGTCTTGGCCTGGCCGATGACGTCCGTGCCGGAAAGGGCGACGGGGAGGGTCATCTCCTGGATCGGGAAGGGGGACACAATGCCGACGGCCTCAAGGGCTTCGGCCGTCTCGGGAAAGATCCCGAGGTCTCGGAACGTAGTCAGGGTGCTGCCTCTTCTGTGAGACGCGGCGCGAGGCGGCGAGGGGGGTCGTACCGTGCCTGGCTTGCAGTACTGCGCCCTCCCAAAGCTCGGGAGGGTCGTACGAAGCTGCGCGGGACCACTAGCCTTCGCTCAAGCGCTTGTGCCGCTGAGGGGGCCCCTCGTGGAGAGGCGGTACGCATGAACGTACGCATCAGCCGAGGGCGGTCGGGTGGAGCCGATCGGGCCACCGACCGGGCATCCTCATTCGGATGGCCCGCCGAGTATCCGGCAGGCGCATTACCACTGTACCCCGGAATCGCGCAGCTGTGTCGGGTGAATTCACCTGGTAGTCGCGTTTACACAGACCAGTAGTGACCGGATGCAGTGCCTTCGGGCGCCGTCCGGCGGGCTATTGTGCGGAGCATGTCGACCGTTGAAAACGCATCGCCCGCCGACGACAGCTCCGCCGCCGAGGCGACCGGGATCGCTGCCCAGGACTGGGCGACCGCCTCCGCCTCGCCGCAGTACCGGGCCGCCGTCGTGGACCTGCTGGGCGCACTCGCGTACGGAGAGCTCGCGGCCTTCGAGCGCCTCGCGGAGGACGCGAAGCTCGCGCCCACCCTCGACGACAAGGCCGAGCTCGCGAAGATGGCCTCCGCGGAGTTCCACCACTTCGAGCGGCTGCGCGACCGGCTGGCGGCGATCGACGCCGAGCCCACCGCCGCGATGGAGCCGTTCGCCAAGGGCGTCGACGACTTCCACCGTCAGACCGCTCCGTCGGACTGGCTGGAAGGCCTGGTCAAGGCGTACGTCGGCGACTCGATCGCCAGCGACTTCTACCGCGAGGTCGCCAGCCACCTGGACACCGACACCCGGGCGCTCGTCGTGAGCGTGCTGGACGACACCGGCCACGGCGGCTTCGCCGTCGAAAAGGTGCGGGCCGCCATCGAGGCCGATCCGCGCTGCGGCGGCCGGCTCGCGCTGTGGGCCCGCCGGCTGATGGGCGAGGCGCTCTCGCAGGCGCAGCGCGTGGTCGCCGAGCGCGACGCGCTCTCCACCATGCTGGTCGGCGGGGTGGACGGAATGGCGGCCGGCTTCGACCTGGCGGCCGTCGGCGAGATGTTCACGCGGATCACCAAGGCGCACACCAAGCGGATGGCGGCCCTGGGCCTCGCCGCGTAGCCCTGTACACCCTCGTACGTCCTGTACGTCCCGTACGTGCGCGTGCGTCGGCCCCGGCACGGAACCGTCCGCGCCGGGGCCGACGCACGTTTGCTGGAGGGCGGGCCGGCTCGATCAGCTCTGCGACGGAAGCGAAAACGGAGCCCGGTGGGATGAGCGCCGCGGTCCCGAGCCCGGGCGCAGCAGCAACGACAGCACCACCGCGGACACCAGCGTCGCGCCGACGAAGGTCGCGGGCAGCGTGTTGTGTCCCGGGCCGAGTGCGAACTGCGTGAGGTACGCCCCGAACAGCGCTCCCAACACCCCACTGACCAGTACGACCCTCGGGGACGGCAGCCGCTGCGCGAGCACCCGCACAGCCACTCCGGCAAGGGCGAGGCCCAGGAGAGCAGAGCCGAGCGCTTCCAACAGCAGCATGTGGGCCTCCCGCAGGTCAGGGGCAAACCGGTTCACTGCGGTCCTACCCGAAGCGGAAGAAAGGGAAACGGCCCGGTGGAATCAACCACCGGGCCGCCTCACCCAGTTCTCGCGCGCCGGTGCGACGCGTCAGAGCGCGCCGAAACCGACCTTGCGCAGGCTCGGCTCGCCCAGGTCGACGTACGACAGGCGGTCGGCCGGCACCAGGACCTTGCGGCCCTTGTTGTCGGTGAGGCTCAGCAGCGGCTCCGAACCGGTCAGCGCAGCGGTGACGATGCGCTCCAGCTCCTCGGCGCTCAAGTCGCTCTCCAGCACGATCTCCCGGGGTGCGTGCTGCACGCCGATCTTGACCTCCACGGCTTTGTCCCTCCGATGGTCGGTTGTGCGCGATCAGCCGCGCCGTACCCGGTCCACATTAGCCCGGAGAGGGGACGCGGATGAGGCGCTGTGGACATGCTCGCAGCGAACAGTGGCCGGTCGGACCGCCCGCGCCGGCAAGGCCGGGCCCGTCAGCCCTGCGCGGCCTGGCCCGCCGGTCCACCCTCGGTGCCGTGCAGCGGGAAGCCGGCGATGCCGCGCCAGGCCAGCGAGGTCAGCAGCCCCACCGCCGTGTCGCGGGCGACCGGGCTCTCGCTGGAGAGCCAGTAGCGCGCCACGACCTGCGAGACCCCGCCGAGGCCCACGGCCAGCAGCATCGACTCGTCCTTGGACAGGCCGGTGTCCTCGGCGATCACGTCGGAGATGGCCTCGGCGCACTGGAGCGAGACCCGGTCGACGCGCTCGCGCACCGCCGGTTCGTTGGTCAGGTCGGACTCGAAGACCAGCCGGAACGCGCCGCCCTCGTCCTCCACGTACGCGAAGTAGGCGTCCATGGTCGCGGCCACGCGCAGCTTGTTGTCCGTCGTCGACGCGAGCGCGGTGCGCACGGCGAGCAGCAGGGCCTCGCAGTGCTGGTCCAGCAGCGCCAGGTAGAGATCGAGCTTGCCGGGGAAGTGCTGGTAGAGCACGGGCTTGCTGACTCCGGCACGCTCGGCGATGTCGTCCATCGCCGCCGCGTGGTAACCCTGCGCGACGAAGACTTCCTGGGCCGCGCCCAGGAGTTGATTGCGTCGGGCTCGGCGCGGCAGTCGCGTGCCCCGGGGACGCGCTGCCTCCGTCTGCTCGATGGCTGTCACGCCGCCTCCCACTTTCTCTAAGAACACAGTGCGCTCTGCGCCGCGCCGCCATCGTACTTTTCGGTAACCGAATCTGTAGGGTCCAAGCCGAGTTTTCTCGCTCTACGGACCCGGTGACGCGCTGGTCAGCGGTGTTCGGCAGGGGTACTGGGCGGTAGCAGGCACAGGTCAGCGGTAGTCGTCCTCGTCCAGGGTCACCACCCGCGCCTGTTCGACGGCGTCCCCGTCCGCCGCCTCGTCACGGTCCACCCCGGTCACCCGGTCGTCGTCGTCCGGCACCAACTCAACCAGCTGTTCCGCCGCATCGGCCTCGGAGGCCTCGGCGTCGAGGGCTTCCCGCAACTGGTCCTGGAAGGTATCCGGCTCTGCGGGGTCGACGGTCATGTGACTCCCCTTCTTCCCTCACCCCTCGTGGGCCTGCCTCACCTATGAGCCTAGGAGGATCGCGGATGCCCCGCTACGCGGACCCCGTGCAGCTGTGATGTCGAACACAAGGTTCCGGACGTGATCGTCTCGTAACATTGCCCCCATGTCTTCGACCGAGCTGCCGGGTGTGCGAACCACGACCGGGCCGTCCTCCCAGGTGGGAGCCGTCCGCGTGGCCGAAGGGGAGCAGCTGCGCACCGCCGTGCTGCCCGGACTGGAACTCACCGTCCGCTCCCGCCCACCGTCGGGCCCCGGTCCGGCGCCCGCGCTGTTCGTCCACGGACTGGGCGGTTCGTCGACGAACTGGTCGGACCTCATGGTGCACCTGGAGGACGTCGTCGACGGCGAGGCGGTCGACCTGCCCGGCTTCGGCTGGTCCCCACCGCCCGCCGACCGGGACTACTCGGTCACGGCGATGGCCCGCGCGGTCATCCGTCACCTCGACGCCGCCGACCGCGGTCCCGTGCACCTGTTCGGGAACTCCCTCGGCGGCGCCGTCTCCACCCGCGTCGCGGCCGTCCGCCCCGACCTGGTGCGCACGCTCACGCTGGTCTCGCCCGCACTGCCGGAGCTGCGCGTGCAGAGGTCGGCCGTGCCGACCGCCCTGCTCGCCGTACCCGGGATGGCCGCCCTGTTCGGCCGGCTGACCCGCGGCCTGACCGCCGAGGAGCGCACCCGCGGGGTGACGGACCTCTGTTACGGAGACCCCTCGCGGGTGACGGCGGAGGGCTTCCGACACGCCGTCGAGGAGATGGAGCGGCGGATGGCCCTGCCGTACTTCTGGGAGGCCATGACCCGCTCCTCGCGCGGCATCGTCGACGCGTACACCCTCGGCGGGCAGCACGGTTTGTGGCGCCAGGCGCAGCGCGTGCTCGCCCCGACCCTTCTGGTCTACGGTGGCCGGGACCAACTGGTCTCGTACCGCATGGCACGGAAGGCCGGCGCGGCCTTCAGGGGTTCGCGGCTGCTGTGCCTGCCCGAGGCCGGGCACGTGGCGATGATGGAGTATCCCGAGGTGGTCGCGAACGCCTTCCGGGAGTTGCTGCACGACACCGACCGAGAAACCGAAGACGGCAGAGGCTGAGGACCGTGGGACGACATAGTCGCAAGGGCCCTGCCCCCGCACCCGCCCGCCCGGCGCCGGCGGCGGTGGAGCCCGCAGCACCGTTCCCGTACGGGGAGCAGCTCCCGTACGAGGAGCACCTTCCTCATGAGGGGCACGCCGGGTACTACGCGGAGCAGCTCCCGTACGAGGAGCACGCCGGGTACTACGAGGGGCAGCTCCCGTACGCGGAGCACCCTCCGTACCAGGACCACGTTCCTCACCCGGAGCAGCTTCCGCACCAGGAGCACCCCGCCTACGAGGGGCCGCCCGGGGGGCGCCGGCCAGAACCCCCCGCCGCCCACCAGGGGTACGCGTCTGCCCCCCGCCCCGAGCCCGACGCGCGGATCGGCGGCCACCCGCAGCAGCACGAGCCCGGTGGGGCGTGGGGTGCCGGTCCGGAGGCGGTGTACGGGGACTGGCGCGGTGTACCGCGCGCACGTCGGTCGACCGCGGCCGTCCTGGACACCGACACCCCGGCGGTCGGGTTCCCGCAGGTGACCTTCCCGGCGCCGCAGCAGCCCGCGGCTCCGTCGCCCGCACCCGACCCGTTCACCTCCACCGGCTCGCACCGCCGGGTGCCCGGACCCCGAGCGCCGATCACCCCGGCCGCCTCCGCCGCTCCCGTGGCGCCCGTCGCTCCCGTCGCGCCCGAGGTCCCCGACGAGGAGCCGGCCGCGCCCGGCCGCGGACGGAAGGCCCGCACGTACACCACCGTGGCCGCCGTCGCCGTCACCACCGCGATCGCCGTCGTCGTGGCCGTGCAGATGACCTCCGACGGCGACAAGGGGACCTTGCCCACCGCGCAGGCCGCGGGCGGTGCCACCAAGCGCGCCGATTCCGGCCAGTCCGCGGCCTCCCGCTCCGACGGGCGGGCGACCCCGCAGGCACCCGCCGCCGCGCCGGAGCTCTCGTACGAGCAGAAGATGGCCCAGCAGCTCCCCATCGACGAGAAGTTGAAGGGGCCGGGGACCTTCGACACCGTGCCCGGAGTCGCACCGGCGCCCGGCAAGGGCAAGGTGGTCCGCTACCGGGTCGATGTCGAGCAGGGGCTCGGCCTGGACCCGCAGCTGTTCGCCGAGGCCGTCCACCGCACCCTCAACGACGACCGCAGTTGGGGCCACGGCGGTACGAAGTCCTTCGAGCGGGTACCGGGCGGCGAAGCCGATTTCGTGATCACGCTGGCCAGCCCCGGAACCACCGGCGTGTGGTGTGCGAAGTCCGGCCTGGACACCACCGTCGACAACGTCAGCTGCGATTCGGCGTCCACGGAGCGCGTGATGATCAACGCCTTCCGCTGGGCGCAGGGCTCGCCGACCTTCGGTGCGGACCAGATGTTCGCGTACCGGCAGATGCTCATCAACCACGAGGTCGGGCACCGGCTCGGCCACGGGCACGTGAACTGCCAGACCCCGGGCGCGCTCGCCCCGATCATGCAGCAGCAGACGAAGTCCCTCGATATCGGCGGGATCCAGTGCAAGCCCAACCCGTGGGTGTTCCCCGGGAGTTGACGGGCAACGGCGGCGGCGCCCGGTGGGCGGCCCTGCCGCGCACGCGTCGCGGCAGTGTGCGAGGGCCGTAGGCCCTTTCTAGCGCGCTCGAACGCGAACCGTACGGGAAAGTTACGACTCTTCACCCCTTCCGGTGGCGCAACGGACAACCGTCCGTCGCGCCACCGGCATATCCGCTTGAGTTTCCCGCGGCGGGGTCACCGGACCGACGGCGACCGCCTGAACGGGAGATCGGGGGTGCCACTCGTGCGGATCGGACTGCTCACCGAAGGTGGTTATCCGTATGCGACGGGAGAGGCCAGGCTGTGGTGCGACCGGCTGGTGCGCGGTTTGCCCCAGCACGAGTTCGAGCTCTACGCGCTGAGCCGTAGCGCCGAGCAGGAGGAGCGCGGACGGGTCGTGCTGCCCGAGCACGTGACCCGTGTCTGGACCGCCCCGCTGTGGGCCCCCGCGGACGACGGGCGGACGTACTCCCGGCGCGAGCGCAGGCGGTTCGCCGACTGCTTCGGCGATCTGGTCCGCGGGATCTGCGCGGGCGAGTCCGGGCCCTTCGCCACCGGCCTGTACGGCCTGGCCGAACTCGCGAGGGAACAGGGCGGGTTGTACGCGGCCCTGCGCTCCGAGGCCGCGGTGCGTGCGGTCGAGTCCGCCTGCCGGGCCCCCGGCGCGCGCCGCCCCGTGCAGCGCGCCCAGGTGGCCGACCTGCTCGACTTCGTCGACGAACTGGAGCGACTGCTGCGGCCGTTGTCCCTCGACTGGTACGAGGACCTGCGCGAGGTCGACGTCTGTCACGCGGCAGCCGGCGGGATCGCTGCCCTCCCCGGCCTGCTGGCCAAACGCTTCTTCGGCGTCCCGCTGCTGGTCACCGAGTACGGGGTCCAGCTCCGGGCCCACTACCTGGAGCACGCCGCGGATGCTCCCCCCGGGACCGGCGGCCCGGGCGGCGCCCCCAGGCCGGCCGTCCGGGCCCTGCTCGCGGCCTTCCACATGCGGCTGGCCACCGAGATCTACGCACAGGCCGACCTGCTCACCCCCGGAAACGCGCACGCCCGGCGCTGGCAGGAGCGCTGCGGTGCCACCCGGGACCGGCTGCGGACCGTGTACCCCGGGATGGAGGCGGACCGATTCGCCACGGTCGGGGAGGACCCGGAGTGCGGGGACCCGGACACCCTGGTCTGGGTCGGCCGGATCGAGCCGGCCAAGGACCTGATCGCCTTGCTCCACGCCTTCGCCGAGGTCCGCAGGGCGGTACCGGACAGCAGGCTGCGGATCTTCGCGACGGCCGCGGTCCCCGACTACCTCGCCGACTGCCGCTCGCTCGCCGCGCAGCTCTTCCCCGACGAGGCCGCAGACGCGGTCACCGTAGGGGAGAACCCGGTCACCTTCGAGGAGATCGGTGGACCCGAGGCCCCCTCGTCGGCCGACGCCTACGGCTCCGGGCGGGTGGTCGTGCTGTCCTCGGTGATCGAGGGCTTCCCGATCAACCTCGCCGAGGCGATGTTCTGCGGCCGGGCCACCGTGTCCACCGACGTCGGCGCCGTGTGCGAGGTCATCGGCGGCACCGGCCTCGTCGTCCCGCCGCGCAATCCGCGGGCGCTGGCCGACGCCTGCCTGTCGCTTCTGCGGGACCCGGAGCGGGCCCTCCGACTCGGTGCCGCCGCCCGAGCCCGCGCGCAGGAGCTGTTCACCGTCGAGCAGAACGTGGCCGCGTTCCGGGAGATCTACCTCCGGCTGCTCGCCGGCGGATCGACCCGCCCCGAGGGCGGCGTCCCCTTTGAGCAGCCCCCGGAGGCGCGGGTCCCGGGCCACTGGACCAGCCCCACCTGGGCGTCCCCGACCACCGCCCCGACGGTCCCGAGCCCGACCGGGTTCCCGACCACGACCACGACCACGGAGGCGACGGTATGACCCTGGACGAAGCCGTCCCTGTCGCCCCGCTCTCGCCCCCCCGCCGCAGGGCCGCCGGGGATCCCGTCAAGACCCTGCTGCACCGCCACCGGGCGCTGTGCGAGCGGGCCGTGGACCCGCTGGACATCGCCGCAGGGCTGGAGGCGCAGGGCATCACCGACCGGACCGCCGCGCGCTTCCGGCACCGGGACGTCTTCTCGCTCGCCGAGGAGCTGTACGCCCGGACCCCGCGCGGGGACGAACCGGCCGCCCAGGCCACCGACCGCCCGTACGACGCCCGGGCTTTACGCGGCTACGGGTACTCCCTGCTCCCCGGGGCCCTCGCTCTCGGTGCGGCAGCCGCGGGGATGCCGCACGCCGGACCCCTCACCGTGCTCGTCACCGTCGCCGCGCTGGTCTGGCCCGCCAGGCCCGGTCGGGTCGCCGGGGGCCGCTTCCCCGCCGCCGTACACCTGCTCGCCGCAGCCGTCGTCGGCTGGACGGTGCACCGCCACGGCACCGACCTCGGGGTCGGCCTCGCACTCGCCGTGGCGCCCGGCCACCTGCTCGGCGCCGTGTTCGCCGCCCGTGCCCGGCGCCGGCTCGCCGGGAGCCGCGCCCTGGAGGACTTCGCCGACGGGGCCCGGCCGCTGCTCGCCGGGGCCGTCCTGGCCTTCACCGCGACCGCCGCGGGCGCCGCGGCGCTCGCCGGAACCCCGCTCGCGGTCGCCGTACCGCTCGCCGCGCTGCTCTTCCTCACCCGGCTGCTACTCGCCCACGGCGCTTCGCGCGGGCCGATCGCCGCAGCCCTGGCCCTGGCCCTGGTCCCGACCCCGATGGCGGTGCCCGCTGCTGCGGTATGGCTCCTCGTACACGCCGTCCTCGTGCTGTCCCGCGCGTCCGCGCACGCACGGTCCTGAACCGGCGCCCTGCGGAGCCGACGCCGAAGCGTCGTACCCCCTGACCCCCCGACCCCCGCTCCCCGACCCCCGACCCCCGACCACCTGCCCATCGACCAAGGAGACACAGGATGACCGGCCAGCCAACCAACCGAGGGGCCGCGCGATGAGGGTGCTGCTGATCGGAGCCAACGGATACCTCGGGCGCTACGTCGCCGACCGGCTGCTCGCCGACCCCGCGGTCCAGCTCACCGCGCTCGGCCGCGGCGACGACGCGGACGTCCGCTTCGACCTCGCCACCGGCAGCCCCGGCGCCCTCACCCGGTTCCTTGACGCCGTCCACCCGGGCGTCGTCATCAACTGTGCCGGCGCCACCCGCGGCGGGGCCCGGGAGCTGACCCGGCACAACACCGTCGCCGTGGCCACCATCTGCGAGTCCCTGCGCCGCAGCGGCTGCGGGGCCCGCCTCGTCCAGCTCGGCTGCTCCGCCGAGTACGGGCCCAGCCAGCCCGGATCGTCCACGGCCGAGGACGCCGTGCCCAGACCGGGAGGCCCGTACGGCGTCAGCAAGCTCGCAGCGACCGAGTTGGTGCTCGGGTCGGGGCTGGACGCCGTCGTCCTGCGGATCTTCTCGCCCGTCGGGCCCGGCACCCCCGCCGGCTCCCCGCTCGGCCGGCTCGCGGAGGCCATGCGGCGCGCGATGCAGTCCGGGGACGGGGAGCTCAAGCTCAGCGGGCTCGGCGTCCAGCGCGACTTCGTGGACGTACGGGACGTGGCGCGGGCGGTGCACGCCGCCTCGCTCTCCGCAGCCCAGGGCGTCGTCAACATCGGCACCGGCCGCGCGGTCCGGCTGCGCGACGCGGCGGTGATGCTCGCCCGGGTCGCCGGGTACGGAGGAGCCCTGCACGAGCTGGACGTACCGCAGCAGGGCCACGGGCCGGCGCACGGGCACGGACTCGGGCACCCGGGCCGTCCTCAGGCGCTCGCCGCCATCGGCTCCCCGCGCTCCGAGGCGACGCCCGAGCAGCTCGCCGGCGCCGTGCTGCCCCCGTACCCCTACCCCGACGGCTGCGGCGCCTGGCAGCAGGCCGATGTGCGCACCGCCCGGGACCGGCTCGGCTGGCGGCCCCGGATCAATCTGGAGGAGTCCCTCGCGGACATCTGGATGGAGGCGGCGTGCCGCATCTGACGACGGCTGCCGCGTCGGCCGCCGCGACCGAGGCCGGCAGCCTCGGCCTCGGCGTCCCCGGCTACGCCCACCCGCTGCTCGCCCCGGTCGAATGGGCCGAGCTGACCCGCCCCGGCACCCCGTTGCACTGGACCGTGCTGAACGTCACGGACGGGCCGGGCGGCCGGCCCGACCCGCACTGCACCGAGGCCGCGGCCAAGCTCCGGGAGGCCGGCGGCACCGTACTCGGCCATCTCTCGATGCGGAACGGATCGCGGTCCTTCGGGGAACTGGTCTCCGACGCCCACCGCTTCCTCGACTGGTACCGGGTGGGCGGCTTCTACCTGGCCGGGGCGCCGGCGGACAAGGACGAACTGGCCGCGGTGTGTCGGGTCGCCGACGCCCTGCGCGGTCTCGGTGACGGCGTCCGCATCGTGCTGGGACACGGCACGCACCCGTACGAGGGCTATGCGGAGGCCGCCGACCAACTGGTCACCTTCTCCGGGGCCTGGGCCGACTACCGCTGGTCGCAGGTGGCGGAGTGGACCGCCGAGTACGCTCCGGAGCGCTTCTGCCACCTGGTCCACGGGGTGCCGCGCACGCACCTGGGCGAGGCCGTCCGGATCGCCCGCTGGCAGGGTGCCGGCACCATCTGGTTCACCGACCGGCGGGGTGCGGGAGACCAGGACCCGTGGGCTTCGATGCCCGCGTACTGGGATGAAATCGTCTCGCGGATCGGGACGCGTGTCTCGGAATGAAGTGGGGCGTGGCAGTGTTACTGAACAGAACAACCCTTTGATGCTCCCCGCACCCGCGGGGATGACCCTGGAGTCCCCGTGTCGCTGCCACCCCTGGTTGAGCCGGCTGCCGAGCTCACCGTTGACGAGGTCCGTCGGTACTCCCGCCACCTGATCATCCCGGATGTGGGGATGGACGGGCAGAAGCGCCTGAAGAACGCCAAGGTGCTCGCGGTGGGTGCCGGCGGCCTCGGCTCGCCCGCTCTCATGTACCTGGCCGCGGCCGGCGTCGGCACGCTGGGCATCGTGGAGTTCGACGAGGTCGACGAGTCGAACCTGCAGCGCCAGATCATCCACAGCCAGGCGGACATCGGCCGTTCCAAGGCCGAGTCCGCGCGGGACAGCGTGCTGGGCATCAACCCGTACGTCAACGTGGTCCTTCACGAAGAGCGGCTAGAGGCCGACAACGTGATGGAGATCTTCAGCCAGTACGACCTCATCGTCGACGGCACGGACAACTTCGCCACGCGCTACCTGGTCAACGACGCCTGCGTGCTGCTGAACAAGCCGTACGTATGGGGCTCGATCTACCGCTTCGACGGCCAGGCCTCGGTGTTCTGGTCCGAGCACGGCCCCTGCTACCGCTGCCTGTACCCGGAGCCCCCGCCGCCGGGCATGGTCCCGAGCTGCGCCGAGGGCGGCGTGCTGGGCGTGCTCTGCGCGTCCATCGGGTCCATCCAGGTCACCGAGGCCATCAAGGTCCTCACGGGCGTGGGCGAGCCGCTGGTCGGCCGCCTGATGATCTACGACGCCCTGGAGATGCAGTACCGCCAGGTCAAGGTCCGCAAGGACCCCGACTGCGCGGTCTGCGGTCCGAACGCGACCGTCACCGAGCTCATCGACTACGAGGCCTTCTGCGGCGTCGTGTCGGAGGAGGCCCAGGAGGCGGCCGCCGGCTCGACGATCACTCCCAAGCAGCTCAAGGAGTGGATCGACGAGGGCGAACCGATCGAGATCATCGACGTCCGCGAGAAGAACGAGTACGAGATCGTCTCGATCCCCGGCGCGAAGCTGATCCCCAAGGGCGAGTTCCTGATGGGCTCCGCCCTCCAGGACCTCCCGCAGAACAAGCGCATCGTCTTGCATTGCAAGACGGGTGTCCGCAGTGCGGAAGTCCTCGCGGTCCTGAAGTCCGCGGGCTTCGCGGACGCGGTCCACGTCGGCGGCGGCGTGATCGGCTGGGTCCACCAGATCGAGCCCAGCAAGCCGGTCTACTAATCACACGTCCCGGAGGGGCCGTTCCGCAGGTGCGCGGAACGGCCCCTCCGGGTTTTTGCGTCTCCGCGTTCTCCGCGTTCCCTCAGGCCCCCTGGGGCGCTTCGGGTAGCACCGGGGTGGCGCTGGGCTTCTGCGTCGGGGTGCAGACGGTGTCGGCGGCGGGCACCTTCCCGTCCAGCAGGTACGCGTTCACCGCCTGCTGCACGCACGCATCGCCGCTGTTGTACGCGCCGTGCCCCTCGCCCTTGTACGTGAGCTCCACGCCGACTCCGGGGCCGAGCCGCTCGACCATCTTGCGGGCGCCCTCGTACGGGGTGGCCGGGTCACCGGTGTTGCCGATCACCAGGATCGGCGCCGAGCCGGGGGCGGAGACGTCCGGGGTCTCCCAGGCGCCGGGGACCGGCCAGTCGGTGCAGCTCATCAGGGCCCAGCCGAGGAAGTCCCCGAAGACGGCGGAGGCCGACCGGAACGCCGGAAGCTTCGCCTTCGTTTCGGCCAGCGTGAACCGGTCCTTGGAGTCGGCGCAGTTGATCGCCGTGTTGGCGGCGCCGATGTTGCTGTAGCGGCCCTGCTGGTCTCGACCGTTGAGCGAGTCGGACAGCGCCATCAGCAACTGCCCCTGGCCGCCCTGGGCCTCGTCCACGCCCTGCTCCAGCAGTGGCCACAACTCCTTGGAGTACAGGGCCTGGGCGATGCCGTTGGTCGCGGCGGAGTCGGTCAGCATGCGGCCGCCGATGCCGGGGATGGGCTTCTTGGCCAGGTCCTTCTGCAATTGGATGATGTTCGCCTCGACCTCCTTGGCGGTGCTGCCCTGGAGCCGGCACTCGTCGCCCCGGTTCACGCAGTCCTGCGCGAAGTTGCCGAGGGCCAACTGGAAGCCCTTGGCCTGACCGAGGGCGCCCTCCTCGGAGGTCTTGGTCGGGTCGACCACGGCGTCGAAGACGGCCCGGCCGACGTTCTTCGGGAAGAGGTGGGCGTAGACCCCGCCCAGCTCGGTGCCGTAGGAGATGCCGAAGTAGTGCAACTTGTCGGTGCCGAGGGCCTGGCGGATCCGGTCGAGGTCGCGGGCGGCGTTCTCCGTCCCGACGTACGGCAGTACCTCCCCGGAATTGGTCGTGCAGGCCTGCTGGTACTTCTTGATGCTGTCGACGAAGGCCTTCTCCTCCTGCGGGGTGTCGGGCGAGGAGTCCTGCGCGTAGTAGGCGTCGAGCTGCTTGTCGTCCTCGCACCGGACGGGGGCGCTGCGGCCGACCCCGCGGGGGTCGAAGCTGACGAGGTCGTAGCGGGAGCGCAGGGCCTCGTACTCCTTGGCGGCGCCGGGCAGCGTACTGATCCCGGACCCGCCGGGCCCGCCGAAGTTGAAGACGAGCGACCCGATCCGCTTGTCCTTGTCCCGGGCCCTGGCCCGGATCAGCGCGAGCGGAATGGTCTCCCCCTCGGGTTTGGCGTAGTCGAGGGGCACGTAGAGGGTGGCGCACTCCCAGTCCTTCGGCGGCGCCTGCCCGCCGCCCTGCGCGACGGTGGGGGCCTCGCACGCCCCCCACTTGAGCGGCGCGGCCCCCTTGGTCCCACCGGCCTTCGGCGTCCTGTCCGGTCCGCTGTCGGAACAGCCGCCGGTGCTCGCCGTCACGACGGCGACGGCGACGGCGGCGACGGCGCGCAGAACGTTTCTCGACATGCCCCCATCCTGCGTGGCCCGCCCCGACCCCGCCGCCGCACTGGTCCAATCGGGTAGGCCGCTCCGAACGCGACGGCGCGCGCAATGGCCGCCCCGCCTACGTCCCCTGGAGCTGTGACCGGAAGGGTTCACCGAAAACCTTCCCGATCACAGGACTAGATGGCCTCTTTGCGGGTGAGGAAGTTGAACGAGATCCAGCCCGGGAGGACCGGCAGCCAGAAGGTCATCAGGCGGAACAGGAGCACCGCCGAGATCGCGACCTCCTTGTCGAGGCCCGCCGCGATCAGACCGAGGGTCAGCGTGGTCTCCACCGCGCCGATGCCGCCGGGCGTCGGGGCCGCCGAACCGAGGGCGTTGCCCGCCAGGAAGACCACGGCGATGCTCGCGTAGCTGAGCGCCTGGCCGCCGCCGAAGGCCCGGATCGAGGCGTCCAGGCACATCACGAAGCAGCCGGTCAGCAGCAGCATGCCGCCGATGCCCGTCATCAGCTTCTGCGGTCGCTGGAGCACGTCCAGCATGCGCGGGACCACGCCCGCGAACAGGGCCCGCACCCGGGTGGCCACGAACTTGCGCAGGAACGGCACCGCCGTCGCCACCAGCACCAGTACCGCCACCGTCAGCAGACCCGCGATGACCGTCCGGGAAGGGGCCATCTCCGGGGTCTTCTCGGTGCCCGTCAGGTAGCCGAACGCCAGCAGCAACAGGATGTGGCTCGCCAGACCGAACAGCTGGGAGGCACCCACGCTCGCCACCGCCAGCCCCGGCCGGATCCCCGCCCGTTGCAGGAAGCGCGTGTTCAGCGCGACGCCACCGACTGCCGCCGGCGCCACGAGCTTCACGAAGGACCCCGCCACCTGTGCGACCACGGTCCGCAGGAACGGCACCCGCTCCGGTACGAAGCCCAGCAGGCTCATCGCCGCCGCGAAGTAGGTGAGCGCCGAGAAGGCCAGCGCGGCCCCCACCCAGCCCCACTCCGCCTCGCCGACGATCGTCGCGAAGTCCACGTGTGCCAGCTGCGTGAGCAGGAAGTACGCGCCGAACGCACCCGCGATGAACGACACCAGCGTTCGTGGCCGGATCCGCTCCAGCCGGGCCGGCTCCACCGGTGCCTGCGGGCGGATCAGCAGCACCTGCTGGCGGATCTGGCTCAGCAGGTCCTCCTCGCGGGCCCCTTCGAGGGCCTCGTCCAGCGCCCTCTTCTCGGCCTTCCGGTCCGCGGCCGAGGTCGCCGCCTTGGCGCCGTGCTTCGTCCCCGGCTCCGCCGCCGCGGCCTCGGCCGCCGCCTCGCGCGCCGCCTTCGCCGCCCGCGAGGACTCCAGTACGGCCTCCCGCTGCCGGTCGGCCCGCTCCCTGGCCAGCTTGCGCAGCGTCGCCCGGGTGGAGCGGCTCAGCGCGATCGGCTGGAGCAGCGGCAGACAGTCCGCCACCGCGTCCGGGCCGAGCACCGACACCGCCGAGGCGACCGCGCGCTCCGCACCCACCCGCAGGCCGAGGGTGGTCAGCAGCTGCGCGATGTCCATGCGGAGCACCAGGTCGCCGGCCGCGATCTCGCCGCCGCGCAGGTCGGTGAGGACGACGTTGCCGGAACGATCCACCACCAGTGCGTCCCCCGTGAGCCTGCGGTGCGCGATCCGTCGCGACTGGAGGGCCCGTACCTGCTTCCACGTGTTGCGGATCAGGCCGTCGGTGATCTCCTCGTCGGAGAGGGCGTCGAGGGTCCGGCCCTCCAGGTGTTCGTACACGAGCATCACGGCGTCCGGGCCGAGCTCGGAGGTCGCGATCAGTTTCGGGGCGTTGGCCCCGGCCGCGATGGCGGCGTACGCGAGGAGCGCCTCCTGTTCGAGCGCCTGGCGCAGCGACTGCAGGCTGCGCCTGGTCGTGATGCCGCGCAGGGTGAGCCGGCGCCAGACCCGGTAGAAGAAGCCGTGGGCCTGCTGCTCGCGGTCCACGACGGTCACGTCGAGCGGCGGACCGTCCTCCAGGGTGACGTGGTAGCGCCTGCCCCGGTCGGTGGCCTCGGAGGCGTCGGCGCCTTCGGGGAGTTCGGCGCGCCTCGCACTGACCGGCTGGAAGCCGACCCGGCGCAGGCCGGCGAGGAGGTTCTGCCCGGTGGGCCGGACGTTCGGCGAGCCGACGGCGTACAGGGTCCCGTAGGCGACGGTCCAACCGATCAGCACGGTCAGGATGATCGAGAACGGCGTGGTGTACCCGCTCACCAGCATCGCGAACGCGTCGAGCAGCAGGACCACCCACAGCGCGACCCGCCAGCGGGGCCTGCGGGTCATGCCGACGGCGGTCATGTACGCGATGACGGGCGCGAGGTAGCCGTGCACCGGGTCGGTGAGGGGGCCACCGGCGGTAGTGGCGCGGGTGAGGGCTTCCTGAATGGTGCCGGAGGCCGCCTGGGAGACCCACAGGTCGGTGGCCAGGGTGACGCCGTGGGCGAGGACGGCGGCCAGCACGCCGTCGGCGATGCGCAGCCCGTCCCGCTTGATCAGCCGCTCGATCGCGAAGGCGACGGGTACGAGGAGCACGGCGATGCTGGAGACCAGCCCGGCGACCTTGATCAGCAGGTCGGGCGCGGCGCCGGTGCCCTGGGAGATGTCGGCCTCCAGGCCGGCGGTGGTGCGGTGTGCGAAGGCGGCAATGCTGAGCACGACGGCGATGCCGAGGATGCCGACGAGGAGGCGTACGAGGTCGGACGGCCGGTGGACGCGGGCGGCGAGCAGCGGCTCGTCGACCTCAACCTGGTCGGCGGGCGCGGAGGGAAGGCCGTGCGGACCCTCGGCACCGGCACCGGCACCGGCACCGGGCTCGCCCTCGCCGGGGGGCTCTTCGGGGAGCTTCCCGGGCTGCGGGTCTGGGCGCGTGCCGTCGTCCTCAGCCGCGCCGTCCGGAGGGCTCACACCCTGCTCCTTCGTCGTCACTTCCATCTCTTCTTGATCACGTATCACCAGTCACCGCCCGGAAGATGGTGGCACGGACGGGCGGGCGGGCGGGGCATCAGGGTGCGCGCCGGTACGGAAGGAAACCTTCCGGGAACCTGTCCGTGACCTGCGGCACCATGGGCGGAATGAGCGAAGAACTGCCCGCATACGCGGAGCGGGTGTTGGAGGTGGCCGAGCGGATTCCGCCCGGCCGGGTGATGACCTACGGAGACGTCGCCGAATGGCTCGGCGAGGGCGGACCGCGCCAAGTGGGCCGGGTGATGGCCCTGTACGGGGCAGCCGTGCCCTGGTGGCGGGTGGTCCGGGCCGACGGGCGCCCCCTGCCCGGCAGCGAGCGCCGGGCCCTGGAGCACTACCGCACCGAGGCCACCCCGCTGCGGCTGACCGTCGAGGGCGAGGCCCGGTTGAACATGCCGCGGGCCCGCTGGGACGGACGGGAGGAACGCGCCGAACGGGACGAGGGTCACATCTGACAGCTTCGGCCATGCGGCGCCCGGGCGGGCGGTCGAGAGCCCGGACGAAGGCCTGTACGGGGGACCGGGCGCTGCCCCGGCCGTGCCCCGGGCGCCGTCCGGCGTCGGACTGCGCGGGACTGCGCGGGGCGCGCCGGTTGCCGTAGCGTTGCCTCTTCGGCAGGCGCAGCAGTGACCGCACCACCCGCAGACCCACCAGGACCGGCACCTCACGTGATCACCTCTCCATCCGACCGCCCCGAGCGGCGGCGTACGCGGACCCCTGACGCGTACCGCCTCGTGCGCACCGGGCCGGGACGGGTGGATCCCCCTGTCCTGGACGCAGCGCAGCAGGCAGTGGTTGACCACACCGACAGGCCGCTTCTCGTCCTGGCCGGACCGGGTACGGGAAAGACGACCACCCTGGTCGAGGCGGCTGCGGCCCGCGTCGCAGCCGGGGTGGACCCCGCCCGGATCCTGATCCTCACCTTCAGTCGCAAAGCAGCGGTCGAACTGCGCGACCGGGCCGCCCTGCGGCTCGGCGGGGCCCGTGCTCCGCAGGCCACCACCTTCCACTCCTTCTGTTACGGCCTGGTCCGCGCCCACCAGGACACCGACCTGTTCGCGGACCCGCTGCGGCTGCTGTCCGGCCCGGAGCAGGACGTGATGGTCCGCACCCTGCTGGAGGGACAGCGCCAGATCCGGTCCATCCGCTGGCCCGACGACCTGCGGGCCGCGCTGACCACCCGCGGCTTCGCCGACGAGGTCCGCGCGGTGCTCGCCCGCGCCCGCGAGCTGGGCCTCGGACCGGCCGCACTGGATTCCTTCGCCACCCGGATCGGCCGCCCGGACTGGAAGGCGGCAGCCTCCTTCCTCTCCGAGTACCTCGACGTCCTGGACATGCAGGGCACGCTCGATTACGCGGAGCTGCTGCACCGCGCCGTCCTGCTGGCCGAGCGCACCCCGTCGCTGTCCCTCGCGTACGACGCGATCTACGTGGACGAGTACCAGGACACGGACGCCTCCCAGCTGCGCCTGCTGCGGGCCCTGGCCGGCCCGGGCGGCACGCTGGTCGCCTTCGGCGACCCGGACCAGTCGATCTACGCCTTCCGCGGCGCCGACATCAACAACATCCTGGACTTCCAGAGCTCCTTCCCGGGCGCGGACGTCCGCGCCCTGACGGTGGGGCGCCGCTCGGCCGCGAACCTGCTCGCCGCCACCCGGCTCCTCACGACCCGCATGCCCGTCCCGCGGCTCCCCGCGGCCGAGGTCCGGGCGCACCGCAATCTGGAGCCGACCCGGGAGGGCGGCCGGGTCGAGGTGTTCACGTACCCGACGGCGGGCGCCGAGCTCGACAACATCGCCGACGTCCTGCGCCGCGCCCACCTGGAGGACGGCGTGCCCTGGCAGGACATGGCCGTCCTGGTCCGCTCCGGAGGCCGCACCCTCCCGGCGATGCGCCGCGCCCTGATCTCGGCGGGAGTGCCGGCGGAAACGGACGGTACGGACATCCCGCTCCGCCACGAACCGGCGGTCGCCCCCCTGCTGACAGCCCTGCGCGCAGTCGCCTCGTCAACCCCGTCCCCCGCGCCGGCGCCTGACCCGGACGCGGTGCCCGCCCCGGACGTGGCGACCGTGCCTGTGACCGCCCCGGCGGCTACCCCGGACGCGGCCAGCGCGCCGGCGACCGCCCCGGACGGGGCGACCGCTTCGGTTAGCGATCCGGACCTGTCCGGCCGACGGCAGGACCCGAGTTCGGCGGAACCGGGCGGCGCGCCGGACGCCGCCGCGGGCGAGGGCTCGGGGTGGATCGGGGTCGAGGCCGCGCTGACACTGCTCGCTTCGCCGCTCGGCGGGATGGACGCCGCCGACCTGCGCCGGCTCGGCCGCGCCCTGCGCGACGAGGAGCGGGCCGCGGGCATCAAGGTGCCCGCGCCGTCCGACGTGCTGCTCGCGCGCGCCCTCGCCGAGCCCGAACGGCTCGTCGCCCACGACCCCTCGTACGCCCGCGGAGCGCAGCGCCTCGGACTGCTCCTGCGCAAGGCCCGCGAGCTGCTCCAGGGCGGCGGCACCGCCGAAGAGGCCCTGTGGACCCTGTGGGACGGCACCCCCTGGCCCCAGCGGCTGGAGCGGCGCGCCCGCCGCGGCGGGGCCGGCGGCCGCAACGCCGACCGCGACCTCGACGCGGTCTGCGCGCTCTTCGACACCGCCGCCCGCGCCGAGGAGCGCACCGGCGGCCGGGGCGCCCTGAACTTCCTCGAACAGCTCGAAGCCGAGGACATCGCCGCCGACACGCTGACCCGCCGGGCCACCCGCTCCGAGGCCGTCCGCCTCATGACCGCCCACCGCTCCAAGGGACTGGAGTGGCGGCTCGTCGTCGTCGCCGGGGTGCAGGAGGGGCTCTGGCCCGACCTGCGGCGCCGCGGCTCCCTCCTCGAAGCCGACCGCATCGGCCGCGACGGCCTCGCCGAACCCCTCACCCCCGGTGCCCTCCTCGCCGAGGAGCGCCGCCTCTTCTACGTCGCCACCACCCGCGCCCGCGAGCGCCTCGTCGTCACCGCCGTGAAGGCCCCCGCCGAGGACGGCGACCAACCCTCCCGCTTCCTCACCGAGCTCGGGGTCACCCCGAAGGACGTCACCGGACGGCCCCGCCGCCCCCTCGCCGTACCGGCGCTCGTCGCCGAGCTGCGCGCCACCACCGTCGACCCCGACGCCTCCCCCGCGCTGCGCGAGGCCGCCGCCCGACGCCTGGCCCGCCTCGCCGCGCTCACCGACGAGGAGGACCGCCCCCTGGTGCCCGCCGCGCACCCGCAGCGCTGGTGGGGGCTGTACGAGCCCACCCGCAGCAGCGTTCCGCTGCGCGACCGGGACCGGCCCGTGGCCCTGTCCGGCAGCGCCCTCGACCAGCTCGCCAACACCTGCTCCCTCCAGTGGTTCCTGGGCCGCGAGGTCAAGGCCGACGCCCCCTCCACCGCGGCCCAGGGCTTCGGCAACGTCGTCCACGTCCTCGCCGACGAGGTCGCCTCCGGCCGCACCCCCGCCGACCTCGCCGTCCTCATGGAACGGCTCGACTCCGTCTGGGACGCCCTCGCCTTCGACGCTCCGTGGAAATCCCGCCAGGAGAAGGACAACGCCCGCGCCGCACTGGAGCGCTTCCTGCGCTGGCACACCACCGACCGCGGCGGCAGGGCGGCCGTGGCCACGGAGCACGCGTTCGACGTCACGCTCGAAGCGGGCGAGTACGCCGTCCGGATCCGGGGCTCCATGGACAGGGTCGAGGCGGACCCGCAGGGGCGTGCGTACGTCGTCGACTTCAAGACCGGCAAGGCCGCGCCCACGAAGGACGAGGTCGCACGGCATCCCCAGCTCGCGGTGTACCAGCTCGCCGTGCGCGAGGGCGCCGTCGACGAGGTCTTCGACGGGCTGCGTCCCGAACCGGGCGGTGCCGAGCTCGTGCAGCTGCGCCAGGGCGCCACCGTGCGCGACGGCGGCGAAACGGTCCCCAAGGTCCAGGCCCAGCAGCCGCTGAACGGTGAGTGGGTCGCGGACCTGCTGGCCACCGCCGCCGGACGGGTCCTCGACGAGCGGTTCGCGCCGGCCACCGGCAAGCACTGTGACCACTGCTCCTTCCGCAGCTCGTGCAGCGCGCGCCCGGAAGGCCGCCAGACCGTGGAGTGACCTCTGACCAGTAGCTGGCCCGGAGGTGCCCGGCGGGTGAGACGAGGACCGGGAGTGTCCGTGGGTCCGGCTAGCCTCTTCGTGTGCCCGCGCGTCCGTCCGTCCTCACCGACCCCGAGCAGCTCAAGGAGCTCCTCGGCATCCCCTTCACGCCCGAACAGCTGGCCTGCATCACCGCCCCGCCCGCCCCTCAGGTCATCGTCGCGGGCGCCGGCTCCGGCAAGACCACGGTCATGGCCGCCCGCGTGGTCTGGCTGGTGGGCACCGGAGCGGTCGCGCCCGAGCAGGTCCTCGGCCTGACCTTCACCAACAAGGCCGCCGGCGAGCTCTCCGAGCGCGTGCGCAAGGCCCTCGCGCGGGCCGGCATCAGCGACCCGGACCCCCTCCCCGGCTTCGCCGGCGGAGCCTCCCTGCCGGCCGGGGGCGATGCGGCCGGCGGCGAGCCGCGGATCTCCACCTACCACGCCTTCGCCGGCCAGCTCCTCAAGGACCACGGCCTGCGCATCGGTCTGGAGCCCAGCGCCCGGCTGCTCGCCGACGCCACCCGCTTCCAGCTCGCCGCCCGCGTACTGCGCGAGGCCCCCGGACCGTACCCGGCGCTCACCAAGTCCGTTCCCGACCTGGTCAGCGACCTGCTCGCGCTCGACGGGGAACTCTCCGAGCACTTGGTCGCGCCGGAGCAGCTGCGCGCGTACGACACCGAACTGCTGGACGTGCTCGCCGGCACCAAGCTCACCAACGACGACCTGCGCAAGGTCCCCGAGGCGGTGCGCGGCCGCCTCGAACTGCTGGAGCTGACCGAGCGCTACCGCGCCGCCAAACGCTCCCGCGACCTGCTCGACTTCAGCGATCAGATAGCCCTCTCCGCGCAGCTCGCGACCACCCGGCCCGAGGTGGGGGTGCTGCTGCGCGAGGAGTTCCGGGTGGTCCTGCTCGACGAGTACCAGGACACCTCGGTCGCCCAGCGGCTGCTGCTGTCCGGGATGTTCGGCGGGGGCAGCGGGCACGCCGTGACCGCCGTCGGCGACCCCTGCCAGGCGATCTACGGTTGGCGCGGCGCGTCCGTGGCCAACCTGGACGACTTTCCGCAGCACTTCCCGCACGCCGACGGCAGACCCGCCACCCGGTTCTCGCTCAGCGAGAACCGGCGCAGCGGCGGCCGTCTGCTCGACCTGGCCAACGGACTGGCCGCCCCGCTGCGGTCCCTGCACGAGGGCGTGGAAGCCCTGCGCGCGGCGCCGGGGGAGGAGCAGGCCGGATCCGTCCGCTGCGCCCTGCTGGAGACGCACGCCGAGGAGCTGGAGTGGCTCGCGGACTCGGTCGCGCACCTGGTCCGTACGGGGACGGAGCCGCGCGAGATCGCCGTCCTGTGCCGTTCCGCCCGGGACTTCGCGCAGATCCAGGCGGTGCTGGTGGCCCGGGACGTACCGGTGGAGGTCGTCGGCCTCTCGGGGCTGCTGCACCTGCCGGAGGTGGCGGACCTGGTCGCGGTGTGCGAGGTCCTCCAGGATCCGGGCGCCAACGCCTCGCTCGTCCGCCTCCTCATCGGTCCGCGCTGGCGGATCGGTGCCCGCGACCTGGCGCTGCTGGGCCGCCGGGCGCGCCAGTTGGTCGGCCGGGCGCCGGGCGAGGTCGATCCGGACGAACGCCTCGCGGCGGCCGTGGAGGGCGTGGACCCGGCGGAGATCGTCTCGCTGGCGGACGCGCTGGAGACGTTCCTCGACGGCTCGCAGGCGGCCGCGGACGACCTGCCGTTCTCTCCTGCTGCCCGGGTCCGCTTCGCGCACCTGGCGCAGGAGCTGCGCGACCTGCGGCGTTCGCTCGCCGACCCGCTGATGGACGTACTGCACCGGGTGCTGGCGGTCACCGGCCTGGAGGTGGAACTGTCGGCGTCGCCGCACGCGCTGGCGGCTCGGCGCCGCGAGTCGTTGTCGGGCTTCTTGGACGTGGCGGCCGGCTTCGCCTCCCTGGACGGCGAGGCCTCCCTGCTGGCCTTCCTCGGGTTCCTGCGTACAGCGGTCCAGTACGAGAAGGGCCTCGACCACGCACTGCCGGGCGGGGAGAACACGGTGAAGGTGCTCACCGCCCACAAGTCCAAGGGCCTGGAGTGGGACGTCGTGGTGGTCCCGGACCTGTGCGCGGGCTCGTTCCCGAAGGAGAAGCCCCCGGAGCCGTGGACCTCGTACGCCAAGGTCCTGCCCTACGCCCTGCGCGGCGACGCATCCACCCTCCCGGGGGATCCGACGTGGAACTCGGCCGGCCTGAAGTCCTTCAAGGCCGCCCTGAAGGAGCACAAGGCGGTGGAGGAGCTCCGCCTCGGCTATGTGACGTTCACCCGACCGCGCTCCCTGTTGCTGGCCTCGGCCCACTGGTGGGGCCCGACCCAGAAGAAGCCCCGCGGCCCGTCCGCGTTCCTTTCGGCGCTGTACGACCACTGCGTCGCGGGCAACGGCGAGATCGAAGCCTGGGCGGACGCACCGGAACCGGACGCGCAGAACCCGTCCCTGGCCACGGAGTCCGCGGGGGACCGGTCCTGGCCCCTGCCCCTGGACCCGCACTCCCTGACCCTGCGCCGCGAGGCGGCGGCCCTGGTCGAGTCCTACCTCGCCGGGTCCCGAACCGCGCCGGAGGACCCCTCCGGCAGGCCGCCCCACTGGATGGCGCCGGCTGACCCGGACGACCCCGCCGCGTGGGGCCCGGACGACCTCTGGGCCCCGGACGCCGCCCCGGGTCCCGCCCTGCCCGCCGCGCCGCAGGACGAGGACCTCTGGGCCCCGGACGCCGCCCCGGGTCCCGCCCTGCCCGCCGCGCCGCAGGACGAGGACCTCTGGGCCGCGGACCCGGCCCTGACCGCGCCGCAGCCCGGCAACACCGCGTCGGTGCCCCCGGCCCGCACCGGCGGCGCGCCCGCCGCCGCGCCGGGCTCCGGTGCGCAGGAGGCGCCGTACGACGACGACCTCTGGCCGGAATTCGACGACTGGTCCCACGACGAGGCCCCCCGCTCCGGCGGCTCCGGTGGGGTCCGCGGCCGGCTCAGCGGCGAGGAGGCGCGGACCGTGGCCTCCTGGGACCGGGACCTCGACGCCCTGGAGGGCGAGCTCCGCCGTGCCCGCACAGCAGTCCGCGACGTCGAGCTCCCGGCGGCCCTCTCCGCCAGCCAACTGCTGAGCCTCGCCGCGGACGAGCAGGGCTTCGCCCGTGACCTCGCCCGCCCCATGCCCCGGCCCCCCCAGCCCGCGGCACGTCAGGGCACCCGTTTCCACGCCTGGGTGGAGTCCCGCTTCGAGGAACTGCCGCTGCCGCTCCTCGACGTCCTCGACCCGGCCACCGAGCTGCCCGGCTCCGACCAGGAGATCGCCGACGAGGCCGACCTCGACTCCCTCAAGGCCGCCTTCGAGCGCAGCGAGTACGCCGAGCGCACTCCCCACCGCATGGAGGTTCCGGTCCAACTCACCCTCGCCGGCCGGGTGGTCCGCGGTCGGATCGACGCCGTCTACAAGAACGCCGACGGCGACGGCCCGTACGCGTACGAGATCGTCGACTGGAAGACCGGCCGCACCACCGAGGCCGACCCCCTCCAGCTCGCCGTCTACCGACTGGCCTGGGCGGAAGCCACCGGCACGCCCCTCGACCGGGTCGGCGCCAGCTTCCTGCACATCCGCAGCGGCCGCGTGATCCGGCCCCGCAACCTCCCCGACCGGGCCCGCCTTGAGCGGATCCTCCAAGGCGCATCGGACACGGACAGTGACCGGCAGGCTGGCAGATAGGCTCGTAGGCATGAGCGAAACCCCGGCGGACAGCGTCGTCCGCACGTACATCGACACCCACCGCGCGGCGTTCCTCGACGACCTCGCCGAGTGGCTGCGCATCCCTTCCGTCTCGGCACAGCCCGAACACGCGGACGACGTACGACGCAGCGCCGAATGGCTCGCCGCCAAGCTCAAGGAGACCGGCTTCCCGGTCACGGAGATCTGGCCGACCGCCGGCGCGCCCGCCGTCTTCGCCGAGTGGCCGAGCGCGGACCCGGACGCCCCGACCGTGCTCGTCTACGGGCACCACGACGTGCAGCCCGCCGCCGTCGCCGACGGCTGGCACACCGACCCGTTCGAGCCGGTCGTCAAGGACGGCCGGATGTACGCGCGGGGCGCCGCCGACGACAAGGGCCAGGTCTTCTTCCACACCCTCGGCATACGCGCCCACCTGGCCGCGACGGGCGCCGAGGCCCCCGCCGTGCACCTCAAGCTGATCGTCGAGGGCGAGGAGGAGTCGGGCTCCCCGCACTTCCGAGCCCTGGTCGAGCGCGAGGCGGAGCGCCTCGCCGCCGACGTCGTGATCGTTTCCGACACCGGCATGTGGTCCGAGACCACCCCCACGGTCTGCACCGGCATGCGGGGCGTCGCCGACTGCGAGATCGACCTCCACGGACCCGACCAGGACATCCACTCCGGTGCGTTCGGCGGAGCCGTGCCCAACCCGGCCGCCGTCGCCGCCCGCCTGGTCGCGGCGCTGCACGACGCCGACGAGCGCGTCACCATCCCCGGCTTCTACGACAACATCGCCGAGCTCACGGACGAGGAGCGGGCGCTGATCGCCGAGCTGCCGTTCGACGAGTCGGAGTGGCTGCGCACGGCCAAGTCGCACGCGGCGGCGGGCGAGAAGGGCTACTCGACCCTGGAGCGGGTCTGGGCCCGCCCGACCGCCGAGGTCAACGGCATCGGCGGCGGCTACCAGGGCCCCGGCGGAAAGACCATCGTGCCGGCTTCCGCCCATGTGAAGCTGTCGTTCCGCCTGGTGTCCGGGCAGGACCCGTACGAGGTCGAGGCTGCCGTCAGGGACTGGGTCGCGGCCCGGATCCCGGACGGGATCCGCCACTCCATCGTCTTCGGCGCTCCCACCCGACCGTGTCTGACGCCGCTGGACCACCCGGCGCTGCAGTCCGTCGTGCGGGCCATGGGCCGCGCCTTCGGCCAGAAGGTCCGGTTCACCCGCGAGGGCGGCTCGGGACCGGCGGCGGACCTCCAGGACGTCCTGGACGCACCCGTGCTGTTCCTGGGCATCTCCGTACCGTCCGACGGCTGGCACGCGCCGAACGAGAAGGTCGAGCTGGACCTGCTGCTCAAGGGCGTCGAGACGGCCGCCTACCTCTGGGGCGACCTGGCCGCCACCCACCGGAAGCCCGCCTGATGCACGCACCCACGCACCCGCCCGCCCGCCGTGCCGGGCCTGCGACCCACCGAATCACGAGTCACTGAGCCTGCCTGTCCCACCACCGGGGGAGTTGGAAGTACCTGTGAGCACCCATACCGAGCGTCCGATCTCGCTCGCCGCACCCAGCGGGATCGACCGCGCCGCGCACCACCGCCTCGACGAGGCCTGGCTCGCCGCAGCCTGGAGCCACCCGACGACCCGCGTGTTCGTGGTCTCCGGCGGCCAGGTCCTGATCGACGACACCCCCGACGGGGGCACCGAGATCGTGATGACCCCGGCCTTCGAGGCCCCGGTCACCGAGACGCACCGCTACTTCCTGGGCACCGACGAGGACGGCGTGCGGTACTTCGCGCTCCAGAAGGACTCCCTGCCGGGCCGGATGGACCAATCGGCCCGTGCGGCCGGCCTGCGCGAGGCCGGACTGCTGCTGTCCCCGCGCGACGCCGCGCTGATGGTGCACGCGGTGGCCCTGGAGAACTGGCAGCGGATGCACCGGTTCTGTTCCCGCTGCGGCGAGCGCACCGTGGTCGCGGCCGCCGGGCACATCCGCCGCTGTCCGGGCTGTGGCGCCGAGCACTACCCCCGCACCGACCCGGCCGTGATCATGCTCGTCACCGACGAGCACGACCGCGCGCTTCTGGGCCGCCAGGTGCACTGGCCCGAGGGGCGCTTCTCGACGCTGGCCGGATTCGTGGAGCCGGGCGAGTCGATCGAGCAGTCCGTGGTGCGCGAGGTGTGGGAGGAGGCCGGCGTCAAGGTCGGCGAGGTCGAGTACGTCGCCAGCCAGCCCTGGCCGTTCCCGTACAGCCTGATGCTGGGCTTCACGGCCCGCGCCGTCACCTCCGAGATCACGGTCGACGGCGAGGAGATCGAGGAGGCCCGCTGGTTCTCCCGCGAGGAACTGCGCGCGGCGTTCGAGACGGGCGAGGTGGTGCCCCCGTCGGGGATCTCCATCGCGGCCCGGCTGGTCGAGCGCTGGTACGGAGAGCCGCTGCCGCGGCCGGTCGCGTAACGCTCGTCACACGGCAGAGGGCCCCCGCCGTGGCGGGGGCCCTTCTGTCCACGCGGTGCGCTGCTGTCCGGATCAGACGGCGAGGGCCTGCTTGACCTGCGCGAGGCTCGGGTTCGTCATGACCGACTCGCTACCGGCGGGCGACACCACGAGCACGGTGGGAACCGTCTGGTTGCCGCCGTTCGCCTTCTCGACGAACGCCGCGGACTCGGGGTCCAGCTCGATGTTGATCTCGTTGTACGCGATGCCTTCCCGGTCCAGCTGGGTCTTCAGCCGGCGGCAGTAGCCGCACCAGGTGGTGCTGTACATCGTCACGGAACCCGTGTCCTGCATGCTGCGCTCCTCTGTGGGGTCTGGGTGGTCCGAGTTGTCGAACGTACGGGACCGCGGGCCCATTCCCGCACCCGCGGTACGACTGGTACGTCAAGTGCGTCAAGTACGACGGATGCGCGCACCCTGTGGACAAGTTTCCCGTCCGCCCCGGCAGACCTGGCAGCATGGCGGGGTGACAGCAGCAACGCACCCCTCATCCTTCCCCGCCGGCGCAGACTCGGCCGATGCGGTGCTCCTGGGCCTGGACCCGGAGCAGCGCGAGGTCGCGACGACCCTGCGTGGGCCGGTGTGCGTGCTGGCGGGCGCGGGGACGGGCAAGACCCGGGCCATCACCCACCGCATCGCCTACGGGGTGCGTTCCGGCCAGCTCATGCCGGCCAGCGTGCTGGCCGTCACGTTCACCAACCGCGCCGCCGGCGAGATGCGCGGTCGCCTGCGCTCCCTCGGCGCGGGCGGGGTACAGGCGCGGACCTTCCACTCCGCCGCCCTGCGTCAGCTCCAGTACTTCTGGCCCAGGGCGATCGGCGGCGAGGTGCCCCGGCTCCTCGAACGCAAGATCCAGCTGGTCGCCGAGGCAGGGGCGCGCTGCCGCATCCGGCTCGACCGGGGCGAGTTGCGCGACGTCACCGGCGAGATCGAGTGGGCGAAGGTCACCCAGACCGTGCCCTCCGACTATCCGGCGGCCGCCCTCAAGGCGGGCCGCGAAGCCCCCCGGGACATGGCGGAGATCGCCCAGGTCTACGGGACGTACGAGCAGCTCAAGCGCGACCGCGGCATGATCGACTTCGAGGACGTGCTGCTGCTCACCGTCGGCATCCTCCAGGACCGCCACGACATCGCCGAGCAGATCCGCACCCAGTACCAGCACTTCGTGGTGGACGAGTACCAGGACGTCAGCCCGCTCCAGCAGCGGCTGCTGGACCTGTGGCTCGGCGAGCGCGACAGCCTCTGCGTCGTCGGCGACGCCAGCCAGACGATCTACTCCTTCACCGGGGCCACCCCGGACCACCTGCTGAACTTCCGCACCCGCTACCCGCAGGCCACCGTGGTCAAGCTGGTCCGCGACTACCGCTCCACCCCCCAGGTGGTCCACCTCGCCAACGGTCTCCTTGGCCAGGCCAGGGGGCGCGCGGCCGAGCACCGCCTCGAACTGATCTCCCAGCGCGAGCCCGGCCCCGACCCGGTCTACGCCGAGTACGCCGACGAGCCCGCCGAGGCCGAAGGCGTCGCCCGGCGGATCCGGGACCTGATCGCGGCGGGCGTCCCGGCCGGCGAGATCGCCGTGCTCTACCGAATCAACGCCCAGTCCGAGGTCTACGAGCAGGCCCTCGCCGACGCCGGAGTCCCCTACCAGCTGCGCGGCGCCGAGCGCTTCTTCGAGCGCGGCGAGGTCCAGAAGGCGATCCTCGCCCTGCGCGGCGCCGCCCGCTCCGGGGGCAACGACCCGCTGCTCGACGACGTCGTCGAACTCGGCTCCCAGGTGCGGGCCGTGCTCAGCTCCACCGGCTGGACCAGCGAGCCGCCCGCCAGCTCCGGAGCCGTCCGCGACCAGTGGGAGTCGGTGGCCGCACTGGTCCGGCTCGCCGAGGACTTCGCCCGGACCCGGCCCGGGGCCACCCTCGCGGACCTCACCGTCGAACTGGACGAGCGCAGGGCCACCCAGCACGCACCGACCGTCCAGGGCGTCACCCTCGCCTCGCTGCACGCGGCGAAGGGCCTGGAGTGGGACGCCGTCTTCCTGGTCGGCCTCACCGACGGCATGATGCCGATCACGTACGCGAAGACCGACGAGCAGGTCGAGGAGGAACGACGGCTCCTCTACGTCGGCGTCACGCGCGCACGCCTGCACCTGACCCTCTCCTGGGCGCTCTCCCGCTCTCCGGGCGGGCGGGCCTCCCGAGGGCCCAGCCGCTTCCTGAACGGGCTGCGGCCGGGCCCCGCAGCCCCCGGCAACAAGGCGGGCGGCGCGGCCGAACCGGGGGCCCGCAAACGGGGCCGCCGTGGCCCGGTGCGCTGCCGGGTGTGCGGCAAGACCCTGACCGAGGCCGGCGAGCTGAAGCTGATGCGTTGTGAGGACTGCCCGTCCGACATGGACGAAGGTCTCTACGAGCGGCTGCGGGAGTGGCGCGCGGGCCAGTCACAGCAGCAGGGACTGCCCGCGTACTGCGTCTTCACGGACAAGACGCTCGTGGCGATCGCCGAGGCCGCGCCCTACGAGGCGGGCGAGCTCGCGATGATCTCAGGGGTGGGTGGACGCAAGCTTGAGCGCTACGGAGCCGACGTGCTCGCCATCTGCGCAGGTCAGGAGCCTGAGCGTGGGGATGCTGACGACGCGTAGAAACTCGTCGGAAAAATAGTTTGCACATGCCCAGCGAATCCCCATAGGTTCTTAGCAACGGAAACGGTGGCTTCTCCGAAGCTCCGGATCCGTGCTGTACTTATCCGAATACATGGGACAGGCCCCCGGGCCCCGTCCCCGAGACGCCGAGAGGAGGCGAGACCAGTGACCAGCTTCATCACCAGCACCAAAATGACCGATCGCTCGGTCGCCGCTTCCTGCACGCTCGGCTCCTCCTCCCTCCTCCCGCTCCTGGGTACCGGTCTGTCCGCGATTTCCGCCGACAGCCGCGCCCTGCTGGCTGCGCCCGCCGCGCTGCTCGTGAGCGAGCGGAATGAGCGACCGACCCAGGCACCGGTGGCAGTAGCGGAAGCCCAGGCGCATGGCGCCTATGGCTTTGAGGCCGCAGCCGGTGCCGGATCCCAGACGAAGCAGACGAAGCAGCAGCACCACCTGATGTGGGCCTTCCGTGGGCTCGAACCCTGGAGTGATCCAGCCTGATCTCAAGATCAGGCCGGCGCCTTCAGGGCCGCGGAACCCCACCCGGGATCCGCGGCCCTTCTGTTTGTCCCCGAACGGGGGCGACGGCACGAAGGAGCCTCGGGACTGGCAAGACCAGGTACCAGCCGCCCCCGGCCGAACCCGGCCGGAACGACTAGCCAACCAAGACGAGGAAGAAAACACCGTGCAACTCGAAGCGCACGCCCCGTCCGTACCGCAGACCCAGACGATCTCCCCGCCCGCAGTCCCGGAGGACTCCACCTTGACTCCCCTCACCGCGCTGACCGCGCTCGACGACGCCATCGAGAACCTCGGTGTGCCCGTCGCCTGCCGCACCTACGACCCCGAGGTCTTCTTCGCCGAGTCCCCGGCGGACGTCGAGTACGCCAAGTCCCTGTGCGCCACCTGCCCGCTGGTCGAGGCCTGCCTCGCCGGTGCGCTCGAGCGCCGCGAGCCCTGGGGCGTCTGGGGTGGCGAGCTGTTCGTCCAGGGTGTCGTCGTCGCCCGGAAGCGGCCCCGTGGCCGTCCGCGCAAGAACCCGGTTGTTGCGGCATGACCGCCAACGGAACCATCGACCGCCCCCTGACGCACGACCCCCTGAAGCAGGCCCTCATGACCGCCCACACGACGAGCGAGCAGCCGCACGGCTCCGCCACCGCAGACTTCATCACCGCCGGCGCGATCACCTCGCGTCAGAACAGGACCCGCGAAATGCAACTCATCCCAGAAGCCCTGGCCCGTGCCCATATGGACGACCGCATGCGCGAGGTCGACGCCGAGCGTCGCGCCCTGCGCCTGGTCGCCGCCCGCCGCATGCAGCGGCGAGCCGAGCGCGTCTCGCTGCGCGCCCGGCGTGCGCTGGCCATGGCCGTCATGCAGTAAGCAGCCGCTGAACCGCCGCTGACCAGCGGCGCAGCAGCGTACGGGGGGGACCGGTCCGAACGGACCGGTCCCCCTCGGTGCGTTGCCTACGGCTCTCACCCCGACGGGGATATCGTCTGGAGGTGGACCAGTCGAAACCCCACCCCACCCCGTCGGGACCCGATGCCCAGCCCGTCGTCTGCGCGCGCTGCGGCAAGAAGTCCCTTGACGGCGCCCCGCCCACCTGGACCTGCTCGGTGGAGAACGGGACCAGACAGTACTTCTGCGTCGAGTGCGCGCGGGCCAACCTCCGGGCGATCGAGGGCCGCCTCGACTCGTCCTGGTGGTGAGCGCGGGGCGCCGACCCCAGGTGCTCACCCCTCGGGCAGGAACCCCGGGAGCCAGGCCTCCAGTTCGTCCCTCAGTCGTACCGTCGCGCCCAGCTGGCACAGCACCCCGATGGTGCTCAGCGTCACCCGGTGGATCAGCAGGTACGAGGGCGGCAGATTGATCTGCCGGCCCAACTGGTGTGCGGGGGAGCGGGGATCGGCGATCCGGGCCGCCTGACCGCGAAGCCACGGCCGAGTGAAGGTGAACTCCTCGGCCTCGGCGGGCTCGATGATGGGTTTCAGGTAGTCCAGCACCGCGTCCGGGTCCAGTTCGATGGACTCCTTCACGAAGCCCTCGGCACACAGGTGCCCGTAGATCCCTTCGGCATCGCCCTCCAGCGTCATGCGCAGCGAGGTGCCGATGGGCTTGGGCAAGCCGCCGGGCAGCCGGTCGACGGTGCCGAAGTCCAGCACGCCCAGCCGCATCCGGCCGTCGGCCCCCGCTACCAGGCGGAAGTTGCCCGGGTGCGGATCCGCGTGCAGCAGCCCGGTGCGCGCGGGCCCCGAGAAGAGGAAGCGGGCCAGCAACTGCCCGGCGCGGTCGCGCTCCTCCTGGGTCCCGTCGGCTATGACCTCCGACAGCGGGGTGCCCTCCAACCACTCGGTCACCAGCACCTGGTCGCCCTGGTGCACGACGTCCGGTACGACCACGTCCTCGTCGCCCTCGAACGCGTCGGCGTGGGTCCGCTGGGCTTCGGCTTCCAGCTCGTAGTCCAGTTCCTCCGAGACCCGGTCGCGCAACTCCTTGATCAGCGGCTTGATGTCCATACCGGGGATCAGCGGCCCCAGCAGCCCTGCGAAGCGGCCCAGTTGTTTGAGGTCCGACAGCAGGGCCTCGCCGGCTCCCGGGTACTGGACCTTCACGGCGACCTGCCGGCCGTCGTGCCACACCGCCCGGTGCACCTGCCCGATCGAGGCGGCGGCGGCCGGCTTGTCCTCGAACTCCTCGAACAGGTCCCGCCAGTCGGCTCCCAGACGGTCCGCCAGCACCTGGTGCACCGTCTGGGCGGGCAACGGCGGGGCCGCCTCCTGAAGCTTGGTCAGCGCCGCCCGGTACGGGCCGGCGATCTCTTCGGGCAGGGCCGACTCGAAGACCGAGAGCGCCTGCCCGAACTTCATGGCACCGCCCTTCAGTTCCCCGAGCGTGCGGAACAGCTGCTCGGCGGTGCGCTGCTGGAGCTCGCGCGCCACGATCTCCGCCGACCTGCCGCCGATCCGCTTCCCCAGCCCCCAGGTGGCCCGGCCCGCGAAGCCGAGCGGCAGCGCGGCCAGCTTGACGGTGCGGGTGACCGCCTTCCGGGGAAGATCAGACATGTGCCCCTCCAGTGCCCAGACAGCTGTGCCGCAAGCGGCGGTTCAGAAATGACCACTCGGCCGAACGCATCCTGTCATGGCTCCCTCGGGCCGCCCCGGCCGAGGCGCCCGGCCCGAAACCGACGGGGAACGTGCCGTTGCCGGACAGTCTTCACCCCCCATGGGACAGCATGACCGGACAGCGGGTCGAGTGGTGGGCGCAAAGGACTGCGGATGCGGGGCAGGCGTCACGACGCCTTGACCGACAACGCCCGCGCCGAAGAGCTCGGACCCGACGATCCGGCGGTGCTCGCCCGCAAAGTCCCGTCGCGCCGTCGAGGAAGAACGCACGGAGATCCGCGACCGGCCCCTCATGACGGCACTGCCTGTTCCGTCGGGACCGTGGCCGCCGCGCACGGGCAGTCGGGATGGGGCCGCAGCGGTGCGTGCTCCCAGTGCAGGCCCGGCAGGGCCGTCTCCCACCGGGATGCCGTGGAGGCGGGGAGTTCGCCGTCGAGGAAGGACAGGGCGTGCGCCGCGGCGAGGCCGGCCACGGCCGTGGACAGTCCCAGGTCGCAGGCCGCCGTGGCCCGGCGGCGGTGCGCCGAACGCCACTGGACCAGCATCCGGGGCCAGGCCGGGTCCTCATCGACCCGGTCACGCTCCATGCAGCCCGCGCACGCCGTGGCGCCCGGCAGGACCAACGGCCCCACCAGCCCGGTGCCCTCCAGCACCCCGGCATACAGGTGGGGGGTGCCGGTGGCGATCCAGTCGGCCGCCAGCCCCGGATCCGGCGCCCAGGCCTGCAGGCCGTCCCGGGGTGCGACCACCACCAGGGACACTCCGGGCTCTGGTCCCTCGCGCTCGGCGGCCCGCGGAGCCCGCCCCGGGGCCGATTCCCGGACCAGCCCGGCCGCGGCTTCGGACCGCAGCCGGCCCACGCTGCCGGGCCCCAGACCGCCCGGCGCCACGTCCGCAGGCTCCACCCGGCCGCCGTCGAGCACCTCGACCCGGCCCACGCCTGCTCCTGCCAGAACCGCGGCGATCACCCCGCCTACCCTGCCGCTGCCGCGCACCTGGACCCGTACGGCCCGCCGCGCCGCGATGCCCCGCAAGTCGCCGCCCGGCTCGCGGTGGACCAGGGAGAGCGAGCCCAGATCGGGCCCGAGCCGCTCCAGGGTTTCCGGCCGCTTGCGCACGGCCTGGGCCCGCGGTCCGCCGGCGGTGACGTCGTCGAGCAGTCCGGCCGCCGCCAGCCGTCGCACCAGGGTGTCCACCTGCCCTTCCGGCATCCCCATGGCCGCGGCCTCCGCCCGCAACAGCTCCATCCCCCGCGTCCCGTCGATCCGGTCGATGAGCGATCCCGTCGCCGTGTCCACCGGGCCGAGCACCACCGCGTGCGCGGGCGTCACCCCGAACTGCACCGTCTGAAGATCCCGCCACGCCCTCGCCAGCGCAGGCTTCACCTTCGGATACATGACCTTCCCCCTCGTACGAACTCCGCCTCGTTCCTTCTCCCGCAGAGTGCCCGTCCGTCGCATTCCCTGCGCGCATTTGTCCACAGGCGCGGGCTATTAGGCATATGAGATGGAGAAAAAGGGTCTTTCCTGCACGGGCTTCGAATCGATCATGTTCGAACGGTGGAGCAGGAGGACTTCGGCCGTGACGAGCGGGTACGGTCTTGGGCGTGTCCGCCGACCCATCGCAGCGCGCCGTCGAAGTCCGCCGGAGCGCGCGCCGCCGCAGGACCGTGTCCGCCTACCGCGAGGGTGACCGTACGGTCGTCCTCATCCCTGCCCGGATGTCCGAGGCCGAGGAACAGCGCTGGGTGGGCGTCATGCTCGACAAACTGGCCGCCCAGGAGAGCAAACGCACCCTGGGGGACGCGGAACTCACCGAGCGTGCGGAGCGTTTGTCCGAGCAGTACTTCAGCGCCCGTGCCCGCCCCCGCTCGGTGCGCTGGGTCACCAACCAGAACACCCGCTGGGGCTCCTGCACCCCCGCCGAGGGCAGCATCCGGCTCTCGCACCGCCTCCAGGGGATGCCGGAGTACGTCGTCGACTACGTGCTGCTGCACGAGTTGGCGCACCTCCTCGTACCCGGACACGGCCCCCGCTTCTGGGAGCTGCTGGAGGCCTATCCGCGCACCGAGCGGGCCCGCGGCTACCTGGAGGGAGTGGTCGCCGCCGAGCGGCTCCCCCCGGTCCCCGCCGTCAGCGAAGACTGACCCGGCAGCCCGGGCCCGCCGGGACGTCCGCCCCCGGCGCGGACGCCTCGATATGTACCGGGTCGGTACCGGCTTGGCCGGATGTCGGCAGATGCAGCTAGCCTGAGCGGCACGCATTTCACTGTCGGGATGGGGGACGGTCGTTACGTATGGCCAGGGAATTCCAACGCGGCCACAAGGCCAAGATCAGCGATCTGACGGCGGGCACGGATCTGTACGTGGGCGTCCAGATCGCCGGGCCGGGACTTGCCATCGACATCAGCTGCTTCGGCCTCGACGCCAATGAGCAGTTGTCGGACGACCGGTACTTCGTCTTCTACAACCAGCCGAAGTCGCCGGAGGAGTCCATCCAGCAGCTCGGCCCGCAGGCCGGCGACACCGAATCCTTCCGGGTGACGCTGGACCGCATTCCGGCGAACATCCACAAGCTGTCCTTCACCGCCACGATCGACGGCGCCGGACAGATGTCGCAGATCGGTCCGGGCCACATCCGGATCGTCGCCGGCGGCGAAGAGGTCGTCCGGTACGCCTTCACGGGCGCGGAGTTCAGCACCGAGCGCGCGGTGATGCTCGGCGACTTCTACCTCAAGGACGTGTGGCGCTTCGCCGCGGTCGGGCAGGGCTTCGACGGCGGTCTCGCCGCGCTCCTGAAGAACTTCGGCGGCGAGGTCGCCGAGGAGGAGGAGCCGCAGACGCAGCAGCCGCAGGCCCCAGCCGCCCAGCCGCCGGCCGGCGCCGCACCGGGATTCGCCCCGCCGCCGCAAGCAGCCGCCCCGGCGCCGTCCTTCGGCGCGCCGGCGCAGGCCCAGCAGCCGCCCCACGCCCCGCAGCCCCAGGCCCCCGCCCCGCAGTACCAGCAGCCCGCCCCGCCCGCCCCGGTGCACTCGGCCCCCACCATGGTCGCCCCGCTGGCCCCGGCGCCCCCGCAGGCTCCCACCCCGTACGGCCAGCCGCCGCACCCTCCGCAGCAGCCAGGCCAGCCCGCGTACGGCCAGCAGCCGCAGCCCTCGTACGGTCAGGTGCCCGGATACGGCCAGGTCCCGCCGCCCGCCCCGGCCCCCGCGCCCTACGGCCAGCAGCCTCCCGGGCACGCCCAGATCCCCGGCCAGCAGCCGCCGTACGGCCAGATGCCGGGCCAGCAGCCCGGATACGGCCAGGGCGCCCCGCAAGCCGCCGGAGCGGGCCTCGCCGCCGCCCTGCAGCCGTACAAGGAAGTCCCCACCGGCGCCCGCTGGACGTCGCAGAACCAGCAACTCATGCGGGTCGACCTGGCGATGGGCGGTCAGCCCGTCCTCGCCCGCCAGGGCAGCATGGTCCTCTACCAGGGCAAGGTCGACTTCAGCTACAAGGGAGCGGGCTTCGCCGGCCGCATCGTCGGCAACGCCACCGGCCAGGAGATGCAGCTGATGCGCTGCAGCGGCCGCGGTCAGGTCTTCCTCGCCGAGAACGGTGCGCACCTGCACGCCATCGAGCTCCAGGGTGACGGGATCTGCGTCTCGGCCGAGAGCGTCCTCGCCTTCGACGAGTCGCTCCAGCACGAGGTCCGCCGCATCGAGGGCCACGGCATCCCCGGCGGCGCCCTGTTCACCATGCAGTTCCAGGGCTCCGGCACGGTGATCGTCAAGACGCACGGCACGCCGGTGGTGCTGCCGGTCACCCCGACCACCTTCGCCGACAGCAACGCCATCGTCGCGTGGTCGGCGGCTTCCCAGGTGATCGTCTCCAGCCAGGTGCGGCTGCGGCGCAACGCCTACCCCGGCCACAGCGGGGAGACCGTGAACCTCCAGTTCCGCGGTGCTCCCGGCAACTTCATCGTCGTCCAGCCGTACGAGGTCTGAGGGAGCCCGTCATGAACGCAATGAACCAGCAGCTCGCGGGCTACGCCCCCACCCCCGTCACGGCCCGCATGGAGAACCACGGCCGGGCCATGCTCAAGGTCGCCATGCAGAGCGGCCAGGACCTCTTCGCCCGCACCGGATCGATGGTCGCGTACGAGGGCTTCGTCCAGTACGAGCCCAACCCGCCGGCCCTGCGCCAGATGGCCTCGCAGTGGCTGACGGGCGAAGGCGCCCCGCTGATGAAGTGCACCGGTGACGGCCTGCTCTACCTGGCCGACTACGGCGCGGACGTCGTCGTGATCAACCTCAACAACGACGCGCTCTCGGTCAACGGCACCAACCTGCTCGCCTTCGACGCCCACCTCCAGTGGGGTGTCGAACGGGTCAAGGGCATGGCCAAGTTCGCCGGCCAGGGCCTGTTCAACGTGCAGGTCGCCGGCACCGGCTGGGTCGCGATCACCTCCCGGGGCACCCCGATCGTGGTCGACTGCGGCCGCGGCGAGGACGAGACGTACGTCGACCCGGACGCGCTCGTCGCCTGGTCCCCGAACCTCAAGGTGAAGGGCAAGCGCAGCTTCAAGGCCTCGTCGATGATCGGCCGGGGCAGCGGGGAGGCCTACCAGATGGCCTTCTCCGGTCAGGGCATCGTCGTCGTACAGCCCAGCGAGGACAGCACCGACCGGCTCCGGACCCGGGGCTGAGGGGGAGCGGACACATCATGCAGAGCGCACTTTTCGCCCACGCCGAGGCGCAGTCCCAGGAGCGGTACGCCGTCCAGAACCCGCAGCTGCTGCGGGTCACGCTGGCCGGCTCCGACGACGTCCTCGCCCGCAAGGGCGCGATGGTCGCCTACCAGGGGATCGTCGACTTCGACGGCGAGTACCAGAGCACCACCCAGCGCACCGCCCGCGCCCGCACCGGTGAGGGCCTCGACCTGATGCGCTGCTCCGGGCAGGGCACCGTCTACCTGGCCAACCTGGCCCAGTACGTCCACGTCGTGGACGTGGACCAGGACGGCCTCACCGTCGACAGCAGCTACGTGCTGGCCCTGGACTCCACCCTGCACACCGAGGCCATCGCGGTGGACAGCCAGTACGGGATCTCCGGCTCCGGCAAGTACCAGCTCAACATCACCGGCCGCGGCAAGGTCGCTCTGATGACCTCCGGGCAGCCGCTGATGCTCCAGGTGACCCCGGACAAGTACGTCAACGCCGACGCGGACGCGATCGTCGCCTGGTCCACCTCGCTGCGGGTGCAGATGCAGGCGCAGACGCATTCCACCGGCGTCTGGCGGCGGCGCGGCAACACCGGCGAGGGCTGGGAGCTCAGCTTCCTCGGCACCGGCTTCGCACTGGTGCAGCCGAGCGAGGTGCTGCCGCCGCAGAACGCCCAGCTCGGGCAGGGTATGGCAGCCCAGTACGGCATGGGCCAGCACGGCGCCCATGCCCAGAACCAGAACAACGCCTGGAACTAGCGGCGAGCGGCGAGCGGCGCGTCCGGCACGCACCGCGCGCCGCACGGACGCCACACGAAAGGGGCGGCTCCGCTTCCACGGATGCGGAGCCGCCCCTTTCGTCGTGCGCAGCGTCAGAGCCGCGCCCGCGTTGCCTCCACCAGCCGCACGACCGAGGTGTCGGCCACCGCCGCCACCTCCTCGTACGGGAACCAGCGCAGGTCCAGCGACTCCTCGCTGATCTGCGCCACCGCGTCGGCCGGAGCCAGCGCCGCGTACTGCACGTCCAGGTGCCAGTTGCACGGCTCCGGGATCGGGTGCCGGTCCAGCCGCACCGGGCCGCCGGGCAGCAGGGTCAGCCCGGACGCGATGCCCGACTCCTCGACGGCCTCGCGCAGCGCCGCCCCGGCGAGCGTGGCGTCGTCGGGCTCGCAGTGCCCGCCCATCTGCAACCACATGCCGAGCTTCTTGTGCAGGGTCAGCAACACGCGCCCCCGCGCAGGGTCGACCACCAGCGCGCTGCCGGTGATGTGCCCGGCCCGGCAGGGCTTGTACACCCCGTCCGGGTGCGCGGCCAGGTGTTCCAGGTAGACGTCCCGCAGCCGGTGCTGCTCCGGATCCGCCCCGTGGCCCTGGGCGCCGTACCCCTTCAGGACCAGGACCGCGTCCTCGTACAGGCTCACTTCGCTCCGTCGCCCTCGTCCTCGACGCCCTTGGCGTCGCCCTGCTCGCGCTCTCCCCGCTTCTCGGCGGCCTCGCCGAGCATCTTGTCGATCTCGGAGAAGTCGAGCTGCTCGCGGTGCACGAACCCGTCCGGGTCGTCCAGGTCGGAGGCCGTCGGCAGCATGTCCGGGTGCTCCCACAGCCCGTCGCGGCCGTCCACACCGCGGGCGTCCGTCAGCGAGGCCCAGAGCCGCGAGGCGTCCCGCAGCCGGCGCGGGCGCAGCTCCAGCCCGATCAGGGTCGCGAAGGTCTGCTCCGCCGGGCCGCCCGAGGCGCGCCGGCGGCGCATCGTCTCGCGCATGGCATCCGCCGAGGCCAGCCGCGGCTTCGCCGCCTCGTGCACGACCGCGTCGACCCAGCCCTCGACCAGCGCGAGCGCCGTCTCCAGCCGGGCCAGCGCGGCCTTCTGCTCGGGGGTGTCCTGCGGCTGGAACATGCCGCCCTGGAGCGCCTCCTGAAGCTGCTCCGGGCTCGACGGGTCGATCTGGCCGACCACGTCCTCCAGCTTCGAGGTGTCGACCTTGATGCCCCGGGCGTATCCCTCGACCGTGCCGAGCAGGTGCGAGCGCAGCCACGGCACGTGCGCGAAGAGCCGGGCGTGGGCCGCCTCGCGCAGGGCCAGGTACAGCCGTACCTCTTCGGAGGGGACGCCGAGGTCCTTGCCGAAGCCCTCGATGTTCAGCGGCAACAGGGCGGCCTTGCCGGCCGGTCCCAGCGGCAGTCCGATGTCGGTCGAGCCGACGACCTCGCCGGCCAGCACGCCCACGGCCTGGCCGATCTGCTGGCCGAACATGGCCCCGCCCATGGAGCGCATCATGCCGAGCAGCGGGCCCGCCATGGCCTGCATCTCCTCGGGCAGCACGCTGCCCATGGCCACGCCGACGCGCTCGGCGACCGGGTCCACGAGTTCCTTCCACACCGGGAGGGTCGCCTCGACCCACTCGGCGCGGCTCCACGCGACGGCCGTGGTGGCGCCCGAGGGCAGCGAGGTCACCCCGTCCAGCCAGTGGTCCGCGAGGCGCACGGCCTCCTCGACGGCAGACCTCTCCGCGATGCCGACGCTGGCGTCCTTCACCCCGTCCGCGGTGCCCTGGGCGACGGTCTGGCGGGCGATGTCCTTGGCCATGTCCCAGTTCACGGGACCGCCCTCGTAGCTGAGCATCTGGCCGAGCTGCTGGAAGGCCGCGCCCAGGTCGCCCGGGTTCATCGCACCGAACATCGCAGCGAACGGATTGTCCGCACCGCCCTGGCCGCCGGTGCCGCCAGGCAGGCCCATGCCCGGGAACCCGAACGGATTCGGGCCGCCCTGACCGCCCTGATTGCCCTTCTTCTTGCCTTCGTCGCCGTTCTCCGGCTCCTCCGGCGGAAGGCCGAATCCGAATGGGGTGTCGCTCACGGGTTTCCTCGGCTCGTAGGGCCGCCGGCAGGGCCGGCGGGAATGGGTCCGACAACACCACCCAGCGTAGACACCCCACCCGCTTGCGGGCTCGGTGCTCCGCCGGCTCCTGGGCTGCGGCAGGATGGACGTCACCTGGTAGGTACGCGTCACGACGCGTCCCTACTGAAGACAACCGCTGGAGACGCCTGGTGAGTTCCCCAGATCCGCACGCTTTGGACGAGCCCAGCTCGGATAAGCACGGCCGCGTGCCGCACGACGCCGGAAAAAGCCCTGGCCACGGCGACGGCGCCCAGGGCGTTCGCCAGCCGCGAAACCAGCGGGGCCCCGTCATCGCCGTGACCGGCGCCGCCTCCGGGGTCGGCGCGGCCCTGGTGACCCGCCTGGTCGCGTCCGACGAGGTCAAGCAGGTCGTGGCGATCGACGAGCGGCGCGGCGACTGCGCGACCGCGCAGTGGCACGTGCTGGACGTACGGGACCCTGCGATCGCCGAGAAGCTGCGCGGCGCGGACGTGGTCGTCCACCTCGCCCTCGACCTCGACCTCGAAACCGATCCGGCGGCCCGCACGGCGTACAACGTGCGCGGCACCCAGACCGTCCTGACGGCCGCTGCGGCGGCCGGGGTGCACCGGGTCGTGCTGTGCACCTCCGCCATGGTCTACGGGGCGCTGCCGGACAACGACATCCCGCTCTCGGAGGACTCCGAGCTGCGGGCCACGGCCGAGGCGACCGGCGTAGGCGACCTGCTGGAGATCGAGCGGCTGGGCCGTCGGGCGCCCCGCGCGCATCCCGGCCTGAACGTCACGGTCGTCCGCCCGGCCGTGCTGGTCGGCGGCACGGACACGGCCCTGACCCGTTACTTCGAGTCCCCCCGCCTGCTCGTGGTGGCCGGCTCCCGCCCGACCTGGCAGTTCTGCCACGTCGAGGACCTGGTCAGCGCGCTGGAGTACGCCGCCCTGGAGAAGGTCGAGGGCGAGCTGGCGGTGGGCTGCGAGGGCTGGCTGGAACAGGAGGAGGTCGAGGAGCTCAGCGGCATCCGCCGCATGGAGCTTCCGTCGGCGGTCGCGCTGGGAGCGGCGGCCCGGCTGCACCGGATCGGCCTGACGCCGTCCCCGGCCGGGGACCTCGCGTACACGATGCACCCGTGGGTGGTCAGCGTCAGCAGGCTGCACGCGGCGGGCTGGCGGCCACGCTGGACCAACGAGGAGGTGCTGGCCGAGCTCCTCCAGGAGGTCGCGGGCCGGCACACGGTCGTGGGCCGCCGGCTGGGCCGCAAGGACGCCACCGCGGCGGGTGCCGCGGGCGCGACGGTCGCGTTGCTGGGCGCCGCCGCCGTGGTCCGCCGGGCGCGCAGGCGGCGCGGCATCTGACCCGGGCACCCCGCGACGGGTCCCGACCCGACGGATCCCGGCGGCTGCCCCGGGGCGGGTCGCCGCTCCGGTCGTGCCCGGGGCGGCCGTCCGGAACCGCGCATCCTGTAGGAGGCTCCAAATTCCGGGGGTGCACAGACGGTCGAACCGGCTATTGGGCGATGTGAGAGCAGTGGTGCACGATGGCTGCATGGCACCGCACTTCGACCACCCCGGCGAGCAGGCCGCTCCGGACCCGATCCGGCTGCTCGAAATCCGCGAGACACCGCTCTCGATCGACGAGGTCTTCCAAGCCGTGGGCGACGACGCGACCGGAGGCACGACGCTCTTCGTCGGCACGGTGCGCAACCACGACGGAGGGGCGGATGTGGACTCGCTCGGCTACTCCTGCCACCCGACGGCCGAGGCGGAGATGCGCCGCATCGCCGAGCGCGTGGTGGCCAAGCATCCGGTCCGCGCCCTGGCCGCCGTCCACCGCGTGGGCGATCTGGCCGTGGGCGATCTCGCCGTGATCGTGGCAGTGTCCTGCCCGCACCGTGGTGAGGCCTTCGAGGCCTGCCGGATGCTGATCGACGACCTGAAGCACGAGGTTCCGATCTGGAAGCACCAGACCTTCTCGGACGGTACGGAGGAGTGGGTCGGCGCCTGTTGAGACCCCGGGTCCGCGGCGGTTTTCGCCAGGCGGTACTGTCCCACCCGTTCGGCCGCGCAACACGCCCTCGATTTGCGTAACCCCCCCTCGGGCACGAGCGTTGAAGCCACCAACGACACGTACTTTCGGGGCAGGGAGGCACGTCCATGGCGTCATTGGCGTGGTTGCTGATTCCGCTGTTCGCCGCCGTCGGAGCGGCGATATGGGGCAGCTGGGCGGCGCGCGACCGCACGCAGGGCGACATATCCGAACTCGCGGGATACGCGAGGTTCCGTGAAGCCATGGACAAGGCCGATCAGGCCAGGGCGAAGGCAGCGGCCCACTCCGGTTCCGACGCGGTCTGAAGCGTCCCGGGCGAGGTCCCTGAGGATCCACTGAGGGATTCCGTGTGCGGCCCCCTTACAGACCGGCCCCGGCGGCCGTGCGTCAGGGCCGTCCCGTACTGTCGATCCATGCCACGCCGCACTGCGACGATGCTCGCCTCCACCCTCATGCTGTTCGCGCTGCTCTGCGCAGGGGTCTTCATGAAGGTCCCGTACTCGGAAATGAGTCCGGGCCCGACGGTGAACACGCTCGGGGACTCGCACGGCGAGCCCGTCATCAACATCGCGGACCACAAGACCTACCCCGCCAGTGGGCACCTCAACATGACGACCGTCCGCGTCACCGGCGCGGACTACGACATGAACCTGCTGGAAGCGGTCTACGGCTGGCTGTCCGACGACAACATCGTGGTCCCGCACGAGAACCTCTACCCGAACGGCAAGACGGAAGAGCAGTCCACCCAGGAAAACGCCGAGGAGTTCAGCCAGTCCCAGGAGAGCGCCAAGGTGGCGGCCCTCAAGCAGCTGAACACGCCGGGGGTCAGCACCCGCGTCGTCGTCTCCACCGTGGTCAAGGGCAGCCCCGCCGAGGGCAAGCTGCACGCAGGCGACGTGGTCCAGGCCGTTGACGGAAGTCCGGTCAACGCCCCCGGGGACGTAGCCAAGATCGTCACCAAGCGCAAGCCCGGCGAGCCGGTCGAGTTCACGGTCGTGCCCGCGGCCGAGGCGGCCGAGGCCGAGAAGGCGCGCCGCGAGCCCACCGGGTCCACCAAGGTCACGATCACCACCGTGAAGGCGGAGGGCGACGGGCACGCCATCGTCGGCATCCGGGCGGGCACCGACCACACCTTCCCGTTCACGATCGACATCAAGCTCGCCGACGTCGGCGGTCCGAGCGCCGGCCTGATGTTCGCCCTCGGCATCGTCGACAAGCTCACCCCCGGCGACCTGACCGGCGGGAAGTTCGTCGCGGGCACCGGCACCATCGACGACACGGGCAAGGTCGGCCCCATCGGCGGCATCCAGATGAAGACGATCGGCGCCCGCCAGGCCGGCGCCGAGTTCTTCCTGACGCCCGCCGAGAACTGCGCCTCCGCCTCCCAGCACGTGCCCGACGGCCTGACCCTGGTCAAGGTGTCGACGATCGGCGATGCGACGAAGGCGCTGGAGAAGATCAGCAAGGGGGACACGGCCGGGCTGCCGAAGTGCGGCAAGCCCTGACCGGGTCCGTCCCGGGCCCCTCGGAGGACCGGGGCCCTAGGAGAAGGTTGCGGCCAGTGCCTCGGCCAGCCCGGGCACCAGGCCCCCGCCGGTGAGCACCTCGGTCGAAGAGTCCTTCTCGCGCAGGCGTACGGCCGACTCCCGCGAGCCGTCGCGCAGCACGGCCACGGTGAGGCGCACCTCCTGCCGCTCCGGGTGCCCGGCAACCCACTTCGCCAGCTGCTTGTCGTTGAGCCCCTCCGGTACGGAGGCCTCCGCGGACGGCGGCAGCATCAGCCGCTCCACGGTCAGGGCGCAGCCGACCACCGCGTCGGGCCAGGCGACGGTGCCCAGGAACTTGTCGAGCGGGGTGCCGGCCGGCAGCTCGTCCTGCTCGATCGGGGTGAGGGAGGACTTGCCGGCGTCGTCCTGGTCGAGGCCGAGCTGGCCCGCCAGGCGGGGCTCCTGCTTGCGGAGCTTGGCGGTGTCGACGAGCGCGAACAGGCGGGCGGGCTGGTCCCAGCCGAGGCCGGCCGCGTACTCGTCGATCTCAAGGCAGGCGCGGGTCAGCGGGCTGGCCGCCATCGGCGTGCCGGGGGAAGGCGAAAGGTTGGACATGGACAACATCCTGCCTCCTTTCCGCCGGATATCGGGAACTGACTAAAGCCTCAGTAAGTTGCATGGGTGGGGCCTACGATCGGGGCCCAGCTTTTTCCGAAGCTCAGTGACGAGACTCAGCGACTTTCGAGGTGCGCACCTTGGCTTTCCAGATGCCGGACCGCGGCGGAGGCCCTTCTGGGCCACGGATGAGAGTCGGCCGCCCCTCCCGGCGGTCCCGAACTCTTCTGATGACCTTGGGCGTACTGGCCGTCCTGGGCATGGCGTTCATCATGTTCGCGGGCTTCTGGACGGACTGGCTCTGGTTCCGCTCCGTGAAGTACTCCACGGTCTTCACCACCACCCTGTGGACCAAGATCGGCCTCTTCGCCGTCTTCGGCCTGCTGATGGCGGGCGCCGTCGGGCTGAACATCTGGCTGGCGTACCGGCTGCGGCCGCCGCTGTCCGCGATGTCGATGGAGCAGCAGAGCCTCGACCGCTACCGGATGAGCGTCGCGCCGTACAGGAAGTGGCTGCTCCTGGGCATCGCCGCGCTCGTCGGCATGATCGCGGGCGCCTCGGCGGCGGGCCAGTGGAAGACCTGGCTCATGTACGTCAACGGGGTGCCCTTCGGAGAGAAGGACCCCCAGTTCCACCTGGACGTGTCGTTCTACACCTTCGAGCTGCCCTGGTACCGGTTCCTGCTCGGCTTCGGCTTCGCCGCGGTCGTGCTGTCGGTGATCGCCGCGGTCGTCGTCCACTACCTGTACGGCGGACTGCGCGTGACCAGCCCGGGCGCCCGGGCCACCGCCGCGGCGACCGGACACCTGTCGGTGCTGCTGGGCCTCTTCGTCACGCTCAAGGCGGTCGCGTACTGGCTCGACCGGTACGGCCTCGCCGTGAAGTCCAGTGACTTCAAGGCGGCGGACAACTGGACCGGACTGCGCTACGTCGATGCGAACGCGTACCTGCCGGCGAAGACGATCCTCGTCGCCATCGCCGCCATCTGCGCCGTGCTCTTCTTCGCGACGCTGTGGCGCCGGACCTGGCAGCTGCCCGTCATCGGCTTCGGCCTGATGGTGCTCTCGGCGATCCTGATCGGCGGGCTGTACCCGGCGATCGTGCAGAAGTTCCAGGTCCAGCCGAACGAGCAGGCCAAGGAGTCGCAGTACGTCGAGAAGAACATCAAGGCGACGCGCGACGCGTACGGGATCGACCAGTCCGACGTCAAGGACTACCCGGGCGTCCCGCAGACCGACGACAAGACCAAACTGCGGCAGGCGGCCAACACCACGGCCAGCGTCCGGCTCCTCGACCCGAACATCGTCTCCCCGGCCTTCCAGCAGCTCCAGCAGGTCAAGGGCTACTACGCCTTCCCGTCCACGCTCGCCGTGGACCGGTACAAAGGCCAGGACACGGTCATCGGGCTGCGCGAGCTGAACATCGGCGGCATCCCGAAGAACAACTGGATCAACGACCACTTCAAGTACACGCACGGCTACGGCGTGGTCGCGGCCAAGGGCACCACGGTCGGAGACCAGGGCGCCCCCGACTTCACCCAGTCCGACCTCCCGTCCAAGGGGATGTTCGGCACGGACTTCGAGCAGCGCATCTACTACGGCGAGCAGACGAAGCAGTACTCGATCGTCGGCGGACCGCAGAAGGAACTCGACTACTCGGACGACAAGGGCGAGAAGGAGACGAGCTACCAGGGCGACTCCGGCGTCAACCTCGGCAGCCCGGTCAACCGGGCGGCGTACGCGCTCGCGTTCAACGAGCCGCAGATCCTCTACTCCGGAGCCATCGGCGACGGTTCGCGGATCCTCTACCACCGCACTCCCAAGGAGCGCGTCGAGGCCGTCGCGCCGTGGCTGACCATCGACGGTGCCCCGTACCCGGCGGTCATCGACGGTCGGATCAAGTGGATCGTCGACGCGTACACGACGACGAACGGTTACCCCTACGCCTCGCGCACCACCCTGGGGCAGAGCACGGCGGACTCGCTGACCAACAGCCAGCGCGCGGTGGTGGCGCAGGAGAACCAGGTCAACTACATCCGCAACTCGGTGAAGGCCACCGTCGACGCGTACGACGGCACGGTCGACCTGTACCAGTGGGACACCAAGGACCCGGTCCTGAAGACCTGGATGAAGGCGTTCCCGGGGACGGTCAAGCCCAAGAGCGAGATCGCCAAGCCGCTCATGGACCACCTGCGTTACCCGCAGGACCTGTTCAAGGTCCAGCGCGAGCTGCTCACCCGGTACCACGTCACGGACCCGCAGACCTTCCTCAGCGGCAGTGAGGCCTGGGCCGTCCCGGACGACCCGACGACCAAGGCCGGCACGGCGGTCCCGCCGTACTACCTGTCGATGAAGATGCCGGGCCAGCAGGAGAAGGAGCAGGTCTTCTCGCTCACCACGACGTTCACGCCGAACGAGCGGCCCAACCTGAGTGCCTTCATGGCGGTCAACGCCGATCCGGGGACCCCGGACTACGGCAAGATCAGCATCCTGAAGATGCCGACGAGCAAGCCGCCGGACGGCCCGGGCCAGGTGCAGAGCAAGTTCCAGTCCGAGCCCAAGATCGCCGAGTCGATCCGGCTGCTGCGCGGTGGCGACTCGGAGATCGAGTACGGCAACCTGCTCGCGGTTCCGCTCGACGGCGGAATGCTGTACGTGGAGCCGGTGTACGTGCGCAGTTCCGGGCTGAAGTACCCGCTGCTGCGCAAGGTGCTGGTGACCTACGGCGGCCAGACCGCCTTCGAGGACACCCTGGAGAAGGCGCTGAACGTGGTCTTCGGAGCCGAGGCGCCCACGGTGCCCACGACTCCGGTGACCCCGCCGGGCGAGGGCACCACCACGCCGCCGACCGCCCAGGACCCGACGGTCAAGGCGGCCCTCGACGATGCGAAGAAGGCGGTCGAGGCAGCCGAGAAGGCCCGCCAGGCAGGCGACTGGGCGGCCTTCGGCAAGGCGCAGGAGGACATCAAGGCGGCGCTCCAGCGGGCGATCGACGCGGAGGCGAAGCTGACGGCCCCGAAGGCCGGTGGTTAATCGGTAATGGCTCGGTCCCGCGTCGTGATACTGTGGTTTCACCGACGCGGGGTGGAGCAGCTCGGTAGCTCGCTGGGCTCATAACCCAGAGGTCGCAGGTTCAAATCCTGTCCCCGCTACTGAAGATGAAGGCCCGGATCCATGGGATCCGGGCCTTCGTCATGTCCCGGAGGGACGCGCGGGGGGGCATGAGATAGCTGGGACGGGTGAGTTGGGGTGGGGGCGTGTTTGACTTGTCTCTCTGTGGGCATGTCGACAAAACGCTGTAGTGACCTCACAGGCTGCGACATACCAGGTGTACGCGGGTAGCAGGTGATGCGACGATGGGATTTATGGGGGACAGGTCAACTCTGCTGGAGACAGGGCGGTTTGTGAGGGCGGAAGCCGAATCGGGGGCAGCAGCCAAAGAGGAGGCTCCGGTCGTTAACGCGCAGACCGCACTGACCGATGCGGATTTCGCGGAGGACGTGTTCGCCGAGACCGACGCGGCGAGCGACGCCGAGCTGGAAGCACGGCACCGGGTCGCGGCCGACCGGGGGGACCCGGGCGCGATGAGCGTGCTCGGGGCCCTGCTGCTGCGCCGTGGAGACCTGGACGGGGCGGAGCCGTACCTGCGGGGGGCCACGGCGGAGGGGGACCGCGCCGCCGCGAACAACCTGGGGGTGCTGCTGCTCCAGCGCGGGTACCCGGACGAGGCCGCCGACTGGTGGCGGGTCGCCGCTGTGGCCGGGTCCGCGCCGGCCGCGCACGCCCTGGGCCGCCATTTCCGCGAGCGCGGGGACGAGCCCGCAGCCGAGTACTGGCTGCGCCAAGCGGCGGAATCCGGCCACGCCCTGGGCGCGTACGGACTGGCCGACCTGCTGGAACACCGGGGGGACAAGGGTGTCGAGCGGTGGCTGCGGCAGGCCGCCGAGCAGGGGCACCGCGAGGCCGCCTACCGGCTGGCCCGGCACCTGCGCAAGGGTGACCCGGCCGAGGCCGAGCAGTGGTACCGGCAGGCCGCCGCGCGCGGGCACCGCCGTGCCGCCCTGCACCTGGGCGCGCTCCTGGAGGCGCGCGGGGAGCTCAAGGAGGCCGGGCGCTGGTACCTGACCTCCGCCAAGCAGGGCGAGGCGCGGGCTGCGTGCGCGCTCGGCTTCCTGCTGCGCGACGCGGGCGACGAGGAGAGCGCCGTCGCGTGGTGGAACCGGGCCGCCCAGGACGGCGACGGGAACGCCGCCAACGCGCTGGGCGCCCTGCACGCCGCGCGCGGGGAGACCCAGACCGCGGAGAAGTGGTACCGGACCGCCATGGACGCGGGCGACCAGAACGGGGCGTACAACCTCGCGCTGCTGTGCGCCGCGCAGGAGCGGACCGCGCAGGCCGAGCAGTGGTACCGGCGGGCGGCCTACGCCGGCCACCGGGAGGCCGCCAACGCGCTCGCCATCATGCTCCTCCAGGTCGGGGACGCCGCAGGGGCGGAGCCGTGGTTCTCGAAGGCGGCGGAGGCGGGCAGCGTGGACGCCGCCTTCAACCTCGGCATCCTGTTCGCGAGCCGGGACGACGACCGGACGGCGCTGAAGTGGTACGAGCGCGCCGCGTCGGCGGGACACACCGACGCGGCCCTCCAGGTCGGGATCGCGCTGGTCCGCGACGGCGAGGAGCGGGCGGCCGAACGCCACCTGCGGTGCGCGGCGGGCGGGGGGAGTGCGGAGGCGGCGTTCCGGCTGGCCGCGCTGTTGGAATCGCTGGCGCCACCGCCGGAGCCGGTGGCGCTGGGCGAGCCGGTCGGCGGGGCCGAGCGGAGCGAGAGCGAGGAGTGGTACGAGCGCGCCGCGGAGCTGGGGCACCGGCGCGCGCAGGTGCGCGTCGGGATGCTGGCCGCGGCCCGGGGCGACCTGGCGGTCGCGGCGCGGTGGTACCGGGAGGCGGCGGAGGCCGGTTCCCGCAACGGCGCGTTCAACCTCGGGCTGCTGCTGGCGCGCGAGGGCAACGAGCCCGAGGCCGCACTGTGGTGGACCAGGGCCGCGGTGGCCGGACACGGCCGGGCGGCCCTGCGGTTGGGGCTGCTCGCCGCCCGGCACGGGGACCTGGCCGAGGGGCAGAAGTGGTGCGTCCGGGCCATGGAGCTGGGGCCGACGGAGGTCTCCGAGCGGGCGGCCAGGCTCCGCCAGGCGCTCGCGGAAGAGCTCTCGGCCTGACCCCTGGCCGGGAAGGTTAAGCGATTTGCATCTGCCGGGGGGCCTCACGTAAAGTCGTGTTTACCGACGCGGGGTGGAGCAGCTCGGTAGCTCGCTGGGCTCATAACCCAGAGGTCGCAGGTTCAAATCCTGTCCCCGCTACTAAAGACTGAAGGCCCGGATCCTCTGGATCCGGGCCTTCAGCCGTTTGCGGGAATGAAGCGGAGGGCTCGGGAGCAGCGCTCCCGAGCCCTCCGCTTCATTCGTTGGTCACGCCCCCGCGCAGGACGGGCACACGCCGCGGTACGTCACCTCGACCGCCGACACCACGAAGCCGAAGCGCTCCGCGTCCGGCAGGTCGGCCAGCGGGTTGCCCGCCGGGTGCACGTCGCGGATGGCTCCGCACTGGGCGCAGACCAGGTGCTGGTGGGGCTCGTGGGCGTTCGGGTCGTACCGCTTGGCCCGGCGGTCCGTGGAGACCTCCAGGACCTCGCCGAGGGACACGAGCTCGCCCAGGGTGTTGTAGACGGTGGCGCGTGAGATCTCCGGCAGCTTGGCCACTGCGCGGGCATGTACCTCGTCGGCCGTCAGGTGAACGTGATCACCGTCGAGCACCTCGGCCACGACGCGCCGCTGTGCGGTCATGCGCCATCCGCGTCCGCGAAGTCGTTCCAGCAGGTCACTCATGGACCACAGCCTAACAGCGAGGGGATTCGGTGTAACTCCCGAACATGTGCGGATTTGGATGCTTACTTGACTTAGACAAAGTCCATCGTAGGATCGAGTACGGCAAACGCCCGGGACAGGGCACGGCAGGACGACGCAGGAGGCGCACGTGACGCAGGGACCGCTCACCACGGAAGCCGGGGCTCCGGTCGCCGACAACCAGAACAGCGAGACCGCTGGCGCCGGAGGCCCCGTCCTGGTCCAGGACCAGCTGCTGCTCGAAAAGCTCGCCCACTTCAACCGCGAGCGCATCCCGGAGCGCGTGGTGCACGCCCGCGGCGCCGGTGCGTACGGCACCTTCACGCTCACCCGTGACGTCTCGCAGTGGACCCGGGCGAAGTTCCTGTCCGAGGTCGGCAAGCAGACCGAGACCTTCCTGCGCTTCTCCACCGTCGCCGGCAACCTCGGTGCGGCCGACGCAGTGCGCGACCCCCGCGGCTGGGCGCTGAAGTTCTACACCGAAGAGGGCAACTACGACCTCGTCGGCAACAACACCCCGGTGTTCTTCGTCAAGGACGCCATCAAGTTCCCGGACTTCATCCACACCCAGAAGCGCGACCCGTACACCGGCTCGCAGGAGGCGGACAACGTCTGGGACTTCTGGGGTCTGTCGCCCGAGTCCACCCACCAGGTGACCTGGCTGTTCGGCGACCGCGGCATCCCGGCCTCCTACCGTCACATGAACGGCTACGGCTCGCACACGTTCCAGTGGAACAACGAGGCCGGCGAGGTCTTCTGGGTCAAGTACCACTTCAAGACCGACCAGGGCATCAAGAACCTCACCCAGGCCGAGGCCAACAAGCTCGCCGGCGAGGACCCGGACTCGCACCAGCGCGACCTGCGCGAGTCCATCGAGCGCGGCGAGTTCCCGACCTGGACCGTGCAGGTCCAGATCATGCCGGCTGCCGAGGCGGCCGAGTACCGCTTCAACCCGTTCGACCTCACCAAGGTGTGGCCGCACGAGGACTACCCGCCGATCGAGATCGGCAAGCTGGAGCTCAACCGCAACCCGGAGAACGTCTTCGCCGAGGTCGAGCAGTCGATCTTCTCCCCGGCGCATTTCGTCCCCGGCATCGGTCCGTCCCCGGACAAGATGCTCCAGGGCCGTCTCTTCGCGTACGGCGACGCCCACCGCTACCGCGTCGGCATCAACGCCGACCACCTGCCGGTGAACCGTCCGCACGCCACCGAGGCGCGTACCAACTCCCGCGACGGCTTCCTCTACGACGGCCGCCACAAGGGTGCCAAGAACTACGAGCCGAACAGCTTCGGCGGCCCGCACCAGACGGACCGGCCGCTGTGGCAGACCACCCAGGTGACCGGTGGCACGGGCAACCACGCCGCGCCGGTCCACCGTGAGGACAACGACTTCGTCCAGGCGGGGAGCCTCTACCGCCTGATGTCCGAGGACGAGAAGGCCCGGCTGATCGAGAACCTCTCCGGTTTCATTGCCAAGGTCTCCCGCGACGACATCGCCGAGCGCGCAATCAACAACTTCCGGCAGGCGGACGGTGACTTCGGCAAGCGACTGGAGGCCGCGGTCCAGGCCCTCCGCGGCTGACCTCCCCCGGTGGGCGACCGCCGCCGTTCCGGTGGCGGTGTACCGCCCACCGTAAGGGTGCATCGATCGATGGCTGCTCGCCGGAACGGGAGGGCCGGACCCCCGTCGAGGGGTCCGGCCCTCCTGCTTTCAGCTCGCCAGTTCCGCGGGCTGGCGCCGGCTCGGCACCCAGCAGCGGATGACGTCGCGCACGGACACGATGCCCACGGGGCCGCCGTCCTCCAGCACGATCAGATGCCGGAAGCCGCCGTGGACCATCGCCTCGGCAGCCTCCTGCACGGTGGCCTGCGGGGTGCAGAACACCACGTTGTTGGTCGTGTGCGCGCCCACGGCTTCCCGGTCGGGATCGTGGCCGGCGCCGAGGGAGTTGAGGATGTCGCGTTCGGTCAGGATGCCGATTCCGCTGTGGTCGGGGTCGAGGACGACTGCTGCGCCGACCCGTCGGCCGGACATCAGGCAGGCCGCTTGCCGGAGGGTGTGGGCGGGTCCGAGGGTGAGGATCACGGTGCTCATGGCGTCACGGACGAGCATGAAGAGAGCCACCTCCTGGGGGAGAGTTCCTCCGCTAGAGAAGAGCTTCACAAGCGCACAAGCGGAGGAGTTCCAGATTCCCATGAACACGGAGGGTCATCAAGAGGGCGCACCTGGTCGTCCGGGCGCAGACCTGCGAGCGCCTCAGCCGCGCGGGCGCAGGTAGCCGAGCATGTCCTCGTGCAGCAGCCCGTTCGAGGCCGCCGCGTTCCCGCCGTGTACCCCCTCCGCGCCGTCCAGGCTGGTGAACCGCCCGCCCGCCTCCTGGACCACGACCGCGATGGCCGCCATGTCCCACAGGTTCAGTTCCGGCTCGGCGCACAGGTCCAGCGAGCCCTCCGCGACCATCATGTACGGCCAGAAGTCGCCGTAGCCGCGGGTGCGCCAGCACTGCCGGGTCAGCTCCAGGAACCCGTCGAGCCGGCCCTGCTCCTCCCAGCCGCTCAGCGAGGAGTACGCGAAGGAGGCGTCGCCCAGGGCTCCCACCCGCGAGACGCCCAGCCGGACGGGGGTCCCGCCCAGCGCGCCGCCGGCGTACGCGCCCCCGCCCCGGGTCGCCCACCAGCGGCGACCCAGCGCCGGCGCCGAGACCACGCCGACCACGGGCCGGAAGACGTCGTCCGCGCCCTCCTCCATCAGCGAGATCAGGGTCGCCCAGACGGGGACGCCGCGCACGTAGTTCTTCGTTCCGTCGATCGGGTCGACGACCCAGCGGCGCGGGCCGCTGCCCTTGAGTCCGTACTCCTCGCCGAGGATGGCGTCGGCCGGCCGCGCGGCCTCGATCCCGGCCCGGACGATCTCCTCGGCGGCCTTGTCCGCCTCGCTCACCGGAGTCATGTCCGGCTTCGTCTCGACCACCAGGTCGAGGGCGCGGAAGCGCTGCATCGTGGCGGCGTCCGCCGCGTCGGCGAGCTCAAGGGCAAGGCGGAGGTCATCGTCATACTCGGGCATGGCCGAACAGTATCGGGACTCCCCGGACCCGGCGAACGCCGTCCACCGTGCGACCGGCAGGCGCCCTTGACAGGATCTGTCGGCCCGTCAACTCTGGCGGGGAGTCGAGCGGGGAGGCGCAGATGCCGGCAGCCCGGGAATCCTTGCTGGAAGCGGCGGGAGTGGCACTCTTGGCGCGTCCCTGGCCGTCCGTGCGGATGGTCGACGTCGCGGCGGCCGCCGGGGTGTCCCGGCAGACCCTCTACAACGAGTTCGGTGGAAAGGCCGGCCTGGGCCGAGCCCTGGTGCGCCGCGAGGCCGACTGGTACCTCGAAGGGGTCGACCGGGTCCTGCGCTCCTCGGCCGCGAGCGCCGAGCGCCTCGCCTCGGTCGCGGAGTGGACCGTACGTGCGGCCCGCGCCCGGCCCCTCGTACGAGCCCTGCTGACGGGGTGCTGGGACGGGACCCTGCCCGTGCCGCCGGGACGGGAAGCGCGGCCCGGGGTGCCGGCCCCCGGGCCCGGGGAACTGGCCCGGGCCGTCCGCGACCGAGCCTCGGTCGCACTCGCACCGGGGGAGGGCGCGCAGCGGTGCGAACTCGCCGTGCGCCTGGCGCTGTCGTACGTGATAGCCCCGGGCAAGGACCCGGGCGTCGGCGAGCTGATGCAGCTGCTGCGGTTGCTCAGTGAGCAGAACCGGACAGCTGGAGCCCGATGACGCCCAGGATGACCAGCGAGATCGAAACGAGTTTGAGGGTGGAGACCAGGTCACCAAGGAAGACCATCCCGTAGATGGCCGTGCCGGCGGCCCCGATTCCGGTCCACACCGCATAGGCCGGACCCACGTCCAACTTCCTCAGTGCCAGGGTGAGCAGGCCAAAGCTGCCCAGCGCGAAGGCGGCGAAGGCGATGGTCGGCCACAGCCGGGTGAATCCGTGGGACAGCTTGAGGCAGACCGCGAAACCGGTCTCCAGGAGTCCGGCGACCACGACCAACAGCCACGCCATGGCGAATGCCTCCCCGCGTCACGTGACGTCGCGTCACTCGATGCGAGTATGCATTTACCAGACGTCGCGGACGGCAAACCCCGCCGGACCCTCAGTCCCCTTCGCGACGCTCGCGGGTCTGCAACAACCGCCGCAGCGAGTACAGCCGTGCCGGATCCGCGTGCCCCTCCTCCACCCACTTGTCGAGCGCACAGTCCTGCTCGTCGTGGCTACAGGCCCGCGGGCACTCCTCCGTACCGGGGACCAGGTCCGGGAAGGCCAGGATCACCCGGGAGGGGTCCACGTGGTGCAGGCCGAAGGAGCGCACGCCCGGGGTGTCGATGACCCAGCCGTCGCCCGAGGGCAGCGGCAACGCGAGCGCGGAGGTGGTGGTGTGCCGGCCACGGCCGGTCACCGCGTTGACGTGGCCGGTGGCGCGCTGGCGGCCCTCGGCGACCAGCGAGTTCACCAGGGTGGTCTTGCCGACGCCCGAGTGGCCGACGAAGGCGGTGATCCGGCCGGTCAGGCGCTCGCGCACCCGGTCGGCGGCGTCGCCCGTCGCCAGTTCCTCGCGGTTGGTCACCACGTAGTTCAGGCCGAAGGTGGAGTAGATCTCCAGGATCTTGTCAGCGGAGGTCAGGTCCGACTTCGTGAGCACCAGCAGCGGCTCCAGCCCCGCGTCGTACGCGGCCACCAGACAGCGGTCGATCATCCGGGGCCGCGGCTCCGGGTCGGCCAACGCCGTGACGATCGCCAGCTGGTCGGCATTGGCGACGACCACCCGCTCGTACGGGTCGTCGTCGTCGGCGGTACGCCGCAGGACGGACTTGCGCTCCTCGATCCGCACGATCCGCGCGAGGGTGTCCTTCTTGCCGGACAGATCGCCGACGATCCAGACGCGGTCCCCGACCACCGCCGCCTTGCGGCCCAGTTCACGGGCCTTCATCGCGTGGATCGTGCGGCCTTCGACCAGGCAGGTCAGCCGGCCGCGGTCGACGGTCAGGACGAAGCCCTCGGCCGCGTCCTCGTGCTTGGGCCGGATCGTGGTCCGGGGCCGGTTGCCCTTGGGGTTGGGCCGCTGGCGGATGTCGTCCTCGTCGGTGTGCTTGCCGTACCTGCGCATGACGGGCCCTACGCTCCCGTGCCCGTCGACGCCCGGCCGGCCAGCATGTCGGCCCACATCCTCGGGAAGTCCGGCAGGGTCTTCGCGGTCGTGCCGACGTTCTCGATCTGCACGCCCTCCACCGCCAGGCCGATCACCGCACCCGCGGTGGCCATCCGGTGGTCGTCGTAGGTGTGGAAGACGCCGCCGTGCAGCGGACGGGGGCGGATGTGCAGACCGTCGGCGGTCTCGGTGACCTCGCCGCCCAGCCCGTTGATCTCCGCGGTCAGCGCCGCCAGCCGGTCCGTCTCGTGCAGCCGCAGGTGCGCCACCCCGCGCAGGGTGGACGGGGAGTCGGCCAGCGCCGCGACGGCCGCGATGCCGGGGGTGAGCTCGCCGACCTCGCCCAGGTCCACGTCGATGCCGTGGATCTTGCCGCTACCGGTGAAGACCAGGCCCGCATCGGTCAGCTCGCAGGAGCCGCCCATCTCCGTGAAGATCCGGCGCAGCTCGTCACCCGGCTGGGTGGTGCGGCGCGGCCAGTCCGGGATGGTGACCGTGCCGCCGGTGATCAGGGCCGCCGCCATGAACGGCTGGGCGTTCGACAGGTCCGGCTCCACGACCATGTCACGGCCGAGCAGGGCGCTGGGGGCGACCCGCCACACGTTCGGCTCGCCGCCCGCCTCGGGGGTGTCCACCTGGGCACCCGCAGCCCGCAGCATCTCCACCGTCATCCGGATGTGCGGCATCGACGGCAACCTGGTGCCGACGTGGCGGACCTCGACGCCCTGGTTGAAGCGCGGGCCGGAGAGCAGCAGCGCCGAGATGAACTGCGAGGAGTTCGAGGCGTCGATCTCGATCGTGCCGCCCTCCAAGGCCCCACCGCCCTGGACGGTCATGGGCAGTGCGCCCCGGCCGTCGTCCTCGATCCGGGCGCCGAGGGCGCGCAGGGCGCTGATGACCTGGCCGAGCGGACGCTCGTAGGAGCGCGGGTCACCGTCGAAGCGGATGTCGCCGGAGGCCAGGGTGGCGACGGGCGGCAGGAAGCGCATGACCGTGCCCGCGTTGCCGACGTCGATGGTGGCCGGGCCGTGCAGGGCCGCCGGGATGATCCGCCAGGCCTCGCCGCCGGCGCCGTCGCCGGAGCTGGACGAGGCCGTCTCCTCGATGCCGACGCCCAGCGCGCGCAGCGCGTCCGACATCAGCTGGGAGTCGCGCGAGCGCAGCGGGCGGCGGACCCAGCCCGGCTCGGCGGCGAGCGCGGCGAGGACGAGGGCCCGGTTGGTGACCGACTTCGACCCGGGCACCGTGACGGTGGCGTGGACGGTGCCGTCGGCGAGCGGAGCGGGCCAGAGGGCGGGGAGCGCGGGGGTCTCGGTCATGGCCCCCACTTTAGTGGCTCCCCCCGGGCCCAGATCTTGATCGCGCCTCCTGCCCGGGGTCGGTCTCAGAAGGTGAGAAGCCAGCGCCCGCCGCCGATCAGTGAGCACAGTGCCACGGCGTGGAACAGGAGGAGCCAGGCGACGGGGTGGACGTGGGTCAGCCGCCCCAGCTGGTCCGCGTCCGAATCGGGAGCCCCGCCGTGCCGGCGCTTGGCCCCCAGCTCGAAGACCGGCCGCACCCCGCCCAGCAGCAGGAACCACACTGCCCCGTACGCGAAGACCGCCTGGACCCCGGCCGGGGCGAGCCAGGAGATCAGTACGAACGTGCCGCCGGTCAGCACCACCGTCAGGGCGCCGTACGCGTTGCGGATCATCACCAGCATCGCCAGCAGCAGCGCGGTGGCCACCCACAGCAGCAGCGTGATCCGGTGGGCCGACAGCAGGGCCGCCCCGCCGAGTCCGAGCAGCGAGGGAGCGGTGTACCCGGCGGCGGCGGTCAGGATCATTCCGAGCCCGGTCGGCTTGCCACGGCTGACGGTGACCCCGCTGGTGTCGGAGTGCAGCCGGATCCCGTCGAGCCGCCGTCCGGTCAGCAGGGCCAGTAGCCCGTGGCCGCCCTCGTGGGCGATGGTCACCGCGTTGCGGGACAGCCGCCACAGCGGGCGCGGTCCTACGGCGGCCAGCGCGGCCACGCCCGTCACGATCACCAGCCACAGTGCCGGCGGGGTCTGTATACCGGTGAGGCGGTCCCACAGGCTGGCCGTCGTGGTGCTGTCCATAGAGTGGCGGACTCCTTGCGATTGGTGGTTCGGGGGACCTCCCAGCGCCGGCTGGGGGAGCCGTGGCAGTGTGGCAGCCATGTGCGGACGGTATGCAGCGAGTCGTGGGCCCGAGGACCTCGCCGGACTCTTCGGTGTCGAGAAGTGGGAGCCGCAGGAGACCCTGGCCCCCGACTGGAACGTGGCGCCGACGAAGGAGGTCTACGTCGTCCTCGACCGTCCCGTCAAAGACGCTGCGGACCCGCGTCCGGTTCGGCAGCTGCGCGCCCTGAAATGGGGTCTCGTCCCGTCCTGGGCCAAGAACCCCGACGGCGCCGCCAGGATGATCAATGCCCGGTCAGAGACCCTGGCCGAGAAGCCGTCCTTCCGTCGCCCCTTCGCGCAGCGCCGCTGCATCGTCCCCGCCGACGGCTACTACGAGTGGGTCACCGCCCACGACGAGCGGCAGCTGGAGGTCGAGGGGAAGAAGAAGCGGGCCCGCAAACAGCCCTACTTCGTGCTCCCGACCGACGGCTCCGTCTTCGCCATGGCCGGGATATACGAGTTCTGGCGCGACCGGACCCTGCCCGACGAGCACCCGCAGGCCTGGTGGGTGACCTGCTCGCTGATCACCACCGAGGCCGAGGCGGGACCGCTGGGCGTGGCACCCGCCGAGGGGCCCCGGTCGCTGGCCGACATCCACCCCCGGATGCCGCTCATGCTGACCCCGGACCGCTGGGACGCCTGGCTGGACCCGGCCCGCACCGACACCGACGAACTTCAGGCCCTGCTCGCCCCACCGCCCGGCGGCCTGATGCGCGCGTACCCGGTGTCCACCGCCGTGAGCAACGTGCGCAACAACGGGCCGGAGCTGCTCCAGGAGCTGGCCGCGCCGGAGGAGGGAACGCTCTTCTAGATGTGAGCGCGTGCAGGATGGGTTCATGACCACGCGTACCGAGAGCGTCGACACCCCGGCGGGCGAGGCCCGCATCACCTGGTATCCCGCCCCCGCCCGCACGGCCCGCCTCGTCCTCGCCCTCAGCCACGGTGCCGGCGGTGGGATCGAGGCCCGCGACCTGCGGGCGCTGGCGGCAGCCCTGCCCGCGCAGGGGGTCACCGTGGCGCTGGTCGAGCAGCCGTGGCGGGTCGCGGGGAAGAAGGTGGCCGCGGCGCCCAAGGTGCTGGACGCGGGCTGGCGGGGGCTGTGGCCCGCGCTGGAGAGGCCCGGACTGCCGGTGGTGGCGGGTGGCCGGAGCGCCGGAGCCCGGGTGGCCTGCCGGACCGCCGCCGAGCTCGGGGCCGCCGGGGTGCTGGCGCTGGCGTTCCCGCTGCACCCACCGGGCCGGCCCGAGAAGTCCCGGGCCGAGGAGCTCACCGGGGCCGGGCGGCCCACCCTGGTCGTCCAGGGCGGCCGGGACCCGTTCGGGCGTCCGCAGGAGTTCCCGCCGCCGGGCGCGCAGGTGGCGTACGAACTGGTGGAGGTCCCGCACGCCGATCACGCCTTCGCCGTGCCGAAGAAGGCGGGTCCGACCCAGGAGGAGACCCTGACGGTGATCACGGAAGCGGTCGCCGGATGGCTCGCCGGGCTTCCCCGCTGAGCGCGGCCGAGGCCTTCTGAGCCCGGCCGAGGCCTTCTACGCCCGGCCTACGCCCTCTACGCCCGCCCCCGTCCGGAGCGAGGACCCCGGGCGAGGACCCGGATGCCGTATTCCCGGAGGATCGTTCGAGAAGTGGTCGAGGCCCGCGTGCGGGCGACCACCGACGGTCACGTGCGGGGGACGCGGCGCGTACCGGGGCGCCCGGTGCGATCCCGCCCCATCCTCGCGGCGCCGATCCGGAAGGCGCCGAAACCCGGCCCCACCCGGGAATGCGCGGCCCGGCCCTCCTGTTGTGCGGGATGTCAGAACGTACGGGAAGCAGTCGGAGGAGAGGGAGCGCATGACCCGGGTCATCAGCCAGCACCGTCCGCAGGGCGCAGACCTGGGGGTACCTCCCAGTGGTAGTTGGGGCAGGACGGTCCTGCCCCAGCCCAAGCGCGGCCCGCTCCGGGCGGCGCAGGCCCAGGATGGTCGACTATTCTCCGATTCGAGCGGGTCCGCTTTCGGAGTCGCCACGCAGTCGGAGGAGGTGGGTCCTGTCGCTGGGACCGACGAAGGCCACGCGGAGGAGACGACCCCGGAGCGCAATGCGCGCTTCGAGAGGGACGCCCTCGGTTACCTCGACCAGATGTACTCGGCCGCGCTGCGCATGACGCGCAATCCGGCCGACGCCGAGGACCTGGTCCAGGAGACGTACGCAAAGGCGTACGCGTCCTTCCACCAGTTCCGCGAGGGCACCAACCTGAAGGCGTGGCTCTACCGCATTCTGACCAACACGTTCATCAACTCCTACCGCAAGAAGCAGCGTGAACCGCAGCGCAGTGCAGCGGAGGAGATCGAGGACTGGCAGCTGGCGCGCGCCGAATCGCACATGTCGACGGGACTGCGTTCCGCCGAGTCGCAGGCGCTCGACCACCTGCCCGATTCGGACGTGAAGGAAGCGCTCCAGGCCATTCCGGAGGAGTTCCGCATCGCGGTCTATCTTGCCGACGTAGAGGGCTTTGCGTACAAGGAGATCGCGGACATCATGGGTACACCCATCGGTACGGTCATGTCGCGACTGCACCGTGGCCGCCGTCAACTCCGCGGAATGCTGGAGGACTACGCCCGTGAACGCGGGCTGGTCCCCGCCGGCGCGGGAGAGTCGAACGACCTGAAAGGCTCGGGCTCATGAGCTGCGGAGAGCCGCACGAGACGGAGTGTTCCGAGGTCCTGGATCACCTGTACGAGTTCCTGGACCACGAGATGCCGGACAGCGACTGCACGAAGTTCGAGACGCACTTCGGCGAGTGCAATCCCTGCCTGGAGAAGTACGGCCTAGAGCAGGCCGTGAAGAAGCTGGTGAAACGCTGCTGCGGTTCGGACGACGTGCCGACCGACCTGCGCTCGAAGGTGATGGGACGGATCGAGCTGATCCGTTCGGGTCAGGCCGTTCCTGACCACGACGTCTCGGCGGATCCCGCCACCGGCTGATCGAACAACCGCCCCTGGACGTGCACTTCGTTCACCCGAAGGTGCTAATCCGGGGGCGCCCGTACAGCGCAATACGAAAATGTGGCCCACTTCACGAGGGGCCCCACCTATTCTCCCCAAACGGTGCCGGTTGGTTGCGGCGCCCGGCGTTCACGACGCAGGGGAGGAGAGCGCCATGCGGGTCCTTCCACCGGCGGCGCGCGCTTACGTCGTCTGCGCCGTCCTCGCCGCGTGCGCCTGCACCGCCCCGGCCCTCGCCGACTCCGGTACTCCCTGGCCCGCGGTCGGTTTGCTCGCGTTGCTCTACCTCGGCTGCGAACTCGTCACCCACTGCACGCTGCTGGACAGCCGGGCCCCGGAGGACATCGGCTCCTTTTTCCCCGTGGTGCTCGCCGCCGTCTTCCTGCTGCCGCCGGCCGCCGCGGCGCTCGTCGCCCTGCCCGGCGGGTTCGCCGGGACGGTGCTCCAGCGGCCGGTGCGGGTGCGCCGGGTGTGGCACGCGGCGCAACAGGGCCTTGCCGCCTGGGCCGCGGGGCAGACGTTCGGGCTGCTGGGCGGCGGCCCCTCCGGAGGGTCCGGACGGCCCGGCCCACCCGGACGGCTCGCGGACCTCCCGGACGCGATGCTCCCCGCGGTGGCCGTCGCCGCCGCCTTCTGCCTCGTCCTGACCGTCCTCGACGGGGGCGTCCGGGCCGCCGCGGAGCGCCGGCCCGCGCGGACCGCCTGGCGCGGACTGCTCACCCGGTCCCTGGCCCCGTACTGCGTGCACGGCCTCGCCGGGCTGATGATGGCCGTCATGTGGCGCAGTCCGTACGGGCTCCCCGCCGCACTGCTCGTCCTGCTGCCGATGTACGTCTCGTGCTGGGCCTTCGCCCAGTACCACCGCCAGCGGGCCGCCCACCAGGCGACGGTCCGGGCCCTCGTGCAGGCCGTCGACCTCAAGGACCGCTACACGCGCGGCCACGGCGAGCGGGTCGGCCAGGCTTCGGCGCTGATCGCCCGCGAGCTGGGCATGGCCGAGGACCGGCTCGAAGTCGTCCGCATCGCCGGGATCCTCCACGACGTCGGCAAGATCGGCGTCCCGACCCGGCTGCTGCGCAAGGACGGCCCGCTGACGCCCGAGGAACGCCGGATCATCGAGCTGCACCCCGAGTACGGGCACGAGATCGTGCGCGGCATCGGCTTCCTGGGGGAGGCCCGGTCCGCGATCCTGCACCACCACGAACGGGTCGACGGCTCGGGCTACCCGTACGGGCTGGCCGGAGAGCAGATCCCGGTACTGGCCCGGGTGGTGGCCGTCGCGGACGCCTTCGACGCGATGACCTCGACCCGCTCGTACAGCCGGGCCAGGCCGGTGCCCACCGCCCTGGCCGAGCTGGAGCGGTGCGCGGGGGCCCAATTCGACCCGGCGATGGTGCACGCGCTGGTGAACGCGATCGGCCGCAACGGCTGGCACCCGGTGGAGACCGCGGACGAGGACGTCCAGGTGATCCCGAGCGCCGCACCCACCAGTGCGCCCGCCGCTGCGCCGGTTCCGGATCCCGCCGACCCCGCACTGTCCGCGCTCCCGGCGCAGGGCGCCCGGGCGGTCGTACGGAGCGTGCGTCCGCAGACCGGCCGGACCGGGCCGTCCGGGCCGACCGGTTCCGCCGGGCCGGAGTCCGGCGACGGGGGCGGTACGTGAGGGGCGGGGCCGCCGTCCCGGCGGTGCGCGCAGCCGCCGTGCTGCTCACGCTGACCGGACTCGGCCACACCCTGTGGAACGGCGTCGTCGAGCCCGGCACCGCCCTGGCCTTCGGCACCGTGATCGCCTGCGGCGAGCTCGCCCGCCGTGACACCGGGGCCGGCCGCGACCCCCGGGCTGCCGAGAACACGGCCGGCGACCACCGGCCCGCGCCCCTCGGCTCCGCCGGCGCCCTCGGGTACGCCCTCCTCGGTCAGAACGCCGCGCAGTCCACCCACCACGGAGTGCTCCAGATCGTCGCGGTCGCCGGCGCCGCGGCGCTCGCCGGGATCGTCCCGCACGTCGCCCGGGGGCACGGGCCCGCCGCCGACCACCTGGCCCGCCGGGTCCTCACCGTCGCCTTCGCCGCCGTCTGCTTCCAGCCGCTCTACCACTCCGGCCGGCTCGACCGCTGGCTCGGCCAGAGCCCGTACCTGGTCCTCTTCCTGCTCCTCCTGCTGGGCCTCACCGCCCTGTGCGACGCGGTGCTCGCCGCGGCCGTGACCCGGGCCCGTACGGGCTGGCCGTACGGGCCCCTGCTCCGCGACGAGCTGCGCGCCCAGGTCGGCATCGGTTCGGCGATCTGCGCCACCGGGGTCGTCATGGCCCTCGGGGTGGCCGTCGCGGGCCTGTGGGCGCTGCCCGTCATCTGCGTGCCCCTGCTGCTGACGCAGATGTCCTTCCATCGGATCGCCGCGATCCGCACCACCTACCGGCAGACCATCACCTCCCTGGCCCGGGCCACCGAGATCGCCGGCCACACCCCGCCGGGACACGCCCGCCGGGTCGCCGCGCTGAGCTGCGCCGTCGGCCGGGAGCTCGGCCTGTCGCAGCGGGAGCTCACGGTGCTGGAGTACGCCGCCCTGATGCACGACATCGGCCAGCTCTCCCTCGTCGACCCGGTCCGCGCCGGGGCCACCGCCGGGCTGCCCGCCGCCGAAGCCCGCCGGATCGCCGAGCTCGGCGGGGAGGTGGCCCGCCAGACCGGGGTGCCCGCCGAGGTGGCGGTGGTCGTGGAACGGCAGGCCGACCCGTACCGGGAGCAGCCCGTCGCCGCGCGCATCGTGCGCGCGGTGAACGCGTACGACGACCTGCTCGGCGGGACCCGTCACCCGGGCGGCTCACTGGAGGCCCTGGAACAGCTCCGGCTGGGGACCGGGCACGACTACCAGCCCGAGGTCGTGGAGTGCCTGGCAAGGGTTCTGGCCAGGGGCGGACGTGACAGAGTTGTTCGCGTCCCACCTGGGTAACCCATGGGTAATGAGCGGCCGTCCGAGTGGGCATGGTTGGATGCCAGTAGGAGTGTCCGTGAGGGTGTCCGCAAGGCTGCACCGTCGTCCCCCAGCCACCGCTGGGGGTGCCCCCAAGCAGGCGGGAATCGTGAGGATCTTCGGGAAGGTACGGCATCGGCCCTCCGCCTCGTGGCGGCAGGCCACCGACCGCGCGTTCACGCTGATCGGCGACGGTCGGTACGAGGACGCGGGCGCACTGCTGACCAGAGCCGCCGACCTGGAGCCCTGGCTCTCCGAGTCGTGGTTCAACCTCGCCCTGCTGCACAAGTTCCGGCACGACTGGGAGCAGGCACGGTCCGCCGGGCTGCGCGCCGTGGCCCTGCTCGACCGCGAGACCGGTGCCCCGGACTGGTGGAACGTCGGGATCGCCGCGACCGCGCTCCAGGACTGGCCGCTGGCCCGCCGGGCCTGGCAGGCGTACGGGCTGAAGGTGCCCGGGGACCCGCACGGCACGGGCGGCAACGGCGAACCGGTCGGCATGGAACTCGGCAGCGCCGCCGTGCGGCTGTCCCCCGAGGGTGAGGCCGAGGTGGTCTGGGGCCGGCGACTGGACCCGGCCCGCATGGAGGTCCTGTCGATCCCGCTGCCCTCCTCGGGGCGGCGCTGGGGCGAGGTCGTCCTGCACGACGGGGTTCCGCACGGCGAGCGGGTCACCGCTGCCGGCCCCTCGTACCCCGTCTTCGACGAGATCGAACTGTGGGCGCCCTCGCCGGTGCCGACCTGGGTGGTGCTGCTGGAGGCGGCCACCGAGGCGGACCGCGACGCCCTGGAGCAGCTGGCCTCGGACGCGGGCTTCGCCGCCGAGGACTGGTCGTCCTCGGTACGGCTGCTGTGCCGGACCTGCTCGGAGAGCGTGATGCCCAGCGGCGAGGGAGACGGAGAGCACCTGGACCCGCACGACCACAGCGAACCGGGGCACCCCGGACCGCTGGGGCACCGTACGGCCGGCTCCGGCTCGCTGTGGGTGCCCGAGCGCGAATGCGGCATCGCGGCACCCGCCGGCCTGGTGCGCGGGCTGCTCGACGGCTGGGTCGCGGACAGCCCGGACACCCGGGAGTGGCGGGATCTCGAAGAAGTCTGCTGACTCGGCACCGTAGGCTGTACCGGCACATTGGTGAACGGGTGGACTTACGGAAGGCGTACGGCGGACATGGCGCAGCAGGAGAACGAGGTCGTCAGCGGTGTCGGGGTCGTGAACGACGGGTACGTCGTAGACACCGAGGACTGTGAGGCGCGCGAGCTCGCCCACCGCGAGCGGGGCACAGCCCGCCCGATCACGGTCGTCGGCAACCCGGTCCTGCACCGCGAGTGCAAGGACGTCACCGAGTTCGGCGACGAACTGGCGCAGCTGATCGACGACATGTTCGCGAGCCAGAAGGCCGCCGAGGGCGTGGGTCTCGCCGCGAACCAGATCGGCGTGGACGCCAAGGTCTTCGTCTACGACTGCCCGGACGACGACGGCGTGCGGCACACCGGCGTCGTGATCAACCCGAAGCTGGTGGAGCTGCCGGCCGGCTCCCGCGTCCTCGACGACTCCAACGAGGGCTGCCTGTCGGTCCCGACCGCCTACGCCTCGCTGGCCCGCCCGGACTACGCCGAGGTGACCGGTCAGGACGCCCAGGGCAACCCGATCAAGGTGCGCGGCACGGGCTACTTCGCGCGCTGCCTGCAGCACGAGACGGACCACCTGTACGGGTACCTGTACATCGACCGGCTCTCGAAGCGGGACCGCAAGGACGCCCTGCGCCAGATGGAAGAGGGCACCCCGCGCTACGAGACGGTCCCGAACGCCTAGCAGCGGGCCACAAGCAGCGGGCGAGCCCCTGCGCCGAAGCGTCCCCGCCCGGGAACCGGTGGGCGGGGACGCCGTAGAGCCGTACGGGCCGTGACCGGAGGGGACTTAGAAGTCCTCGTCCAGGTCGACCGTGCCCTCGACCGCCACCTGGTAGGCCGACGGACGACGCTCGAAGAAGTTCGTCAGCTCCTGGACGCCCTGGAGTTCCATGAACGAGAACGGGTTCTGCGAGCCGTAGACGGCCGGGAAGCCGAGGCGGACCAGGCGCTGGTCCGCGACGCACTCCAGGTACTCGCGCATCGACTCGGTGTTCATGCCCGGCAGCCCGTCACCGCACAGGTCGCGGCCGAACTGCAGCTCCGCCTCCACCGCCTCCTTCAGCATGTCGGTGACCTGCTGCTGGAGGGTGTCGTCGAAGAGCTCGGGCTCCTCCTTGCGGACCGTGTCCACGACCTCGAACGCGAAGTTCATGTGCATGGTCTCGTCGCGGAAGACCCAGTTGGTGCCGGTGGCCAGGCCGTGCAGCAGGCCGCGGGAGCGGAACCAGTACACGTACGCGAAGGCGCCGTAGAAGAACAGGCCCTCGATGCACGCCGCGAAGCAGATCAGGTTGAGCAGGAAGCGACGGCGGTCGGCCTGCGTCTCCAACCGCTCGATCTTCTCGACCGAGTCCATCCACTTGAAGCAGAACTGCGCCTTCTCGCGGATCGACGGGATCTCCTCGACCGCGTCGAAGGCGGCAGCACGGTCGTCCGGGTCGGGCAGGTAGGTGTCGAGCAGCGTCAGGTAGAACTGGACGTGCACGGCCTCCTCGAACAGCTGGCGCGACAGGTACAGGCGCGCCTCCGGGGAGTTGATGTGCTTGTACAGCGTCAGCACCAGGTTGTTCGAGACGATCGAGTCACCCGTGGCGAAGAACGCGACGAGACGGCCGATCATGTGCTGCTCGGCGGGCGTCAGCTTCGCGAGATCGGCGACGTCCGAGTGGAGGTCGACCTCCTCGACGGTCCAGGTGTTCTTGATCGCGTCCCGGTAGCGCTCGTAGAAGTCCGGGTAGCGCATGGGACGCAGGGTCAGCTCGAAGCCCGGGTCGAGCAGGTTCTTGTCGGTTGAGCTCATTACTGGCAGGCCTCGCAGGACTCGGGGTTCTCAAGGGAGCAGGCGAGCGCTTCCGCGTCGGCGACCGCCTGGGGCAGCGCGACGGGGGCGGCAGCCTGGGCGGCGCGGGCGATCTTCGTCGCCGGGCGCGAGCGCAGGTAGTACGTGGTCTTCAGGCCCTGCTTCCAGGCGTACGCGTACATCGAGGACAGCTTCCCGATGGTCGGCGTCTCCAGGAACAGGTTCAGCGACTGCGACTGGTCGAGGTACGGGGTACGGGCCGCGGCCATGTCGATCAGGCCGCGCTGCGGGATCTCCCACGCCGTGCGGTACAGCTCCCGGACCTCGGCCGGGATCCAGCCGAAGCCCTGGACCGAGCCGGAGGAATCGCGCAGGGCCTCGCGGGTCTGGGCGTCCCAGACGCCGAGCTTCTTCAGCTCCTCCACCAGGTAGCCGTTGACCTGGAGGAACTCCCCGCTGAGCGTCTCGCGCTTGAAGAGGTTGGAGACCTGCGGCTCGATGCACTCGTACACGCCCGCGATCGAGGCGATCGTCGCCGTCGGGGCGATGGCGAGGAGCAGCGAGTTGCGCATGCCGGTCTCGGCGACGCGGGCGCGCAGCGCGTCCCAGCGCTCAGGCCAGGCGCGCTCGGTCTCGTAGTGATCCGGGTGCAGGACACCGCGGGCCGTACGGGTCTGCGACCAGGCCGGAAGCGGGCCGTGGCGCTCGGCCAGGTCGCAGGAGGCCTCGTACGCCGCGAGCATGATGCGCTCGGCGATCTTGGTGGAGAGTGCCTTCGCCGCGGCGGAGTCGAAGGGCAGGCGCAGCTTGAAGAAGACGTCCTGGAGGCCCATCGCGCCCAGACCCACGGGGCGCCAGCGGGAGTTGGAGCGCCCGGCCTGCTCGGTCGGGTAGAAGTTGATGTCCACGACGCGGTCGAGGAAGGTCACCGCGGTGCGCACGGTCTCGTCGAGGCGCTCCCAGTCCATCTCACCCGTCTCGGTGAGGACGAAGGCGCCCAGGTTGACCGAGCCGAGGTTGCAGACGGCGGTCTCGCCGTCGTTGGTGACCTCCAGGATCTCGGTGCACAGGTTCGAGGAGTGCACCACCTTGCCCGGCTCGGCGGTCTGGTTCGCCGTGCGGTTGGAGGCGTCCTTGAAGGTCATCCAGCCCTGGCCGGTCTGCGCGAGAGTGCGCATCATCCGGCCGTACAGGTCGCGGGCGGGCATGGTCTTGCGTGCCAGGCCGTCCGCCTCGGCCTTGCGGTAGGCGGCGTCGAACTCGTCACCCCACAGGTCGACCAGCTCGGGTACGTCGGCCGGGGAGAACAGCGACCAGTCGGCGTCGGCGTTCACGCGGCGCATGAACTCGTCCGGCACCCAGTGCGCCAGGTTCAGGTTGTGCGTACGGCGCTGGTCCTCACCGGTGTTGTCGCGGAGCTCCAGGAACTCCTCGATGTCCGCGTGCCAGGTCTCCAGGTAGACGGCGGCGGCACCCTTGCGGCGGCCACCCTGGTTCACGGCGGCGACGGAGGCGTCGAGGGTCTTCAGGAACGGCACGATGCCGTTGGAGTGGCCGTTGGTGCCGCGGATCAGCGAACCGCGGGCGCGGATGCGCGAGTACGAGAGGCCGATGCCGCCGGCGTGCTTCGACAGGCGCGCGACCTGGTGGTAGCGGTCGTAGATCGAGTCGAGCTCGTCCAGCGGGGAGTCCAGCAGGTAGCAGGAGGACATCTGCGGGTGCCGGGTGCCGGAGTTGAAGAGCGTGGGGGAGGACGGCAGGTAGTCGAGGCGGCTCATCAGCCGGTACAGCGAGGCCACTTCCTCCACGGCCGGGATGCTGTCGTTCTCGGCGAGGCCGCAGGCCACGCGCAGCATGAAGTGCTGCGGGGTCTCGATGACCTGGCGGGTGATCGGGTGGCGCAGCAGGTAGCGGCTGTGCAGGGTGCGCAGGCCGAAGAAGCCGAAGCGGTCGTCGGCCCCCTCGGCGAGGGCGTGCTCGACCAGCGCGTTCAGACGGGTGGCGTGGGTGGCGACGAACTCGGCGGTGCGGTCGGCGATCAGCCCCTCGCGGTGGCCCACGGCGACGGACTCGGCGAACGAGGTGGCGCCCTGACCCGCGGCCTCGTCGGCCACGGCCAGCGTCAACAACCGGGCGGCGAGCCGGGAGTACGCAGGGTCCTCGGAGATCAGCCCGGCGGCGGCCTCGGTGGCCAGCCCGCGCAGCTCGGCCTCGTCCGCGGCGGCGCTGCGGCCGCGCAGCGCGGCGGCGGCGACCCGGCCGGGGTCGGTGTCGGGGAGGTCGGCGGTCAGCTCGGTGAGAGTACGCAGCAGCGCGGCCCCCGGGCCTTCGGTGGTGTCGCCAGAAGCGGACTCGGCGCGCGGTGCGGAAGGCGCGATGGTCACGGCGGGAGCTCTCCCTCGCTCGGCCCGGCCATCGGCGGAACGGGGCGCGGGCGGGCGCATGCGGGCGCGCGGGAACGCGACGTGCCACATGGCGTCCACCGGCCCAACCGCGAGGCCCGGACGTGTCTCCACCCGGTTCGGTCGAGCCGGGCGCACTGTCGGCAGGTCCTCGGACTTGCGGTGACACCGATCGGTGTACTTCATACCGTTGCGGGACAGTTCCGGATTCGCACCGGATTCCCCTGCGGCGAACAGCGAGCATGAGCATACATGTGGGGGCGGCCCGATGCGTGACCCCCCACATGTTGTGTCGGCCCCTTGCTGAGCGTGTCGTTACAGCTCCAGTCGGTACGTGAGCAGGGTCAACGCCGGGATCGGCGCCCAGTCCAGCTCCGGAGTGCGTACGAACCCCAGGCGGGCATATATCCGCTGGGCGCCGAGCATGGCGGGCTGGGTGGACAGCACCAGCGCCGTGACCCCGTCCAGGGCCCGCGCCCGGTCGATGCAGGCCCGCACCAGAGCCTCACCCACCCCTGCCCCGCGTGCCTCAGGAGACACCGCCAGCATGCGGAACTCGGCCTCGCCGGGGACTTGGGTGCGCTGAGAACGCCCGAGGGCCCCGCCGGTCGGCGGGGCCCTCGGGTGCGTCCGGGGCTCAACAGCAGCGGAAGCCCTCGCGGGGGTCCGCCTCGCGGGCGTCCGTGCGGGCGCGCTCGAAGGCGCGCCTCGTCAGGACCTCGGCCTCGGGGTCGTGTGCCCGGGCGTGGGCGACGTACCGGTCGTACGCCGCCTCGCCCGAGAACTCCCGTACGAAGAACCGCGCCTTCGTCAGCGCGGCGCGGACCGCGCTCACGCCACCGGCTCCTTCGTACGGCCGCCACCCGAGTCGAGTCCGGCGGCGGCGAGCTCCTCGCGCTCCTCGGGCGTCGGGATGAGTCCGGCCGGGGCGATGATCTTCGACTCGGTCCACGGGACCTCGGAGAGCCTGACCGACTCCGGGCTGCCGATCGCCTTGAAGCAGGTCCGGGCCGCGTCCAGCAGCACGACGATGATCAGGGCCGCGAACAGCGCCGACAGCACACCGTCGACCGTGGCGTTGGTGACGATGGTGTGCATCTCGCCCATGTTCTTGGCGGGCTTGAGCACCTTCCCGGCGTCGATGCCCTCCTGGTACTTGTCGCGCTGCGCGAAGAAGCCGACCTTCACGTCCTCGGAGAACACCTTCTGGTAGCTCGCCGTGAGCGTGACGGCCACGTCCCAGGCCAGCGGAACACCGGTCACCCAGGCCCACTTGAGCCGACCGGACTTCACGAGCAGCGTGGTGCAGACGGCCAGGGCCACCGCAGCGAGCAACTGGTTCGCGATCCCGAACAGCGGGAACAGCTGGTTGATGCCGCCCAGCGGGTCCTTGATGCCGACCCACAGGAAGTAGCCCCAGCCGCCGACGACGAGCGCGCTCGCCAGCCACACGCCCGGCTTCCAGCTGACGTCCTTGAAGGACTTGTGCACGTTGCCCAGGGTGTCCTGGAGCATGAACCGGCCGACCCGGGTGCCCGCGTCGAGGGTGGTCAGGATGAACAACGCCTCGAACATGATCGCGAAGTGGTACCAGAAGGCCTTCATCCCGGCCCCGCCGAGCACGGACGAGAAGATCTCCGACATTCCGAGTGCGAAGGTCGGAGCGCCACCCGTACGGGAGAGCAGACTGGCCTCCTCGACGTCCTTCGCGGCCTGCGTGAGGAACTCGGGCGAGATGGCGAAACCGAAGTTCGTCACCGCCTGCGAGGCCGTCTCGACCGTGGTGCCGATGACGCCGGCGGGGGAGTTGACCGCGAAGAACAGGCCGGGCTCGATGATGGTGGCCGCGATGATCGCCATGACGGCGACGAAGGACTCGGTCAGCATGGCGCCGTAGCCGATGACCCGGACCTGGGTCTCCTTCTGGATCATCTTCGGGGTGGTGCCCGAGGAGACCAGCGCGTGGAAGCCGGACAGTGCGCCGCAGGCGATCGTGATGAAGACGAAGGGGAACATCGACCCGGCGAAGACCGGGCCGTCCCCGCGGGCGGCGAAGTCGGTGACCGCGGGCATCTTCAGGGTCGGCATGGCGATGACCACGCCCAGGGCGAGCAGGGCGATGGTGCCCACCTTCATGAAGGTGGAGAGGTAGTCGCGGGGTGCGAGGAGCATCCACACCGGCAGCACCGAGGCGATGAACCCGTACGCGACCATCCAGAGGACCAGCGTCTCCTTCTCCAGGGTGAAGGTGCTCGCCAGAGAGGACTGCGCGACCCAGCCGCCCGCCACGATGGCGAGCAGCAGCAGCGCGACGCCGATGACGGAGATCTCGGTGACCCGGCCCGGTCGCAGCACGCGCAGGTAGAAGCCCATGAAGAGGGCGATCGGGATGGTCATGCCGATGGAGAAGACGCCCCAGGGGGAGTGCGCCAGCGCGTTGACGATGACCAGTGCGAGCACCGCCAGCAGGATGATCATGATGGCGAACACGGCGACCAGGGCGGCGGCTCCGCCGACGGGGCCGATCTCGTCCCGGGCCATCTGGCCGAGGGAACGCCCGTCGCGGCGGGTCGAGAAGAAGAGGGTGACCATGTCCTGGACGGCGCCCGCGAAGATGACGCCCGCGACGATCCAGATGGTGCCCGGCAGGTAGCCCATCTGGGCGGCGAGCACGGGACCGACCAGCGGGCCGGCGCCGGCGACGGCGGCGAAGTGGTGGCCGAAGAGCACCCGACGGTCGGTCGGGTGGAAGTCGACACCGTTGTCGAGGCGTTCGGCGGGGGTGGCCCGGGTCTTGTCGACCTTCAGGACCCGTTGGGCGATGAAGCGCGCGTAGAAGCGGTAGCCGATGGCGTACGAGCCCAGCGAGGCGGCGAGCAGCCAGGCGGCCGAGATCTCCTCACCGCGGGAGAGCGCCAGGATGCCCCAGCCGAGGGCCCCGATCAGGGCGACGAGCACCCAGACGGCAACGGACTTCGGGCTCATGCTCCCCGACACGGGTGGCGAGCCCGGCTCCGTGCCCGGACTCGCCGCGTTCCGTTCTGCGCCTGTTGCTTCCGGTTCCGGCATGATCCTCGTCCCCTCGTTGATCATCTGCGCGAGCGCAGGGAATCTACGGGGGCTACCCGGTGAACGTAAGCCCCCGTCCGTATAGCGGAACGAGAGTCAACTACGAATCAGACGGCGGGGCGCTGGAGTCGGGCGACGAACTTGTAACGATCGCCGCGGTACACCGACCGCACCCACTCGACGGGTTCGCCGTCGGCGTCCAGCGAGTGCCGCGAGAGCATCAGCATCGGCAGGCCGACGTCGGTGCCGAGCAGGCCGGCCTCGCGCGGGGTGGCCAGGGAGGTCTCGATCGTCTCCTCGGCCTCGGCGAGCCGGACGTCGTACACCTCGGCGAGGGCGGTGTAGAGGGACGTGTACTTGGCCAGCGACCGGCGCAGCGCGGGGAAGCGCTTGGCCGACAGGTGGGTGGTCTCGATGGCCATGGGCTCGCCGCTGGCCAGCCGCAGCCGCTCGATGCGCAGGACCCTCCCGCCCGTAGCGATCTTGAGTAGTCCGGCCAGGGTGTCGTCGGCCGTCACGTAGCCGATGTCGAGGAGCTGGGAGGTCGGTTCCAGCCCCTGGGCCCGCATGTCCTCGGTGTACGAGGAGAGTTGGAGCGGCTGGGAGACCTTCGGTTTCGCGACGAAGGTTCCCTTGCCCTGGATGCGCTCCAGCCGGCCCTCGACGACGAGCTCCTGGAGCGCTTGGCGCACGGTGGTCCGCGAGGTGTCGAATTCGGCCGCGAGCGTGCGCTCCGGCGGCACCGGGGTGCCGGGGGGGAGTGTTTCGGTCATGTCGAGCAAGTGCCGCTTGAGTCGGTAGTACTTGGGCACGCGCGCCGTGCGAGTTGCTGCCCCGCCTTCCGGCTCCGTGGTCGCCCCTTCGGTGGACATCGCCGCCCGCCTTCCCGACTCCAGTTTCGCTGCCGTCACCGGCTCCTCCGATATGTGCGGTCACATCGTGACACGGGTGGGAGGACAGGCCTCCTCCCTCCCCCAGGTGTCGGTCCGATAACGGACCGATCGCCCGCTCATTAGACCCTTGACACCCCTAAAGGTCTAGGCCAAGCTCCCGCTTACTGGTCTACACCAATATGGATCAGATCCCGGCCCCACGGGCAGTACTTGGTGCATGTCACCGCGGCGGGCGAGGGAAGTTGCAGGCAGCATCCCTGAGGAGGGTGGCGTGAAGCGCAAGCTCATCGCGGCGGTCAGTGTCGCGGGCATGATGGTCGGAGTCGCGGCGTGCGGCAACGGCAGCGACGACAAGGCGAAGACCGACGCGGGCGGCGCCAAGGAGATCACCGTCTGGGTGATGGACGGTTCCGCGCCGAAGACCTGGATCGACGAGGTCAACAAGGAGTTTTCGGCCAAGCACCCCGGTGTCACGGTCAAGGTCGAGGTGCAGGCGTGGAAGGGCATCCAGGAGAAGGTCACCACGGCGCTCTCCGAGAACACCCCGCCGGACGTCCTGGAGCTCGGCAACACCCAGACCGCTGGCTACGCGGTCACCGGCGGCCTCGCCGACCTCACCAAGGACAAGGGCAAGCTCGGCGCCGACGCCTGGCAGAAGAGCATGCTCGCCTCGGCCGAGTACGACGGCAAGCTCTACTCCGCTCCGTGGTACGCGGCCAACCGCGTCGTCGTCTACGACAAGAAGGCCTTCGCCAAGGCCGGCGTCACTGTGCCGACCACCCGTGACGAGTGGATAGCCGGCCTCGAAAAGCTGAAGGCCGCGGACCCCTCCACGCAGCCGATCTACCTCCCCGGTCAGAGCTGGTACGTCCTCGCCGGCTTCATCTGGGACGAGGGCGGCGAGCTCGCCGTCAAGGACGGCGGCAAGTGGAAGGGCGGTCTCGGCACCCCCCAGGCCGCCTCCGCGATGGACTTCTACAAGAAGCTCCAGGGCTACTCCACCGCCCCCAAGGACAAGGACGAGGCCACCCCGCAGCAGTCCACCGACATCGTTCCCAAGGGTGGCATCGCCTCCTGGATCGGTCTCGGCTGGGAGGCCGGCGGTGCGGAGAAGGCCCTGAAGGACGCCGGCAAGGAAGCCGACTTCGGCTACTTCCCGATCCCGGGCAAGACCGCCGACAAGCCGGGCACCGTCTTCCTCGGCGGCTCGAACCTCGCCGTCGCCGAACGCTCCAAGAACAAGGACCTCGCCAAGGAGTGGCTCGCCCTCGCCGCCGGCAAGGACCAGATGACGAAGTACGCCGCCGAGGTCAAGGGCGCGCTGCTCCCGAACCAGGCCGCCGCGAACTTCACCCCCGCCGCGGGCTCCTTCGCCGAGGCGATGGGCAAAGCCGGCGTCAACGGCAAGATCACCCCGGTCACCCCGGGCTGGGCGAACGTCGAGACCGAGCCCAACCCGCTCAAGGAGTTCATGACCAAGGTCCTCAAGGGTGAGGACGCCGCCAAGGCGGGCGCGGACGCGGACAAGGAAATCGCGAACCGCATCAACAAGTAGCACCCCGCAGCGCCAGCAGTGAGCGCACCGGGGGGTGCGGCGGGCGCCCGGCGGCGCCCGCCGCACCCCCGGTCGCGCAGTGACAGACGCATGCGCCGCCGCCCGCTGCCGACTCGGGTGCGCCGGTCGCCGGTCTCCACAGTCAACCGCGAGGAAACCAAGACATGACCGTGCATTCCCAGGGAGCGGCGACCGCTCCACAGGACGCACCACAGAAGTCCGGTGGGCCGCAGACGCCGCAGAAGCCGCAGGAGCTGCATACGTCGCGGCCCACCGGAGCCAAGGGAACGGCCCCGTCTCCTCGCGGGGGCAGAAAGTCGCTCCCCTCGGGGTGGCTGCCGTACCTGCTGATCGGGCCGGCCGTACTGAGTCTGGCCACGCTGCTGCTTTACCCGCTGACCAAGAACGTGGTCCTGTCGTTCCAGAAGGTCGACAAGATCGAGTTCATCCAGCGGAAGGCGCCCTTCAACGGCGTCGAGAACTACACCCAGCTGCTGGGCGACTCGCACTTCTGGACCGTCGTCGTCCGCACCTTCGCCTTCACCGCGGCCAACGTCGCACTGATCATGGTGATCGGCAGCCTCATCGGCATCCTGCTGAACCGGCTGGGCACGTGGATGCGCCTGGTCCTGTCGATGGCCCTCGTGATGGCCTGGGCGATGCCGATCGTCGCATCGGTGACCGTCTTCCAGTGGCTGTTCGAAGAGCAGTTCGGCGTCATGAACTGGGTCATGCGCACGCTCGGCTTCTCCGGCTACGAGCAGCACAACTGGTTCGAGACCGGCCTGTCCACGCTGACGATCTGCACGGTCCTGGTGGTCTGGGGCTCCGTCCCCTTCGTCGCCCTCAACATGTACGCCGGTCTGACCACCGTCAGCAGCGAGCTGTACGAGGCCGCGCGGATGGACGGCGCGAACGGCTGGCAGACGTTCTGGCAGGTCGTCTTCCCGAACCTCAAGCCGTTCTTCCTCGTCACCACGTTCCTTGAGGTGATCTGGGTCTTCAAGGCCTTCACCCAGGTCTACGCGATGAACCGCGGCGGCCCCGACCGCGCCTCCGAGACCCTGCCGGTCTTCGCCTTCGTCGAGGGCCAGAGCCAGGGCCACTACGCGCTCGCGGCAGCGATCTCCGTCCTGACGATCGTGATGCTCGTGATCGTCATGTCCTTCTACTTCCGCCTGATCCTGAAGCAGGAGGAGGAGCAGTGAGCACCACCACCGCGCCGAAGCCCGCGGCCACCGCCGCCCCGAAGCCCGCGCAACAGCTGCGCACGCGCCCCCCGCTCCGCCCCGGAGTCGTGGCGAGGAACCTGGGCGCCCTGGCCCTGGCCGTGGTCTTCGTCTTCCCCGTCTACTGGATGTTCTCCTCGGCCTTCAAGCCGTCCGGGCAGATCCTCTCCAAGGACCCCGTCTTCGTCTTCACCCCGACGTTGGACAACTTCACCAAGGCCACCGGCGTCGAGTTGTTCTGGACGTACGTGCAGAACAGCCTGCTGGTCACCGTCGGCGCCGTCGTCCTGGCCCTGGTCGTGGCCCTCGCCGCGAGTTTCGCCATCGCCCGCATGAAGTTCAAGGGCCGCAAGGGCCTCGTCCTCGGCGTGATGATGGCGCAGATGGCCCCCTGGGAGGTGATGGTCATCGCGATGTACATGATCGCCCGCGATGCGGAGATGCTGAACAGCCTCCCGCTGCTGACCGCGATCTACTTCGTGATGGTCCTGCCCTTCACCATCTGGACCCTGCGCGGCTTCATCGCGGCCGTCCCGGTGACGCTGGAGGAGGCTGCCCAGATCGACGGCTGCACCCGCGGCCAGGCCTTCCGCAAGGTGATCTTCCCGCTGCTGGCCCCCGGTCTGATGTCCACCTCGCTCTTCGGCTTCATCACCGCCTGGAACGAGTTCGCGATGGTGCTGATCCTGAACAAGGACAAGACCGCGCAGACCCTGCCCCTGTGGCTGACCCAGTTCCAGACCGCCTTCGGCAACGACTGGGGTGCCACCATGGCCGCGTCCTCGCTCTTCGCGGTCCCGGTCCTGGTCATCTTCATCTTCCTCCAGCGCAAGGCCGTCGGCGGGATGACCGCCGGCGCCGTGAAGGGATAACGGCCCGTGACTGTCCTTGCGCACCGCCCCACCCGCAGCGATGCGAACGACCAGCTGACCCGTGACGCGCTCGCCGTCCTCCAGCCCGGCTTCGAGGGGACCACCGCCCCCGCCTGGCTGCTCCGCCAGATCGGCGAAGGACTCACCGCCGTCGGCCTCTTCGGCCGCAACATCGCCTCGCCCGACCAGCTGGCCGCGCTCACCGCGCAGTTGCGCGCCGAACGTGAGGACGTCCTCGTCGCGATCGACGAGGAGGGCGGCGACGTGACCCGCCTGGAGGTCCGCGGCGGCTCGTCCTTCCCCGGCAACCTGGCCCTCGGAGCCGTCGACGACACCGCACTCACCCGGGACGTCGCCCACGAACTGGGCCGTCGCCTCGCCGATTGCGGGGTCAACCTCAACTGGGCGCCGTCCGCGGACGTCAACTCCAACCCGGACAATCCCGTCATCGGTGTCCGGTCCTTCGGCGCGGACACCCACCTCGCCGCCCGGCACACCGCCGCCTACGTCGAGGGACTCCAGAGCGCCGGTGTCGCCGCCTGCACCAAGCACTTCCCGGGCCACGGCGACACCAACGTCGACTCGCACCACGCCCTGCCGCGGATCGACGTGGACCTCGACACGCTCCAGGCCCGTGAGTTGATCCCGTTCAAGGCGGCCATCGAGGCCGGCACCAAGGCCGTGATGAGCGCGCACATCCTGGTGCCCGCCCTCGACCCGACCCGGCCGGCCACGCTCAGCCCGCAGATCCTGACCGCTCTGTTGCGCAAGGAGCTCGGCTACGAGGGCCTGATCGTCACCGACGGCATGGAGATGAACGCCATCGCCGGGACGTACGGCATCGAGCGCGGCTCGGTCCTCGCCATCGCGGCCGGCGCCGACGCGATCTGCGTCGGCGGCGGGCTCGCCGACGAGGCCACCGTGCTCCGGCTGCGCGATGCCCTGGTCGCGGCCGTGCGGGAGGGCGCGCTCCCCCAGGAGCGGCTCGCCGACGCCGCCGCCCGGGTCCGGGCACTGGCCTCGTGGACCCGGCAGGCCCGGGCCGCCGTCGTGCCGGGCGCGCTGGAGGGGAGCGCGCCCGGCATCGGTCTGGAGGCCGCCCGCCGTGCGGTGGTCGTCTCCGGTACCGCGGCGCCCGTGTCGGTCCCGTACGTCGCGACGCTCGCGCCCGTCGCGAACATCGCGGTGGGGGACGAGACCCCGTGGGGCGTGGCGGGCGAACTGGCCGCGCTGGTACCGGGAACCGGGTCCGGCGTGTACCCGGAGGGCGCCACGGCCGGGGACGTCCTGGCAGCGGCCGGCGAGCGCACCGTCGTCGCGGTGGTGCGCGACGCGCACCGGCACCCGTGGATGACCGAGGTCCTGGACGCGCTGGTCGCGGCCCGCCCGGACACCGTCGTGGTGGAGATGGGCGTACCGCGGGCGGAGCCGCGCGGCGCGCTGCACATCGCGACGCACGGCGCCTCGCGCGTCTGCGGCAGGGCGGCGGCGGAGGTCATCGCCGGGGTCTGACCACCTCCGGCCCGGCCCTCCCGGTCCGCCCTGTCCCGTGCCCCCGGCCGCCCGCCCGGGGGCACGGGCATGTCGGGGACGTAGGGGCGGCTGGTGTGGCGGTGCCGCGATGGGGGGCGTGGACGTGGGCCGGGCCGAAGGGGAAGGCCGACGGGCCGGGCCGGGCCCCCGAGGGGGCCCGGCCCGTCGTGCGCGGTCGTGGCCCGGCCTACAGGCCCTGCCACGCAGGCTTGTTGGCGTACGTGTGGCGGAAGTAGTCCGCCAGCTTCAGCTTGGAGGCGGCGGCCTCGTCCACGACCACGGTCGCGTGCCGGTGCAGCTGGAGCGCGGAGGCCGGGACCAGCGCGGACAGCGGGCCCTCCACGGTCTGCGCGACGGCTTCGGCCTTGCCCTCGCCGGTGGCGAGCAGGACGAGGTGGCGGGCGTCGAGGATGGTGCCGATGCCCTGGGTGATGACGTGGTGCGGGACCTGGTCCAAGTCGTGGTCGAAGAAGCGCGCGTTGTCGACGCGGGTCTGCTCCGTCAGCGTCTTGATCCGGGTGCGGGAGGCGAGCGAGGAGCACGGCTCGTTGAAACCGATGTGCCCGTCCGTGCCGATGCCGAGCAGTTGGAGGTCCACGCCGCCGGCCTCGGCGAGGGCGCGGTCGTACGCCTCGCACGCGGCGACGATGTCGGCGGCGGAACCGTCGGGGCCCATGAAGGAGGACTCGGACAGGCCGAGTGGCTCGACGACCTCGCGGAGCACGACGGCGCGGTAGGACTCCGGATGTCCGGCCGGCAGGCCGACGTACTCGTCCAGCTGGCAGACGCGGGCCCGGGAGGCGTCGACCTCACCGGCCTTCACCTTGGCGGCGAGGGCCGCGTAGATGGGCAGCGGGGTAGAGCCGGTCGCCACGCCGAGCAGGGCGTCGGGCTTGCGGCGGACCAGGGCGGCCATGGCCTCCGCGATGAGCTCGCCGCCTGCCTTGGCGTCCGGGACGATGACAACTTCCACGCGGGGCCTGCCGATCTGGAGGTGGGACGATGTGGTATAGACCAATCTAGCAGAGGTGGGGCGCCTCCGGTCGGTCTCCGCCCGCTCCCATGGTGATCCTGGTCCCCGCAGCCGACCTCCCGGCCTCTCCGGGGGCGGATGCGCGACGTGCGGCGGCCCGGCAACCGGGCGAGACTGGGACGCGGAGGTGGACGCATGCCCGAGGTGGAGCGGGCCGGGAGCATCATGGCCGCCGAGATCGGGCAGCAGCCCGGGGTGTGGCGGCGGATCCTCGCCGACGGGGCGGCCGGCATCGCGCAGACGGCCCGGGCGATCGCCGAGCGGCGGCCGAGGTTCGTCCTGCTCGCCGCGCGGGGGAGTTCCGACCACGCCGCGCTCTACGGGAAGTACCTGCTCGAAGTCGGGCACGGACTGCCCTGCGGGCTCAGTTCCATGTCCACCATCACCGCGTACGACGCCAAGCCCCGGCTCGACGACGTCCTCGTGGTCACCGTGAGCCAGTCCGGCGGCTCACCCGACCTGATCGCCTCCACCCTGGCCGCCCGCACCGCCGGAGCGATCACGCTCGCCGTCACCAACAACCCCGACTCGGGCCTCGCCGCCGTCGCCGAATACCAGATCGACGTCCTCGCCGGGCCCGAGAAGGCCCTGCCCGCCACCAAGACCTACACCGCCGCGCTGCTCGCGCTCTTCCTGTTCGGCGAGGGCCTGCGGGGGGCGGACGGGACCCGCGCCGCAGCGGGGCTGCCGGGGCTCGCCGAAGAGGTGCTCGCGCGGGGCGAGGAGGTGCGGGACCTGGCCGCGCGGTACCGCTTCGCCGAGCGGATGGTGGTCACCTCCCGCGGCTTCGGCTATCCGACCGCCCGCGAGGCGGCCCTCAAGCTCATGGAGACCAGCTACATCCCCGCCCTCGCCTACTCCGGCGCCGACCTCCTGCACGGTCCGCTGGCCATGGTCGACAACGTCTCCCCGGTGATCGCGGTCGTCCCCGACGGTCGCGGCGGCGAGGCCCTGCAGCCCGTGCTCGACCGGCTGCGCGGACGGGGTGCCGACCTGTTCGCCGTCGGTCCGAAGGAACAGGTCGAGCAGGCGACGACCGGGTTCGCGCTGCCCATCGACGGCGTACCCGAGGAGCTGCAGCCCCTGCTGGAGATCCTTCCGCTCCAGCTCCTCGCGTACGAGGTGACCATCGCCCGGGGGCAGGACCCGGACGCCCCGCGGGCCCTGGCCAAGGTGACGGAGACCCGCTGAGCGGATCCGGGCCCGGCCGCTCAGAGCAGCGAGAGCTGGAGCCCGCCCGTCGCGTCCACGTGCTGGCCGGTCACCCAGCGGGAGTCCGCCGAGGCCAGGAAGGCCACCACGTCGGCGACCTCGTCCACCGTGCCCACCCGCCCGAACACGGAGCGGGAGGAGGCGTGCGCGCGTGTCGCGGGGTCCGCCAGCAAGGCCGCGTTGAGTTCGGTGTCGGTGATGCCGGGGCCCACCGAGTTCACGGTGATCCCGCGCGGGGCCAGTTCGGCGGCCAGGGACCGGGTCAGGGCGTTCACCGCCCCCTTGGCCGTGATCGTGGCCAGGATCGCCGGCAGGGCGATGTCCGGGGTTCCGGTCACGTTCACGATCCGGCCCCCGTCCCGCAGCCGCCCGAGCCCGTGCTTGATCACGAAGAACGGCGCCTTCGCGTTGAGCGCGTGCACCCGGTCGTAGGTGTCCTCGTCGGTGTCCGCGATGCCGGCGAACGTCGCGCCGCCCGCGTTGTTCACCAGGATGTCGACCCCCTCGGTGTGCAGCGGGTGCGCGCCGTACGCCGCCCACAGCGCCTGCGCGTCGCCCGGGACCCCGAGCTCGGCCCCGATCGCGAACGCCCGCCCGCCGGCCGCCTCGATGGCCGCCACCGTCTCCTTCGCCGCCGCCTCGTTCCGTCCGTAGTGCACGGCGACCAGGGCCCCGTCGCGGGCCAGCCGCTGCGCGATCGCCCGTCCGATCCCCCGGCTGCCGCCCGTGACCAGTGCCGTCTTCCCCTTGAGCACGCCCATGACGCGCCCCCCTTCAGAATTTGCTAGTGGTCGCTACAGAAATGAACCGTACCAGATTCCATAACGGCCGCTATAGAATGAGCGCATGGTGACCGGACAGCGCGGCAGGCCCCGCTCCTTCGACCGCGACGCCGCCCTCGACCGGGCGCTGCTCGCCTTCTGGGAGCACGGCTACGAAGGGACCTCGATCTCCGACCTGACGTCCTCGCTCGGCATCAGCGCGCCCAGCCTGTACGCGGCGTTCGGGGACAAGCGCAAGCTCTTCGACGAGGTCGTGGTGGTGTACGGCGGCCGGTACGCGGATTTCGCCGCCGCGGCCCTCGTCGAGGAGCCCACCGCCCGGGCCGGTCTGGAGCGCGTGTTGCGGGAGGCCGCCGCGATCTACACCGACCCGGCCCACCCTCCGGGCTGTCTGGTGCTCAGTGCGGCCGTCAACACCACCTCGCAGGAGGTCGCGCAGGCCCTGCGCGAGCGGCGCAACGCCCACCTGGAGGTGTTCGGGCGCAGGATCCGGGCGGACGTCGCCGCCGGCGTCCTACCCGCCGACACGGACGTGCAGGCGCTGGCCCGCTATGCGCTGGCAGTGCTCGTGGGGATGTCCCAGCAGTCGCGCGACGGGGCGAGTCGGGAGGAGCTGGAGGCGGTGGCGGAGCTGGCGATGGGCGCCTGGCCGTACTAGCTCGCACGCGGTCGCACCGGGGGGAGAACCACCCCGAAATTTCCACCCCGAAAATTCCTCTGGGCCACGGTGCAGGACGGGACCCTCAACCCGCCCGGCACCGTAGCCCGGAGTACTTACGGCCGGCGGGTGTGCGGTTCCCGGCGGCCGGTGGGAGGTGCCTGCGCGGTCAGGGCAGAGCGCGCGGCTTACCTCGATCCGTCCTCCTGTGCGGGGAGGGCGGAAGTTTAGTCAATTGTGGACTAGACCATTCTGTTCTGTCCATCCAATATCGGGTTCTCGTACCCGGTCACTTCCTCCAACAGTACGCGGACTCCGCCCTTCCTGGATACTCCCGGGTACCGTCGTGGGGAAAGTCATGGTCCGTACCCGGGGTACGCTCGCCACGTGCCCTCCATGAACGACCTCGTACGCCAGCACACCGCTCTCAGTGAAACCGACCTGGAGTGGCTCCACCTGCTGGTCTCGGAGTGGCAGCTGCTCTCCGACCTGTCCTTCGCCGACCTCGTGCTCTGGGTGCCCACCCTCGACGGCAGCCGGTACGTCTCGGTCGCGCAGATGCGCCCCAACACTGGTCCCACCTCGTACCAGGACGACATGGTCGGCCACCTGGTGCCGCGCGGCCGGCGCCCGCTGCTGGACGCCGCGCTCGACGAGGGCCGGATCGTGCGCGAGGGCGACCCGGAGTGGCGCGAGGAGGTGCCCGTCCGCGTCGAGTCCATCCCGGTGCGCCGCGAGGGCCGGGTGTTGGGCGTGATCGCGCGCAACACCAACCTGCTCACCGTGCGCACCCCCAGCCGACTGGAGCTCACCTACCTCCAGTCCGCCTCCGACCTGGCGCAGATGATCGCGGCCGGCTCCTTCCCGTTCCCCGGTCAGCAGGTCGACATGGACGCCTCGCCGCGCGCCGGGGACGGCCTGATGCGGCTCGACGCGGACGGCGTGGTCACGTACGCCTCGCCGAACGCCCTTTCCGCCTACCACCGGCTGGGACTCGCCTCCGACCTCGTCGGCCAGCACCTGGGCACCACCACCGCCGAACTCGCCCCCTCCCGCGGCCCCGTGGACGAGGCGATCGCGAAGCTCGCCAGCGGCTGGGCTCCCCGGGAGACCGAGGTCGAAGGCAACGGCGGGGTCATCCAACTGCGCGCGATCCCGCTCAAGCCGAAGGGCACCCGGATCGGTTCCCTGGTCCTGTGCCGCGACGTCACGGAACTCCGCCGTCGCGAACGCGAATTGATCACCAAGGACGCGACCATCCGGGAGATCCACCACCGGGTCAAGAACAACCTGCAGACGGTGGCCGCGCTACTGCGGTTGCAGGCCCGTCGGATGGATTCCCCCCAGGGTCGCGAGGCGCTCAACGAGGCCGTCCGCCGCGTCGGTTCGATCGCGATCGTGCACGAGACGCTGTCTCAGAACCTGGATGAGCGCGTCGAGTTCGACGAGATCGCCGACCGGGTGATCGCGATGGTCTCGGAGATCTCGCCGGGCAGGGTGGACTGCCGGCGCACCGGCCGGTTCGGGATCCTGGACGCGGAGGTCGCCACCCCGTTGTCGATGGTGCTGACCGAGATCCTTCAGAACGCCCTGGAGCACGCCTTCGGTCAGGGGGAGGGCGGCACCGTGGAGGTGTCCGCGATCCGTACCGGCTCCGGTCGCGCGGACGGTCGGCTGCTGATCACGGTGCTCGACGACGGCTCCGGTCTGCCCGAGGGCTTCGACCCGCAGCGGGCGGGCAACCTCGGGCTGCAGATCGTACGGACCCTCGTGGAGGGTGAACTCGGCGGTACGTTCGACATGCTCCGGGCCGAGCCGCGCGGGACCAAGGTCGTCCTCGACATCCCGGCCAGCCCGCAGAAGTAGCGTAAGCGACAGGGCGACAGGAGGGACGTCACCCAGAGTGACGGACCCTGCCCCGGACAGCACTGAGCCCCGGACCGAAGGTTCTCGGTCCGGGGCTCAAGAGCACGTTGCTGAGCGCTTGTCAGGTGTTGCTACGCGCTGCGGCTCGAGGCTCGAAAGTCGATGTCAGGCGGTGGCGTTGCGCGCCCGATTGCGAGCGGCGCGGCGCTTCATCGCGCGGCGCTCGTCCTCGCTGAGACCGCCCCAGACGCCGGAGTCCTGACCGGACTCAAGCGCCCACTGCAGGCACTGCTCCATGACGGGGCAGCGGCGGCAGACGGCCTTGGCTTCCTCGATCTGCAGCAGCGCAGGACCGGTGTTGCCGATGGGGAAGAAGAGTTCCGGGTCTTCCTCGCGGCAAACGGCGTTGTGACGCCAGTCCATGGCTGCTCCATCTCCTTGTATTGCGGGCAGGTTGCTTGTGAATGTGAACGCTTTCACGAATCCCCCCGTGAGGGAAGGGCGACCAGCCAGTTACCTGGAAGGTCAGTCAGGGACTCGTGGAGGGGTTCTGGCGGTCTGTGTGGGTGCCGGGTGCTGCGGGCTGTCCCGATCGCCATGAAGAGATTCGCAAACCTCGGACGGGGATACAACCCCTTCCGGAAAGTTTTTTTTGATTCGTCGGTGTCTACTAGGTCACAGCCCTACATCTTGAGGGTGGACCGGCGTGTAAACGTTCGAGTGAAAGGACTTTGGGGCCTTCCACTCACACAATCACACGCAGTGCACGGCGTACGCCTGTGAACCGAACGCTGGTCCGTAGACCGAGGTGGTCTCCGTCCATCTGGAACGGAAGCGGAACCTTCGAATGCAAGGTGAAGTCGGTCAGATCGTGCAGAGACAGCGCGTGCTTGCCGCGCGGACCGCGCTCAGGAGTCGAGGTCAGGAGCTGTGTGGCGTAGCGGGCGACGGCCGGAGTTGACAAACGGTTGAGTGCCAATACGTCAAGCGCAGTATCGAACGACGCGTCCGGAGAGGCATAAAGCGGACGGTTGCCCAGATATGTCCACGGCGAGGTGTTGCAGACTATCGACAGCACGAGGCCGGTGACGGGATCCGCGCCGGGGCGCTCCAGGGTCACGGTGCCGTGGCGCCGGTTCGGCTCATCCCAGAACTGGCGCATCAGCTGTCGTACGTACAGCGCGTGCGTCGAACGCTTGCCCCGCTCCCGCTGCTGCTCGACCCGCCCCACCACTCCCGCATCGAAGCCGAAGCCCGCGCAGAACGTGAACCAGCGCGCCGGAACCGACTCGTCCTCCGTGCCCGGGGTGCCGGCCGCCAGTCCCAGGCCCACCGTCCGCTCGCGCCGCTCGCGCAGCGCGTCCAGCAGGGCACCGGTCGCCTCGACCGCATCGTTGGGCAGTCCGAGCGCGCGGGCGAAGACATTGGTGGAGCCGCCGGGGACCACCGCGAGTCGGGGCAGCCGGTCCGGATCGGGCCCGTCGTGCAGGAGTCCGTTGACCACCTCGTTGACCGTGCCGTCGCCGCCCAGGGCCACGACGAGGTCGATGCCGTTCTCGACCGCCTTGCGCCCCAGGTCCCTGGCGTGGCCGCGGTACTCGGTGGTCACCGCCTCCAGCTTCATCTCGCTGGCCAGGGCGTGGGTGAGGACGTCGCGCGTGCGCGCACTGGTGGTCGTCGCTGCTGGGTTGGCCACGAGGAGTGCACGCATGAACGTCAGCCTACCGACCCGTTCATATGCAGCCCATACTGCCCGCCCCCTCCGGGCGTGCGGGCCCGCGGCTACCCTGCTGGGGTGAGTACGAAGCCCACCCTCGCCGCAGCCCAGCCCACCGCCCCGCTGCCCGGACGGCTCACCGCCGCCGCGGCGCTGACCGCCCTGGAGGGGTTGGCGCTGACCGGCCTCGGCCTCTACATGCTGTTCGTGGGCATCGCCGGCGACCCCGACTCGCCGCAGCAGGCCGAGACCGGTGGCGTCACCCTGCTCCTGCTCGCCGCCCTGCCGCTGATCGCGGCCCGCGGGCTGCGCCTGCGCCGCCGCTGGAGCCGCGGGCCCGCGCTGATCACCCAGCTGATGGCGCTGCCGGTGGCGTGGACCCTGTACACCGCGGGCGGCGCGATGATCGCCGCCGCCGTGGCGCTGGCTGTGGCCGCGGTGGCCGTCGTGGCCCTCCTGGTGAACCCGACGGCGACCGAGGCGCTGGGGATCGGGCCCGGCGAGCAGGCCCGATAGCCCCGTACGGCCGGCCCCTCCGGCCGCACTCCCGATCCTTGCCTGCTCCTGCTCCTGCTCCTGCTCCTACTCCTCGACCAGGAGCTTCTCGCGCAGCTGGGCCAGGGTGCGGGCCAGCAGGCGGGAGACGTGCATCTGGGAGATGCCGACCTCCTGCGCGATCTGCGACTGGGTCATGTTGCCGAAGAACCGCAGCAGCAGGATCCGCTTCTCCCGCGGAGGTAGCCCCTCCAGCAGCGGTTTGAGTGACTCGCGGTATTCGACGCCCTCCAGGGCTTCGTCCTCCGCGCCCAGGGTGTCCGCGACCGCCGGCGACTCGTCGTCGGTGTCCGGGACGTCCAGCGACAGCGTGCTGTAGGCATTGGCCGATTCCAGCCCCTCCAGTACCTCCTCCTCGGAAATCCCGAGCCGTTCCGCCAACTCGTGGACCGTGGGGGAGCGGCCGTGCTGCTGGGACAGTTCGGCCGTGGCCGTGGTCAGCGAGAGCCGTAGCTCCTGGAGCCGCCGCGGCACGCGCACCGCCCAGCCCTTGTCGCGGAAGTGGCGCTTGATCTCGCCGACCACGGTGGGGGTCGCGTACGTGGAGAACTCGACCCCGCGGTCCGGGTCGAACCGGTCCACCGACTTGATCAGGCCGATCGTGGCGACCTGGGTCAGGTCGTCCAGCGGTTCGCCGCGGTTGCGGAACCGCCGGGCGAGGTGCTCGACCAGGGGCAGGTGCATCCGCACCAGCCGGTTGCGCAGCTCGGCCTTCTCCGTCGAGCCGTCGGGCAGCGCCCGCAGCTCGATGAATAGGGCCCGCGCGCCGCTGCGGTCGCGCGGATCGGGCAGCGCCGGAGGCGCCGGGGCCGCCGGCGCCCGTTCCGGCTCCGGGGCCGTGGCAGCGGCCCCGGGTGGCTGTGAAGATCGTGGTTCTTCGTGCTGGTTCTCGCTCATAGGGCCCGCCCGTCGCTCCGCCGAGTCCAAAAAGCCGTCTTCCGCATCCGCGTCAGCCGGGTGCGGCCGGGCGTGCTGCTGCTCCGGGATGCCGCCGACCTCGTGTAGTGCCCGGGGCCGATCCCCGCCCCGCACCGGGATCTCCCCGCCGTTCACGCCGGGCCTGGACCCGCGCCGCGCTGTTTGTAGAGGCTGATGCTCACCGTCCGGTCCTCTTCGACCGTGGACTCGACCTTGCCGGCCAGTGCCGACAGCACGGTCCAGGCGAACGTGTCGCGCTCCGGCGCACGTCCGTCCGTGGTCGGCGCCGAGACCGTCACCTCCAGCGAGTCGTCGACCAACCGGAAGACGCAGCTGAGGACGGAGCCCGGCACGGCCTGTTGGAGCAGGATCGCGCAGGCCTCATCCACCGCGATGCGGAGGTCCTCGATCTCGTCGAGGGTGAAGTCCAAACGTGCCGCGAGGCCGGCCGTGGCCGTTCGCAGCACCGACAGGTAGGCACCCGCAGCGGGCAGCCGGACTTCCACGAAGTCCTGGGTCCCGGGCTCGCCTGCGATCTGGGACACCCTCACCTCCAAGGTGGTACGAGCTCTGTTCGCCGGTGACGCTATCGCGATCCGGGCGATCGTGTCGCGGCACCCCTCATGGCGCCCGTTTCTGGCACCCCCGCCCACGGCCAGTGACTGATGGTAAGTCCATGGGTACGCACAGTGGCTAGGGGTCTGCGGGCCCAAATCAGGGGAACCGGCGGAGGGTTGACCTACCCCGCTTCAGACGATCGAACCGTCGACAAAACACCACCGCCACGTCTCGCCCGGCTCGAAGCTCCGCATGACCGGATGGCCGGTGCTCTGGTAGTGCGCGGTGGCGTGTCGGTGCGGGGACGAGTCGCAGCACGCCACGTGCCCGCACCCCAAGCACATCCGCAGCTGCACCGGATGGCTGCCGAGCACCTGGCATTCGGTGCAGGTCAGCGCAGTCGGGACGGGCTCGGGGCGCGGCAGTTCGGCAACATGGCTGCACTCGCTCATCGCACTCTCCTCGTACGGAAACGCCGGCCTTCAGTTTCGGGGCGGACGGCGTCCACGGGCCGGAAATGCGAAGCAGCGGGGTGTCGTTGCGTAACGCTTTCACCTGGCCTTGATTCCCTCCACAATACGTCCCTACGGTGTGCGCGATGCGGGCCTCCTCCGTCGAGCGGGCGTGCCCGGACGCGGCCGGACGCTCGTTCCCGCTCCGGTTCCTGCTCATCTTCCTGCGCCTCTTCCCCGAGGCGCGTGCCCCGGCGTCCGGGAGTGGACGTGCGGCAACTACCGGGCGTTTCATGACCGGGACGTGAACGGGAGGGCGGGGTCTTCCTCCCGTCGGGCAGGAAAGCACGCCATGATGGGCGGCGTACGGGCGGCCGAGGAATGAGGATCGATCTTCGTGGAGGTATTGCCGCTGGTGGCGCTGGTGGCGGGCAGCGCGATCGTCGCGGGCGCCGCACGCTGGACCCCGGTTCCCGCCCCGCTGCTGCTGGTCGCCGCCGGTCTGCTCGCCTCGTACGTCCCGGGCGTGCCCTCGTACACCCTCGACCCGCACATCGTGCTGCCGCTGCTGCTCCCGCCCCTGCTGTACACGGCCGCCGTGGACAGCTCGTACCTGGACCTGCGGGCGAACGTACGGCCCGTGGCGCTGCTGTCGGTGGGGTACGTGCTCTTCGCGACGCTCGCCGTCGGGTACGCGGCGTACCTGGTGGTACCGGGCCTCTCGCTGCCCGTGGCGCTGGTGCTGGGCGCGGTGATCGCGCCGCCCGACGCGGTGGCGGCCACCGCCATCGCCCGCAAGCTCGGGCTGCCGAACCGGATCACGACCATCCTCCAGGGCGAGTCCCTCGTCAACGACGCCACCGCGATCACCGCGTACAAGGTGGCGCTGGCCGCGGCCGTCGGGGTGAGCGCCGGCTGGGCGGGCGGTATCGCGGAGTTCCTGCTCGCCTCGGTGGGGGGCGTCGGGGTGGGCCTGTTGCTGATGGTGCCGATCCACCACCTGCGCAAACACCTGCGGGAGCCGCTGCTGCAGAACACCTTGTCCTTGCTGATCCCGTTCGTGGCGTACGCGGCGGCCGAGCGGGTGCACGCCTCGGGCGTGCTCGCGGTGGTCGTGGTCGCGCTGTACCTCGGGCACCGCAACTGGCAGGTCGACTTCGCCACCCGGCTCCAGGAGGAGGCGGTGTGGCGGATGGTCGCCTTCGTCCTGGAGTCGGTGGTCTTCGCGCTGATCGGCCTCCAGCTGCCGGTGGTCCTGAAGGGACTTGCGGAGTACGAGGGCTGGGACGCGGCCTGGTACGCGCTGGCGGTGTTCCTCGCGGTCGTGGTGGCCCGCTTCGTGTGGGTCTTCCCGGCCACCTTCGTACCCCGGCTGTCGGAGCGGATCCGGACGCGGGAGCCGGACACCACCTGGAAGGCTCCGGTCATCGTGGGCTGGGCAGGGATGCGCGGAGTGGTCTCGCTGGCGATCGCCTTCTCCGTGCCGATGAGCGTGCCGCACCGGAACCTGATCCTCTTCCTGACCTTCACGACGGTGATCGGCACATTGGTCGTCCAGGGCCTCACCCTGCCGCCACTGATCCGGCTGCTACGGCTGCCGCCGCGGGACGTGCAGGCCGAGACCCTGGCGGAGGCCCAGGCCCAGAGCGAGGCCTCGCGGGCGGCGGAGGAGCGACTGGCGGAACTGCTGGCCGAACCGGAGAACGCCCTGCCGCCACCCCTGGCGCAGCGGCTCCGTACGGTGATGGAACGCCGGCGCAACGCGGTGTGGGAACGACTGGGCGAGGTCAACCCCGTCACCGGTGAATCGGCGGACGACGTCTACCGGCGCCTGGCACGGGAGATGATCGCGTCGGAGCGCGAGGTGTTCGTGAACCAGCGGGACCGCCGCCAGATCGACGACGAGATGCTGCGGGGGCTGCTGCGCAGGCTGGACCTGGAGGAGGCGGCGGCCTACCGGGAGGAAACGGCCTGAGCCCGGAGCCGCCCCGCGGGCCGCCCAGTGCGGCGCTGGGACCAGCCCCCCGGCCCCTCCTCCTGCGGGTGGCGGGTTCGGTTTCCCGCGCGGCCGGCTTTACGGGCTGCCCGTGATGACGGCTGCCAGGGTGGTGCCCCGCGGGAAGGCGCCCGACTCCGTGAGGGACGTCAGGGCCCAAAGGAGCTTGGCCACGTAGATCCGCTCGACGGGGAGGCAGTGCCGGGCCCCGAAGTCGGCGGCGAAGGCCTCCAGGGCGGCCGGGACCCGGGCGTAGCCACCGTGGTGGAAGTCCTCCGCCAGGCTCCAGTCCCCGGCCGGGCCGCCGAACGCCCGGTGCTGGAGGGAACGTATCTCCGCCGCCATGAAACCGCCCTTGAGGACGGGCACGCCCAGGGCCCGCTGCCCGGGGGCGAGACCCGCTGCCAGGCCGGCCAGGGTGCCGCCGGTGCCGCAGGCCACCGCGACCACGTCGGACGTGCCGCGCAGCTCCTGCCCCAGCTCCGCGCAACCGTGCAGCGCCAGCGCATTGCTGCCGCCCTCGGGGATGACGTACGCGTCGGACGCACCGGCCCCGGTCAGCAGCCGTGCCAGTACCTCGGGCTCGGCCTTGCGCCGGTAGTCCGACCGCGCCGCGAAGTGCAACCGCATCCCGTCCGCCGCACACCGGGCCAGCGAACCGTTCAGCGCCCGTCCGGCCAACTCGTCGCCGCGGACGATCCCGACGCTCGCCATCCCCAGCAGCCGCCCGGCCGCCGCGGTGGCCCGCAGGTGGTTCGAGTACGCCCCGCCGAACGTCACCAGCCCCGTACGCCCCCCGGCCACGGCGGCCCGCAGGTTCGGCGCGAGCTTGCGCCACTTGTTCCCCGGAGGGTGCAGGTCCACGGGTCCCAGTAGATCCGTGTCCCACGGGATGGTGGTGTGGATCAGGTCGTCGCGCTTCAGCAGCAAGCGGACGCCGTGCCGCTCGAACCTGTCGTCACGGATCTCCTGCAACGGGGACGGTGGGCGTGGCTGCAAGAGCACGTCAACGTTCGCGGGGCGGTTCACCCGTCCATTGTGGCTGGTCCAGGCGGTGCTGGGGAAAGACAAAGCCCCGCCCAGCGGTGGCGCTCGCCGTTGCCGGACGGGGCTCGTGCGTGTTCAGCGGTTCAGGTTCCGGTGTTCGTTCAGGGCACGCAGACCGGGGGAGTGACGAGGCAGGGAGCCCGGACAGCGGATCTCTCGAGGGAGGGCCCAGGAGTGCCAGCAGGAGAGGCACCAAAGCGACCGGTCATGCTCGGGGTCCTGTACCGCTTCGCCGCCGCAGCGGGGGCACTCCTGCACCGTGTCTCCTAGGCCGAGAGGTCGAACTCTCCCAGCTTGGCACCGGTGAGGAAGTCGGTCCATTCCGTGGGCGTGAACTCGACCGCGCGGCCCGTCTCAGAGCTGCGCACCACTACCTTGCCGGGAACGTTGGTGGCGACCTCCACGCAGCGCGGGTTGTTGTTCTCGTACGTGCACGCGCTGGACGTGCGGAACTCGTAGTCGGGAATCTTGGTCATGGTGCCTTCCCTTCGCCGTGCTGCGGGGAAGCGGTCCCCGCGCCGTTCTACTGCCCGCCTCACTCGGGGCGGGGGCCTGTGTGCATCGGGCACTGACAGGGCGGGAACTCGTCCCCGAAGCCCTCCCAGTAGCCCTCGCGACGGAACCGGGCCACGTTGATGGGGTCGCGTACCAAGGGGACGTACGGGCTCGCCCGATCGGAACACCAGGGGTTCGCCGGCTGAGTCGCCGTGGAGCACCGGGACCGTCATCCGGGTTCGTCCGCTCACGGGACACGCTCCACCACGACGACTTCCGAGAACTCCCGCAGGAAGGTCATGTGTCCGGTCCTCCCCGTGTGCTCAATGCACATGTCGGTGCACACGTCCGCGTTCCCGGTCGGTGCGGAAGTCCACCGACAGTCCGGATTCAGGCATCGTGCGGTGGCCGTGGTCTCCGCCGAGGGGTGGCGGTGCATGACGTAGCGGACGTAGCGCAGGACGGTTCGAACGGTCATGCCGCCCCCCTATCGCGGGAGTGGTTGCGCAGCTCGGTACGCAACAGTTCGGCAGCACCCAGGTTTCCGACTGCTTCGGCCACCTTCAGGTCAGCGTCCAGCGCGCGGCACACCCCGCACTCATGGGCGGGAGGCTCCGGGCCCTCTGGCCAGGTCGCTTCCTGCCGTGCTGCCGTCGCCATGCTGCACCTCCGTGTCACCCTCGGTGCTGGGCATCGTTCCGCCGCCGGGCGGCCCGGCCTAGTGTGATCCGTAGTGGCAACCATCCCCCGAGCCCCGGAATCCCGCTGTCTAGTGGCATGGCTAGTAGCAAGATGGCCGCATGGACATCGGGGAGCTGATTCGGGATCTCCGCAAGGCTCGTGGCTGGAGCCAGGGGCGGTTAGCTTCGGAGATCAACAAGGTTCACGGCACGACGCTGACCCGGGAGTACGTGAGCAACTGGGAGCGTTCCAAGGTCAGGCCCGGCCCGTTTTACCTGGCCGCGCTGTCTGCCGTGCTCGACGTTCCCCTAGCTGTCCTTGAAGGTGAAGTGGACCGACGCGAGTTCCTTACCGATGTGGCCGGGGCCGCCATAGCCCCTGTCGTCGCCTCCGATCTGATCAGCGCAGGATTCGCCGCCCGGCTCCATGGCGGGCCGTCAGCCGACGAGTGGGAGGCCAAGCTCACGACGTACGGCACCGAGTACATGTCCATGGGCGCGGCGGACATCCAGCGTCGGGTTTCCGGGGAACTCGTCACCGTGCAGCAGCAACTCGAAGACCCCTGGCTGTGGTCCGTCGCCTCCCGCCTGATGACCCTCTACGCCAAGACGTTCCCCGGTTCGGACGGCTCCAAGGCCGTGCACTGGTACCGGATGGCGGCGAGAGCCGCTGACGAGTCCGGCAACGACGAAGCGCGCGTGTGGGTCCGGGGACGTGCCGCTATCGCCCTGGGCTACGAAGGCGCGTCACTGGGTGTCGCTGATGTGCTGGCCGATCAAGCCCTGGCCATATCGGAACGCCCGTCACTGGGACTCCTCAACGCCGTCATGGGCAAGGCCCACGCGGCAGCGATCCGAGGCGACCGCAAAACTGCTCTCAAGCTGGCCGACGACGGGCGGCGCATCTTCGACAGTGCTGGATCGCACGAACAGACCAGCGACTACGCCGTGCCCTGGTGGCGGATGAACGTCTTCCTGTCGCTGCTCCTCGCACGTTTGGGAGACGAACGCGGAGCCGTGGAAGCCCAGGAAGCAGCACGCCGAGAACTGCCCGCAGAGCTGCCTCGGTTCGCGACTCACCTTGAGATGCACCGGGGCCTCATGCTCGCCCGGTCCGGAGATCTGTTGGGCGGGGCCGCGTACGCACGCACAGCGCTGGACGCCCTGCCGCCGGAAAAGCACTCCCTGACACTGCGACTCCTCATGGCGGAGATCGAACAGACCTGACAGCCGGCCACTGAGACTCGGCGCGTGGTGCAGGCCGCCGCATGGTCGGGGCGCAGCTTCGGGGGCATCCAGCGTCGTGGGTCGAGGGTCTTCGCCCACCCAGTGGAACCTGATGGGGCCCAGCGCTTCAGGTGGCGACTCGGCGTGCGAGACGGCGGGGTGAGCGCTTCATCCGCCAAAGCCCCGGAAGACCCCATCGGGATCACCCTCGGCCGCGTCCGCGAAGTCACCGAAGTCCAGGTTCGCGATCATCAGGTTCGCGTTCATCTCGTGGATCCCGTACGGCACCACGCGGAACGAGCCACCGTCCGCCTCGAACTCCTCGTCGCTTTCGCACTGCTCCCTGGTGAGCAGGGACAGCGCCAGCAAGGTGACAGGGCTCTCCCGCATCGAGGTGTGGTCGGCGAGGTAGACGACGCTGTGGCGCTCTGCCTGTGCGGACGCCTCGGAGAGGACCTGAGCGGGTGTGGTTCCCGCCCACTTCGGATCGTCGACGATGTGGACGTAGGGCTCGAAGTCGTCGTCCTCGCCCCAGGCCATCATCAGCGCCGCTTTCACGGCCGCCCATGCCTGATCATCGCCGTAGGCGGTCCTGATGATCAGCGCGGCGTCCTTGTCACGCCCCGCCGGCCACTCCCTACGATCACTCATGCCGCTCCCCACCCGTCCGCGCAGATCACCACCCCACGCATTCGGTACGCACGCTACGCCAGGGCACTGACACACCCGTGAGCAGTTCAGCCGGCGAGCCCCGGGACGGGTGTCCGACGGGGGCGTGCTCAGAGCCAGCGGCCAGCCGCCTCGACGCTGTCCCCGCCACTGGTGCTGAAGGCGATCGCGGCCTGGGGAGCATGGCGGCGGATCAGGTTCAGGATGCGCTCGAAGAGCGGCAGCAGCTGTTCCGTCTTGCGGATCCCGCCCCCCACGACCACCACGTCCCAGGGGCGCCGGGCCAAGGAGGCGGCAAGTGCGGAGTCGCTCGCGGCGTCGAACACGACCAGCGCCATCTCCGCGTCGATGCCGTGCTCGCCGAAACGCGCCAGCTCCGCGTCCAGGGCCGCACGAAGGGCCTGCGCATCGATTCCGGGTATGGCCTGCGGGTCGTAACCAACGACGAGTACGGAAGACATGGCGCCAACCTACGGGGGCTTGCCCGGGCGTGATCCGCCGGGCAAGCCCAAGTCACCCGCCTATGAGAGGCGTTCGCCGACGCGGGTGCGGAAGGAGTCCATGGTGAACCCCTTCGGGTCGATCTTGCCGGGTTGCCATTCGAGGTGGCCGATCACCGAGCGTTCGGTCCAGCCGTGGACCCGGCACACGGCGGCTGCCGCACGGGCCATCGCGTCGAGTTGGACCGCGGGCCACGGGTCCTCGCCGTCGCCGAGGTTCTCGCACTCGAAGCCGTAGAAGTGCCGGTTGCCGTCGGTGTTCGCGTGGCGGTCCGGCGGGAGGCGCCTCTCCGCGATCACCGCCGCCAGGACGTCGGCGTCGCCCGACCCGGCGTGGTTGGCGCGGCCGTAGCCGACCAGGTGGACCCGGCCGTCCTTGGTGATCACGCCGTGGCAGAGCGGTCCCGGGAGGGCCGCGTCGCCGTCGCGGCAGAGCTGGACGGTGTACGCGGTGCCGTGCGTGACGGTGTGGTGGATCATCACCCCGTTCACCGGGCCCCAGGGGCCCTTGTGGTTGCGGTTGTGGGTGCGCCAGGCCCCGACTTCGACGACGGTCAGGCCCTCGCGCCGCAAGACGTCGATGAACCGGCTCGCGGACATGGGTGCGGACACGGCCCACCTCCCTCCGGTGCTGGCGGTCACCTTACGTGTCCGCCTCATTGCTCTCCGGTGTAGTGGAGGTGGTCCTTCCGGGCTAGTGCATTCGTACAGCGAGCGAGCCGATCCGGACACTCGTCCCGATCGGCCCGCCCATCGCAGGAGTTACGCGGAGGCCAGCCACAGGTCCGGGCCGAAGACCTCGTAGTGGATGTCGGCGGCCGGTACGCCCTTGGCGAGCAGCTGCGCGCGCACGGCCCGCATGAAGGGGAGCGGTCCGCACAGGTACGCCGTGGTGCCGGGTGCGACCGGAACCTCCGCCAGGTCGAGCAGGCCCTCGCGGTCGCCCGGCTCCGCGCCCTCGGTGGCGTCCTCGTACCAGAAGTGCGCCGTGGCGTCGGGGAGCTTGTGCGCCAGCGCGCGGTGGTCGCCGCGCAGGGCGTGGTCGGCGGGGGAGCGGTCGGCGTGCAGCACGGTCACCGGCGCGGTGTGTCCGGTGTTGGCGAGGTGCTCCAGCATCGAGAGCATCGGCGTGCAGCCGATCCCGGCCGAGGCGAGCAGGATCGGCGCCGTGGAGTCGCGCAGGACCAGGTCGCCGTACGGGGCCGAGACGCGCAGGGTGTCGCCGACCGCGACCCGGGCGTGGAGGTGGTTCGACACCTCCCCGTCGGGGCCGGCGGCGGCTGCGCCGTGGACCCGCTTCACGGTGATCGCGCGGATCGGGGAGTCGGGGGAGCTGGAGAGGCTGTACTGGCGTATCTGGCGTGCGCCGTCCGGGAGTTCGACCTGGACCGAGACGTACTGGCCCGGCTTGAAGGAGGGGGCGGGCGCGCCGTCCGCCGGGGTGAGGTGGAAGGTGGTGCAGTCCGCGGTCTCCTCGATGCGGGCGGCGACCGTCCAGGTGCGCCAGACGTCGCCCCCGATGACCTGCTGCTCGGCGTAGAGCCGCTCCTCGATGGTGATGAGGGCGTTGGCCATCAGCCAGTAGACCTCGTCCCAGGCCTCGGCCACGTCGGGGGTGACGGCTTCGCCGAGGATCTCGACGATCGCCTCGAAGAGGTGCTTGTGGACGATCGGGTACTGCTCGCGGGTCACGCCGAGGGAGGCGTGCTTGTGCGCGATCCGCTGGAGCATCACGTCGGGACGGGTCTCCGGCTGGGCGACGAGGTGGGTCGCGAACGCGGCGATGGAGCCGGCGAGCGCCTGCTTCTGGAGGCCGGCGTTCTGGTTGCCGCGGTTGAACAGGTCGCGGAGCAGTTCCGGGTGGGCCGCGAACATCTTCGTGTAGAAGAGCTCGGTGATGTCGCCGATGGCCGCACCGACTGCGGGCAGGGTGGCGCGTACGGTCTCGGTGGACTTCTCGGACAGCATCCGGCACTCCTTGTGATAATTGGTATTTGAGATACGTATTTTTGGGCGTGGGTACACCCGTTCGAGCTACCGATGGCTTCACCCTAGGTGGGGCGGCCTGGCGGCGGGAACCGGCCAATCGGCCCTCGGGCTCAGGGTCCTTCGGCCCTGCCCGGCGCTCCGGTCGAGATCCCCAGGAGCAGTGGCCCGGTGGGTGCTGCGACGAGGTCGTTCACCGTCAGCGGGTCCAGTGTGGCGAAGAAGGCGTCCTGGGCCCGACGTAGGGCGCCCCGCAGGAGGCAGGCCCCGCGCAGTGGGCACGGGGTGGTGCCCTCGCAGTCCACCACGTCGCCCGCGCCCTCCAGTTCGCGGACCACCCCGCCCACCGAGGCGGCTCGCCCGGCGGCGGTCAGGGCGAGCCCTCCGCCGCGACCGCGCCGTGCCTCGATCAGGCCGAGATGTTGCAGTTTGGCGACCACCTTGGCCGTATGCGTGTACGGGACCTCCATGGTCGACGCCACCTCGCGGGTGGTCGGGAGGTCCGTCTCCGCAACGGCCAGGCGCATCAGGACGCGTAGCGCCACGTCGGTGAATCGGGTCAACCGCATGGGCTACACCCTAGGAAACTTGCATCTCGTGTGCAAATTAAAGATCCCGAAACGCGGGATGGCTGAATTCGCTGGGGTGGGAATGGACTCCTGGGGAGGGAGTGAACTCAAAAGGGTGCCCATGCTCGGACGGAGTAGTCCCACCCTTTTGTGTAATGGTCTCACCACGTTCCGTACTGGAAGGCTGCGTCCCGCAGGTCCATGGAGTGATCGAAAGGGAAACACATGTCGGTCCAGGCAGGTTCCGAATCCGAGCTCCAGGCTCCGCAGCGGAGCCTTGGCACATCGGCCGCGCGGAACTTGGCAACCACGACCAAGTCCGCCCCGCAGATGCAGGAGATCACCTCGCGGTGGCTCCTGAAGATGCTCCCGTGGGTGTCCGTGCAGGGCGGCACATACCGGGTGAACCGGCGACTGAGTTACTCGGTCGGCGACGGACGCGTGGAGTTCATCAAGACCGGGACCCAGGTCCAGGTCATCCCGGCCGAGCTCGGCGAGCTTCCGCTGCTGCGGACGTACGAGGACCCGGAGGTGCTCGCCGAACTCGCCCAGCGGTGCCGGCAGATCGACTTCGAGGCGGGTCAGGAACTGACCTCCTTCGGCAGTGCCTCCGACAAGGTGTTCCTGCTCGCCCACGGACGCATCGAACAGGTCGGCCCCGGCCCCTACGGCGACGACGCGGTCCTGCGGACCGTCGCCGACGGCGCCTACTTCGGCGAGGACTGTCTCGTCGACGACGAGGCGATCTGGGAGTACACCGCCCGCGCCGTCACCTCCGGAACCGCGCTCGTCCTGTCCCGCCAGGACTTCCGGCTCCTCGCCGACCGGGTCGACTCGCTGCGCGAGCACGTGGAGACCGTACGGGCCCTGCCGCCCCAACGCACCAACAAGTACGGCGAGGCGGCGATCGACCTCTCCGCCGGCCACCAGGGCGAGGCCGTCCTGCCCGGCACCTTCGTGGACTACGACGCCAAGCCGCGCGAGTACGAACTCTCCATTGCACAAACGGTCCTGCGGGTGCACACCCGCGTCGCCGACCTGTACAACCAGCCGATGAACCAGACCGAGCAGCAGTTGCGGCTCACGGTCGAGGCGCTGCGCGAGCGCCAGGAGCACGAGATGCTCAACAACCGCGAGTTCGGCCTCCTCCACAACGCCGACTACGACCAGCGCATCCAGCCCCACGACGGAGCACCCACCCCCGACGACATGGACCAGCTGCTCAGCATGCGGCGCGGCTCCAAGCTCTTCCTCGCCCACCCCAAGGCCATCGCCGCGTTCGGGCGCGAGTGCAACAAGCGCGGCCTGTACCCGGAGTCGATCGACGTCGGCGGGCACCGGGTGCCCTCCTGGCGGGGCGTACCGATCTTCCCGTCCAACAAGATCCCGATCAGCGACGCACGGACGACGTCGATCCTGTGCATGCGTACGGGCGAGGACGAGTCGGGCGTGATCGGCCTGCACCAGCCGGGCATCCCGGACGAGATCGAGCCGAGCATGTCGGTGCGCTTCATGGGCATCAGCGAGCAGGCGATCATCTCCTACCTGGTCACCGCCTACTTCTCCGCCGCGGTGCTGGTGCCGGACGCGCTCGGCATCCTGGAGAACGTCGAGATCGCCCGCTGGCGCTGACGGGCCGGCCGAGGACGACCTGAGATCGGGGATCGGGGACACGCCATGGGGACCACTGAGGCGATCACGACCGGCGAGGGGCAGGAGGCCGCCGCCCTCCTGGAGCGGACGAGAGGAACCGTCGATCCGGAACTGCGCCGCACCGTCGAGAGCCTGCCGGGTTCGATGCGGCGCGTGGCGATGTACCACTTCGGCTGGGAGCACGCGGACGGCACCCCGGCCGCAGGCAACGCGGGCAAGGCCATCCGACCCGCCCTGGTGCTCGCCGCGGCCCAGGCCCTACAGGGTCCGGCGGGCAGCGCCGAGGGCGCGGTACGGGCGGCGGCGGCCGTGGAGCTGACGCACAACTTCACGCTGCTGCACGACGACGTCATCGACAAGGACGCACGGCGTCGGGGCAGACCCACGGCCTGGACCGTGTTCGGGGTCCCGGACGCGATCATCACCGGCGACGCCATGATGGCGCTCGCGCTGCGGCTGCTGGCGCAGGACCCGCACCCCGCCTCGGCGGCTGCTTCGGCCCGGCTCGCGACCTGCGTCGTCGAGCTGTGCGCGGGCCAACAGGCGGACTGCGCCTTCGAGCAACGGCCGAACGTCTCGCTCGACGAATGCCTGACCATGGCGACGGCCAAGACGGGGGCGCTGCTCGGGTGCGCCTGCGCGCTCGGGGCGCTCTACGCCGGTGCCGGGCCCGAGGAGGTCGATGCGATGGACGCCTTCGGGCGCGAGGCCGGGCTGGCCTTCCAGTTGATCGACGACCTCATCGGCATCTGGGGCGATCCGGGGCATACCGGCAAGCCCGCAGGGGCCGATCTGCTCGCCCGCAAGAAGTCCCTGCCCGTCGTGGCCGCCCTCACCTCGGGCACCGCGGCCGGCGAGGAGCTGGCCACCCTGTACGCGGGCCCGATGACCGGGGACGACGTGCTCAGGGCCGCCGATGCGGTGGACCGGGCCGGCGGGCGCGACTGGGCGCAGGCCCATGCCGCGGACCGGATGGGCCGGGCGGTGCAGCAGCTGTCCCGGGCCGTGCCCGATCTCGCGGCGGCGGGCGGGCTGCTGGCGCTGGCGGAGTTCGTCACGCGCCGCACCCGGTGAATCGGAGTCCGTAGCGGGGGACGGGCGGTGCGCAAGCCCTGTTCCGGCACTGCATGGTGCCGGAACAGGGCTTTCCGCTCTTCTGGGCCAACTCTAGGATCGCTCAAGGTAGTTGAAACGCGAGCGAAGGGTGTGACCAGTGGCGCTGGAGATACGTCAGGCGGATCAGTCGGACCGGGACGCGGTGGCGCGGCTGCTCGACGAGGCCTTCCGCAACGATCCGGTGAGCACCTGGGTCTTCCCCGAGCCGGCACACCGGGCCGCGGTGCACGGCAGGTTCCTGGGCGTCTTCGTGGACGTGGCACTGGCCGAGGGCCGGATCGACTACGCGGTCGACGGATCGGCCGCCGCGCTGTGGCTGCGGGTCCCGGCGGGCGAGCCGGAGGGCGAGGACGAGGTCCCGGCGAAGATGCGTGCCATCGCCGACCCCGACAACGAGCGGTGCGAACTCGTCGGCCGGCTGACGGGCGCGGTGCACCCCACGGCCGAGGAGCACGAGTACCTGCTCATGATCGCGGTCGCCCCGGGCCGGCAGGGGGAGGGGCTCGGCACCGCGCTGATGCGGCCGGTGCTGGACCGCTGTGACCGCGAGGGCGTGCCTGCCTACCTGGAGGCGAGCAGCGAGCGCAGCAAAGGGTTGTACGAGCGGCTCGGCTGGGAGTTCACGGGCGAGGCGGTGCAGCTGCCGGAGGGGCCGCTGATGTGGCCCATGTGGCGCAAGCCGCAGGGGGCCGCGTAACCCCGTCCGGGCGGACGCCACCGGGTGGACGCGCTCGGACCGCTGAATGCACGGAACCGGCCTACCGTGGTGGTATGGCCGGTGAACAGCACCAACAGCAGGATCGGCGCCATCCGCGCCCGTACGGGACGGTCGCCCCGCAGGCCGGGCACGAGCAACACGTGTGCCCGGCCTGCGGACGCCCCGTCGAGACCCTCGTCCGACGACGCAAGGCGCTCGGGATCTTCATCCCGGAGTGGGTGCCGGGCCCCTGCGGGAATCCGGACTGCCCGGAGTACGACCCCGGGGCGAAGAACCCGTACTAGCTCTTGGTGCCCAGCCCCGAGGCGGCCAGGCCGTTGCGCCACAACTGGTCCACGCGCGAGCGCTCCGTGCTGTTCGGGTAGGCGTTCTGGCACGAGGTGCCCGGGCCGCCGCCCGACATCAGCTCGGAGCAGGGACCCGAGTAGTGGTCGGGCAGACCCAGCACGTGGCCGGTCTCGTGCGCGGTCACCCGGGTGGAGTTGTACTGCTGGTTCTGCCGGTAGTCGAGGAAGATGTAGCCCCGGCCGTGGCCGTCCGTGCTCGCGTACGAGCCGCGGGAGTCGTTGCCCTCGTAGTACGAGAAGTTCCCGCCGGAGGAGACCTCCTGCAGCTTCACGTTGGACACCGAGCTGTTCCATATCTGCGTGGAGCGGGATATCTGGGTGCGGAAGCTCGGCGCGTTGCGCGTGTTGTAGGTGACGGTCACGGAGAGGACGCCCGGGTTCGCGGCGCGCTGCTCGGCGACCGAGCGCTGCACGGCCTCGAAGAAGGCGCGGTTGGCGTTCTGGTTCTCCTGCGAGCGCTCGTACGCGGCGTAGGTCGCGGCGTTGCCGGCGGGGGCGGGAGCAGAGGCGGCGCTGGCGCTGGGGACGACGCCGGCGAGGGCGGCCGCGACGCCGAGGCCGATGGTGGCGGCCAGCACGGCCTTCCGGGACGTGCGGGCATGACGGGAGTGGCGCATGTGGGGGGCTCCTACTCATCCGGTGTGGGGGGGTGGGTCGTTCGGTACCGGAGTCTGCGGGAGCCGGAGCGTGCGGCGGATGATGTCAGCCACCGATAGCGCGGCCCTATCGGGGAGATTTCGGCAGGTCAACTTCCATGAGAATGGCGGGATTCGATGGGGTATCAGTGGCTGGTGCGGTCCACCGGACCCGGCCTACCCTCGGGGACATGGAGCTCGAGGTGAGGCACCTGCGCGCACTGTGCGCCATTGCCGACGCCGGCAGTCTGCACAAGGCCGCGCGGCAGCTCGGCGTGAGCCAGCCCTCCCTGACGACCCAGCTGCGCCGCATCGAACGCGCCCTGGACGGGGAGCTGTTCCTGCGCGAGCGCACCGGTTGCCGCCCCACCCCGTTCGGTCGCACCGTACTCGGCCGTGCCCGCCCGCTGCTCGACGAGATGGCCGCACTGGTCGCGGAGGCCCGGGCGCTGGCCCGCGGACCGAGGCTGCGCATCGGCTCCACGGCCAGCCGCGCCCTGCCGGGATGGCTGCGCCGACTGCACCGGAGGATGCCGGACGCGGAGACCTCGTTGGTGGTGGACGTGTCCGCCAACGCCTTGCTGCGCATGGTGGCTTCGGGGCAGCTGGACGTAGCGTTCGTCCACGAGGTGGAGGGCAGTCCGCTGCGGGTGCCGCCCGATCTGGAGCTACGGGTCCTGATGGAGCGGGAGCCGCAGTTCGTCTCCATGTCCCGCGACCACCCGGCGGCGCGGCAGCCGGTGGTGGCGTTACAGGACCTCGCAGCCGACCGGTGGACCGTCGACCCCTCGGTGGACGGCGAATGGGACGGACTGCGCAGGGTGTTCGCCGGGGCCGGGGTCGACCCGCCCGTGTTGCAAGCCGACTACCACACCGCGACCTCGCTGATCGTCTCCGGCGAGGCCGTCGCCCCCTGTCAGCCGACCTCCGGGCCGCGCGAGGACATGGCGATCCGGCCGCTGTCCGGTGACCCCCTGGTGGTACGGCTGCTGCTGGCGACCCGGCCCGGCGCGCACGCCGAGGTCTTCGACGACCTCCGGGCGGCCTACCGCGAGGTCGCGCTGCGGACGCCCCCGTACCGGGCGTGGCTGCACCACCACGCGAGTCCGCTGCTGGTTGCGTAGTCGGTCATCCGCACGGTGGGGCGGGGGCCGGGCTGCGGAGCGTCAACGCGGCGTGCGGGCGCGGCCGGAGGCCAGGGCCGCGGCCCCGTGTGCGACCAGCAGGGCTCCGGCCGCCAGCCAGCCCGGGCTGCGGCGCCGGGCGGCCCATACCACCAGCGGCACCCCGGCCGCGAGCTGTAGCGCGCCCGTGCGGCGGGCCCACGCGCCGTGCGCGTCCAGTTCTGCGCGCACCGCATCGCGCCAGCCCGACCCCTCGACCGTCCGGGCGCCCGGCGCGACCCGGGCCGCCGCCCTCAGCCGGTCGGCCGATTCGCCGGGTGACAGCCCGGCGGGCAGGGCCATACCGGCGCGCGAGAGGAGGGCGATCAGTCCGATCATCCTCGTGGAGCCGTCGGCCGCCTCGTCCGGTCGGGTCAGCCGTTCCAGTTCCTCCAGGTCCAGGACGGGGTCCAACCCCAGCCGGGCCGCGAGCGTGCGCATCGCGTCGGGGTCCCCGTCCGGGCGGCCCGCCGCGTCCCACGCGTAGGCGGCCGGCCGCCGGAAGCCGGAGGCCAGGGCGAACCCGCTGCGGCCGTCCTCCCACCACAGGCTCAGCACCGGCCACGGGGTGCCCACCGCCACCGCCGAGCCCCAGCCGGCCAGCACCTCGGCCACCGATTCCTCGGCGCCCCGCCAGGGCGTGTCCACGGGGACGAGCACGGTCCACTCGCCGGCGGGGGCCAGCACCATGCGTTGGCGCAGGAGGTGCGCGGCGGGGCGGGACGCGAGCGGTTCGGTGGGGCAGAGCAGCAGGCCGCCCGCCGCGGTCCGGGAGATCGACATGCCCACACGCTAAGCCAAATCCCCGCAAAGCGGGGATTTTGACCGCAGTCTTGACTTCGCCCTACCGCGATATATCGTGTTGACCAGAAGACGCGATATGTTGCGTGCCGAGTCCGTACGTCGAGGAGGATCAGCACCATGGCAGAGCAGAAGACGTGGTCGGTCGCCGAACCGCAGAAGCTCACCTTCGATGAGCCGGTGACCGAACTTCGCGTTCGTGTCGTCGGCGGCACGGTCAACGTCGTCGCCGACGAGGGCCCGGCCCGCCTCGAAGTGGCCGAGGTCGACGGACCGCCCCTGTACGTGGTGCACGAGGGCGGCATGCTCACCGTCTCCTACGAAGACCTGCCCTGGAACGGCTCCCAGGGCTTCAAGAAGTGGTTCGAGGGCAAGCCGTGGAAGGCCTGGTCCCCGTCCGGCGCGGGCCGCAAGGCCTGGGAGCGCAACGTCACCGTCACCCTCACCGTTCCCGCCGGCACCCGCGTGCAGCTGGCGGTGCTCGGCGCGGCCTCCGTGGTCTCCGGCATCGCCGGCAGCACCGACGTCAACGCGGTCTCGGGCGACGTGACGCTGGTCCGCCTCTCCGGCAAGGTCAACGCGAAGACCGTCTCCGGCAGCGTGGAGGCCCAGTCCGTCACCGGCGAGCTCGGCTTCCACTCCGTCTCCGGTGGCCTGACGGTGGTGGACGGTGCGGGCGGCAACGTACGAGCCGACTCGGTCAGCGGCGACATGCTCATCGACGTCGCCCTCGACCCGGCCGAGCCGCGGCCGGTGGACATCTCCCTGAACTCCGTGTCCGGACAGGTCGCGATCCGCCTGCCGCACCCCGCGGACGCGCGGGTGGAGGCCAACACCGCCACCGGCGGCGTCTCCAACGCCTTCGAGGACCTGCACGTGTCCGGTCAGTTCGGCGCCAAGCGGATCACCGGCACCCTGGGCGCGGGCACCGGTACCCTGCGGGCCGCCACCGTCTCCGGCTCCATCGCCCTGCTGCGCCGCCCGGCCGCCGACGCCCCGGCCGCCCCCCTCGTGCTCGACAAGAAGGTGCTCTGACATGCCGCCCGTCTTCGCCCACGGCCGCCTCCGCCTCTACCTGCTCAAGCTGCTCGACGAGGCCCCGCGACACGGGTACGAGGTGATCCGCCTGCTGGAGGAGCGCTTCCAGGGCCTGTACGCGCCCTCCGCGGGCACGGTGTACCCGCGGCTGGCCAAACTGGAGGCCGAAGGGCTGGTCACGCACGCCAGCGAAGGCGGGCGCAAGGTGTACTCCATCACCGATGCGGGCCGCGCCGAACTGGCCGACCGCGGCGGTGAACTGGCCGACCTGGAACTGGAGATCCGCGACTCCGTCTCCGAACTGGCCGCCGAGATCCGTGACGACGTGCGCGGTGCGGCGGGTGCTCTGCGGCGCGAGATGAGGGCCGCGGCCTCCGCGACGGCGACCCCGGTCGAGGACGTGTCCTGGGCGGCGGCCAAGGAAGAGCTGCGCAAGGCCAAGCAGGAGTGGAAGGAACAGGCGCGCCGGGCGAAGGACGAGAGCCGCCGGGCCCGCGAGGAGGCCCAGCAGGCCCGCCGCCAGGCCAAGGAGGCGCAGGAGCGGGCCCGCGAGGAGGTCGTGCGGATCGCGAGCCAGCTCCAGGAGCAGTTCGCGAAGTCCGGCGGGGTCCTGGGCAATCTGGCCGGCACCTGGCTGGGCGGCGGTGCGAGCGCCCCGGGCGCCGATGCCCCGGCCGCACCAGGTGCGGGAGCTGGTACCGGCACCGCTACCGGTGCGTCGGCCGGCGCCGCGGCAGGGGACCCGCACTGGGCCGAGGACCTCGCCGCCACCGGTGACCCGGCCCGCGACCTGGACCGGCTGCTGGACCGTTTCCGCGATGACGTCCGCGACGCCGCCCGCGACCACGGCGTCACCCCGGCCCAGCTGGCCGAGGCCCGCACCCACCTCGCGGCGGCGGCGGACCGCCTCGCCGCGACGCTCCGGCCGGGCCGGTAGACGGGGCGGGAGTCCTCCCGCCCTGCCCGCGCCGTCCGGCGCCCGTGGTGCCTGCTGCGCCGCCCCCCACCGAGGTGGGGGGCGGCGGTCGGGCGTTCGGGGTCAGGCAGGCAGTCCCGCTTCGGCGGTCGCGTACGTGACGCCGTGGTCCGCGAGGACCTCGCAGACCGCGCCCGGGCGGGACAGCAGGGCCAGCAGTAGGTGCAGGGTGGCGATGTGGTGCTCGCGGCGCCCCACCGCGATGCGCAGGGACTGCTGCACGGTCTTCTTCGCCCCCTGGGCCAAGGGGACGTGGCGGCTCCCCGGTTCCGGGCGGCCGAGCGTCGAGCGGAGCGAGGAGCCCAGGCTCCGCCGGCGCGGGGCCGCCGCACCGAGCGCGCCCTCGCCGTGGGTCTCCTCGACGCGGGAGACGATCTCGGTGAGGTCGATGCCGAGGCCGGCGAGTGCTTCCTCGTCCGCCCGGGACATGCCGCCCCGGCGGCGGGTCGCTGCGAGGTCGGCCGCGACCGCGGCGCGGTCCACGCCCAGAGGGTCCAGTGCGCCCAGGTCGAGCAGGGCCAGGACCAAGTGCTCTTCGGTGACCGTGGCGGCTCCGGCCCGCCGGGCCTCGGCGACGGCGCCCGTCACGGTGTCCCGGGCGTCCCGGGTGAAGCGTTCGAACATCAGACCCTCCCGTGCTTCTTGTGCACGGCCTGCCGGCTGACGCCCAGCTCGGCCGCGATCTCCTGCCAGGACCACCCCTGTACGCGGGCACTGCGTACCTGTACGGCTTCCAGCTGCTCCAGCAGCCGCCGGAGCGCGGCCACGGCACGCAGGCCCACGCGCGGGTCACGGTCGCCGGCCCGTGCGGCGAGATCGGTCGCTTCCGTCATGCCTGTCAATGTAGGTTGACGAGAAGAGGCGTGTCAACCATGGTTGACGGGAAAGGTGTGCGATCGCGGATCACGGATCGCGACTAGACCGTCAGGACGATCTTTCCGAAGAGGTCGCCGGACGCCAGCTTCTCGAAGCCCTCCCGCGCCCGGTCGAGCGGAAGGACCTCGTCGATCACCGGTCGGATCCCGGTCGCCGCGCAGAACGACAGCAGGTCCTCCAGCTCGTCCTTCGACCCCATCGTCGAGCCGACCACCCTGAGCTCAAGGAAGAAGATCCGGGTCAGCTCGGCGTGCGGGGGACGGTCCCCGCTCGTGGCGCCGGAGATGACCAGGGTGCCGCCCGGGCGCAGCGACTTGATCGAGTGGGACCAGGTGGCGGCGCCGACGGTTTCGATCACCGCGTCCACCCGCTGGGGCAGCCGTGCGCCGGGCTCGTACGCCTCGACCGCACCGAGCTCCAGCGCACGCTTGCGCTTGGCCTCGTCCCGGCTGGTGGCGAAGACCCGCAACCCCGCCGCCTTGCCGAGGACGATCGCGGCGGTCGCGACCCCGCCGCCCGCGCCCTGCACCAGGACCGAGTCGCCGGGGCGCACGCCCGCGTTGGTGAACAGCATCCGGTACGCCGTCAGCCATGCCGTGGGTAGGCAGGCGGCCTGCTCGAACGACAGCTCGGCGGGCTTGCGCAGCACGTTCCAGGCGGGGACGGTCACCTGCTCGGCGAAGGTCCCCTGGTAGCGCTCGGTCAGGATCGAGCGCGGTTCGTCCGGGCCGACCCCGTGGCCGCTCTGGCCGATCACGGAGTGCAGGACGACTTCGTTGCCGTCCTGGTCGATGCCGGCGGCGTCGCAGCCGAGGATCATCGGGAGCTTGTCCTCGCCGAGGCCGACCCCGCGCAGCGACCACAGGTCGTGGTGGTTGAGGGAGGCGGCTTTGACGTTGACGGTCACCCAGCCGGGGCGGGCCACGGGAGCCGGGCGCTCGCCCAGCACGAGGCCGCTCAGCGGCTGGTCACGGTCGATTCGGGCGGCATAGGCAGCGAACATGCCGCGACGCTACCGCCCGGTAGCGCGGTGGGCCAGCCCTGTCAGGGCTCTGCCGGTGAGGCCTTCGTCGCACGGTCCGCCGTACGGAACACCGGCCACCAGTGGGAACCGGACGGGGCGCATGTGCGTCCGTAATGGGTCTGCCCGGAGCCGGAGCGGAACTATCCGCCATGCGCCCAACTACCGGCTGTACATGCGGTTTTACGTCACTTAGAAGCGGAAGCGGAACGTCAAAATCAAGCCTGGGGTGGCGGTAATATTCAGGCCGTGCCGCCCGGCTCGTCATGAGCCTGTCATGGTGCGCGGCATTCCCCTTCGTGTTTCCGGCGCGCCCCTCCGCGCGCCCAGTGAGGAACCCTGATGAAACGTCAGTTCGTGGTGTTCGCAGTCGTGGGCGCCGTCGCGACCGACGGCGTCCACGGTCCGCGAACCCGCAGCGTCGTCCCGCGGCGCCGGTGCGCCGGACCGGGCGGCGGTTCCCCGTGCTCCACGCCCTGATCCTCCGGTTGAGGCGCTGAGGCGGAGCGCCCCCTCCCGGTTCGGGGGCGGGGAGGGTGTGTTCCGCGCGCGAGCGGTGCGTGAGAAGAAGGAAGGGCCCGGCCGGATGGAATCCATCCGGCCGGGCCCTTCCGCGTACGGCTGCCCGTGGGGCGGCTCAGGCCAGGCGGGCCACGCCGTCGGCCTTGGCCGCCGCGGCGACCGCGGCGGCGACGGCCTCGGCGACGCGCTCGTCGAACGGCGACGGGATCACGTAGTCGGCGGCGAGCTCGTCACCCACGACGCCCGCGATGGCGTCGGCGGCGGCGATCTTCATGCCCTCGGTGATCCGGCTGGCGCGGACCTTCAGGGCGCCCGCGAAGATGCCCGGGAACGCCAGCACGTTGTTGATCTGGTTCGGGAAGTCCGAGCGGCCCGTCGCCACGACCGCCGCGTACTTGTGCGCGACGTCCGGGTGGACCTCCGGGTTCGGGTTGGCCATGGCGAAGACGAAGGCGTCCTTCGCCATCGAGGCCACGGCCTCCTCGGCCACCGTGCCGCCGGAGACGCCGATGAAGACGTCCGCGCCGTTCAGGGCCTTCTCCAGGGAGCCGGTCTGCCCGGTCCTGTTCGTCAGCCGCGCGATCTCCGCCTTGACGTCCGTCAGGTCGGAGCGGTCGGCGGAGACGACGCCCTTGCGGTCGGTGACGCACACGTCGCCGATGCCCGCGTCCACGAGGATCTTGGCGATGGCGATGCCCGCCGCGCCCGAACCCGAGATCACGGCGCGCAGGTCGCCGAGCGTGCGCCCGGTCAGCTTCGCGGCGTTGCGCAGGGCGGCCAGCGTCACGATGGCCGTGCCGTGCTGGTCGTCGTGGAAGATCGGGATGTCCAGCTGCTCCTGCAGCCGGCGCTCGATCTCGAAGCAGCGGGGGGCGGAGATGTCCTCCAGGTTCACCCCGCCGAAGGACGGCGCGAGACGGACGACGGTCTCGATGATCTCGTCCGTGTCCTTGGTGGCGAGCGCGATCGGAACCGCGTCCACACCGCCGAACTGCTTGAAGAGGATGGCCTTCCCCTCCATCACGGGGAGGGAGGCTTCGGGACCGATGTCACCGAGTCCGAGCACGGCCGTGCCGTCGGTGACGACGGCGACCACGTTGGACTTCCAGGTGTACTCGTTCACCAGATCGGGCTGCTCCGCGATGGCGCTGCAGACCTTCGCCACGCCGGGCGTGTACGCGAGGGACAGGTCATCCTTGTTCTGGACCGGCACCGTGGCCTGGATGGCCATCTTGCCGCCCCGGTGCAGTGCGAACACCGCGTCCGGGTTGTTGTCCGTCGCGCTGTCGCTGCGAGGATTGACGATCTCCGCTGCCACTTTCTTGGCCCCTTAGGTCTTTGAATCATTGAGGGTGACCACTCCTGGTTAAGGGGTGGGCGGGCACCGCGTCCGTACTCCGCATCGACGGTTGGCCCGTCTCCGCGGAGGGGAGGTTCGTACGCGCGGGCGCGCCGCACGCGCGCCCTGAGCCCCGGATGAGGGGTGTAAGGATCCGTTGTACCCGAAGAACGCTCGCTCAGACGAGTCGATTCCTGCTCGACTGTAGACCTCTTGTCCTGATTTCGGCGAAAGGTCCAAACGGCTGTGTCCAATAGGCGAGACGGACCGCAAATAGTCCGTCAAAAAGGCCAGGTCGCGGCGGTTCCTGCGGCTTCGAGGGCCCCATCCCGCAGTCCTGTTGGGTACCCCAGGCCACCCGTTATCCGATTTTGACCTGACGAGTTACCTGAATGCGTCAGTCCGAATGGCAAGATGCCGTAATCACACAAGGTCGCGACACCCGATGGTGCGTGCGCGACCGCTCTCGGATGCTTTTCACCAGCCAGCCGGAGGAACCAGCTCATGACCGCAAGCACCACCCGTCGTACGACCGCCGCCCGGTCCCGGATCGCCGCGGTCGGCGCGATCGCGGTCGCCGGCGCCCTGATCCTGACCGGCTGTGGCGACCAGACCGAGACGAAGTCCACGGGCACCCCCTCGGGCGGCACCACGGCCAACAACAGCGCCCCGCTCTTCTCGGCCCTGCCGAAGAAGATCCAGGACGCCGGTGTAATCAAGGTCGGTACCGACTCCGCCTACGCCCCCATGGAGTTCGTCGAGGGCGGCAAGATCGTCGGCGTCGACCCCGACATCGCCGAGGCGCTCAGCAAGCAGCTCGGCGTGAAGTTCCAGTTCACCGCGGGCACCTTCGACGGCCTGATCACCTCGATCTACACGGGCCGCCAGGACGCGATCATGTCCTCGATCACTGACAACAAGCAGCGCCAGGAGGGCCTGGACGACAAGGGCCAGAAGATCGGCAAGGGGATCGACTTCGTCGACTACTTCTCCTCCGGCCTCTCGCTCCTCGTCAAGAAGGGCAACCCCGAGGGCATCAAGACTCTGGACGACCTCTGCGGCAAGACCGTGGCCGTCCAGCGCGGCACGACCTACGAGGACGAGTTCAAGAAGCAGGCCGAGAAGTGCGGTGACAAGAAGCTCACCATCCAGGCCTTCGACACCGACGCCGAGGCGCAGACCCGCGTCAAGGCCGGCGGCGCCGTCGCCGACCTGAACGACTACCCGGTCGCCGCCTACACGGTGAAGACCTCCGGTGGCGGCAACGACTTCGAGATCGCCGGCCAGCAGACCGGCGTCGGCCTCTTCGGCATCGGCGTGAGCAAGGAGAACACCCAGCTCCGCGACGCCCTCAAGCAGGCTCTGGACGCCGCGATCAAGGATGGCTCCTACGGCAAGGCGCTGGAGAAGTGGAACGTGCAGGACAGTGCCGTCAAGTCCGCGACGGTCAACGCAGGTCAGTAAGTCCCGCGCTCCACGCTCCACTGAAGGGCAGTCATTGTGACTGACAAGATCGAAAAGGGTCCGGCCGAGAATCCGCCGGCCGGACCCGGCGCCTCGGGAACCCCGTACGAGGCGATCAAGGCAATCCCGGTGCGGCACTACGGTCGCTGGGTCAGCGGCGTGATCGTCGTCGTGCTGCTCGGCTGGCTCGTCTACGCCTTCTCCCAGGGCAATGTCATCTGGGCGACGGTCAAGGACAAGCTGTTCGACCCGGCCGTCCTCGGCGGCCTCGGCAACACCGTGATCATCAGCGTCTCGTCCATGGCGCTGGGCCTCGCGCTCGGCATCATCTTCGCGGTGATGCGCCTCTCCAAGAACCCGGTGACGAGCGCCGTCTCCTGGCTCTACATCTGGTTCTTCCGCGGTACTCCGGTGTACGTCCAGCTGCTGGTGTGGTTCAACCTGTCGCTGATCTTCCAGTACATCAACCTGGGTCCGATCTACAAGAACGAGACCGTCGACATCATGACCCCGTTCATGGTCGCCCTTCTGGGCCTCGGCCTGAACGAGGGCGCGTACATGGCGGAGATCGTCCGGGCCGGTATCCAGTCGGTCGACGAGGGCCAGACCGAAGCCGCTCACGCGCTCGGCATGCCCCAGACGAAGACCATGCGCCGCATCGTGCTGCCGCAGGCGATGCGCGTGATCATCCCGCCCACGGGCAACGAGTTCATCAACATGCTGAAGACCTCGTCCCTGGTCTCGGCGGTGCAGTACACGGAACTGCTGCGTGCTTCGTCGAACATCGGCAACACGGCCGGTGCCATCATGGAGATGCTGTTCGTGGCCTCCTTCTGGTACCTGGCCCTGACCAGTGTGTTCAGCGTCGGCCAGTACTACCTGGAGCGCCGCTTCGCCCGAGGTTCCACGCGGAACCTGCCGCCGACGCCGTTCCAGCGGCTGAAGGCCAACCTGAACATGTTCCGCCGTACGGAGGTCGCGCGATGACCACTCAGCCGATGGTCAAGGCCGAGGGCGTCCACAAGTCGTACGGCGCCGCCCACATCCTTCGGGGCATCGACCTTGAGGTCGCCCCGCGCGAGGTCTTCTGCCTGGTCGGCCCGTCCGGCTCCGGCAAGTCGACCTTCCTGCGGTGCATCAACCACCTGGAGCGCATCAACTCCGGGCGGCTCTCGGTGGACGGGCAGCTGGTGGGCTACCGCCAGAAGGGCGACAAGCTCTACGAGCTGAAGGACAGCGAGGTCGCGGCCCAGCGCCGCGAGATCGGCATGGTCTTCCAGCGCTTCAACCTCTTCCCGCACATGACGGCCATCGAGAACGTCATGGAAGCCCCGGTCATGGTCAAGGGAGAGAGCAAGGCGGTGGCGCGCGAGCGCGCCATCCGGCTGCTCGACCGCGTGGGTCTGGGCGACAAGGGCGGGAACTACCCCACCCAGCTCTCCGGCGGTCAGCAGCAGCGTGTGGCCATCGCCCGCGCGCTGGCCATGGAGCCGAAGCTGATGCTCTTCGACGAGCCCACCTCGGCGCTTGACCCCGAGCTCGTCGGTGACGTCCTCGACGTCATGCGGGACCTGGCCGAGTCGGGCATGACCATGATCGTGGTGACCCACGAGATGGGCTTCGCCCGCGAGGTCGGCGACAACCTCGTCTTCATGGACGGCGGCGTCGTGGTCGAGTCCGGCCACCCGCGCGACGTCCTGGGCAACCCGCAGCACGACCGGACGAAGGCGTTCCTGTCCAAGGTGCTGTAACGGCCGGATATGCGAGAGGGGTGGTACGGGTTCCCGTACCACCCCTCCTGCACGTTCGGCGTCCCGCTTTCCGGCCCGCGCTCCTACCCGCGTCCTACTTCACTCCTAGGACCAGGCCGTCGGAGGGCGAGCGCCAGACCGTCCGGGCCTCCGCGAAGCCGGCCGCGCGCAGGGTGCGGGCGTGCCAGGCGGCGTCCGGCGTGTCCCCGTCGGCGTGCTCGCCGTAGATCTCGAAGCGGCGCGCCGTCGGTTCGGCCAGCACCGGATCCGCGGCGGCGAGGGCCCACCAGTCCCGCCAGTCCAGCGCCCCGGCCTCGCGCGCCCGGTCCATGGCGGCGTGCCGGTGGGCGCGCTCGGCGGCGTTGATCCGGGGGGTGGCGGGGTCGGGCATGTGGTCGGCGTTCATGAAGACCCCGCCCTCGCGCACCAGCGGCGCCAGTTGCCCGTACAGCACGGCGAGCTGCGGGCTGTGCAGCCAGTGCAGGGCGGTGGCCGTCAGTACAGCGTCGTACGTGTCGTGGGGCAGTGCCGAGACCCAGGAGGGGTCCTTGAGGTCAGCGGTGACGAAGGTGACCCGGTCGTCGCCCGCGAAGTGGCCCCGGGCGATGGTCAACAGCGCCGGGTCGAGATCGACGCCCGTACTGGTGGATTCCGGGAACCGCTTGAGCACGCGGTCCGTAATACTTCCCGTACCGCACGCCAGATCCAGCACCCGGGGGGTGGGGCCCACCAGTGCCTCGACCATGTCGAGCATCACCCGGAACCGTTCCTCGCGGTCGGGCATGTACCACTCCTGCTGCCGGTCCCAGCTGTCCTGCCAGGCCTGCCAGTCGGTCGTGGTCTCCGCCATCGCTCACCCCTCCAGTCGTAATACCCTCGAATACGTCTCAGGCGTTACCCGAGACATTAATCCGCAGCCGTAAGGACTACAAGTGGAACTGGCCCATTACTCGGACTATGCCGTGCGCCTGGTCAACACCGAGGAGCCGGCCCGCAACAAGGATTCGCTCACCTCGGTGGACGCCGTCCGCGCCCTCTTCGGCGCCGGGGTCCAGGCCGCCCGCCGGGTCACCGACGCCGACGTCACCCGCTTCCGCAACGTCCGCGGCCGGCTGCGCGCCGTCTTCGAGGCCGCCGACAGCGGCGACCACGTCCTCGCCGTCGACCTGCTGAACTCCCTGCTCATGGAATTCCCGGTCAGCCCCCAGGTCTCCGGCCACGAGACGATCGGCGAGGACGGCAGCCCCAACTGGCACATCCACCTCGCCGACCACCCCTCGAACGCCTCGGCCGGCTACGCCGCCACCGCGTCCTTCGGACTGGCCTTCCACCTCACCGAACACGGGCCCGACCGGCTCGGCCTGTGCCAGGCCGCGCCCTGCCGCAACGCCTACCTCGACACCTCCACCAACCGCTCCCGGCGCTACTGCTCCGACCGCTGTGCCACCCGCGCCAACGTGGCCGCCTACCGGGCCCGCAAACGGCTGGAAGCCGAGGCGTCCGGCCAGAGCGGCCGCAGTGCCGACACCGCCCAGGACAGCCGCGCCCTCAGCGAACTCTGATCCGCCGCGCGCGGCCGGAAGCGCAGCACCGCCGTCGCCAGCACCAGCTCGTCGGGCACCGCCCCGTAGACGGTGCTGTCGCCGGTCTCGTTGTACGGGTTGTCCCCGAGCACCCACCAGCCGCCCGGCCGCCGCTCCACCGCCCGCTTGACCACCAGCAGGTCCTGCTGGAAGGGGTGCCGCAGCACCACCACGTCACCCGGGCGGACGGTCGCCCCGTACCGGACGACCAGCCGGTCCCCGTGCAGCAGCGTCGGCACCATCGAGGGTCCCGTCACTTCCAGCACCTCGAACGCCGCCCGCGAGGGCCTTCTCTCCACCATGCGCGACCTCCTCGCCGCTCTCGCCCCACTGCGCATGCTGCCGTACCCGCCCGTACCTTCGCTCACCGGTCCCGACGTCACCCTGGACTTTTGTCCTAAGCCCACGGGGCCGCTCGCGAAATACCCCTTCCCACGGAGTAATCTCCCCTCTTGAGAAGACGATCACGAGGAGGACAAACTCCATGCTTTCCCGCCTCTTCGCCCCCAAGGCGAAGGTCTCCGCCCACTGCGATCTGCCGTGCGGCGTGTACGACCCTGCCCAGGCCCGCATCGAGGCCGAGTCCGTCAAGGCCGTTCAGGAGAAGTACCAGGCCAACGACGACGCCGACTTCCGCGCGCGCGCCATCACCATCAAGGAGCAGCGCGCCGAGCTCGCCAAGCACCACGTCTCGGTGCTGTGGAGCGACTACTTCAAGCCGCCGCACTTCGAGAAGTACCCGCAGCTGCACACCCTGGTCAACGACACCCTGAAGGCCCTCTCGGCCGCCAAGGCGTCGAACGACCCGGCGACCGGCGCGAAGGCCCTGGAGCTCATCGCCGAGATCGACCGCATCTTCTGGGAGACCAAGGCCGCCTGATCTGGGACGGTCGAGGGATCTCCTTGCGCTGCTGGTCAGAGCGCAAATGACAACGGCCCGACCGCTTCATGCGGCCGGGTCGTTGGGCACTCACGAGATCATTTGTGGGGGCGGGAGATGTGAGTTGATCATGCGGAAGCCGCCTGCTCCTTCCACGCCCCGGAGCCGGTGACCCGTCCTCTGCTCGACCGCGACCCTCGGGCGATCCTGCTCGTCGAGCCGCACCTTGTGGCCGTGCCGGAGGCCGTGAGGCGCCATCCCTTCGAGGTCCCCATCCCCCGGGAGCTCGATCTGGGCGCGTCGCCCTCGCCGCGACGGTTCGGCGTCCTGGCCGGCGTCGCCGGGGCGGTCACCGGTGCTCTGTCGCTGCTCGCGCGGTACCCCTCCCAGCAGCACATCGCCCCTCCCGCCAGCAAGGTGGGAGAGGGCGATTTTGTCGTGTACCGGTACCGTTCCGGTGTCGAGTCAGAACGGGAGCCAGTATGCACTCTCTACCTCACGACCACACCGGCGCGCGAATCAAGCGCCTGCGCCTGGAGCGCGGCCTCACCCAGAAGGCCCTCTCTGACCTTTCCCAGGTCTCCTACTCCACGCTGACGATGGCCGAGCAGGGCGTGAAGCCGGCCTCCCCCTACGTCATCGCCCAGCTGGCCCGTGCCCTCCGTATTAACGTCGCCACGATCACCGGCCAGCCCTACGTCAATGAGCTCCGCGAGGATCAACTGGACGTCCTCGTCCAGCCGATCCGCGAGGCCCTTGACGTCTACGATCTCGGGGCCGACCCCGAGATCACCCCTCGCGACCTCCAACTCCTCGCCGACGATGCCGAGGCCCTCCTGATCGCCGTCCGCGCCGGAGAGATCAAGCAGGCCGCAACGGATGTTCCCGGGCTCATTCAGGAGGTCACGACGGCCGCTCACTCGGCCCCCTCGCGCGAGCGCTGGCTCCTCCTGGCGAGCACCTACCGGTCCGCCTACGACGTATCCAGCAAGCTCGGATACGGCGATCTGGCGGCCATCGCGCTCTCCCGCATGGACTGGGCGGCCGAACGGGCCTCCAGCGCGGCCCTGGGTGGCATCTACAGGTACATGCGCGCCCTCACCTACCTTCGCGATGGCCAGTACCGCACGGGCCGGCGACTCACCGACCTCGGCCTGGGCATCCTGGAACAGGCAGACCCCGGGCACGAGCGCGAGGTCGTCACCGGCCAGCTCCACCTCGGCGCCGCCGTTATGGCCGGCCGCTCGAAGGACGCGGTGACCGCCGAGGAGCACCTGGCCGAGGCCGAACGGATCGCGGAGGCAACCGGCGAGGCCCCAAGGGTCCACTACCTGGCCTTCGGGCCCACCAACGTCCAGGTCCACCGGGTATCCGTCCTGGCTGAGCTTGACCAATACGACAAGGCAACCCGGACCGGACGTGGGCTGCAAATCCCCCGAGACTGGCCCAAGTCGAGAAAGTCGCACCACTTCGCCGAGCTCGCACGGGCGCAGCTGTGGACCGGTGACCTCGACGCCTCGTTCGGCAACTTGTTGCGGGCGCGCAAGGCCGCGCCGCAACAGGCGCGCTATCACCAGACGGTGAGGGACACGTACACCGGACTGGAGGCCGCCCGCCGACAGCTACCCGACTCATTCCTCTCGTACGGCAGCTGGCTGGGCGTGTAGCGGTCCGCCAACCCATGGCCCCGGCTATCACCAACTCGTGATAGCCGGCGCCTAGTTGTGCAATCACCCTGGTCACATCACCCGCTCGCGAAGGCAGGGAGTGACCACCCGTGACGCGCATGATGACCGACTGGCTGGCCGGCAGTTACGGCCAGCCCCAGCAGGTACGCGCCGAATGGCGCAATCGCGGAGTAGCCCTGATCCCCATCGGCCGCATCTTCGACGCCATCCGCCTGCCGGAGCCGGTCGTCTTCGCGGCCGTCTGCAACGAAGGGCACGACTACGCACACGCCGACGCCGCCCTCGACGAGAGCCTCGGCGGCCCCGTCATCCACGATGGCCACGGCCGCAACTACTACGCGATCGTCCCCGCCGGCACCGTAAGCGAGTGGCGCTTCACCGGCCTCGGCGTCGAGTGCCTCGGCCCCGGAACGCACTTCGGCGTCCCTGCGGTAGACGTTCAGGAGTATGACGCCACACACCCGATCTACTGGGCCACCCTCGGCGGAAGCTCCGGATTCTGCGCCCCGGCGTCCGTGGCCCTCCTCGTTCGCATCGGGGCGGCCCGTCTCGCAGAGGCCGAAGCGAGCCAGCAGGGCGCCGATGCGCGGACGCTACGAACCGAGCAGGTCCCCCAGTGACCGCCCCTAGGTGGAGCGCAAGGCCTTCGACCTCCACCAGGGCAACTCGCGCCGATCACGATCAAGTGCGGCGGCCCGATGGCCTACTGCCGGCTCTGCGGCTCCGGCTGGGCCGTTCACCACGACCCGAGTTCGTGCTGGCTGCGCAGCAGCTACTTTGACGGCCCGCACGTAGAGGCGACCACGGCCGCTCGGGTGCTTGAGCTGGCGCCCCTCCTGATGGCGGCACGCGCTCGCCTCAGTGTCATCGCCGACACCCTCTGACTTCCCGGTCCCGTCCGGGCCCGGGTTCATCTATCGATCGGAGTCCCATGTCCATCACGTCTCCCACACCCATCGTCCCGTGGGGAAGCAGCCGACTCGCCCCATACGCCGCCACCATGCAGCTCCCGCACGCCTCCGTCACGATCGACCCCAACACTCAGCTCGGCATCTTCCGCGACCGGCACGGCCGGGTGGTCGAGATGGGCAAGCACGGCACCAGCAGCGCCACGGGAACCACGACCTCGACCAGCCCCGACGGGGGGCAGGGTACCGGCGACCAGGGCAGCGACCAGGACAGCCAGCAGGACTAATGCCCACGACCGAGGAGAGGCCGGTTCTGGTGGCCACCGAGGCGGACGACGTCACCGCAGACATGGTCATCACCGAGCTCAACCGGCGAGGTGTGCCGGTAGTTCGGTTCAACCCCGCCGACATCGGCGACGGCCTGACGGTCTCGGCTCGGTACGGCATCCGCCCGGCCCAGGCGGCTGGGCGGATGCGCACCCCGTCGAGAGCCGCCCAACTGGATGACGTGCGAGCCGTGTACTGGCGGCGGCCAACATGGCCGGCCTTCCCACACCTGAGCTCCGACGACGCCCGGTTCGCCGCGGCACAGACGCGGTACGGACTCGGCGGCGTCCTACACGCCCTTGATGGCCCGCTGTGGGTGAATCACCCGCTGCGGAACGCCGAAGCCGACTACAAGCCCCACCAGCTGGCCCGCGCCCAGCGTCTCGGACTCGCCGTGCCAGCCACTCTCATCACCAACGATCTAGACGACGCGCGCGAGTTCGTCGCGGCTCACCCCGCAGTGATCCACAAGACGCTGCGGGCAACGTCCTACCAGCGAGACGGCGTCTCCGTGGTGTCGTGGGCGGAGCAGGTCACTGCGGACGAGATCGACGACCGTGTCCGAGTCGTCCCGCACCTCTTCCAGGTGCGTGTCGACAAGACATGTGACATCCGCGTCTTGATCGTGGGCCGCCGGGTCTACGCGGTACGCATCGAGTCCGATCTCCTGGACTGGCGGCGGGACTACTCTGCCCTGACGTACTCGGTCATCACCCTGCCTGCCGCGCTGGAAGCGGCCCTGCTCGCTTTCCTCGACGCTTTCGGACTTGCGTCTGGAAGCTTCGACCTCGCAGTCGACCGGGCCGGAAAGTGCTGGCTCCTGGAACTGAATCCCAACGGTCAATGGGGCTGGCTGGAGGAGCACACCGGCCTCCCCATGGCAGCCGCCTTCGCTGACCTGCTCACCCGAGGAGAAACCCGTTGATCGATACCGCCCCCCAGCGGCAGGCCCTCGCCGACCGGCTCGAAGCCGCGGGCGCCCTCCGGACACCGGCGTGGCGGAAGGCCGTCGAAGCGATCCCCCGCGAACTCTTTCTGAACCCCGGCGTCTTTCTGCCCGCCGGTAACGGGCTCTGGCGGCCGATGACCGCCGCCGACACGGACCCCGCGGAGTGGGCCAGGACCGCGTACGCCGACGAGTCCCTCGTCACGCAGCTCGACAATCAGCTCACCGCCGACCAGGCCCCGGGCCCGTTGCCAGGCATCCCGACCTCATCGTCCACGGCTCCGCAGCTGGTGCTGGAGATGATCGAGGAGCTGGAGGCCGAGGACGGGCACCGAGTGCTGGAGATCGGCACCGGGACCGGGTACTCCACGGCTCTGATGTGTCACCGTCTGGGCGAGGACAACGTCACCACGATCGAGGTCGACGCGGGAGTCGCCGCCCGAGCTGATGCGGCCCTGGAGAGCGCCGGCTTCTCCACCTGGACCGTCACGGGGGACGGGCTGCTCGGCCTGCCCCGCCGCGCCCCGTACGACAGGGTGATCGCCACATGCGGAGTCCGCCGCATCCCCTACACGTGGGTGCGCCAGACTCGCCCCGGCGGCGTCATCCTCGCCACCGTCGGGTCACTGGTCACCGGGACCGGCCTCGCCAAGGTCACCGTGCGCGAGGACGGGACGGCCGAGGGGCGGTTCGTCGCCCACACCAACTTCATGCAGGCGCGGTCCCAGGCCGTCACTCCTGTCGCCGGAGACCTCTCCTCCCGTGTGGCGTACCCCGACACCGAGCGGCGCGCCCTCGTACCCCCGACCGACCTCGACGAGCCGATGCAGGCCCTCCTGGTCCAGCTCGCAGCACCGACGGCCCAAGTCCTACGAGCCCGGGCCAGCGACGGCGGGACCCTCGTCTACCTCTTCGACCCCGACCGGGAGTCGTTCGCCGAGCTCGTGCAGAACGGCGGCGAGTGGCTCGTACGCCAGGGCGGCCCCGTCTCATTGTGGGACGACGTCGAGCACGCGCTCCTCGGATGGGCCGGCATCGGCCAGCCGGGCATTACCGAGGTTCGCCTCCGCGTCACCGAGCGCGCCCACACCTACTGGATCGACAATTCTCCGGCCCTGCGATGGGAGCACCCGCTCTGCTGAACGGCCTGGACTCCCTGCGTTCGCCTCAGGGCTTACCAGGACGCCCCGGCTGGCCTCCGGCCGGGGCCTCCCTGGCTCACCCGATGAGCGGATTCAAGCCTGGCTGCTCGAAGCTCGACAGAAGAACCCTCAAGTCCGGGTGCGTACCCGTCTTACTACGTGAGCGGGGAGCCGCGCGTCCCGCATTTGCCGCTCGTCGCGGGAAGCCCTGCAATCCGGTCATATGACGGACTCGGCGGAACGCCTGATCGACCATGCATCTCGCGGGGCATGACCACGGTCACCAGGGGGCGTCTCGGGAGCCCCGGGGCGTCTCGAAAGCACTGCCGCCACGTGCGCTGAGCGCCCCAGGAACACCGTTCGCCCATCCGACGCCGAAGGGGCCCGACCGTTAGACCGGTCGGGCCCCTTCGCCGTGGTCAGCCGCCGCGCGGCTCACACGTGAGCGCTGCTCACTCGTCGTCTTCGTCGTCCTCGTCGTCCAGCCGCGCCAGCCACGTGGCCAGGCGCTCTACCGGGACCTCGAAGTCCGGATTCAGGTCGACGAAGGTCCGCAATTGCTCGGCGAGCCACTCGAAGGTGACCTCCTCCTCGCCGCGCCGCTTTTCCAGCTCCTCGATGCCGCGATCGGTGAAGTACAAGTCGGGCTCCGTGCCGTGATGAAGGTGTGCATGGGGATGTTTCCCGCCAGGATAATCCGCATAGTCGGCTAGACCTCCCGCCCTCCTGGCCCCGCCGCTAGCCTGGAACGTCTCGAAGCTGAGGGGGCAGGGGATGCAGGACGGGCGCACGGGCGGCACCGCGCGCGCCTACGAGCTCCTCGAACCCCTCGTCCAGGCGGCGACCGTACGCGTCCATGCGGCGCCGGACGGGTATGGAACCCCTGGGACCGGACCCACCTGGGGGAGCGGTTTCTTTATCGCCCCCGGCTGGGTCCTGACGTGCGCGCACGTGGTGGGGGAAGGGGGTGCTGCGGTGCGTCTCGTGGGGCGTGAGCTCGGCATCACCTTCTCCTCCGGCAACAGCGCCACCGGGACCGCCACCGGCCGGGTGGAGTGCGTCCTGCCCGAGCGGCTGGAGGAGCGTCGCCCCGCCCGCCACGCCCTGTGGGACCTGCCCGACCTGGCGCTGGTCCGGGTCCTCTCCCCGATCTCGCACACCTGCGTCCGGCTCACCGACCGCGCCCGGCCGCGCCTGGACGAGGTCGCCTACTTCGGCTGCACCGAGGACCTCGGCGCCCCCGAGATCACCGGCCGCACCACCCGGCTGCGCGGCACCGCGGCGGGAGGGGCCGCCCTGCGCCTCGGCGACGACGACGAGATCGAGCCCGGCATGTCCGGCGGACCCGTCGTGGACCTCGCCCGCGGCGAGGTCGTCGGCGTCGTCAAGGCCCGTCGGCACACCGGGGGCGGCGGGCTCGCCGTGTCCGTCGTGCAGCTGCGCACCCTGCCGCTGGCCGCCACCGGCCAGATCGGGCTCTACCGCCGGGTCATGCAGGCCCACGACCTCTACCACTACGACCAGCACCTGAGCGATCTCTACAGCCGGCGCACCTGGACCGACGTCCACGACGAGCTCCCCACCCGCGACGACCCGTACGAGGAGCGCCGGCGGCTCACCCCCGCCGAGCGCACCACGCTGTGCGGGCTGCTCGCCGAACTGCCGCCGCCCGGTTCCTCGGAGACCGTACGCGCCCTGGTCGAGGCGGCGCGCGGCGAGGAGCCGGACCCCGGCCTGCCGGCGCCGCTGAGCTGGCGCGACGGACTCGGCATGCTGCACGACCCACCGGGCGGAGCCGGCGAGGCCGCGGCGATGCTCCGATACGCGACCGACGTCAGCGTGGTCGACCACCGCGAGCCGCCTTCCCCGGGCGCCGACGAGGAGCTGTGGGACTGGGTGCGGGCGACGGCCGAACGGCTGTGGCGACCCCTGCGGCGCGAGTTGGGCGAGCGGCACGAGCAGGGCCTCGCGGAGCGGGCCCGGCGTCGCCGCGTTCAGGCCGTACAGCCTTCGAACGGGCCCGGCCGGCCGGCCGACGGGCTGCTCCAGGGGCCGTCGGTGCTGCTGGAGGCATGGCCGCACGGCTGGGAACAGGTCTACGACTGGCGGGTCTCGGTGCTCGCCGGACCCGCCCATCCGGGGCGGGTGACCCCGGTGGACTCGGGGGTACGGGTCCCCCGGGCGCGTCTGGAGGAGATGCTGCGGGCCCCGCTCGCCGAGGCCTTCCGGCGCTGCGACACCCACGAGGCGGCGGCGCTCCTCGAAGTGGCCGTACTGCCCGAGCTGTTCGGACTGCCCGTGGACACCTGGACGGTGGCGGGCCGGATGCCGCTGGGCGTCCAGCGGCCGGTGGTGTTCCGCTACCCGGCCGGGAGCGAGGAGACCCTGACCGGCGAGGAGGCCGTCCACCGCCGGGCCGACCGCTGGGCGCGCGTCCAGGCCGGGCCGCTGCTGGACGAGCGGGCCGACTGCGCCCGGGGGCGGCCCAAGACCCCCGCGCCGGGTTGGTTGGACGGGCTGGCGGACAACACCGTGCCCGTGCACTGTCGGGCCGCCGACGAGGAGCCCACCCGAGGTTCCCTGCACGCGGTCCGCGATGCGGGGTACGGCGTGGCCGTCAGCCGTCGGCCCCCCGCCGATCCGGCGGCCCCGTGCGCGCCGTTCCACCGGGGGCTGCGCGAGGAACTGACCGAGGCAGGGCGGGGAGCGCTGCTACCGGTCCGGTTCCAGGCACTGCGGGCACGCGCGCACGAGGCCGACCCCGACGCGTACTGGGCGGACGGGACGGCCCTGGTATGGGACGACCCGTCCCGCGCACTGCCCGAAGACGAGCCGCTACAGGGCGACCTGTGACGGGCGGGAGGGGGAGGGAACGGCCGTGAACGAGGAATGGCTCATCTACCGCGGGGTCGGCGAACCCCACGACGGGATCGACGCCCTGCCCGACCCGCCTCCGTGGCGGGACTTCGACGGCGGGCCCGTGGGCGAGCCCGGGGGACCCGCGGCGGCGACCGACGGGAACGTCGCGCGGCGCCTCGGTGCGCACCGGCAGGCCGCCGAGCTGCACCGGCCCGAGCCCGAGGAGCTGGAGGCCATCAACGCGGCGCTGTACCTGCGACGGCCGCTCCTGGTGACCGGGTACCCCGGAACCGGGAAGTCCACCCTCGCGCACGCCGTGGCCCACGAGCTGAAGCTCGGCCGGGTACTGCGCTGGCCCGTGGTCTCCCGGACCGTGCTCCAGGAGGGCCTGTACCGCTACGACGCCATCGCCCGGCTCCAGGACGTACAGATCGCCGCGAGCGGCGGCGCCGTCGGCGGGGCGCCCGGCATCGGCAAGTACATCCGGCTCGGACCGCTGGGCACCGCCCTGCTGCCCACCGCACGGCCCCGCGTCCTGCTCATCGACGAGCTCGACAAGAGCGACATCGACCTGCCCAACGACCTGCTGAACGTCCTGGAGGAGGGCGAGTTCGCGCTGCCCGAACTGGAGCGGGTCGCCGACGCCGAGCCCGAGGTGCAGGTGCTCACCGACGACGGGGCGAAGGTGACCGTCCGGGGCGGCCGGGTGCGCTGCCGGGCCTTCCCCTTCATCATCCTGACCAGCAACGGCGAACGGGACTTCCCCGCCGCCCTGCTGCGCCGCTGCATCCAGCTCAAACTCGGTCAGCCCGGTGAGAAGCGGCTCGCCACCATGGTCCGCGCCCACCTCGGTGAGGAGGCCGCCCAGCTCGGGGCCGACCTGATCCGGGAGTTCCTCACCCGCTCGCAGTCCGAACTCGTCGCAGCCGATCAACTGCTCAACGCCATCTACCTCACCCACTACGCCGCCCCACCCACCCGGGAGGACCTCGCCGACCTGCTCATCCAGCGACTCGACCGTCCGAGGTGAGCGGCCGTGACCCCTGACCGGCCGCCCGCCGCGGTGGCCCTCCGCGAACTCGTCGGGCTGCTGCGCGCGGCCGGGCTCGACCCCACCGCCGAGGAACTCGCCGACGCACTGTGGCTGGCGGGACGCATCGGGGTGCCCGGAGCCCCCGCCCCGGAGCCGGATCGGCCTGCGCCGGTCCCGCAGCCGGAGACCGGTGGCAGCGCGCCGCCGCCCGAGGAGGAGACCGTACCGGCAGAGCCCGAGCCCGAGGACCCGGTCAGGCTCTACGCCTCCCGGGTCCGTGAGGCCGTGGCCGAGGAGGCGGCCGGCCTCCCGGGCGGGGCCGGAGTGCCCGTACGGGTGCCCGGGGCAGCCGCACTGCCCCGCATCCTGGAGATCCAACGGGCCCTGCGCGCCCTCCAGCGGCACCGTCCGCCCGGCCCGCCCACCCGCCTGGTGCTCGACGAGCCGGCCACCGCCGAGGCGAGCGCCCGGGCCCTCGGGCTGGTCATTCCGGTGATGCGACCGGAGAGCCGGCGCGAGGCGACCGTACGGCTGATGATGGACGCCTCGCCGTCGATGGCCGTGTGGAACGACCTGTTCGAGGAACTGCGCTCCGTGTGCGAGCGGTTGGGCGCATTCCGGGACGTCCAGGTGCACTACCTGCACCGGCTCGCCGACGGCCGGGCCGCCGTCGGCCGCGGGCCCGGACCCGACACCCGGCTGCGCTCCGGGGATCAGCTGCGGGACCCGAGCGGTCGGGCCCTGACCATGGTCGTCTCCGACTGCGCCGGGCCGCTGTGGCGGGAGGGCGAAGCCCAGCGGCTGCTGCACCGGTGGGCCGAGTGCACTCCGTGCGTCGTCGTCCAGCCGTTGCCGCAGCGGCTGTGGAACCGCAGCTGGCTGCCGACCGAGCGCGGGACCCTCGCCCGCGTCGAGGGCGGCACCGGGAAACTGCGGTTCCGCCCGGACCGGCCGGCTCGCCCCGGGCGACCCACCGGCGGGCTGACCGTCCCCGTCCTGCCGCCCAACGCGACCGCGCTCGGCGCATGGGCCCGCCTCGTCGCGGGGCTGGGCAGCGGGCCCGTGCCGGCCGAGGTGGGCCGGGTGCTGGCCGACCATCCCGCCGCGCCCGTCCCGCCGCCGCGCGCGGTCCGGCCGCCGCGCGAGCTGGTGCGCCGCTTCCGCTCCTCCGCCTCGCCCCGCGCCGTACAGCTCGCGGTGTACCTGTCGGCAGCCCCGCTGACCCTGCCCGTGATGCGGCTGGTGCAGCGCACGATGCTCCCCGACTCGGAGCCCTCGGACCTGGCGGAGGTGCTGCTGAGCGGGCTGCTGCGGCGCGGTCAGGCCCCCGGGCAGTGGTACGAGTTCGTACCCGGCGTGCAGGACGTGCTGCTGGGCCCGCTCGGTCGGGACGAGGCCGCGCTGGTGCTCAAGCACTGCTCGGAGTACGTGCTCGCCCACTTCGGGCCGGGCGTACGGAACTTCCCCGCGCTCGCCGTCTCCCAGCTGACCGGGGCGCCGGTGGTGGAGGAGAGCGGTGACGACCGGGTTCCCGCCGGACGGCTCCCGCAGGCCTTCGCGGAGGTTTCGGCCCGCGTCGTACGGCGCTACCTGCCCGGGCCTCCCGTCGAGGACCCGGCCGCCGCCGAGCCCGTCGCCCCCGCGCCCGGACGGGCCTGGGCGGTGCGCACGGCCCGCGATCGCCTCGCCACGCACGATCAGGACGGCGGCCAGCGCGGCCTGTACGAGGCCGTCGCCGTGCTGCGCCGGGCGGTGGCCGCCCCCGCCGCACCCGACGACCCGCCGGGCGAGGCCGAGTGCGAGCTGGCCGGCGTACTGCTGCGGCTGTGGAGCCGGCAGCGGGACCCGGAACTGCTGATGGAGGCAGAGCGGGCGCTGACGGGACTCGGCTCGCCGCCGGCGCGGGCCGTGCGCGGCCGGGTGCTGTACGAACGGGCCCTGGCGGCCGAGCCGGACGCGGAGCTCCTGGCCGCGGCGGAGCGGGAGTTCGCGGCCGTGGGAGCCGTCCCCGACCCGGACCTGGACCCGGGGCTGCGACGGGACTGTGTGCTGCGGCGGGCGCAGACCCTGGTGCGGCTCGGCGAGCTCCGCGAGGACACGGGGGCGCTGCGCGAGGCGCGGGCCGCGCTGGAGGCGGTGGTCGGCACACCGGCGCCCGACCCGGCGCTCAGGCAGGCACTCGGGCGGGTCCTGCTGGCCATGTTGTCCCGGACCCACGATCCTGCGCAGCGCACGGACCTGGCCGAGCAGGCAGCCGACCACCTGGCGGCGGGCCTGGCGGCGGGCCTGGCGGCGGCCCCGGCCGACGAACCGGGGGGCGCCGCGACCGCGCGGCTACGGGTGGAGCTGGCCACGGCCCTGCGGTACCTGCCGGGGCGGCTGGAGGAAGCGGCCGGAGAGCTGGACCTGGCCCTGGCCGAAGCCGCCGGTGACCCGGAACTGCTGCTGGCCGGGCTGGTGTGCCTGGCGCGCGTGCACCGGGCCCGGTACGTGCGGGACGCGGATCCGGCGGCCCTGGAGGACGCGGCGGAGGCGTACGGCAGAGCACGCAGGCTGATCCCCCGGGACGGGGAGGCCTACGGGGAACTGCTGCCCGAGTGGGGCGACGTACTCCTGGACCGTGCGCGGGCCGCGGACGGGCGGCGGTTCACCTCGGCGGCCGTACGGGTGCTGCGCGACAGCCGGGCGGCGGTGCCGCAGTCCGACCCCCGGTCGTCGCACCGGCTGCTGCGGCTCGCGGAGGGGTTGCGGCTGCGCCACGGGTACGAGGGGGACGTGGTGGACCTGCGGGAGGCGGAGTACCTGTTGGAGCTGGCCGTCCGGCAGAGCCGCGGCCCGTTGGAGCAGGCCCGCGTCTGGCGGGAGCACGGAGACGTACAGCAGGAGATCCACGCGCACACCCGGGCGTTGGACCGACTCGACCGGGCCGCGGATTCCTACCGGCGGGCCTGGCGGGCCGCGCTGACCGCAGACCGGGAGGAGCGGCGGGACATCGCGGTGGAACTGGGCGCGCGGGTACAGGAGTTGCGCGGGGAGGTGCTGGAGCGACTGGCGCGGCCGAGGGCGGCGCTGGACGCGTACCGTTCGGCGCTGGAGCTGTGGACCCGGCTGGGCGAGCCCGCCGCGGACCGGAAGGAAGCCGTGCGCTCGCGCGTCGCCACACTGGAAGCGGGGCTCTGATGCCGACCGCGGGCACCGGCCCCCGGCTGCGCACCCCGGACGCGGCGGTGGGCAGGCATGAAGAGCTCGGGCTTGGGAAAGAGGCAGTGGACCATGCGGCAGTGGGCCACGGGGCAGTGAGCCACGCGCCAGTGGGCCAGAAGTTAGTGAGCCACGAGGCAGTGGACCATCGGACATGCGACTCAACAGGGGGACGGGCAGCCCATGGTGACTCGGCAGCAGGAAGTGGAGACGGCGGCTTCCGCCTGTCCCACGCGGTTACCGGATCTTTCCGGGTTCGATCTGGCGGCGCTGCGCGGGATCGACCATCCCGTACTTGCCCGGGTCATCGAAGGCATGGTGGAGCGGGTGACCCACCCGGCCGAGATCCTCAACGCCTTCGACTCCGGAGTGGCCTGATGCGGAAGTGGCCCGATGCGCTCGCTCACGCAGCGCGTTCCCGGCGCCACGCAGAGCATCCACAGTTGTCCCGTTTCCGCCGTTAGCCGGCGCCGTCCGCAGGGCAGGGATGGGCAGTCCGCAGTGGGCGCCTCCGTGGGAGTACTCCCGGACGGAGTCCGGTGGGGGGACCTCCCGGTGGGAGCCGGGGGAGAGGTGGCCGGGGGAGGAAGGTGCAGGCAATGAGGCAGACGCACACGAGCGACGTCGTGCTGCCCGCCCATCGGATCCACGCACCGTGGCCGTACGCCCGGCTGGACGTGCCCGCGCTCCGTGCCGCGGGTCACCGGCCCCATCCCATACGGCAGTTCGTGTTCAAGACCCGCAGTCGCTGCAACCTCGCCTGCACCTACTGCTACGTGTACGAGATGGCCGACCAGGGCTGGCGCGACCAACCGGCCGCCATGTCCCCGGCCACCACCGCCCGCGCCGCCGCCCGCATCGCCGAGCACGCCGCCGCACACGACCTGTCCCGCGTCGACCTCGTCCTGCACGGCGGCGAACCGCTGCTCACCGCCCCGGCCGAACTCGCCGCTCCCGTCGAGGCCGTACGGGCCGCCCTGGGTCGGACGTCCCCCCGGACCCGGGTCACCGCCACCGTCCAGACCAACGGCACGCTGCTCACCCGCAGCCGGCTCGCCGCGCTCGCCGCCGCCGGGATACGCATCGGCGTCAGCCTCGACGGCGGGCTGCCCGCGCACAACGCGCGGCGCGTGGGCCACACCGGACGCCCCGGCTACGGCGCCGCCGCCCGCGGCCTGCGCCTCCTCGCCCGGCATCCCGAGAGCTACGCCGGGGTGCTGTGCGTCGTCGACCTCGCCCAGGACCCGGTGGAGACGTACGAGTCCCTGCTCGCCTTCGCCCCGCCGACGCTCGGCCTGCTGCTGCCGCTCGCCAACTGGAGCGCGCCGCCGCCCGGTCACCACCCGCCCGACAGTCCGTACGCCGACTGGCTCCTCGCCGTCTTCGAACGCTGGTGGCACGACGGGGTGCTGCGCACCCGGATCCGGATCTTCGAGGAAATCATCGCCCTGCTGCTCGGCCTGCCCGCCGCCACCGAGACCCTCGGCCTCGCCCCCGCCGCCACCGCCGTGATCGAGACCGACGGCGGCATCGAGCAGGCCGACTCGCTCAAATCCGCCTACGAAGGCGCCGCCACCACCGGAATGACCCTGGACACCCACAGCTTCGATGCGTTCCTCGACCACCCAGGGACCGCCGCCCGCCAGATCGGACGGGAGGCGCTCGCCGATGACTGCCGCTCCTGCGAGCTCGTCGCGGTCTGCGGCGGCGGGCACTACCCGCACCGCTACCGGGCCGGCGAGGGCTTCCGCCAGCCGTCCGTGTACTGCGCCGACCTCCAGGTCGTCATCCGGCACGTCGCCGCCGCGCTCCAGCGGGCCACGGCCACGGCCACGGCCGCCCGGCAGGCGGCGGCCTCATGAACGCCCCCCTGACCGGGTTCACCGTCACCTCGGCCACCCTGCGCGCCCTGGCCTCCACCGAGCCCTCCGAGGACGGAACGCGCCTGGTCCGCGACGTCCGCCGGTCCAAGCGACTGGTCCTGCTGCGCGGGGTGCTCGACGCCGCCCCCGGCGGGCGGGTCGGTGAGAGCGCCGACCACTGGGCGCTGCTGGAGGAGGCCGAACGGCACGCCCCCGACGCCGTGCGCGACGTCCTGCACTACCCGGCCACCGGGGTATGGGCCGAGGAGACCCTGCGTCGGCTGCACGCCCCGGACGGGCCCCCGCCCGACCTCGGCCACCTGGGAGCCCTCGCCGTCGCCGCGGCCCTGCGCTCCGGGGTCGCCTTCAAGACCACCCTGCGGCCCGTCCACGGCCGGCTCGTGCTGCCCACCCTCGGGCTGCTGCGCCCCGCCCGGCCCGGACCGCTCGCCCTCACCGAAGGCTCCTGGGACCCCGACGACCCCGCCACCCTCACCCTGCACGCGCTGCCCGGCGGCCGGACCGCCCTCGACGACCTCGACCCCTACCGGGCCCCCGGCCCCGCGCATCCCGCGCCCGTCCGCCCGGCCCGCAGGCTCACCCCCAAGGGGCACAAGCGCTGGGACACCCAGTGGGCCGGGGCGCTCACCCTGCTGGAGCGGTACGACACCGCCCGCGCCGAAGAGGTCGGCCGGCTGCTGCGCTCCGTCGTTCCGCTGGCCGGCGGCTCCCGCTCCAGCGGCGCCACCCTGCCCGCAGCCGCCGGGTCGGTGCTCGCCCGTACCCAGGCCCCGCCCGCGCTCGCCGCCACGCTCGTCCACGAGGTCCAGCACGGGAAGCTGACCGCCCTCGCGGACATCCTGACCCTGCACACCGCAGACCGCACGCCCCGGCACTGGGCTCCCTGGCGCAGCGACCCCCGTCCGTTGGAGGGGCTCCTGCACGGCGCGTACGCCCACCTGGCCCTGGCCGGGTACTGGCAGCGGGCCGCCCTCTACGGCGCCCGCGGCGCCTGGGCCCAGCACGCCCGGATCCGCGCGCAGGTCGCCGCCGTACTTCCGGCGCTCCACGCGCACCCACAACTCACCACCACAGGGCGGGAGTTCATCGCAGCCATGGCTGCCGCCGAGCGGGCCATGGACGACCTGCCGCCGCCGGGGGACCAGCATGCCGCCGCCCGCCGGGCCGTCGAGCACGAACGCCGCGCCTGGTGCGCGCAACACCCCGAACTCGCGTCGTTCGCACAGGGATGACGACCCGTCCGCTGCGGTAAGTTTTCAACCCCGTCCACCGCCCGGATTCCAGGGAGACGGCCGCATGACCACCGGTATTCGCCAGGACCGAGAGCGCGACGCGGTCGCGCAGCCGCAGCGCTTCGTCATCAGCTTCGCGGGCTTCAACCGGCCCTGGGCCGTGTGGATCGCCCACCGCCTGGAGGAACACGGCCACCGGGTCGCCCTCGCGCGCTGGGACCCGCAGAGCAGCCCCGGTCTCGCCCAGGCCCTCGACGACCTGGCCCGCAGCGGCAGCCGCGTCCTGCTCGTCCTCAGCGAGCGCTACTTCTCCGCCGGCACCCACACCGACGAGGAGTGGAACACCGCACTGCGCACCGTCACCGACGACCATCCCGACCGGTTCGCGGCCGTCTCCCTCACCGACGCCCCGCTGCCCAGTGCCGTCGCCGTACTGGAGAAGACCGACCTGTGGGGCCTGGACGCGTACGAGGCGGAGTACCGGGTACTGCGCCGGCTGGAGTTGCCCACCGACCGGATCGGCACCGACTCCGGCCGCCGCGGCCCCCGCTTCCCCAACGACCCGCCCGAGATCTGGGGCCGGGTGCCGCGCCGCAACCCGCGCTTCACCGGCCGCAACGACGTCATCGGCAGGTTGCGGGCCGCCCTCACCGAGGCCCCGCCCGGCGCCTCGACCGTCACCCTGCTGGGCCTGTCCGGAGTGGGCAAGACCCAGGTCGCCACGGAGTACGCCTATCGGTTCGCCTCCGAGTACGACGTCGTGTGGTGGGTTCCCGCCTCGGACCGGCCCACCCTGCGCGAGCGGCTCGCCGACCTGGCCCCGGCGTTGGGCCTGCCGCGCGGCGCCGGCAGCTACGGCGAGCAGATCCGGGCCGTCCTGGAGGCGCTGCGGCGCGGATCCCCGTACAGCCGCTGGCTGATGGTCTTCGACGGCTGCGACAACCCCGACGACCTCACCGACATGCTGCCCTCCGGTGCGGGAGACGTCATCATCACCTCCCGCAACCGCGAATGGGCCTCCCGGCACACCAGCCTCGTCGAAGTCCCGCTCTACGCCCGGCTCGAGTCCATCACCTTCATCCGCCGCCGGGCCCGCCGGCTCACCGGTGACGAGGCCGACCAGCTCGCCGAGGCCCTGGAGGACTACCCCCTCGCCCTCGACCAGACGGCCGGCTGGCTCGCCGACTCGCCGCTGACGGTGGGCGACTACCTGGCCCTCCTCCAGCGCAGGCTGGATTCCCGGGAGGCCGTCACCGTCTCCGACGACTACCCGCTGCCCTTCCCCACCGCGCTCGCCATACTCCTCAACAACGTCCGGGAGAACTTCCCCGACGCCCTGGCCCTGCTGCGGCTGTTCGTCTTCTTCGCGCCCGGGCCGGTGCCGCTGCGGCTGCTGCGCGAGTTCCAGGCCGACGAGGTGCCAGAACAACTCGCCGGGCTGATCAACGACCAGATCCGCTGGAACGCAGCCCTGAACAAGCTCGTCCAGTTCTCGGTGGTCCGCCTGGAGTACTCCGACCTGTCCGAGGAGGAGGGCGGCGGACTGGAGACCGTACAACTGCACCGCATGGTGCACGGAATCGTCCGCGACAACCTCTCCGAGGCCGAGGCCGAGCCGCTCTCCCGTGCGGTCCGGCAGGTCCTCGCCGCCGCCGACCCCGGCCGGCCCTCCGACTCCCGGCTGTGGCCGCGCTTCGCCGAGCTCATCCCGCACCTGGAGACCGCCGGCGTGCTGAGCAGCAGCAACCCGCGGATCCAGACCTTCCTGCTGCACTGTATGCGCTACCTGATCCTCGCCGGGGAGTACCGGACCTGCCTGCGGCTGGCCGAGCAGACCGACGTGATCTGGCGGGCGATGCTCGGTGACGACCACGACCAGGTGCGCGAGCTCAGCTACCACTACGGCGGCGCCCTGCGCATGCTCGGACACTTCAAACGTGCCGAGACCCTCGCCAAGTCGGTCGCCGACCGGCTGCTGGCCGAGCGGGGCGACCGGGACCTGGAGACCCTGCGCGCGACCAGCACGTACGCCGGGGTCCTGCTCAGCACGGCCAAGTTCGAGCACGCCCGGGAACTACTGGAACACGCCTTCGCCCGCTACCGCGAGCTGCTCGGCGAGGACGACTCCACCACGCTCAACGCCGAGAACAACGTCGCCGTCGCACTTCGGCTGCTGGGCCGCTACCAGGAGGCCTACGACACCGACCTCGACACCCTGCGCCGCCGCGAACGGGTGCTGCGCGTACGGCACATCGCCACCCTCTCCTCCGGGATCGGCTGCGCGATGGGGCTGCGGCTGATGGGCCGCTACCGGGAGGCGCTCGCCCGCCAGGAACAGGGCCTCAAACTCAACGCCCAGGTGCTGGGCACCAACCACCCCCAGACCTTGCGCGCCGAACACAACCTCGGCATGTGCCTGCGCCGCTCCGGGGACATCCCCGGCGCCGGAGCCCGGCTGCGCAGCGTCCTGGAACGCTCGACCCGCGTCTTCGGCGCCACGTTCCCGTGGACGCTGATGGTGGCCTCGGACTACGCCACGTACCTGCGGGAGTACGGGGACATCGGCGAGGCCCGACGGATCTCCGAGGAGGTCGTCCGCGGCTACCAGACGCAGCTGGGCCTCGCCCACCCGTACAGCATCGGCACGGTCGGCAACCTCGGCCTGGTGCTGCGCGCCCAGGGCGAACGGGTGGAGGCGCTGAGCCTGGCCGAACAGGCCCTGGTCGGCATGCGGGGCGCGGTCGGCGACCGCCACCCGTGGACCCTGGGCTGCGCCCTGAACGCCACCGGGCACCGCAACATCACGGGCCGCCTGGAGGACGCGCTGGAGCTCAGCCGGGAAACGCTGCGGGGCTGCGAACAGGTCCTGGGCCCCGACCATCCGATGACGCTGAGCGCCCAGATCGCACTGGCGGCGGACCTGCGGTCGGTCCGCGAGGACACGGAGGCGGGCAAGCACGAGGAAGCGGGCCTGAAGGCGCTGACGCGCACGCTGGGCCCGCAGCACGTCCACACGGTCTCGGCCCGCCAACAGAACCGCCCGTACTGGGACTTCGAACCCCAGCCGTAGGCGGTGGACCCGGGACGGCGGTACGCCTGCGGGGCGTCGGTGTCCCCGCTGTGCCCGTTGTCATGGCGGTGGCGCCGCATTCCTGGCGGTTCGAGGGCGGTCGTCAGACCTCTCACCGGTGCTTTTCGGCCTGCCGTGCGAACACGCTGCGCTCCCGGCGGGCTGCGTCCGCGGCGGCTTCCATCGCCGATCATCTGCCGCCACGGGGTCACGACAGCCGGGCAAGGGGGTGAAGGCCCCGAGCCAGCGAAGCCCCGTACACAGCCGGAAGGCCCGGCCCCCACCGGGGGCCGGGCCTTCCGTCCGTTCAGCTCAGCGCAGCGACTAGGCCTCGAAGACCTCGTTCAGCAGCAGCTGCTGCTCCGCCTGGTGGCGCTTCGCGGAGCCCACCGCCGGCGACGAACCGTGCGGCCGGGAGATGCGCCGCAGGCGCTCGCCCGCCGGGACGTCCGCGCCGACCGCCAGGTCGAGGTGGTCGATCAGGTTCAGCGCGATGAACGGCCACGCACCCTGGTTCGCCGGCTCCTCCTGCGCCCAGATGTACTTCGCCGCGTTCGGGAACTTGGCGATCTCCGCCTGGAGCTCCGCACCCGCCAGCGGGTAGAGGCGCTCGATGCGGATGATCGCGGTGTCCGTGATGCCGCGCTTCTCCCGCTCGGCCTCCAGGTCGTAGTAGACCTTGCCCGCGCAGAAGACGACCTTGCGGACCGCGCTCGGGTCCACCGTGCTGTCGCCGATGACCGGACGGAACGAGCCGCTCGTGAACTCCTCCGCCTTCGACGCCGCGGCCTTCAGACGCAGCATCGACTTCGGGGTGAAGACGATCAGCGGCTTGTGGTGCGGGTTGTGGACCTGCCAGCGCAGCAGGTGGAAGTAGTTCGACGGCAGGGTCGGCATGGCGACCGTCATGTTGTCCTGCGCGCACATCTGCAGGAAGCGCTCCGGGCGGGCGGAGCTGTGGTCCGGGCCCTGGCCCTCGTAGCCGTGCGGCAGGAGCAGCGTGACACCGCTCGTCTGGCCCCACTTCTGCTCGGCCGAGGAGATGAACTCGTCGACGACGGTCTGCGCGCCGTTGACGAAGTCACCGAACTGGGCCTCCCAGAGGACCAGCGCGTCCGGGCGGGCCAGCGAGTAGCCGTACTCGAAGCCCATGGCCGCGTACTCGGAGAGCAGCGAGTCGTAGACGTTGAAGCGGGCCTGGTCGTCCGCCAGGTACTGCAGCGGGGTGTAGTCCTCGCCGGTCTCCCGGTCGATCAGCACCGCGTGGCGCTGGCCGAACGTACCGCGGCGGGAGTCCTGGCCGGACAGCCGGACCGGGGTGCCCTCCATCAGCAGAGAGCCGAAGGCGAGGGTCTCGCCCATGCCCCAGTCGATGGTGCCCTCGTCGATCATCGCCGCGCGGCGCTGGAGCTGCGGCAGCAGACGCGGGTGCACGGTGACGTGGTCGGGGATGTTGACCTGCGACTCGGCGATCCGCTTCACGACGTCCTGGGAGACCGCGGTGGTCACCGGGACCGGGAAGCCGGCCTGCGAGGCCGGGGCCGCCGGCGGGGCGACCACGGGCTGCGTGGCGGCCTCGCGGACCTCCGCGAAGACCTTCTCCAGCTGGCCCTGGAAGTCCTGGAGCGCCTGCTCGGCCTCTTCCAGCGTGATGTCGCCGCGACCGATGAGGGACTCGGTGTACAGCTTGCGCACCGAGCGCTTCTTGTCGATCAGGTCGTACATCAGCGGCTGCGTGAACGCCGGGTTGTCCGACTCGTTGTGACCGCGGCGGCGGTAGCAGATGAGGTCGATGACGACGTCCTTGTTGAACGCCTGGCGGAACTCGAAGGCGAGCCGCGCGACGCGGACCACGGCCTCCGGGTCGTCACCGTTCACGTGGAAGATCGGGGCCTCGATCATGCGGGCCACGTCGGTCGCGTACATCGAGGAACGCGAGGACTCCGGGGCGGCGGTGAAGCCGACCTGGTTGTTGATCACGACGTGGACGGTGCCGCCGGTGCGGTAGCCGCGCAGCTGCGACATGTTCAGCGTCTCGGCGACGACGCCCTGGCCGGCGAAGGCCGCGTCACCGTGCAGGGCGACGGGCAGGACGGTGAAGTCCGTGCCGCCCTTGTTGATGACGTCCTGCTTGGCGCGGGCCACGCCCTCCAGGACCGGGTCGACGGCCTCCAGGTGCGAGGGGTTGGCGACGAGCGAGACCTTGATCTGCTCGCCGTCCAGGCCGGTGAAGGTGCCGTTGGCGCCCAGGTGGTACTTCACGTCGCCGGAGCCGTGCATGGACTTCGGGTCGAGGTTGCCCTCGAACTCGCGGAAGATCTGCGCGTACGACTTGCCGACGATGTTCGCCAGCACGTTCAGGCGACCGCGGTGGGCCATGCCGATGACGACCTCGTCGAGGCGGGCCTCGGCCGCGGAGTCGATGACGGCGTCGAGCAGCGGGATGACGGACTCGCCGCCCTCCAGCGAGAAGCGCTTCTGGCCGACGTACTTCGTCTGCAGGAAGGTCTCGAAGGCCTCCGCCGCGTTCAGCCGGCGCAGGATGCGCAGCTGCTCCTCGCGCTCCGGCTTGGAGTGCGGGCGCTCGATGCGGTCCTGGATCCAGCGGCGCTGCTTCGGGTCCTGGATGTGCATGAACTCGACGCCGGTGGTGCGGCAGTACGAGTCGCGCAGCACGCCGAGGATGTCGCGGAGCTTCATCATCGACTTGCCGGAGAAGCCGCCGACCGCGAACTCGCGCTCCAGGTCCCACAGGGTGAGGCCGTGCTCGGTGATGTCGAGGTCGGGGTGCTTGCGCTGCTTGTACTCCAGCGGGTCGGTGTCGGCCATGACGTGGCCGCGCACCCGGTAGGAGTGGATCAGCTCGAAGACGCGGGCGGCCTTCGTGACGTCGTCGTCGTGCGAGGCGTCGATGTCCCGGAGCCAGCGGACCGGCTCGTACGGGATGCGCAGCGCCTCGAAGACGTCGTCGTAGAAGCCGTTCTCGCCGAGGAGGAAGTTCGCGACGATACGCAGGAACTCGCCGGAGGCCGCGCCCTGGATGACCCGGTGGTCGTAGGTCGAGGTCAGGGTCATGACCTTGGAGACGCCCAGCTTGTTCAGGGTGTCCTGGGAGGTGCCCTGGAACTCGGCCGGGTAGTCCATGGAGCCGACGCCCATGATGACCGACTGTCCGGGCATCAGGCGGGGCACGGAGTGGACGGTGCCCAGGCCGCCGGGGTTGGTCAGCGAGACGGTGACGCCGGTGAAGTCGTCCATCGTCAGCTTGCCGACGCGGGCGCGGCGGACGATGTCCTCGTACGCCTGCCAGAACTCGAAGAAGTTGAGCGTCTCGGCCTTCTTGATGCCGGCGACGACGAGCTGGCGGTCACCGTTGGGCTTCACCAGGTCGATCGCGAGGCCGAAGTTCACGTGCTCCGGCTTGACCAGGGTGGGCTTGCCGTCCTTCTCCGCGAAGGAGTAGTTCATCGACGGCATGGCCTTGATGGCCTGCACCATCGCGTAGCCGATGAGGTGGGTGAAGGAGATCTTCCCGCCCCGGGCGCGCTTCAGGTGGTTGTTGATGACGATGCGGTTGTCGAACAGCAGCTTCACCGGGACGGCGCGGACGGACGTGGCCGTCGGGACGTCGAGGGAGGCGTTCATGTTCTTGGCGACGGCAGCGGCCGGGCCGCGCAGCGTCACCAGTTCGGGACCCGCGGGGGCCCCGGTGGTGGGCGCGGCCTTCTGGGCGGCGACGGGAGCGGCAGCGGCCGGAGCCTGCGGGGCGGGCGCGGCGGCCGGGGCCTGGGAGGTGACAGTCACAGCAGGGGCACCAGAGGGAGTGGCAGGAGCAGGGGCAGGAGCTGACACAGGCGTGGGCGCGGCGGCAGAGGGGAGCGCGGCGCTCGCCGCCCCCGTGGCGGTGGCGTCGGAGACCTGCGGAGCTGCGGCGACGGTGGCGGCCTGTGCGGAGGCGCCGTCCGTCGTCGGGGACTTCTTGGGCTCGTCCGGCTTGGCCGGAGAAGCAGTGCCCCCCGGCTTGTAGTCGGCGAAGAAGTCCCACCAGGCCCGATCGACCGCATTCGGGTCCTGGAGGTACTGCTGATAGATCTCGTCGACGAGCCACTCATTGGCACCGAAGCCTGAGGCAGGGTTCTTCCCGCCCTCTGCTGCTTCGGTCGTGGTGCTCGAGTTACTGGGGGACTGTGGCGACACGGCGGCAACCGCCCTCTTCCGCTTCACAAGGTATGGACAGCGGGAATAAAGGCTACGCCTCCCGGACCGTGTGATGCAGACCGGGCGGGACTTACGTCATGTAGGTCACATCGAACGGCGGGTTTCGCCGCCTTGAATGGCGGGAAACTAGCGTGGTTCGGGTAGGGGGCACCGTGGTTGCGGCCCCCATGGCTTCGCACCCCTGACGGACCCCGGGCACGTGTGGCCGAGATCATGTCCTTCCCACTCGAACCCTACGTCAATGTGGCGCCTGCGAACTGCCCGGAAGCGTGACGAGCATGCGGCAGCCCCGTGACGATTCGGCCACTCTGATGTGCCCGCCGTGCAGGCCGACGGCCCAGCGGGCGATGGCCAGGCCCAGTCCGGTGCCGCCGTCACCGCCGCTGGCGTTGCCCCGGTTGAACCGCTCGAAGACCCGGTGCCGCTCGGCTTCCGGGATGCCGGGGCCTTCGTCCCGTACCTCCAGAGCCAGGCTTCCGGGCGTGTCCGAGGCCCGGGCGCGGACCGTGACCCTGCCGTGCGGCGGGCTGTGCTTGACCGCGTTGTCGATCAGGTTCGCCACCACCTGGTGCAGCCGCTCGGCGTCCGCGTAGGCCATGAGGTCCGGGGGGAACACGTCCAGGTGCAGGTGCACGTCGTTGCGGGTGTGCCCGCCCGAGCCGGAGAGCAGCCCCGGCCGGCCGGCCGCCGCCAGGCCCGATTCCTTCAGCACCCCGGACAGGTACGGCCACACCTCGAAGCGGCGGGCCTTCAGCGGGACCACGCCGTTGTCCACCCGGGACAGGTCCAGCAGGGTTTCGACGAGCCGGCCCAGGCGCTCGGTCTGCTTGAGCATCGTCCGCATGGTCTCCGGATCGGCCCGGGAGACCCCGTCCACCACGTTCTCCAGCACCGCGCGCAGTGCCGCGATCGGCGTGCGCAGCTCGTGCGAGACGTTGGCGACCAGCTCCTTGCGGTGCCGGTCCACCGCCTCCAGGTCGTCCGCCATCAGGTTGATCGTGGAGGCCAGGTCTCCCAGCTCGTCGCGGCGCCCGGCCCCGCGCACCCGGCGGGTGTAGTCCCCGTGGGATATCGCCCGGGCCACCCGGGTCATGTCGTCCAGCGGGGCGGTCAGGCTGTGCGCCACGAACTGGGTGATCAGCATCGAGGCGATCACCGAGAAGACCGTGATGAACCGCAGCTCGGTGTCGGTGCGCAGGGCCACCATCAGCAGGCCCGTCGTGATGAAGACCGAGACCACCACGAGGGTGCCCAGCTTGGTCTTGATCGAGAACGGGGAGAACGGCCGCAGCCCCACCTCGCGGGCATCGGCTCCACCGGAGCGGCTGACCCCGTGCCCCCGGTCGGGACGGGCGCCGCTCATGGCTGGGCCGGGGTCTCCAGGGCGTACCCGACGCCGTGGACCGTACGGATGCGCTCCGCCCCGATCTTCCGCCGCAGGGCCTTGATGTGGCTGTCGACCGTACGGGTCCCGGATGCGTCGGCCCAGTCCCACACCTCGGCGAGCAACTGCTCCCGCGAGAGCACCGCCCGCGGGGTGCCGGCCAGGCACACCAGTAGGTCGAACTCGGTGGGTGTCAGGTGCACGTCCTCGGTCTGCACCCGGACCCGGCGCTGCGCGTGGTCGATCTCCAGGTCGCCCAGGCGCAGGGTGGCCCCGCGCGGGGCGGTGGCGGCGAGGGTGGCCCGTTCCACGCGCCGCAGCAGGACGTGGACGCGGGCGGTGAGCTCGCGCATCGAGAACGGCTTGGTCATGTAGTCGTCCGCGCCGACCCCGAGGCCGACGAGCATGTCGGTCTCGTCGTCCCGCGCGGTGAGCATCAGCACCGGCACCGGCCGCTGCGCCTGGACCCGGCGGCAGACCTCCAGGCCGTCGAAGCCGGGCAGCATCACGTCGAGGACCAGCAGCTCGGGCTGCCAGCTCTCGGCCGCTGCCACCGCGGCCGGTCCGTCGAAGGCGGCCTGCACCTGGAAACCCTCGGCGCGCAGCCTGGCCGCGATGGCGTCGGCGATGGTGCGGTCGTCTTCGACCACGAGCACGCGCCGCTGAGCGCCGGGGGTGGCCGCGGCACCGCCGTGGGTGGTGTGTGTCTGTTCCATGTCCCGCCCCTGAAGATCCGCGTGGTAGGGGTGCAGCGTAGAGGAGCCGCCGGCCTGCGGCTATGCAGGGTTCGGACAGGGCAAACAGCGGAGGCAGCTGTTCCGATTGCGGTGGGAATGCGGATATGGGACGTGATGCCGGGTGCCACGCGGCCCGCACGTAGCTTCCCTGTGGGCGGGGACGTCAGCGACCCCGCCCGCTTTTGTCGACCCCCTACAGGGCCGGGCCGCGGCCGGACGTGATCACCGGGTCGGGCCGCCCACTGCCCGACCGGCCGGGGGTCGGGTACCGCCTGCCGTCCGACCGGCCGGGTACCGCCCGCTGCTCCACCGGACCTATCAGGCGTCGAACGGGGGCAGGGCGTCCAGCACGCTCCGCAGGCCCGGGGTCAGCGACTCCTGGCCCGCGGCCACTTCGTGGCCGCCGTGTACGAAGGCGTAGCGGAACCCGTCGTAGACCGTCGGGCCCCCCTCCAGGACCCGGGGCAGGTGGGCGAAGTCCGCCTGCTGGAGCGCGGTGCGCAACCGCACCAGCCGGTCCGGCGACAGCTTCCCGGAACCCGTCGGCTCCGCCTCCCCGTCCCACCGGGTCCACGAGCCGTCGCCCTTGACCAGCAGGCTGCTCGTCCGCCCCGCGAAGCCACCGGTGCGGGTGACCGTGACCAGGCGTTCGAGCGCGGAGGACGGCGCCAGGGACGGTACGGAACCGGAGGACGAAACGGTCGTGCTGGCGGGGCCCGGCACGGCCGTCGGGCTCGCGGAGGACGTGGCCGGGCCCGAGGTGGCACCGGCGGAAGGCTGCGCCGGGGCGGACGCCGTACCGGCCCCGGACGAGGGGCCCGCGGACGGCTCCCCCGATCCGCACCCGCTCAGGACCACCACACTCAGCAGCACCGCCGCCACCGCTCGGAACGCGCGCACACCCCACCCCCGCAGGCATTCGGGCCGACCCCCGAGTATGGAGTCGGCACCACCCGTACGGAAAGCACCAGGAGGACGACATCCGCCGCACCGCCCCCTGGCGCTGGCTGCCGCCGCTGCTCGCCGTCCTCCTCGGCCTCTGGGGCCTGGAACGCGGCGGCACCGGCGGTCGCGGCAGCATGTGGCGCGACGAGTCCGTCACCTGGCAGGCGGCGCACCGGCCGCTCGCCGGGCTGTGGGACCTGCTCGGACAGGTGGATGCCGTGCACGGGCTGTACTACCTGCTGATGCACGCGGTGTTCCTCGTGTGGGACGGCGGCGGCCCCACGAGCGGCGGCCTGTGGGCGCTGCGCCTGCCCTCCGTCGCCGCCACCGCCCTCGCCGCCGCAGGGGTGAGCGCCGTCGCCCACCGGCTCGCGGGGGAGCGGGCCGCACTGCTCTCGGGCCTGACCTACGCCGTGCTGCCGCCCGTGCAGGCGTACGCGCAGGAGGGGCGTTCGTACGCCCTCGTCGCGGCGGCCGTGGTGTGGGCGACGTACCTGATGCTGCGCGAGCGGTGGGTCGCGTACACGGCGGTGCTGCTGCTGGGCTGCTGGCTGCACGAGTTCGCCGCACTCGCCCTGCTCGCCCACGCGTGCTGGGCCCGGCGCTCGCAGGGATGGAGGCGGAGCGCCGGGGTGGTGGTCGTCCTGTTGCTGCCGCTGGCCCTGGTGAGCGCCCGGCAGGCACAGCAGCAGCTGGGCTGGCTCGGGCGGCCGAGCTGGCAGGACTGGGCGGCCTACGGGGTCGTCGCGGCGGTTGCGCTGCTGCTCGCCCGCGGCCCCGCGGTGCCGCGGGAACTCGTGCGGGTGGCGCTGCCGCTGGTGCTGCTGCCGCCCGGACTCCTGATGGCCGTCTCACTGGCCCACCCCTGGTACGTCGACCGGTACGTGCTCTACGCGCTGGCCGGGCTCGCCCTGCTCGCCGGCCCCCGGCTGGCGGCGGCGCACGGCTGGCGGCCGTGGGCGCTGGTGGCCGCCCTGCTGCTGCCGCTGGGCTGGTGGTCGGCCTGGCTGCGCACCCCCGACAGCCGCAAGGACGACGTGCTCGCCGTGGCCGCCGTGGTCCGGGAGCGGGCCCGGCCGGGGGACGCGGTGCTGTTCATGCCGTCGCGGCGGCGCGAGTGGCTGCTGTCCTCGCCGGAGGCGTACGAGGGCCTGCGCGACCTGGCCCTGGACCGCTCCCCGGCGGCTTCGCACAGCCTCCAGGGCACGGAACTGCCGACGGCGCAGATCTGGACCCGGCTGGTGGACGCCCCCCGGGTGGTGGCCCTGCTGGACCCCGCCCGGCAGCCGCTGGACCCGTACCCGCGGGAGGCGGTCAAACGGCAGACGCTGGCCTCGCACTTCGACCTGTGTTCGATGGACGAGGTGCGCGGGGCCCGGATCGCGGTGTACGCCCAACCGGGCCACTGCCCGTGAGCCGGCGCAGGCCCGGGGGTGGTGCGCGTGAGCCGGCGCGGGCCCCGGGGTGGTGCGCGTGAGTTGGTGTGGGCCCGGGGGTGGCCTCGGGGTGCCGCTGCTCGTGGGGTGGCACCTGCGGGAGGAACGCCAACCCCTGCCGTGCGGCGACTTCGCTCCTGGGAGCGCCGCCGCCCGTGGGGTGCTGCGGTCCGCGGCGGCGCCGCCGCCCGCGAGGTGGCGTCCGTCCCGCGGGGCAGTCGGCGAGGGGAGCCGCCCGGGCCGGGGCCCCTCGCCGACGCCCCCGCAGCTGCCTCCGGGAGGTGTCCCCGGTGCGGCAGCGTCCGGCCGCCGGCCGGGCAACTCCGCGTCCCCGTCGGCCCGATGTTTGCCGGTCCCGCAGACCCGAAGGAGGATGTGCGGCGGGCCGCTCCGCCGAGGCCCGCCGACTCCTCCGGAGGTGCCGTATGACCCCGTCCCGCTCTGCCGCCGCCCTGCCCGGACCGCTGGTCGGGGCGGACTGGCTGGCCGGTCGGCTCGGCGAGCCGGGCCTCGTCGTCCTCGACGCCTCCGTCGGGGCGCACCGCGGCGCCGACCGGCGCATCCCGGGCGCGCGGCCGTTCGACCTCGACGGCGCCCTGTCCGACCACGACGCCCCCGCGCCCCACACCATGCCCGGAGCGGCCGCGTTCACCGAGGCGGTGCGCGACCTCGGCATCGACGACACCAGCACCGTCGTCGTCTACGACGGCGCCGGCATCTACTCCAGCGCCCGCGCCTGGTGGATGCTGCGCGCCATGGGCTTCGACCGGGCCGCCGTCCTCGACGGCGGACTGCCCGCCTGGACCGCCGCCGGCCTGCCGGTCGAGGCAGCCGGCCCTGCCTACGAAGGGCCGCGCGGCTCCTTCACGGCCCACCCCCGGACCGGGTACCTGGTGGACGCGGGCACCATCGGCGCGGCGCTGGCCGATCCGGCCGCGGCCGTGCTCGATGCCCGTACGCGCGGGCGCTTCACCGGCACCGCCCCGGAACCACGCCCGGGGCTGCGCGGGGGCCACATGCCGGGCGCGCTGAACCTGCCCTTCGGGGAGCTCCAGCGGAACGGCGGCCTGATGCGCCCGGCCGGGGAACTGCGGGAGGCCTTCACGGCGTTGGTCGGGGACCGGGAACGGCTGTACTTCAGCTGCGGGTCCGGTGTCACGGCGTGCGTCCTCGCCCTCGGCGCCGAGCTCGCCGGGTACGAGGAACTCGCGGTGTACGACGGCTCGTGGACCGACTGGGCCATGCGCCCGGAGCTGCCGGTGGTGACGGGCAGGAGGGCGGAGCTCTTTCCCGCCTCCGGTTCCGATGCCCGCTTCGCCGGACCGGCGACGGGGGAGGAGCGCCTGCTGCTCACCGATGTCCTGCGGGCCCAACGCGCGACCCTGGAGCTGAAGTGCTCCGGCCTGGACGCGGAGTTGTCGCTTCGGTCCGTGGAGCCGTCCACGCTGTCGCTGCTCGGCATCGTCCGGCACCTCGCGGATGTGGAGCGCCGTTGGTTCCGGCGGGTCCTGGCCCGACGGGAAGCGCCGGCGCTGTTCTCCTCGGACGCGGCCCCGGACGGGGACTTCGAGGGGGCGGGCTCCGACCCCGGGGCGGTCACGGCGGCCTGGGAGGCCTGGCGGGGCGAGGTGGCGTTCGCGGAGGCCTTCGTGGCCGCCTCGCCCGACCTGGACGTGGAGGGCGAGGACAGCTGGCGGGGGAGGGTCTCGCTGCGCTGGGTACTCATCCACATGATCGAGGAGTACGCCCGTCACAACGGGCACGCCGACCTCCTGCGGGAGCGCATCGACGGAGCGATCGGCATCTGAGGACCGACGGCCCGTCGGTCCTCAGACAGGCAACTGCCACCACCGCTGCCCCCGGCCCCGGCACCCGGCCCCGGCACCCGGCACCGGCCCCCGGGACCGGCCGGGGGGTGCTGGCCACCCCCGCGACGCTGGGGCAGCAGTCACCGACGGCTGCGCCGACACCTCCTGAGGGCGGGCCGAGCAGGGTTGCAGCGCCCGTCCGAGCACCACGATCGTGCGGCGCCGCGGATCGCGCCCCCGGTGCCGCCGGATCGCCCCGCGCGGAACCCCCCGCGACCGGGCAGGGGACACGTGTTCGCCCCGGGCGAACGGGGCTTGGGGAACATCGGAGGGTGCCCGTGCATTGAGCCGGCATAGCTCAACTTCACTGCCGGAAGGAAGATCATGGCTTCGACGTCCGTAACGCTCACCCTGCCCGTACTGCCGCTCGACGACGAGGTCGTGCTGCCGGGGATGGTCGTTCCGCTGGACCTGTCCGACGCCGAGGTGCGGGCTGCCGTCGAGGCCGCCCAGGCGGCGGTCAAGAGCGGCAAGCCCCGGGTCCTGCTCGTGCCGCGGGTCGACGGGAAGTACGCCGGCATCGGTGTGCTCGGGACCGTCGAGCAGGTGGGACGACTCTCCGACGGGGATCCCGGGGCGCTCATCCGCGGTGTCGGCCGCGTCAAGATCGGGGCGGGGACCACCGGCCCCGGGGCGGCGCTGTGGGTCGAGGGCGAGAGTGTCGACGAGCGGCTCGTCGATCCGCTGCCCGGAGCCGTCACCGAGCTCGTCAAGGAGTACAAGGCACTCGCCACCAGCTGGCTCAAGAAGCGCGGGGCCTGGCAGATCGTGGACCGGGTCCAGCAGATCGAGGGCGTCTCGGCGCTGGCCGACAATTCCGGCTACTCGCCGTTCCTCACGGTGGCCCAGAAGGTGGAACTGCTGGAGACCGTGGACCCGGTCGCGCGGCTCCGGCTGGCCGTCAAGGCGCTGAGCGACCACCTTGCCGAGCAGGACGTCGCCGAGTCCATCGCCAAGGACGTCCAGGACGGGGTCGACAAGCAGCAGCGGGAGTTCCTGCTGCGCCGCCAGCTGGAGGCCGTGCGCAAGGAACTGCGCGAACTCAACGGTGAGAAGGACGGGGAGGAGTCCGACGACTACCGGGCCCGGGTGGAGGCCGCGGACCTGCCCGAGAAGGTGCGGGAGGCCGCACTCAAGGAGGTTGAGAAGCTGGAGCGGGCCAGCGACCAGTCCCCGGAGGGCTCCTGGATCCGGACCTGGCTGGACACCGTGCTCGAACTGCCCTGGAACGAGCGCACCGAGGACGCGTACGACATCCTCGGCGCCCGGGCCGTCCTCGACGCCGAGCACGCCGGCCTGAGCGACGTGAAGGACCGCATCACCGAGTACCTCGCCGTGCGCAAGCGGCGTTCCGAGCGCGGAATGGGCGTCGTCGGGGGCCGCCGGGGCGGGGCCGTGCTCGCGCTCGTCGGGCCGCCGGGAGTCGGGAAGACCTCGCTCGGAGAGAGCGTCGCCCACGCCATGGGACGCAAGTTCGTCCGCGTGGCGCTCGGCGGCGTCCGGGACGAGGCCGAGGTCCGCGGGCACCGGCGCACGTACGTCGGCGCACTGCCCGGCCGGATCGTCCGCGCCATCAAGGAGGCCGGTTCCATGAACCCGGTCGTGCTGCTCGACGAGATCGACAAGGTGGGGTCCGACTTCCGGGGGGACCCGGCGGCGGCGCTGCTGGAGGTCTTGGACCCGGCGCAGAACCACACCTTCCGGGACCACTACCTGGAGGTGGAGCTCGACCTGAGCGACGTCGTCTTCCTGGCGACGGCGAACGTCCTGGAGGCCATTCCGGAGGCGCTCGCCGACCGTATGGAGCTCGTCCGTCTCGACGGGTACACCGAGGACGAGAAGGTCGTCATCGCCCGCGACCACCTGCTGCCCCGTCAACTGGAGCGCGCCGGACTCGGTGCCGAGGAGGTGGTCCTGGAGGAGGGCGCCCTGCGCAAGCTGGCCGGGGAGTACACCCGCGAGGCGGGCGTACGGACCTTGGAGCGCTCCATCGCACGGCTGCTGCGCAAGGTCGCCGCCCAGCACGAGCTGGGGGAGCGGGAATTGCCGCTGCGCATCGACGCCGACGACCTGCGGGGTCTCATCGGACGGCCGCACCACGTCCCGGAGTCCGCACAGGACCCTGCCGAGCGGCGCACCGCCGTCCCCGGAGTGGCCACCGGCCTCGCGGTGACGGGGGCGGGCGGCGACGTCCTGTTCGTGGAGGCCTCGCTGGCCGATCCCGAGACCGGGGCGGCGGGGCTGACCCTGACCGGGCAGCTCGGTGACGTGATGAAGGAGTCCGCGCAGATCGCGCTCAGCTTCCTGCGCTCGCACGGTGCGGAGCTCGAACTGCCGGTCGCCGACCTGAAGGACCGCGGGGTGCACATCCACTTCCCGGCCGGCGCCGTGCCGAAGGACGGGCCGAGCGCGGGCATCACCATGACGACGGCCCTCGCCTCGCTGCTGTCCGGGCGGCAGGTCCGCACCGACGTGGCGATGACCGGCGAGGTCTCGCTGACGGGGCGGGTCCTGCCCATCGGCGGGGTGAAGCAGAAGCTGCTCGCCGCGCACCGGGCCGGGCTGACCACCGTGATCATCCCGAAGCGGAACGAGGCGGACCTGGACGACGTCCCGTCCGAGGTGCTGGAAGGCTTGGAGGTGCACCCGGTGACGGACGTGCGCCAGGTCCTGGAACTGGCGCTGAGCCGGGCGGAGGCCGCCGTCACCGCGGTCGCCTGATCCCCGTCGTCCCCCGTGCGCACGGCCCGGGACCCGCACCGGCGGGGCCCCGGGCCGTCGCCGTACCCGCTGCGAAATACTGGTGCCCTCGATGCAGCGGCAGAGAGGTGTCGGACACCACCGATGGGAGCGGACGTGCACGGAAGCGAAGACCAGGAGTTCCTTGCCCTGGAGCGGGAGCTGTCCGTCTTCCTCCGGCGTGCCCGCGCCTCTTCCGGGGAGATGGCCCGCGCCCTGCACCCCGAGTTGGAGCCCGCCGCGTACGGGCTCCTCGTCCGCCTGGAAGCTGCGGGCCGCCAGCGGGCCACGGAGCTCGCCGCGTACTTCGGGGTCGGCAAGGCCACCATGAGTCGGCAGTTGCGGGCCCTTGAGGTGCTGGGCCTGGTGGCCCGCGAGCCCGACCCCGCAGACGGCCGGGCCTTCCTGGTCGGGCTCACGGAGGAGGGCCGGGAACGGTTCCTGCGCGTCAGGGGCGCCCGGCGCGAGCAGTACATGCGCAAGCTCGCCGACTGGGACCGCGGTGAGGTAGCCGAACTGGCACGGCTGCTGCACCAGTTGAACCAAGGCGAAGAATAGGGTCGAGCGGCGGTGAGGACGCCCCCGTTCGCCGTCCCGCCGGAGCCGGTCGGGACCAGGGCCGGCCCCGGCCCCGCCCCTCCCGATCCCGCACCCCCGCACACCGCCTAGAGCTCCGCGTACGCCGCCGACGCGTCGTCGTGGCGCTTGCCGCGGGCCGACGGACGGTCCGGGTCCGACTCCAGCGCGCGGACCCGGCCGATCAGCCCCTCCGCGCCGTCCTTCCGCAGCACCGCCAGGCACTGCGCCCAGTCGCCCTCCCCGAAGGTGTCCGTCCACCGGCTCGCCCCGTCGGTGAGCGCCGCCACTGCCCGGACCTCGTGGCGCGGGCTGCGCCCGGTCACCGCCCGGGCGGCCACCGCCGGGTCCGCGGCGGCCGTGAAGAAGCCGCCTTCCGCGTTGCGCAGCGCGTCGGCAGCGGCCAGCGTGCGCAACAGCTCGCGCGGGATCCGGTCCAGCCGGTCGTCGAGCACCGCCGTCACCTCGCCCCCGGGCGCCTCGACGAGCAGGACGGAGTCCGAGAGCACGAGGTGCTCCACGTACGCCCCGTCCCAGCGGACCATCACCACCGTCGCCTGCGGGGTCCGCACGTGAGAAAGGTCACAGGTGTGCCGGTGCGCGTCGGCGGTGGCGCGGATGGCTTCCGCCAGGATCAGGTCGAGCGGCATGTCCCGTCGCGATCCGGACAGTTCGGTCAATCGGCCCCCGAGTCGGGCCGTGAACCAGGGGACTCCGTGCCGGCACCCGACCTCGCCGGGTGGTGGCGTGACTCCGTCCAGCGCGACCAGGACTCCACCGCCCGAAGCGGGTATCGACGCCGATAGCCAGTCCTCATTGGGTCGTTCCGGGCTGCCGGGGGCAGACGCGAGGTCGATGCGCATGCGGACATTCTGCCCGCCGCACCCCCGCCGGGCGGCCGTACCGGGCGGAATAGTCCGTACCAAGGCGGGGTCGGCGATATGGGGGTCGTCCGCCCCTCCCGACGGGCTCCCGGAGGCCCCCCGGGACATGTGGGCGGGCATAGTGCCAAAGCCCCCATCGATCTTTCAACCGTCCGTCCGCGGCGGCGCTCCGCGGGCGCCCCGCCGAGTTGGTCGCCAACTCATCCGTGATGTTCACTCGTTCGAGTGGCCGGGTGGGCGATGTCGGGCTCTCTCCCCAACACACTGCAAGGGTCTGGAGCGGTACGAGGGGGCAGGGGGCGTTTACTTGTTGACCGGCCGTTACCTCGGCCACACGAGTAGACGAGCACGAGCACACGTACAGGATTGCGAGCACCGGTGCAGAAGAAGCGGTCTCGGAAGAACGGCACCGCCACCGACGGACCCGCCCCCGCAGGACGTCGCGTCCGCGTGCGCAGCAGGCTCGTCGTCGGCGTCGCCGTCGCCGGCCTCACCGTCCTCGCGGCCGGCACCCCAGCCGTGGTCTCCGCGACACGGGAGCTGAACGACTCCCAGCAGTTGGTCACGCTCGCCGAGCAGACCCAGCACACCCTCACCCTCGCGCACCTCCTCGGAGACGAACGCGACGCCGCCGTCGAGTACGTGGCCAAGGGCCGCCCCGGCGCGCAGGCGAAGGGTCCCGTCCAGGAGCGCACCGCGCTCACCGACCGGCAGCTCGCCGAGGTCCAGAACGAAGCCGACGAGGCGCTCGCCCGCGCCCTCGGCCGCGTCCAGGCCGTCCGTGCCGAGGCCGTCGACGGCAAGGGCAGCGCCCTCGCCGCCCACCAGGCCTACACGGGCGTCATCGCGGAACTGCTCGCCCCGGGCGACCGGCTCGCCGAGCTGACCCCGCCCCGGGCCGTCGCCGCCCTCGCCACCACCCGGCCGCTGGCCCCCCTCGGCCAGGCCGTGGAACAGGCATCGGCCACGCGCGGTCTGCTGCTCGCCGCGCTGGCCGTCCCCCGCGGCGAGCAGCCCCCCAACTCGGCCGTCGTGGACGAACTGTCCACCGCCGGCCAGCGCACCCGCGTACGCGAACAGGCCGCCCTCGACGACTTTGCGCGGGTCGCCCGACCCGACGTGCGCCAGACCCTCGCCGCCACCGTCACCGGCCCCGAGGTCAAGGCGGCCGACGACTACCTCAAGCGGCTCACCGAGCGGCCCACGCTGTCCTCGACCGACCGCAAGCTCGACGGGGCCACCGTCGCGCCCGCGCTCACCGCCCGCATCGACCGCATGCGGTCCGTGGAATCCACCCTCGCCGGACAGCGGGCCACCGCCCTCGCCACCCTGCGGGACGACGACGTGACCCGCCTGGAGACGCTGGTCGCGGTCCTCGGCCTGCTCTTCCTGGTCGCCGTCGGCTTCTCGACCGCCGTGGCGCGCTCGCTGACCCGGCCGCTGTCCGTGCTGCGGCGCGGCGCGGCCCGGCTGGCCACGCCGGAGGGCTCGGTGGAACCGGTCCGCTTCACCGGCCGCAACGACGAGTTCGCCGAGGTCGTGCGCCACCTCAACGCCGTCCGAGACCAGACGGTCTCCCTGCACACCCGGATCGCCGGCCTCGACGCCGACCATCGCCGGCTCATCGGCCGCAACGAGGCACTCAACTCGGGCCGGGGCGAGCTGGAGCGGGAACTGACGCAGCTGCGGACGAGCCTGGAAGAACAACGCCGCCTCCTGTCGACCACCTCGGTCTCGCTGTCGCTGCGCACCCTGGGCCTGGTGGAGCGTCAGCTCGCCGTCATCGAAGAGCTGGAATCCAAGGAGCAGGACCCGGACCGGCTGGCGACCCTGTTCAAGCTGGACCACCTGGCGACCGTCATGCGTCGCCACAACGAGAACCTGCTGGTCCTGGCCGGCCAGGAACAGGGCCACGGCGGCGGAGCCCCGGTCCCGCTGGTCGACGTCATGCGCGCCGCCGTCAGCGAGATCGAGCGCTACGAGCGCGTCGACCTGGCGGCGCTGCCCGTGTTCACCCAGGTCGCTGGGCACGCGGCCGACGACATCTCGCACGTGCTGGCCGAACTGCTGGAGAACGCAACGACGTTCTCGCCGCCCGAGGCCAAGGTGAAGGTCTCCGGCTGGCTGCTGGACGACGGTGACGCCGTCCTGTCCGTCGTGGACGAGGGCATCGGGGTCACCGGCGACCGACTGGAGTCGCTGAACGCCCGCCTGGCCACCCCCGAGGCCTACGACGAGGAGCCCGAGTCGGAACACGGCCTGGGCCTCGGTCTGTACGTGGCCGGCCGCCTCGCGGCCCGGCACGGGGTCACCGCGGAGCTGCGCGCCGGGCGGCACGGCGGCACGGAGGCCCGGGTGGTCGTCCCGGCCGCACTCCTGCCGGCCACCCCGCCGACCTCCCCGGTGCACACCTTCGCCACCCCCGGCCTGCCGGAGCTCCAGCTGCCGGGCGTGATCGCCGAGGCGAACCAGAACACCATCCCGCCGCGCCGGATGCCACCGGCGGAGGAACGGGACGCCGAACCGTCCGCCGGTCTCCTGCCGCAAGGTGAGCCCTTCCGGACCCCCGGAGCGCAGGCGGAGGCCGAGGCCGACGCGGCGCTCCTGCGGAGCATGGAGTGGGACGAGACCGTCACGGGCACCCCGGCCGGAACCTCGGAGCTCGACGCGGACGCGGACCTGCTCGCGGACCTGCTCGCGGACCCGGAGCTGGACCTGGACGCGGACCCAGTGCTGGACGCGGACTCGGAGCTGGACGCCGGCCCGGACGCGGACCCGGGGCTGGACGCGGACCTGCTCGCGGACCCGGACCTGGAGCTGGACGCCGACCCAGTGCCGGACGCGGACCCGGACGAGGACCCGGAGCTCGACGCCGGTCTCGGCGACGTCACCGGCCTCCAGGCCGGGGCCCCGTCCCCGTCCCCGGACGCGGACGCGCCCGCGGGCTTCGACCCCGACCCGGACGCACAGCCCGGCGGGGTCGAGCCCGCCGCCGCCCGGACCCCGGACGAGGTGCAGCCTCCGGACGAGGCACTGCCCCCGGCCGACCAGGTGTTCACGGCCCGGGTCCCGGACGCGCAGCCGCCGACGGACGACCACGGTTTCGCGGACCCGGAGGGCGTACTGCCCTCCGCCGACCAGGTGTTCACCGCGGCCGACGGATCGGCGGAGGTCCCGGTCGAGCGGGATCCCGGCGACGAACTGCTCGCGCGGGTCGTCCCCGACGCAGGACCGGACGCCTTCACGGGGTCCGACTCCGGCCCGGCGTCCGCCGACCCGCCGTCCGATGCCGCACTGGGGGCCGTCGTACCGGAAGGAGCCCCGGTCCTGCCCAGGCGGACCACCCGGGCCGCCGCCCCCGACGGCCCGGTGGAGCCGCACCGGCACGCACCCGCCGAGGACGGCTGGGTCCCCCGCCAGGGGAGCCACCCCGACGCGGGACCGGAGGGCACCGTCACCGACAAGGGGCTGCCCAAGCGGACCCCGCGCGTCGTGGCCGCCAGCCGCGTCGAGACCGTACGGACCGAGCCGCCGCGCCGCGTCGACGCGGACGAGCTGCGCCGCCGACTCGGCGGCTTCTACCAGGGGACGCGGGACGGACGGCGCGTCGTGGCCGCCGAGCTCGCACAGGAGACCGACCAGGGGGACAGCGCACAGGAGGCACGCACATGACCGCGCCCAGTACGTACGGACTGAGCACCCAGGCCCGCAACCTGCAGTGGCTGCTGACCGACTTGGTCGAGGAGGTGCCCGGCGTCAACTCCGTCGCCGTCGTGTCCTCGGACGGGCTCCTGCTGCTGTCCTCGGACCCAGGAGGGGCAGCCGGCGAGAGCCCCGCGCGCACCAAGGGCCCGCGCGGCGCCTCGGCCGACCTGGCCACCATCGTGTCCGGGCTGGGTAGCCTCACCACCGGAGCCGCCGACCTCATGGAGGGCGGGGCGGTCAAGCAGACCATGGTCGCGATGGAGTACGGCTCCGTCTTCGTCATGGCGATCAGCGACGGCTCGCTCCTCGGCGTGCACGCCACGCCCGACTGCGACATGAGCGTGGTGGCGTACCACATGGCCTTGTTCGTCGGCCGCGCCGGCCACGTCCTGACCCCCGAAGTCCGCAGCGAGCTGCGCCAGTCGATGGAGAAGACCCCGTGAGGAGTACGGCCTCGGCCTCCGACCGGCTGCCGATACGCGGAGCCGACCGCCGGCCCGCCCGCGTCCGCCCGTACTCCCTCACGGGTGGCCGTACCCGCTTCACTCAGGTCCTGCACGTGGAGACCTTCGTCGCCGCCCTCGACTCCAAGGCGTCGGAGCCGCAGAAGCCCGACCGCACGCCCGAGATGCCGGCCATCGTCGAGGTCTGCCGCCGCATGCGCACGATCGCCGAGATATCCGCGCTGCTGAAACTTCCGCTCGGAGTGGTCCGCGTCCTGGTCAGTGACCTCGCCGACCAGGGCCGCATCCGCGTCTACGGAACGGGGCACGGCCCCGGGCGTCCCGAACGCGCGCTGCTGGAAAGGGTGCTCAGTGGTCTTCGCCGTCTCTGACACATCCGCAGCCGTCCAGGACGACGAGCCCGCCCAGCCCTGGCAGTACGACCGTTCCCGCGCACCCGTCGCAGTCAAGGTGCTGGTCGCGGGCGGCTTCGGGGTCGGAAAGACCACCTTCGTGTCGTCCGTCTCCGAGATCACCCCGCTGCGCACCGAGGCGGTGATGACCGAGGCCAGCCTGCTGACCGACGACCTGTCCGCGACGCCGGACAAGAGCACCACCACCGTCGCGATGGACTTCGGCCGCATCACGCTCGATGACGACCTCGTGCTGTACGTGTACGGGACCCCCGGCCAGGAGCGGTTCTGGTTCATGTGGGACGACCTGGTCCGCGGCGCCATCGGCGGCATCGTCCTGGCGGACACCCGGCGGCTGCGCGAATGCTTCCCGGCCCTCGACTACTTCGAGAGCTGCGGGCTCCCGTACGCGGTGGCGGTCAACCACTTCGAGGGTTCGCCGGCCCACGAGCCCGAGGACGTGCGCGAGGCGCTCACCATCCCGCCCCACGTGCCGGTCGTGATCATGGATGCGCGGCGCCGGGACACGGTCGTCGCATCGCTGCTGACGCTGGTGGGCCACGCGCTGGACGCGACCCCCGAATAGCTCCGAGCGAGCAGCAGGCGCAGATCCCGCTACCGCCTCACCCGTTGCACCGCTGACCCGAATCGAGAACGCTGAGATGCGCAAGATACTCGTCGTGGGGGCCGGCCAGTCCGGTCTCCAGCTCGCCCTCGGCCTCCAGGCGAAGGGGTACGAGGTCACCCTGATCTCCAACCGGACGGCGGACGAGATCCGCACCGGGCGGATCATGTCCACGCAGGTCATGTTCGACACGGCGCTCCAACACGAGCGGGACCTCGGGCTGAACTTCTGGGAGCAGGAGGCCCCGAAGATCGAGGGCCTCGGCGTGTCCGTCGCCGCCCCGGACGGCACCCGTCCCGTCGACTGGCTCGGCCGCCTCAAGGGGTACGCGCAGTCCGTGGACCAGCGCGTGAAGATGGCCGGTTGGCTCGACGCCTTCGTGCAGCGCGGTGGGCAGCTGGTGATCCACGGCGCGTCCGTGGCCGACCTGGACTACTTCTCCCGTACGTACGACCTGGTGCTGGTCGCCGCGGGCAAGGGCGAGCTGGTGTCGATGTTCGGGCGGGACGCGGCGCGCTCCCCGTACGACGCGCCACAGCGCGCCCTGGCCGTCTCCTACGTGCACGGGCTGGAGCCGCGTCCCGAGCACCCGGAGACGGAGGCGGTGCGCTGCAACCTGGTCCCGGGCGTCGGCGAGCTGTTCGTCATGCCCGCGCTCACCACGTCGGGTCGGGCCGACATCCTGTTCTGGGAGGGGCTGCCGGGCGGCCCGCTGGACGTGTTCCGGGGGGTGACCGACCCGGCGGAGCACCTCGCGCTCACCCTGGAGCTGATGGAGAAGTTCGTGCCCTGGGAGCGCGCGCGGGCGGCGGAGGTGGAGCTCACGGACGCGGGCAGCACGCTGGCCGGCCGGTACGCGCCGATCGTCCGCAACCCGATCGGGCGGCTGCCCGGCGGTGGTGCGGTGCTGGGCGTCGCGGACGTGGTCGTCGCGAACGACCCGATCACGGGACAGGGCGCGAACTCCGCCGCGAAGTGCGCGGCCTCGTACCTCTCGTCGATCCTGATGCACGGCGACAAGCCGTTCGACGAGGCGTGGATGAAGGCGGCCTTCGACAGGTTCTGGTTCACGACGGGCAAGCCGGTGACCCAGTGGACGAACGCCATGCTCGGCGTCCCGCCGGAGCACGTGCTGAACCTGATCGGTGCAGCCGGTCAGTTGCAGCCGGTGGCGGACCGTTTCGCCAACGGCTTCGACAACCCCTCCGACTTCGACGCGTACTTCTACGACCCCGAGGACGCGGCGGACTACTTGGCCGAGGTCACGGCGTCCGCGCCCGAGTCCGCGACGGCGGCGGGCGCTTCGGCCGCGGAGTAGCCGATGTCGTCGTCCCCCGCCGTCGCCGCCCCGGGCAGCTGCGGCGGGGTGAACTCGGTGAGCGGGGACCCGTCGGGGTCGGGCCGTACGGCGCCGAGGAGCGGATTGGCCGCGATGGGGGAGACCTTGACCTTCGCGCCGGGGCGCGGGGCCTGGATGACCTTCCCGTTGCCCACGTACAGGGCCACATGGGTGGCGGTCGGGAAGTAGACGACCAGATCACCGGGGCGCAGCTGGTCGAGGGGCACCTTGGGGAGCCGGGCCCACTGCTCCTGGCTGGTTCGCGGGATCGACCGGCCGGCGTGCGCCCAGGCCTGCGAGGTGAGCCCGGAGCAGTCGAACGACCCCGGCCCTTCGGCACCCCACGCGTACGGTTTGCCGATCTGCTCGCTGGCGTAGGTCAGGGCCGTGCCACCGGCGGCCGTGGGCGTACGGGGGGTGGCCGCGAGCCGGCCGGAAGCCAGCAGCTTCCGCTGCGCGGTGGCCGTGTCGGCGGCCTCACGGGCGCCGAGCTGGGCGAGCTGTTCGGCAGTGAGCGAGGCGAGCATCCGCTCGACCTCCTTGAGCTTGGCGGCGGCCTCGTCCTGGTGGCGCTTGTGCTGCGCGGTCAGGACCTGTTGCGCGTCGAGTGCCTTGCGGGCGGCGATGGCGAGGGCATCGGCCAGGTGTTCGCCGCGGGAGAGACGGGCCAGTACGCCGGCCTGCCGGGCGCCCTCGCGGGCGGTGAGCAGGCGCTGGTCCTGGGCGGCCTGGAGGTCACCGGTGAGCAACATCCGGGCGTACGGGGAGAACCCCCGGGCGCCCTGGTACTGCTCCCGGGCCATCCGCCCGGTGGTGGCCTTCGCCGCGCCGAGGGCGTTCCGGGTCTTGCCGAGCTTGCCGCTGAGCCGCCGTTCCTTGTCCTGTGCGGCCTTGAGGGCGACCTCGGTGGCGTTGTAGGCCTCGGCGGCCTCCTCGGCCCGGCGGTAGAGGCCTTGCAGCTGGGCGAGGAGCGCGCCGACCGATCGGGTGGAGGCGGGGCCGACCGTGCTGGTGCTGGGCGTGGGCGTGGGCGTGGGGGCGGTGCTGGGCGTGGGCGTGGGGGCGGTGGTGGAACTGGCGGTGGGCGTGGGGCCGGTGGTGGAACTGGCGGTGGGGGTGGGCGTCGCGTCCGTTGCGCGGTCGGACGGGGACTCGGCGTGGACGGCGGGGAGCGGGCCGGCCGTGACGAACACGGCGGCGAGGCAGACGGCGCGGAGCAGGCGGCGTGACATGTGATCACCTCCAGGCGACCGATGCTGCCACGACCGGTATGACAAATCCCCGACCCCGGTCGGCCAGCCCCCCGCTCTCACCCCTCCGGCCGAGTCCCTCCGGCCCGCCCCCGACAGCGGCGCGCCGCACCGGGGCGGGTTCCGGCAGCGCCCGGAGACCGCTGCCGGGAGGGACGCCGGGCCCGAGGTCAGAGGTGGAGCAGGAGGGTCTTGGCCGCGGTGAACTCCTGCGGAGTCAGGGAGCCTTCTCGCGCCAGATCCGCCAGCTGCGCCAGCTCGGCGGCCAGCCCGGAGGGCGGGGGTCCGGCCCAGCTGGCCGGCTCCTGCGGGGCCGCGGTGTCGGCCTCCGCAGTAGGTGCAGCAGGGACAGCAGGTGCAGCAGGTCCAGCGGGGGCGCGGTCCCCGGAGTCTGCTGCCCCGGGCGGTGGTGCGCCCGCCGCGCGGGACAACAGCCCGCGCAGCAAGGGCCGCCCCGCGGGGCGGTTGGCGGACCGGACCGTCACTCCGACCGGGCGGATGAACATCAGGCCGCTCCCGCCCGGCCGTCCGCCGGCACCCGCTCCGGCGGGATCCGTACCGACCCCACGATCCGCCCGCCCGCCGCCCGTACGGCGATGGCCGCGTCCTCGGCCCACACATGTTCCACCAGCAGCAGCAGGGCGCAACTGCCCCGGTCCAGCAGTTCCGCCGCCTCCCGGACGTCCTCCGCCGCGATCAGCTGCACGGCCTCGCGGTGCGCCAGGAGGCCCTGGAGCTCCATGAACTCGTCGAACTCGGCCGCCAGTACCTCACCGGCCGCCGTCTTCGAGGCCACGAGTCCGTCGATGAGCCGCACCACCCCGGCCTTGCGCAGCCCCATCACGGCTTCGACGGCCGGCACCCGCAGCTGCTCCTCGGGGAAGGCGAGGACGATGAATTCCACTGGTCCCATGTGCCGCGGCTCCCACTCGTGACCGTTTCTGACGACTCTTCGGCACTCTATGACATAAGCGGACATACCCTCTGTCCGCTTGCTACGTTTCCCGTATGACCGCTCTGACGGCAGAGGTGGCGGAGCCCGCCCCGCCCCCGCCACCCGGCGCCAGCGCGCCCCGGCGCAGGGGCGTCGAGCTGACGCTGCTCGCCGGGGCCGTCCTCGTGTCCGTGCTGGGACACCTCTACCTGGGCCTCGCCGCCACCGGCCACGCGCCCCGCCCCGCCGCCCACTACGCCGTGGGCCTCGCCGGTGCGGCCCTGCTCGCGCACCTCGCCGTCCGCTTCCGGGCCCCGTACGCCGATCCGCTCGTCCTCCCCATCGCCGTCCTGCTCAACGGGCTCGGCCTGGTCCTCATCCAGCGCCTCGACCTGACCACGCCCGGCCACCTCACCGCCGGGGACCAGCTGCGCTGGTCCGCCCTGGGCGTGGCCCTCTTCGTCCTGGTGGTCGTCCTCCTGCGCGACCACCGCGTGCTCCAGAAGTACGCCTACCTCTCGGTGACCGCCGCCCTCGTGCTGATGCTCGTCCCCGTCTTCTTCCCGGCCGTCAACGGCGCCCACATCTGGATCCGGTTCGCCGGACTCTCCTTCCAGCCGGGTGAGTTCGCCAAGATCCTGCTCGCCGTCTTCTTCGCCGCCTACCTCGCCGCGAACCGCACCGCCCTCGCCCTCACCGGCCGCCGTCTCTTCGGGAGGCTGCGCCTCCTGCCCGGCCGGGTGCTCGGCCCGATCCTCGGCATCTGGCTGCTCAGCGTGGGCGTGCTCGTCCTGGAGCGGGACGTCGGGACCTCGCTGCTCTTCTTCGGCCTGTTCGTGATCATGCTGTTCACCGCCACCGGCCGGATCGGCTGGATCGCGATCGGGCTGCTGCTGGCCGCCCTGGGCGCGTACGCCGTCGGGACCTTCGAGCCGCACGTGCACAGCCGCGTCGACGACTGGCTGAATCCCTTCGCCTCCATCGAGCGGGGGGAGGGGCCCGGCCAGCTCGCCCAGTCCCTCTTCGCCTTCGGGGCCGGCGGGCTCCTCGGCTCCGGACTCGGCCACGGACAGTCCTTCCTCATCGGCTTCGCCGCCAAGTCCGACTTCATCCTCGCCACCGCCGGCGAGGAACTCGGCCTCGCCGGCCTCGCTGCGATCCTGCTCCTCTACGGGCTCCTCGTGGACCGCGGATTCCGCGCCGGGCTCGCGCTGCGCGACTCCTTCGGGCGCCTCCTCGCCACCGGGCTCGCCTCCATCGTCGCCCTCCAGGTGTTCGTGATCGCCGGGGGAGTGACCGGGCTGATCCCGCTCACCGGCATGGCCATGCCCTTCCTCGCCCAGGGCGGCTCCTCCGTCGTCACCAACTGGATCATCGTGGCGCTGCTCGTCCGGCTCAGCGACAGCGCCCGCAGGCCCCGCCCGGCCGAGGCGGAGGCGGTCGTGTGATCCGGTACATCCGCTGGTGCGCGTACTTCTGCGCGTTGCTGCTCGTCGCCCTGCTCGTCAACCTGGCCCGGGTGCAGGTCTGGGAGGCCGCCGCCTACCGGGCGAACCCGGCCAACAAACGCCCCGCCGTCGAACGGTACGCCGAGCCGCGCGGGGACATCCTGGTCGAGGGACGGCCCGTCACCGGCTCCCGGGACAGCGGCCAACTGCTGCGCTACGAGCGGACGTACTCGAACGGCCCGCTGTACGCGCCGGTCACCGGGTTCTCCTCGCAGACGTACGGGACGAGCCTGCTCGAACGCGCCGAGGACGCGGTCCTCGCAGGCACCGATCCCGCGCTCTCGGCCCTTCCGCTCTGGTACGACCTGGCCCGCGGGCACCCGGCCGGCGGCAACGCCGAAACCACCGTCCGGGCGGGCCTGCAGCGGGCCGCGTACGCCGGGCTGGCGGGCCGGCGCGGCGCGGTGGCCGCGCTCGAACCGGCCACCGGGAAGATCCTCGCGCTGGTGAGCAGCCCCTCGTACGACCCGGCCCTGCTCTCCGGTACGGGCGCGGGCGTCAAGGCGGCCTGGGATCGACTGAACGCGGACCCCGCCCGACCGATGCTCAACCGGGCGCTGCGCGAGACGTACCCGCCCGGCTCCACGTTCAAGATCGTGACGGCCGCCGCGGCCCTGGACGCGGGCGTGGTCACCGAGGTGGACGCGCCCACGCAGACCCCCGACCCCTACCTGCTGCCGGGCACCAGCACCCTGCTGCCGAACGCGGGGGCCGGCTGCCAGGACGCCTCGCTGGCGGAGGCTGTGCAGTGGTCCTGCAACACGGTGATGGCGAAGATCGGGGTCCGGGTCGGGCTGCGCGGGATGGTGGACGCGGCGCGCAGGTTCGGGTTCAACGACGACGGGCTGCGGGTGCCGGCCTGGGTGTCGCGGTCGAACTTCGACACGGACATGAGTCCGGACCAGCTGGCGCTGTCCTCGATCGGCCAGTTCAACACGAAGGCGACGCCCCTGCAGATGGCGATGGTGGCGGCGGCGGTCGCGAACGGGGGCGAGCTCAAGGCCCCCTGCCTCCTCGACCGGACCACCCAGGACGACGGGGATCCGGTCCGGCGCGGGCCGCAACACAGCCTGGGCCGGGCGATGAACCCGGCGACGGCGCTGCGCCTGCAGGACCTGATGGTGAAGGTGGTGGAGAACGGCAGCGGGTGGAACGCGGCGATCCAGGGCGCGGTGGTGGGCGGCAAGACGGGCACCGCCCAGCACGGTGTCGGTAACGCGGGGACCCCCTACGCCTGGTTCATCGGCTGGGCGAAGGCCGAGGACGCACCACAGCCGGGGGTCGCCGTGGCGGTGGTGGTCGAGGACGCGGCGGCGGACCGCGGGGACATCAGCGGCAACGGCGCTGCCGCGCCGATCGCGCGGGCGGTGATGGAGGCCGCGCTGTACGGGACGAGGCCCCCGCGCCCCGCGGCCCGCTGAAACGCCCTACGGGGTGCCGGTGCCGGTGTCGGTGCCGGTGCCACCGGAGGCATCGGCGGCGGAGGCGTCGGTGGCGGTGTCGGTGGGCGTCCCGGCGCCCTCGGCGATGGCTGCCCGTACCTCCGCCACCCGCGCCGCCTCCTCGGCCGCGAACCGCTCCCGGTCGAGGGCCTCGGCGATCTCCTCGTCCTGCGTCATCAGCAGGTCCAGGTTGGAGTCGCCCATCTCGAAGACGCCCATGTCCAGGTAGGCCTTCTGGAGCCGCGGGCCCCACAGTCCGATGTCCTTCACGCACGGCACGATCCGGCTGAACAGCAGCTTGCGGAACAGGTGCAGGAACTCCGACTGCTCGCTGAACTGCGCGGCCTCCTGCCGCGGGATGCCGAAGTTCTCCAGTACCTCCACCCCGCGCAGTCGGTCGCGCATCAGGTAGCAGCCCTCGATCACGAACTCCTCGCGCTCGCGCAGCTCGGCGTCCGTCAACTGCTTGTAGTAGTCGCGCAGTGCCATCCGTCCGAACGCCACGTGCCGGGCCTCGTCCTGCATCACGTACGCCAGGATCTGCTTCGGCAACGGCTTGTCGGTGGTGTCGCGGATCATCCCGAAGGCAGCCAGTGCCAGGCCCTCGATGAGCACCTGCATGCCCAGGTACGGCATGTCCCAGCGGGAGTCCCGCAGGGTGTCGCCGAGCAGCCCCTGCAGGCTGTCGTTGATCGGGTAGAGCATCCCGACCTTCTCGTGCAGGAAGCGGCCGAAGACCTCGGCGTGCCGGGCCTCGTCCATGGTCTGGGTGGCGGAGTAGAACTTCGCGTCCAGGTCCGGGACCGACTCCACGATGCGCGCGGCGCACACCATGGCACCCTGCTCGCCGTGGAGGAACTGGCTGAAGTTCCACGCGGTGTAGTGCCGGCGCAGCTCGCCCTTGTCCTGATCGGTGAGCTTGGACCAGTGGCGGGTGCCGTACAGGGTCAGCGCCTCGTCCGGGGTGCCGAGCGGATTGTGAGGGTCCACCTCAAGGTCCCAGTCGATGCGCTTGGCGCCGTCCCACTGCTTGTCCTTGCCCTTCTGGTACAGCGCGAGGAGTCGTTCCCGGCCTTCGGCGTACTCCCAGCTGAAGCGGGCGGAGCCGGAGGCCGGGACCTGCCAGACGTCCTCGCCCGGGTCCTTGGTGTAGAGCTCGTGCGTCGACACTGACGCCCCCTCGGCTCGGGTACTTCCGTACAGGACTGGATGGTTGGCAGCGTCACACGTTGATAGACGCGCGGTCAACAAGTCGTGCGCGGGGGATTGACGACCTTGCTGACAAGCAGTCTCATAACTGGTGGGCGCGCCAGCGTCCACCGCCGTGACCGCAGCGCGATCGCAGCCGCGGTCGAAGCCGTGACCCCTACCCACCCCGGAACAGGGCGAGGTGCCCCGCCATGACGACCACGACCGACCGCACGGACCGTCCGGACCGCCGGGTCCTCCAGGACGCGCTCGGCCTCCTCAAGGACCGCGAACAGATCGCCGCACGTCTGCTGGAGTCCTCGGCCAAGCACTCCTTCGACCCCGACAAGGAACTCGACTGGGACGCCCCGACGGTCGACGGCGCGTACTACTGGCCGCCCGAGCTGCTCTCCCTCTACGACACCCCGCTGTGGAAGAAGATGGGCGAGGAACAGCGCATCGACCTCTCCCGCCACGAGGCGGCAGCGCTCGGCTCCCTGGGCATCTGGTTCGAGATCATCCTGATGCAGCTGCTCGTGCGGCACATCTATGACAAGCCCCTGACCAGCAATCACGTCCGCTACGCGCTGACCGAGATAGCCGACGAGTGCCGGCACTCGATGATGTTCGCCCGCATGATCCAGAAGGCTGGTACCCCCGCCTACCCGGTCTCGCGGACGAACCACAACCTCGCCCGCATCCTCAAGACGGTCTCCACGACCCCGGGCTCCTTCGCGTGCACCCTGCTCGGAGAGGAGATCCTCGACTGGATGCAGCGCCTCACCTTCCCGGACGAGCGCATCCAGCCGCTGGTGCGCGGGGTCACCCGCATCCACGTCATCGAGGAGGCCCGGCACGTCCGGTACGCCCGCGAGGAGCTGCGCCGCCAGATGCTGACCGCCCCGCGCTGGGAGCAGGAACTGACCCGCATCAGCTGCGGTGAGGCCGCCCGCGTCTTCTCCCTGGCCTTCGTCAACCCCCAGGTCTACGAGAACATCGGCCTGGACCGCCGCGAAGCCGTCGCCCAGGTGAAGGCGAGCGGCCACCGGCGGGAGGTCATGCAGACCGGCGCCGAGCGCCTCACTGACTTCCTCGACGACATCGGCGTGCTGCGCGGAGTCGGCCGCACGCTCTGGAAGAGCTCGGGACTCCTGCCCTGAGCCCGTCGTTTCGGGGCTACCCTGCGGCCATGACCGTACGCGCGTACCGCAGGCTGAGCGTCGAGGAGCGGCGGGCCCAGCTCCTCGACGCGGCCCTGTCGCTGTTCGCGCACCGGGCCCCGGAGGAGGTCTCGCTGGACGACGTCGCCCAGGCGGCGGGCGTCTCGCGGCCCCTGGTCTACCGCTACTTCCCGGGCGGCAAGCAGCAGCTGTACGAGGCGGCCCTGCGCTCGGCGGCGGACCTCCTGGAGCAGTGCTTCGCCGAACCCCAAGCCGGTCCGCTGACCCGGCGCCTCTCCCGGGCCCTGGACCGCTACCTGGCCTTCGTCGACGAACACGACGCCGGCTTCGCGGCCCTCCTCCAGGGCGGCAGCGTCGTGGAGACCTCCCGTACGACGGCGATCGTGGACGGCATCCGCCGGGCGGCGGCCGAGCAGATCCTCTACCACCTGTCGGTACCGTCCCCCGGGCCGCGGCTGCGGATGATGGTGCGCACCTGGATCACGGCGGTGGAGGCGGCCTCCCTGATCTGGATCGACGAGGGCAAACAACCGGACGTGAGCGCGCTGCGCGACTGGCTGGTGGACCAGTTCATAGCCCTCCTGACGGCGACGGCCGCCACCGACCCGGAGACCGCCGCCGCAGCGCGGGCGGCGCTGGCGCTGGAATCGGCGGACGGGCCGGTCGGCGTGCTGGCCCGGCGCGTGATCCCGGTGGTCTCCGAGGCCGCGCACCTGCTGTGACACTGGTGGGGTGAGAAGCGAACCCACTCCCTTCGAGGGCGGCCCGATGGACGGCCGGGTCCTCCCGATCCTCCTCGGCCCGACCGGACACCCGCCGAAGTGGTACGAGATCCCGGTCCCGTCACCCGACGGCGGTCCCGCCATGGTCCTCCTCTACGAGCGGGTCCCGGCGGGCTATTCGAAGCGGCTGCACCTCCAGAAGGGCTGGAAGTACGCGTACGCCCCGTCCGGCCAGAAGCCGAAGCTCCGCTGGCCCTGGACCAAGCCCACCCCACCCGCTTCCTGACCCGTCCGCGCGTCCGCGCGGGGCCGGGGCGGATCGTCGAGCACCCGGAGCACCGGCAACGGCCGTGGGGCTACGGCACCGCCCGTGGCTCGGGCGGGGGCTGGGGCGGGGGCGGGGGCGGGGGCTCCGGAAGGGTGACGACGGCCAGGGCCCCACCGCCCTCCGCGTCCCGGAACTCCAGCCGTGCGCCGATGACCTCCGCCTGGCCCACCGCGATGGTCAGCCCCAGCCCGTGCCCGCTCCCCGAACCCGCACCTCCGGTCCGGAACCGCTGCGGCCCGTGCGCCACCAGGTACTCCGGAAACCCGTCCCCGTGGTCCCGTACGGTCACCACCGGTCCGTCCACCGTGAGGACCACCGGGGGCCGCCCGTGCTTGTGCGCATTGGCGACCAGGTTCCCCAACACCCGCTCCAGCCTCCGCCGGTCCGTCTCCACGTGCGCGTCCCGGACGATCACCACCTCCGTGTCCGTCCCGGACGCCCGGACCACCCGCCGTGCCAGCCGCCCCAGCTGATGCAGGTCCGTCTCCACCACCTCGCGCCCCGAATCGAGCCGCGAGATCTCCAACAGGTCCTCCGTCAGCCCCCGCATCGTCCGCACCCGCTCCTGCACCAGCTGTGTCGCCCGTCCCTCCGGCAGCAGTTCCGACGCCGCCTGCAACCCGGTCAGCGGCGTGCGCAGCTCGTGCGCGACGTCCGCCGTGAACCGCTGCTCGCTCACCAGCTTCGCCTGCAACGTCCCCGCCATCGTGTCCAGCGCCCCCGCGACCGTCGCCACCTCGTCCTGATGCCGCGAGGGGTCCTTCGTCCGCGGGTCGTCCACCCGGGCGTCCAGGTCCCCCTGCGTGATCCGTCGGGCCACGGTCGCGGTCTGGTGCAGCCGCCGCGTCACCCGGGTCACCGCGAAGGCGCCCACCAGGAGCGTCCCTCCGATCGCCAGCACCGAGGACCCGATGATCGCGTTGTCCAGGCCGGTGATCGTGCGCGCGCTCTGCGCGTAGTCGACGGCCGTGGCCAGTGCCTTGCCGTCCGCCGGCGCCGCCGCCCACATCGTCGGCCGGCCCTCGTAGTCGGCCACCATCGTCCCGCGGTGCCCGGACAACGCCAGCGCCCGCAGCGCCGGCGGCAGGCCGGCCGGGTCGAGCCCCGAGTCGGGCGGCAGGGCCTCGCCGGCCTCGTACTCCTGCGCGACGCCGCGCAGCTTGTCGAGCGCCTTCTCGCGGGCCGTCGCGACGGTCTGCCGGGTCACCTCGACGTGCACCAGCGCACCCAGCACGGCCGCCAGCGAACAGCACATCACCACGATGAAGCACCCCGACTTCCAGGTCAGCGTCGCCGTCCACGCGGGAAGCCGCAACGTCACGGCGAGCCCTGCGCACTCGGCGCGGACGGCTGCGGCGGCTGCGGGGAGACGGGGCTGCGTCCCGCCCCCGGCAGTCGTACGATCTGCTCGCGCGTCGGCAGCATCGTCCGCTGCTTCTCGTCCCAGGACCACGCGGTGATCAGCTCGTAGCCCGGGTTGCCGCTCGGCACCCGCAGGATCACGTCCCGCCCCGCCAGCTCCACGCTGACGACGGTCTGCGTGGTCGCCATGATCCGGTTGAGCCGCCCGTCCGGGTCCGCGGTGTAGGCCCGTACGGACATCATGTGCTCGGGCAGCTCGATGCCGACGACGAGGTCGTCCACCCCGTTGCCGGTCAGGTCCCGGTAGTACGGCGTCAGGACCGGGCACTTCTGCGCGGGCTGCCCCTCCGTCCCGCACGCCGCGATCGCGGCGGCGGTCTGCGGGGGCATCCCGTCGGGCCCGACGTCGGCGTTCGGGTGGGCCCGCAGCTCCGCCTGGACCAGGGCCACCGGGTCGACCCCACTCACGTCCTGGTCCCGGACCGGCGGCAGCCCCTGGACGTACACCGGCGGGGCACCCCCCGGATCGGCGGGCGGTACGGAGGCCCCCTTGCGGCCGGGCCACAGGTGTACGGGGCCGCTCGCGGTCGGGGTCGCACCGGCGGCCTCGGGACCGCCGGTGTCGCCACAGCCCGCGAGCAGCGGCACCAGCACGGCGGCGACGGGCAGGGCGGTGCGGACGCGGGCGGCACGGACGCGTGCGGTGCCGGGGGCACGGGTGGCGCGGGCGTGGTTCGCCCGGACGTCCGAGGCGCGGCCGCGGGCGCGGTCGCGAGGGGCGGCGGGTGGGGCGGCGGGTGGGAAGGGGAACGCTGTCACAGCTTCCGGGCACCTCTTCTCCGCGGCACGACGTTCTCTCTGAGCGCCAACCTTATGCGGAGGTATGCCCGTTTTCTCTCGGGCTTTCTCAGGTCCCTGCGGATCACCCCCCGGTCCGACCGCGCCGCAGCATGGCGAAGCCGAGCCCGGCGGCGCCCACGGCCGCGATACCGCCGCCCGCAGCGAGCAGCAGCACGCCGTCTGCCGCACCGCCGGCCAGCACGTCGACACCGAGCGCCCCGGTGGCCCCGGCGGCGACCGTCCGGGTGTCCGGAGCGGACGCCCGGACGACCCGCCCGTCCCGGGTCCCGGTCTTGTGGCCGGCGGAGCCCGGCGTACCGCTGTGGCCGGCCGTGTCGCCGACCCAGGAGGAAAGTCGCCCGTCCGGCTGGAGGGCCGCGTGCAGTCGGCCCGAGCCGCCGAAGCCGGCGATGCCGGCGCGGCTGGTCAGGGTGGCGGCCGTGGCGCCGCTGGCCGTCAGGATGTCGGCCTGGTAGACGCCCTCGGCGACGCGGTAGACGTTCGCCCGGGAGACGCCGTCCGCGAGGGCGAGGCTCTTGACCAGGGTCCGCGGCGCGACCGCGGAGGAGTACGCGGCCGACGCCGCCGGCACCCCTTCGGCCAGCGCGGACGCGGCGGGCAGCGCGAGCAGGGTTCCGGCGCATGCGGTCACTGCGGCGGCTCGTACGAGAGTGCGGCGGCTGACGGTGCTCACGGAGGGTCCTTCGGTGCCGGTTGAGCCGGTAGGGGCCTGGCGCGTCCAGGCCGGACCACCGTAGGAGGCTCCGGTTGCAGTACGGCGATGGCCGTGTAACAGGAACCCGGCGGAGTTCCGTAGAAGCCGTTACACGACCGAGAACTCCACAAGGGGATTGCCGCGGGGCGCCCGGGCTGCTCCCATGTACGGCGGGGGTGAGGTCCATGCGGGGACTCAAGGTGCTGCCGAGCGGTCGCCCCGGCCGCGGCCGGCTGTACGTCAACTTGCCCGACGGGCAGGCGGTGGCCTGGTACGACCGGCAGACCAACCGGATCAGCGTGCTCGCCGACCAGCACCGCGAGGCGGTCCTGGCGGCGTTACGCCCCTACCTGGCCGGCACTTTCACGATCGGCCCGCCTCCGGTGCCCACACCGGCGGACCTGCTCCGGCTGGCCCTCCCCCCGGACGAGGACCTGGCCCCCAACCGCCCGGGCGAGGACCTGTTGGGCGAACTGGAACACGGCTCGACGGGCGCCCGCGCCCGCCATCGCCTCCGCCAGGACCTGACCGCGCAGCAGCGCATGGGAGACCTCCTCGACGCCCTCGAAGGGGACGGCTGGCGGGTGCTGCACTGCATACCGCTCCCGGGACTGGGCCGCATCGACCACCTGCTCATCGGCCCCGCGGGAACCTTCTGCATCCGTACGCTCCCGGGACGCAGGCAGCGCACGGTCGTCGGCGACCTCCTCCTCGCGGTGGGCCGCACGGAGCCGCGGCCGGACCCGCGCTGGATCCGCCGCGCCGCCGCTGCGGCCACCCGCGCCCTGGCGGCCCCCGTCCTTCCGACCCTGGCCGTGGTCGACGCCTCCCGCATCGAGGTGGCCCCCACGGTCCGCGACATCCACGTCCTCGAACCGGCGACGGCGCCCGCGCACCTCGCGGCGGCCCCCACCACCCTCAAACCCCCGGACGTCGAAGCCCTCTTCAGCCTGGCCCGCGACACCCGCACATGGCGACCGCAGCCAGCGCCGGTCAAATCCCGCCGACCCCGCCCGGCCGCCCAGCCGTTCGAGGTGCGCCGTCCGGGGCGGAGCCCGGGGGGAAACCGCTGAAGGAGCGCCGCGGAACCAGCCCACCAGCCCCGCCCCCTCCGCTCCGGCGCCGCGCCTGCGCCGCCGGACGCGCTCGGGCGCTCCTGCGCCTTACGAGGCACGGCACCGGACGTCGCGGGACCGGTGCCGCTTCCGCTTAGGCCGAAGTCCGCTTCCGCGGAGCCGCCTTCTTCGCCGCCGCGGTGCTCGTCTTCTTGGTCGAGGTCGACTTCGAGGCGGACTTCGAGGCCGACTTCGAAGTGGACTTGTGTGCGGTCGACTTGGTCGACGCAGTCTTCTTCATGCCGCCGGACGCCGTCTTCCTCGCCGCCGCAGTCGTCGACTTCTTGCCGCCGACCGCCTTCGGCGCGGTCGTCGGCGCCTTCCGCCCTCCACCCGACTGCCGGAGGGGTGTGACCTCGGCCTTCCCCTTGCCCTTCTCCGCGGCCCCGACCGCCGATTCGGCACCCGTCTCCCCACGGGACTCCTTGGCCGCTCGCACGCTCTTCTCCAGCGCCGCCATCAGGTCGATGACCTTCCCGCCGGCCGGCTCCACCCCCACCTCCGTCGGGGGCTCGAAGGCGCCCTCCGACTTTGCCGCGATCATCGCCTCGACGGCCTCCCGGTACTCGTCCGTCAGCGAGGACATCTCTACTTCCCCCAACGTGGCCATCAGTGCGTCCGCCAGGTCCAGTTCGGCGTCCCGCACCGACACCTTCCCCTCTGGCGCGACCCCTTCCGGCGCCCGGATCTCGTCCGGCCACAACAGCCCGTGCATCGCGATCACGTCGTCGACGACCCGCAGCATGCCCAGCCGCTCCCGTCCCCGCAGCGCGTACTTGGCGATCGCGACCCGACGGCTGCGCTTCAGTGCCTCCCGCAACAGCGTGTACGGCTTCGCCGCCGTCGCCCCGTTCGCCGCCAGGTAGTACGCCGCGTCCATCTGGAGCGGGTCGATCTCATCGGCCGGTACGAAGGAGACGATCTCGATGGTCTTCGTCGTGGCGATCGGCAGTTGCGCCAGGTCCTCATCCGTGATCGGGATGATCGACCCGTCCGCTTCCTCGTACCCCTTGCCGATCTCGGTGCCGGGCACCTCCTCGCCGTCCACCTCGCAGACCTTGCGGTAGCGGATCCGCCCGCCGTCGTTCAGGTGGATCTGGCGAAAGGAGATCGAGTGGCTCTCGGTGGCGTTCACGAGCTTGATCGGAATGCTGACCAAGCCGAAGGAGATCGCCCCGTTCCAGATGGATCGCACGGTTCCTCCCGTTTCGTGGCAGTCTCATCGTATGACGCCGATCGCCATGGTGGAGGGCCGTCGCATCCCGCTCAGCAATCTCGACAAGGTCCTGTACCCCGAGACCGGCTTCACCAAGGGCGAGGTGCTGCACTACTACGCCACCGTCGCTCCTTCGCTGCTGGCCCACATCCACAACCGGCCCGTGTCGTTCCTGCGCTATCCCGACGGCCCGGACGGCCAGCTCTTCTTCACGAAGAACCCGCCGCCCGGTACGCCCGACTGGGTGCGGACCACTCCGGTGCCCCGCTCCGATGACGCCTCCGCCGAACAGGTGGTCGTCGCCGACCTGTCCTCCCTCATGTGGGCCGCCAACCTCGTCGTCGAGTTCCACACCCCCCAGTGGCCGGCGGGTAGCCCGGGCATCGCCGACCGCCTGATCCTCGACCTCGACCCCGGCCCTCCCGCCACCGTCGTCGAGTGCTGCCTCGTCGCACGGTGGCTGCGCGAGCGCCTCGCCGCCGACGGGCTGCACGCGTACGCCAAGACCTCCGGGGCCAAGGGCATGCACCTGGCCGTGGCCCTGGAGCCGACCCCCTCCGACCGCGTGTCCGAGTACGCCAAGGCGCTGGCGCAGGAGGCCGAGCGGGAGCATCCCGACCTCGTCCTGCACCGCATGGCCAAGGCCCTGCGCCCCGGGAAGGTCTTCGTCGACCACAGCCAGAACGCCGCCGCCAAGACCACCGCCGCCCCCTACACGCTGCGCGCGCGGGCCCGGCCGACCGTCTCCGCACCCGTGTCGTGGCAGGAGGTCGAGGCCTGCCGCACCCCTTCCGACCTGGTCTTCCTCGCCGATGACATTCCGCCCCGGCTGGCCCGTGACGGGGACCTCTTCGGCCCGCTGCTCCTCCCCGACCGGGCCCGTCCGCTCCCCGCACCCCCCAAGGCCGCCAAGGCCGGCAGAACCGCCAGGGGGCGGCCGTGATCCAGGTCGCCCTCGCTTCCCCCGTCCGCAGCCTGCCGCGTGCGGCGGGCCTGGCGTACGAACCGAAGTTCGACGGCCACCGCCTCGTGGTGGTGCGCACCGCGCAGGACGTCGTCCTCCAGGCCCGCTCCGGTCGCATCGTGACCGCGGCGTTCCCCGATCTGGAGGTCGCGGCACGGCAGCTGCCCGCCGATACCGTCCTCGACGGAGAGGTGGTGGTCTGGAACGCCGGCCGTACGGACTTCGCCCTCGTGCAGCGCCGGGCTGCGGCCACGGCCGCGCGGGCCGCCCTGCTCGCCCAGAGCCTGCCGGCCTCGTACGCGGCCTTCGACGTGCTGGAACTGGCCGGGCTGGACCTGCGCGGGCGGCCGTACGAACGGCGCCGGGCGCTCCTGGTGGACCTACTGCTCCCGCTGGGCCCGCCGTTGCAGCCGGTCCCGATGACGACGGACCCGGAGCTGGCCGCAACCTGGTACGAGACGCTGCCCGCCAGCGGGATCGAGGGCCTGGTCGTACCCGGCGGGCCGGCGGGGCTGGCAGAAGCTCCGGCATACGGAGGTGCGGGACGCGGCGGTGGTCGGGTACACGGGTACCCCGCGCCGTCCCCGCGCGCTGGTCCTGGTCCTGCCGGTCGGGGACGAGACCCCGGTGGTGTCGAGCCCGCTGAGCGCCGGGCTACGGGCGGAGGTGGCGGCGGCGGTGGTCGCCCGCGGGGGTCCGGCCCCCGAGGGCGGGGCCACGGTCACCGCGATCGGAGTGGGTGAGGTGCCGTTCCGCCCGCTCGATCCGCCGCTGACGGCGGAGGTTCGGCGCGCCTCGACCCGGCACCCGCCGCCGGAAGTGCTCCGGCTCCGGACGGACCTCTGACCTGCGCGGTGGGGTGGCGCAGGTCAGAGGCGGCGGGCGGCCGGTCAGGCGTTCCCGGTCGGCTTGTCCTGCGGCGGCTGACCGTAGGGTGGCTGCTGCGGGCCGGGGTAGTGGGGCGGGTTCCGGTACCCGGACTCCCGCTCGGACCTCACTTCGTCGGGGTGCGTGGACGTGGTGGAGCCGAAGTTCCCGTAGCCCTGCATCTCGTGCGGGCGCAGACCGCCTTCGGGGATCTCCACGGGGTCGCGCTCCTCGCGGACCTCGTAGACCGCACCGCCGTTGGGCAGGTGGGGCTGGCTCGCGGCGGTCGGCGGCGGGGGCTCCTTGGCCCGGACCCGCTGGCCCAGCTTGAAGGCAGCGATCAGGAAGCCGACCACAAGGATCCCGACGACCGCGAACCATGCGATGTTGGTCAGCGTGTGGTCCACACTCAGGGTCATGTCCATACGTATCATTTTCCCGCATTTAGGATCATTTCACCTATGGCGAGGGAAGATCCTCTGCTCCGGCCACCGATCCGCCTACCCCACCGGATCCGGGGTAGGCGCAGGGGGTGACCGGCTCGAAGGGAGTCAGGAAAATGCCTCGCGGATCTTCACCCAAACGTGAACGCCAGTACGAGCACATCAAGGAGAGCGCCGAGGAGCGCGGCGTGCCCGAGAAGCGGGCCGAGGAGATCGCCGCCCGGACCGTCAACAAGGAACGGGCCCGGGCCGGCGAGTCCGAGACCGCGAGTCCCACCTCGTTGGACGACATGTCCTCCTCCCGGCGCGGCGGCCTGCACTCCCACTCGGGTGCGCAGGGGCCGACGTACGAACAGCTCTACGCCGAGGCCCGGCGCCGCAACATCCACGGCCGCTCCGACATGAACAAGACCCAGCTCAAGCGCGCCTTGGGGAAGTGAGGGACTGGGCCGCAGCCCGGCGCAGTGGGCCGGCGGCAGTGGCCGGAGCCGGCGGCGCCGCGGTCTAGCGGACCCACTGAACGGCGCAACGCGGTCTCGTGTTGGCCCACCTCGCACGCTCCCCTACCCTCCCCACCCGCCGAAACCCACAGATCCGACCCCGCCTCCCCCGTACGGACCACCGGACCCGACTTGCGCCCGAGCGCCGGAAGGGGTTGTTTCGAAGGGGGGCGACGATGTTGGGGATGACCCGAAATGCTCTTCACGGACCGCGAGGACGCAGGACGACGACTGGGCGCGGCACTGCGCGGGTACGCGGCGGACGACCCGGTGGCCCTGGGCCTGCCCCGGGGCGGGGTTCCGGTCGCCTTCCAGGTGGCGCACGCCCTCGACGCCCCCCTCGACGTGATCGTCGTCCGCAAGCTCGGGGTGCCGTACCAGCGCGAGCTGGCGTTCGGTGCCATCGGCGAAGGCGGCGTACGGGTGATCAGCGACGACATCGTGCGGCGCGGCCGGCTCACCCCGCAGGACATCGCGTCCGTCGAGCAGGCGGAGCAGTCGGAACTCGCCCGCCAGGCGGCCCGCTTCCGCGCGGGGCGACCGAAGGTGGACCTCCGCGGACGGACGGCGATCGTGGTGGACGACGGCATCGCGACCGGTGCCACGGCGGCGGCCGCATGCCAGGTCGTACGTGCGCAGGGCGCGTCCCGGGTGGTGATGGCCGTCCCGGTGGCCCCTCCCGACGCGGTCGCCCGGCTGGGCGCGGTGGCGGACGAGGTGGTCTGCCTCTCCGCCCCTCCGGAGTTCTCGGCGGTCGGCCAGTGGTACCGGGACTTCTCGCAGACCACGGACGAGGAGGTCGTCTCCCTCCTCGCCCAGGCGGTCCGGCACCCCACCGCACCGGAGGACGTCTCCGTCCCCGCCGCAGGCCTCCACCTCCCCGGAGACCTCACCCTCCCCCCGGCCGCCCGGGCGGTGGTGGTCTTCGCCCACGGCTCGGGCAGTAGCCGCCACAGCCCCCGCAACCGCGAGGTCGCCGCGACCCTGAACCGCGCCGGCCTCGGCACCCTGCTCTTCGACCTGCTCACCCCGGCCGAGGAGGTGGACCGCTCGCACGTCTTCGACGTGGACAACCTGGCCGCGCGCCTCACCGAGGCCACGACCTGGCTCCGCACCCGAACCCCCGTCCCGATCGCCTACTTCGGTGCGAGCACGGGCGCAGCAGCCGCCCTCACCGCAGCCGCATCCCCCGGGGCGGACACGTACGCCGTGGTCTCCCGCGGCGGTCGACCCGATCTGGCGATCCCCCACCTGGCTTCGGTCCGCGCCCCCACCCTCCTCATCGTGGGCGGTCAGGACCAACTGGTCCTGACCCTCAACCGGGAGGCCCAGAGCCACCTGCGCTGCGAGAACCGCCTGGAGGTCGTCGAGGGCGCGACCCACCTCTTCGAGGAACCGGGAGCCCTCCAGCAGGTGTCCGCCCTCGCCCGCGACTGGTTCACCCACCACCTGCCGGCCTGACCCGGCGCGGGGATCGATCCCCGCGCCGGCCACGCGGTTCCCGCCGTTCCCGCCGTTCCCGCTGCCCCCGCAGGAACCGCGTTGCCCGTTGTCAGATCCGCAGGCAACGGGCAACCCCTTACGCCCCGGTGGCCCGCCGGCGAGGCTGTTCGCAGAGATCGAGCAGGCGATCGAGCAGGCGACCGGGCAGCCGGCGCCGGTCGGTACGGGGAAGGGGGGACGCCGCATGGCCGTGGGAACCGGAACGCAGGTGGACGTCGCGCCTCCCTTCATCGCCGTCCTCGCCGCCCTCCTCGCCGTCGTCCTCGACGTCGTCCCGTGCGTCCTGAAGGGCGGCCGGCCCTGATGTCCACAACGGGTCGCGCCGCCCTCGCCTTCGTGAACCGCAGCCTCGGCGTGCAGGAGGGGATCCCGAGGGCACTCGCCCTGGGCTCGGTCACCACCGCCCTCGGCTCCGGAGTCTTCGCCGCGGGCAGCGCCGTGTTCTTCACCGGGTACGTCGGGTGCAGTGCGACCCAGGTGGGTCTGGGTCTCTCCGCCGCGGCCCTGGTGGTGTTCGCGCTCCAGGTACCGCTCGGCGTACTCGTCGACGCGCTGGGGTCCTGGACGTGCTGGCTGGCTTCCGTGGGCGTGCTGGCGCTGCTCTACACCTGTTACCCGCTGGTCGACGGATTCGGCTGGTTCCTGGTCGTCATCGTGCTGTCGGCCCTCGGCTCGGCCACGGGTGGGCTGAGCCGGGGCCGCTACCTGGGTGACGTGCTGGGCACCGAGGCCAGGGTGCGGGCCAGTGCCCGGCTGCGGGTCAACGCCAACATCGGCATGTCCCTCGGCATGCTGCTGGCGGCGGCGGCCCTCGCCGTCGGCACCAGGGAGGCGTACATCGCCCTGCCCGTACTCAACGCGGTCAGCTACGTCGTCGACCTGGTCCTCATCGGCTGCTTCCTGCGCCGGACGGAACCCGCCCCGCGCGGCCCGGCCAAGCTCGGTGGGGCCGCGGTGCAGGACGGCCCGTTCCTGCTGCTGACCGTGATCAACGGCGTGATGATGGTCAACGACACGATCCTCAGCGTGGTCATGCCGCTGTGGGTGCTGCGGCGCACCGACGCGCCCGCCGCCACCGTCGCTGCGGTGGTGCTGCTCAACACCGTCCTTTCGGTGTTCTGCCAGGTGCGGGCCAGCCGCGGTGCGGAACACGTGCCGGGCGCCGCACGGGCACAGCGCCGGGCCGGATACGCGATCGCCGCATCGTGCGTCGTGTTCGGCGCCACCCAGGCCACCTCGGGTGCGGTGACGCTCCTGCTGCTTGCCCTGGCCACGGTCGCCCTGACCGCCGGCGAGTTGCTGGAGGCGGCGGCAGCCTGGGGGATCTCGTACAGGCTGTCGCCGGACGACCGCCGCGGCGAGTACCTCGCCCTCTTCGGGTTGGGGCCCCAGTTCATGAACATCATCGGTCCGGTCGCGCTGACCGGCCTCACCTTGGCGTACGGCTGGCTGGCCTGGCTCGGGATCGGTGCGGTGGTCCTCTTCGCGGGGGCTGCGGCGTCGCCCGCGGCGGCTTGGGCCGTACGGCGCGCAGACGCGCCGCGGACCCGCTCGGAGGACCTCGTATGAAGGCGTTCATCCTCGCCGCCGGACTCGGCGAACGGCTGCGGCCGTTGACCGACGAGCTGCCCAAGCCCCTGGTGCCGGTGTTCAACCGGCCGGTCATCGGCCACGTCATCGACGCGCTGCGCGCCGCGGGGTGCGACGAGATCGGGATCAACGTGCACGCCTTCCCGGACCTGATGGCGTCCTATCTGGGCGAGCACCGGGCCGACGCGGCAGGACTGAGACTCTTCCAGGAAGCGGACCTGCTCGGTTCGGTCGGCACCCTGCGTGCGTTCCGTGAGTTCTTCGCCACCGGGCCCGTGCTGGTCACCTGCGCGGACATGGTCAGCACCACCGACTTCGGCGGGCTCGTCGCCCAGCACCTCGAACGCCGACCCACGGTCACGTTGGCCGGAGCGCCGGTTCCCGAGGACTGGGGCGGGGACTACGTCGAGACGGCCGACGGGGTGTCCGTCTCGCGGTTCGTCTACAAACCGGGAAGACCGGTGGGCGGCTCCTCGACCGGCTGCTTCGGGACCTGGATCGTGGAACCCGACGTGCTGGCCGGCGCCGCGCCGGACGCCTTCGACATGGCCCGCGACGTGCTGACCACCCTGCCGGCCCGCGGCCGGACCGTCGAGGTGTTCGACGGGGGCGTGGTCAAACTGTGCGACGTCGGCGAAGCGGACCTCCTCCACCTGGCCAACACCCTCGGCATCGAAGGCCGGTTCGGGGCCGGGCACCGGGGCCGGGAACGCCGGCCCGGCGTGTACGACGAGGGGTTCGCCGACCTCACCGCCCCGGCCACCATCGTCGGCCCGGTGCTGCTCGGGCGGGACGTCTCGCTCGGCCACGGCTGCGAGCTGATCGGCCCGCTGGTCCTCGGGCACGGCGTGACCGTCGGCTCCGGGGCCACCGTCACCGACAGCGTCCTGCTGCCGGGGAGCACCGTACCGGCCGGCACGCGCATCAGCGGGGCGGTGTACGGCGACCCGGCCGCGGTCTGGCCCGCCATGCTGCCGCACCTGTACTGAGCAGGGCCGCCCGTCCCACCGGCCCGCACCACGCACGCAACCAGGAGGAACCATGACCCCGGCCACGGACGAGGCCGTGCGGCAGCGCTACCGGCACACCATTGCGGTGACCGTCGCGCAGGAGGCCCTGCTGTACGACCGGATCGCCCGGCTGTACCGCTCGGAGGCACAGCCGGACAACCCTGCGGCGCGGCTGGCGACCACCCTGCGCCATGCCGTGCGGGACGTGCCGGCCTACCGGGAAGTAGCCGTCTTGGAGGCGGACTTCGCGGACCCGTACGGCGCACTGGCCCGCTTCCCGCTGATCTCCAAACGCGACCTGCGGGACCGCCTGGTGGACTTCTGCAGCGACTCCATCGACCCCGACGCGTGCCGGTTCGGCACGACGTCGGGAACCACCGGCATGCCGCTGAAGGTCATCCACAGCCTGGACCACATCGTGTCCGAGTACGCCACCGCCCTGCGCCGCAACCGCGCCCTCGGGCTGCCCGAGCGGCGCCGCATCATCGAGCCGATGAAGACGGTCCCGCTGCCGTGGACCGAGTACGAGTCCCCGGCCCGCTGGCACTCGGTGGTCGCGGAGTTCGGCACCGGTCCGGGCGGCGAGTCGGCCGACGTGCTCGCCCAGGTGCAGCGCTTCAACCCGGACGTGGTGTACGGGCACCCTTCGGACTGCGTGGCGTTCGCCCAGCGGCTCAATGCCGGCGGCGTCGCGGTGGCGCCGCGCCTGGTCGTGACGTACGGCGAATACGTCTCGGATGCCGTGCGCAGCTACCTGGAATCCTCCTTCAGTCCGGCTCGGGTCATCGATTTCTATGCGATGTACGAGTTCGGGACCATCGCTGTGCGGTGTGCCGAAGGGCGCTACCACGTCGAGGAAAAGGTTTTCGTCGAAGTGGTGTCCGAAGATGGTTCCGATATTCCTCTGGGAAATGTCGGAGAAATTGTCGTCACGGGATTGACCAATGACGTGATGCCCTTGATAAGGTACAGAACAGGGGATTTCGGAAAGCTGGTCGAAGGAATCTGCGCCTGCGGCGCAGAAGGCCGGGCGCTGACTGAACTCGTCGGCCGGGAATCCGGTGTCATCTCCTTTGATGACGGTGCTGAGGTGCGCCTCAGTGGTGTGACGCGCATTCTTCGCCGCTACCCGCTGCTGCGGTTCCAGATCGTCCGGGACGCTGAATCCAGCTTCTCGGTCCGCATTCAGCCCGCCGCTGGATTCGAAGAGTCGCAGCTTGCCGAGATGCGTGACTTCCTGACCCGGCAATTGTTCGGACGGCCGGTCGCGCTACAGGTGGTCGGACCCGCCGAATTCATCCCGGATGATCGCCGGAAGGCCGTCGACTACATCGATCTGTACGCCGCGCGGTAAAAGCTTGCGGAATCGTTTGGTTCCGCGCAGATATCCGGTTTCTTCCCCCGGGAAGCCGGTGTCCCCACCCCACGCGAAAGGAGGTGTCCACATGAGCAAGCTCGACGCGATCAAGAAGATCCAGGAGATGCGCCTGAAGGAGGGCCTCTTCTAAGCCCCCTGGCGAGGGTCGGGGCCCGGCTCAGCGAGCCGGGCCCCGACCCCACCCCGCCGAGATCACCGAGATCACCGAGATCACCGAGACCCACCGAGCGCCCTCCCCCGGGCCGAGGGGCACGTCACGAGCCCCCACAAGCAGACGTCACGTCCGATCGGAGCAGCAATGACCCGCGAAGCCGGCCCCCAGCCCGCTGCATGGGGAATGCGCGTGCCGGCCACGCGCAGCGCGGCGCACTGGAGCGCGGAGCAGGAAACCATCGGCCCCGGCCTCCAGGCAGTGATGCTCTGGGCCAAGTTCTGCGTGGCGGCGGCCGACGGCGCCGTGATCGAGGACCTCGACGGCAACCGCGTCCTGGACTTCCAGGGCGCCGGCGGCGTCAACTCCATCGGTCACGCCCATCCCCGCTTCGTACAGGAGATGGCCCGGCAGCTGACGACCTGGACCGCAGGCGCCCTCGGCTCCCCGGCCCGGCTGGACATGGTCCGCGTGCTCCAGGAGTTCCTGCCCGCTCCGTTCGACCGGATCCAGCTCTACAGCGGCGGAACCGAGGCCGTCGAGGCCGCGCTCCGGCTCGCCAAGTCCACCACCGGCAAGCACGAGTTCCTGTCCTTCTGGGGCGGCTTCCACGGCAAGACCATGGGCAGCCTGGCACTGACCACCGGCAGCGCCCGCTCCGGCCTGGGGCCGCTGCCCAGCGGCAACTTCAGCGCCCCGTACGCGAACTGCTACCGCTGCCCGCTGAAGCTCAGCTATCCGAGCTGCGGTCTGGCCTGCGTGGACAGCGCCCGAGAGGTGATCAAGCAGCACTCGACCGGTGCGCTCGCCGCGATCGTCGTGGAGCCCGTACAGGGCCGCTCGGGCAACGTCGTGCCCCCGCCCGGCTACCTCGCCGCGCTGTCCTCGGTGGCCCGCGAGTTCGACGCGGTGCTGATCTCCGACGAGATGATGACCGGCTTCGGCCGGACCGGCACGGCCTTCGCCTACCAGCACGACCAGGTCGAACCCGACATCCTCACGGTCGGCAAGGGCATGGGGTCCGGCTACCCGGTCTCCGGCGTCATCGCGTCCACCGAGACGATGTCCGCCGCCCCGTTCAGCGACCCGAGCGCCAGCTCGTCGAGCTTCGGCGCCTTCCCGATGGCCTGCCGTGCCGTGGCCACCACCGTGGAGATCATCCAGGAGGAGGACCTGGCCGCCCGCGCGATGCGACTGGGCAAGCAACTCCTGGAATCGCTGAAACCGTTGGTGGACAGTGCCCCGCTGGTGGGCGACGTGCGCGGGCTCGGTCTGGCGCTGGGCATCGAACTGGTCGCGGACAAGGACACCAAGGAGCCCGCGGACCCGGCAACGGTGCGACGGGCCTACCTGGCGCTGCTGGAAGCCGGCGTGATGGTGATGACCGGCGGCAACACCCTGCGGCTCTACCCGCCGCTCACCGTGGACGAGGACCAGGCCGCCGAGGCCGCGGAGATCGTCCGCGTGACCCTGAACGCCCTACCGGGGCCGACCGGACGGACCGGGGGCACCCGATGAAGGTCGCGCTCGTCGGATTCGGCACCGCGGGCGAGGCGCGCGTCGCCGCGTACCGCTCGGTGCCCACCGCGTCCGTCACCGCCGTGGTCGACCCCTCGCCGCTGCGCCGGGCCCGCGCCCGGGCCCTGCTCCCGGGCGTGACCACGTACACCCACCTGAACGCGCTGCTCGACCGCGGGGCGGTGGACGTGGTCGACATCTGCGCGCCGCCCGTGCACCACGCCCCCTACGCGGCGCTGGCACTGACGTCGGGGCACCACGTGATCTGCGAGAAGCCCGTGGCCTTCCTCGACGAGGAGGCCCGCGGCCTGGCCGAGCTCTCGCGCCAACACGGCCGGCTCTTCTACCCGGCGCACAACTACCACTTCTCGCCGATGATGGCCGAACTGACCGCCGGGATGTCCGGGGACCGGGACGGCGCGCCGATGGACCTCACCATCGAGATCCTGCGCCCGCGACACGCCGCGGGGGTCACCGCGTGGCAGGCCGACTGGCGCACCGACGCCGCACTGGCCGGCGGCGGCATCCTGCTCGACCACGGATCGCACTGCATCTACATGGCCACCCGGCTGTTCGGCGGGACCCCAGACAAGGTCTCCTGCCGCATGCAGCTCGACCCCGGAGCGCCCGCAGGCGCGGGCGTCGACCTGGCCACCGAGCTGGAGATGACGTTCCCCGCGGGGGTGTGCCGCGTCCACCTCAGCTGGATCAGCACCGTGCGCAGCAACCGCTACACCCTCTACACGGCTACGCGTGCGACGGACATCCACGACGACGTGGTCACCGTGGACGGGCCCGCCGGCCGCACCCGGCGCGCCCTGCGCTCGCCCACCGAGAGCTCCACCCACGAGGAGTGGTTCGCCGCGATGTTCGCGGACTTCACCGAGGTGCTGGCGGACCGCGCGGAGTGGGAGCGCCCGCTCGGCGAGGCGGTGTCCACCGTACGGGTCACCGAAGCCGCGTACGCCTCGGCCCGACACGACGGCCTTCCCCGGAGCCTGCGGTGAGCACCGGACTCCGGCTGGGCTTCGACGTCGGGGGCACCAACGTTCGCGCCGGTCTGGTGCGGGCCGACGGCACCCTGGCGGCCCCGCTGTACGACGTACCCCGCGAGGGCGACCTGATCCGCCAGCTCGCCGACGCCGCCGAGGAGTTCCACGCCGCCGCCCGCCGCGCCGGACGGTCGATCGCCGGCGCGGGGATCGCCCTGCCCGGCTCCCTCGACCCGGACACCGGGGTGGTCTCCTCCGCCCCCGGGGCCGTGGAACTGCTCGGCCTGGACCCCCGCGACATCGTGCTCGGCCCGGTGACCGTGACCCACGTCGTCAACGACGCCGACGCCGCACTGCTCGCCGAGTGGTGCCACGGCGCCGCCCGCGGAGCCCGGCACGCGGTGGGAGTCTTCGCGGGCACCGGCATCGGCGGCGGGGCGGTCGTCGACGGCCGCCCGCTGCTCGGCGCCACCGGGCTGGCCGGCGAGGTGGGCCACCTGCCGTTGGTTCCGGACGGCCCGGACTGCCCCTGCGGCGGCACCGGCTGCCTCGAACAGGCGGCCTCCGGCACGGCCGTGGCCCGCTGGTACGTCGTCCGCGCGGGACGGAAGCTGCCGGGCGGCGCCGCCGAAGTGGCCGCGGTGGCCCGCGGCGGTGACCGCCTCGCGCAGCAGGCCTTCGCGGAGGCCGGCGCATGGCTGGGCGTGGGCGTCGCGGCCCTCGTCAACCTCCTCAACCCGCAGGTCGTGGTGGTCGGTGGCGGTATGGCCGCGGCCTGGGACCTGTTCGGCGCCGTCCTGGAGGACACCGCGCGCCGCCGCGCGATGCCCCTGCCGGCCCGGGCCGTCCGGATCGTGCCCGGCACCCTCGGCCGGGCGGCCGGCGTGATCGGCGCGGCCCGCCCCCCGTCGCCGCACTGAACCCGGTCAGGCCACCGACCCCCTGCGCCTCCCACCCGTCCGCACGAGGCCCCGCACAAGGCTGGAGACAGTTCATGACCCCCATGCCCACCACCCGCGCCGAGCGGCTGACGCTGCTCGACGAGGTCATCCGCGACGTCGTGGAGCCCAACGCCCGCCTCGTGGACGAGAACGGGCTCTTCCCCAAGGCCGCGGTCGCCGCACTCGGTGACATCGGCCTGCTCGCGCTCACCGTCCCCCGCGCCGAAGGCGGCGCCGGGGCCGACGCCGAGGAGGTCGGCGAGGTCGTACTGCGCCTCGCGACGGCCTGCGCCTCCACCGCCATGGTCTACGTGATGCACGTGACCTCGCTGAGCTCGTTCCTGGCGCTGCCGCACGGCCCGCAGCGCAGCTCCTACCTGTCGCGCATCGCCGCCGAGCGGCTGTTGGTGACGGAGGCCATCAGCGAGCCCGGCTCAGGGTCCCAGTGGTGGTCCGTCGCCAGCACCGCCGAGCGGATCGACGGCGGCTACCGGATCACCGCGGACAAGAGCTTCTCCACCTCGGCAGGTCACGCCGACCTGTACGTGGTCTCCACCCGCACACCGGGGTCCGACAACGACCGCGACCACGCCGTGTTCGCGATCGGCGCGGACCAGGGGCGGATCGAGAGCGGGGTCTGGAACGGACTGGGGCTGGCGGGCAACAGCAGCACCTGGATCACCTTCCGGTCCGACGTGGACGAGGACGCGCTGCTGTACTCGGGCGAGGACGGTGCCGGCCTGCGCACGTACAACGAGGCGAACCAGCCGCTCTACCACCTCGGCGTCTCCGCCGCCTACCTCGGCATCGCGACGGCCGCCTACCGCGCGGCCCTGGAACGGATCCGGACCCGCAGCTACGCCGGCAACCCGAGCGGCTTCGGCTCGCAGCTCAGCCAGTACCCGGTGGCGCGCCGGCACATCGGCACGATGGCGATCCGGCTGGCCGGCGTCCGGACCATGGTCGCAGCGCTCGCCCGGGCCATCGACGAGGGGCAGGACCTCGACGAGATGGCCGTCCTGATGACCGCCTGCAAGGTGGCCGGCGCGGAGGCGGCCACCGACATCGCCCGCGAGGCGATGATGGCGAGCGGCGGCGTGGCGTACTCCCGTGGCGTCCTGCCCATCGAACGGCACCTGCGCGATGCGCTCGCGGCGTCCCTCATGGGCCCGAACGACGACTTCTGCAAGGAGCTGATCGGGCGCCTCCAGATCGACGGGTCCTCCTACCATGACCTCTGAGCCGACGGCGGTCCCCGACCGGTTGCGCGTCGCCCGGCTGGCGGCGGAGCAGGCGTCGCGCACGGCGCTCGACTTCTTCCAGCGGCCCCGGGTACGGAACTGGGCGAAGGAGGACGGCTCCCTGGTCACCGAGGCCGACCTGGCCACCGAGGAGCGGGTGCGCGAGGTCCTGGCCGAACTCGCGCCCGGCGAACGGGTCATGGGCGAGGAGTTCGGCGGCAGCGGCGGCAACGACGGCCACTGGATCGTGGACCCCGTCGACGGTACGGAGAACTTCCGCCGCGGGGTGCCCGTATGGGGCGTGCTCATCGCGTGGTCCGCCGGCGGGCAGGTCACGGACGCCGTGATCGCGGCACCGGCGCTGGGGCGCAGCTGGTCGGCGAGCCGGGGCCGGGGCGCCCACGACGGCGACGGCCGCCGCCTGCGGGTCTCGACCGTCGCCGACCGGGCGGAGGCGTCCTTCAGCTTCGGCGGCGCGCACGAGTACGAGCCGGCTGCGATGGCCCGGCTGGGCGCCTTCGCCTCCGGCTTCCGCACGGCCTGGGGCATCGGCAACTTCTACGGCCACGTGCTGGTCGCGGAGGGTGCGGCGGACGGCGCCCTCTCGGTCGGCACGTCCGTCTGGGACGTCGCGGCCCCCTCCCTGATCGTCGAGGAGGCGGGCGGCTCCTGGAGCGACCTCGACGCGGGCCTTCGACTCGACTCCGGGGCGGTCCTGACGAGCAACGGGGTCCTGCACGAGCCGATCCTGCGCGGCGTGCGCGCGGCCTGCGCCACCGTGGACGAAGACCGCGAGCAGGACGAGGAACGGGACGAGGAACGGGAGCGCACATGACGCACGACGCCCAGGAGGCCGTACCCGCCGCACCGGAGCCGGCCGCACCCGAGCCGGCCGCACCCGAGCTGGCCACCATCGGGTCCCTCGTGGTCTACCGCAACCGCTGGATGACCGTGCGCGAGGACCGCACCCGGCGGCCGGACGGGTACGAGGGCGTGTTCGGCGTGGTGGAGAAGCCCGACTTCGCGCTCGTCGTGCCTTGGTCGGACGGCGGGTTCCACCTCGTGGAGCAGTACCGCTACCCGGTGCGGGGCCGCTACTGGGAGTTCCCGCAGGGCTCGTGGGAGGACGACCCCGCCGCGGACCCGGTGGAACTGGCCCGCGGCGAGCTGGCGGAGGAGACCGGCCTGCGGGCCGGGCGGATGACCCGGCTCGGCCACCTCTTCGAGGCGTACGGCTACTGCGACCAGGGCTTCCACGTCTTCCTCGCGGAGGACCTGACGGCCGGCCGGCCCCGCCTCGAAGAGACCGAGGCGGGACTGGTCACCCGGTGGTTCCCGGAGGCGGAGCTGTGGCGGCTGGTCGCCGAGGGCACGTTCAAGGACGCACCCTCGCTGGCCGCCCTCGCCCTGTTCCACCGGCACCGCGGCTAATGCGGTGACCGGAAGGGTTCACCGGCAAAGCCTTCCGGCCACAGCATCAGGAGCGGGGTCAGCCCCGCCCGGCCGACCCCGCGGTGGCCGCCACCGGGCAGGGCGGCAGCCCGACCAGGCAGGCCCGGACGTCCGCCTCGCGCGGATCGCCGAGGGCCGCGTAGAACGCCCACGCCCGTAGCCAGGCGCGCCGCGCCTGCCGGGCCCGGCCCTGCACCCGCAGACTGACGCCCAGCTGGTGCAGGGCGTGTGCGACGCCCGCGCGCATCCCGGTGCGGCCGTGCAGGTCCACGGCCCGCCGGTAGCATTCCTCGGCGCGGCCGTGCTCCCCGCGCTCCCGGTGCGCGGTGCCGCTCAGCGTCCAGGTCGAAGCCTCCAGCCACAACGACCCCTCGGCGCGGTGCAGTTCGCGTGCCTGCGTGAACAGGTCGAGCGCCTCCGGACGGCCCTGCGCCAGCCGTACCTCGCCGAGCGTGCCGAGGGCCAGCGCCGTGCCCCAGGTGTTCTGCGCTGCCTCGAACAGGGCGAGCGCCCGGGCCACGTGCTGCGCCGCCTCGGCGGTCCGGCCCTGGCGCATCGACGAAACGGCGTACCCGAGCAGCACCCCGGCCTCGCCCGGGCCGTCCCCGGCCTCCCGGAAGCATTCGACCCCCCGCCGGTAGTGCGCGTCCGCCGCCGCGTGCTGCCGCAGTCCGGCGCCGGCACTGGCCAGGACGAGCGCGGCGCACGCCTCGGCGAGGGGCCCGGCGCCCCGCGCCGCCTCGGCGGCCACCGTCCCCGACTCCAACTGGTCGTGGTGGTAGTGGCGGAGGAAGAAGAATCCCCACAGCGCGTGCGGCAGCTGCCAGGCCACCGGGCTGCCCGCGACGGCCGCCGCCCGGGCGCAGGCCAGCAGGTTCGTCCGCTCGGTCTCGCACCACGCCAACGCCTCGGTGGCGGACGCGAAGTCCAGGGGCGGGCAGCCGGCCGGCGGCGCGGCGAGCGGGATCCGCGACCGGCCGGGACCCAGCAGCCGGTCCATCGCGGCCTCGGCCGTATGGAGGTACCAGGCGAAGACCCGCTCGGCGCAGTCCGCGCGGGTCGCCCCGTCCTCGGCCTCCGCACGCTCCCTGGCGTACTCCCGCAACAGGTCGTGCATCTGGTAGCGGCCCGGGGCGACCTCCGCGGCGAGATGGGCGGCGTGCAGTTCGCCGAGCAGCCGCGCGGCTGCGGCGGGCTGCGCGCCCCACAACGCCGCTGCCGCGCCCACCCCCGCCACCGTTCCCGGATGCAGGGCCAACAGCCGCAAGGCACGCGCCATCTCATGGCTGAGGGTCCGGTACGACCAGTCGAACACCGAACGCACCGCGGTCTCGGCGTCGCCCGGCACCGCCAGCACGTCCAGCCGCGCCCCCGCGGGCTGCGCCTCCTCGGTCAGCAGGGCCACGAACGCGCGGTCCTGGTCCACGATCCGCTCGGCCGCGATGCGCAGCGCCAGCGGCAGGTACGCGCAGCGCCGGGCGATCGCCGGCAGCAGGTCGTCCATGCCACCGGGCAGGGGCGTGCCGTCCGGTCCGACGGCACCGACGCCGTCGAACCCGTTGCCGTCAAACCCGTTGCCGTCGCGCCGGTCGAGCGCGCGGCGCAGCACCAGGACGGCGTCCTCCGCGGCCAACGGTTCCAGGGTGACGCGCAGGGCCCCGTGCCGGATGCTCAGCCCCGTCAGGCGCCGCCTGCTCGTCACCAGCACCAAGCTGCGCCCCGTACCGGGCAGCAGCGGTGCGACCTGGGCGGCCCGGTCCGCGTCGTCGAGCACCACCACCACCCGGCGGTCCGCCAGCACGCTGCGCAGGAGCGCCGCCCGCGCGGCCGGCTCCACGGCCAGGTCCTCCGGAGCCGCACCCAGGGCCTGCAGCAGCCGCGTCGCCGTGTCGCCGGGCGCCTCCGGACTGTGGGTGCACAGGTCGGCGTAGAGCGCGCCGTCGGGGTGGGCCACGGCCAGGCGCCGTGCCAGGGACACGGCGAAGGTGGTCTTGCCCACGCCGGCCATGCCGTCGACCGCCACCACGGCGGGCCCCCGGTGCCGGGCCAGGAACTCCTGGACGCGGGCCAGTTCCCGCTCCCGCCCCCACATCTCCCCGGTGGCCGGCAGCTCCGCCGGGACGGGACGCTCGCGCACCGCCACGGCGCGCTCCGCAGGCTCCTGCGGAGCCGGTGGTCGGGCTTCCGCGACGACCAACCGGGCCAGTTCGCCGTCCGTGCCCAACACCTCGTCGCAGCGCTGGGCCAGTTCCGGCAGCACCGGGCGGGTGCAGTTCTCCACCCGGCTCAGGTAGCTCTTGCTGTAATGCACGAGGTCCGAGAACTGGGACAGCGACCAGCCCTGCTCGGTCCGCAGGGCACGGATCCGTTCACCGACGTGCCCCCTGCCGCCGTTCCCCCCGCTGCGGCGTTCCACATCCCACATCTTCCGTTGCACCTCACTGGTCGGCGGTCCGACGGCCGCGCCTTGTGAGCGGCCGGCTCGCGCGGCTCCGGAGCCGTCGACCGCCGCCGGACCGGGTGTGGGTGACCGGGGCTCCCCGGCCGATCGGAGGGAACCGCAGACGGAAGACACGCCGATCGAAGTCTCCCGCCGGTAGCCACCCTGCTACACGGGGGATCCCGCGGCCATCGTGGCGGACCACGAGATCGTCACCACGAGTGGTGCGGGCGCGCCCGCACCGGCTCAGGCGCTCCGCTCCGGGGTTTCCCCCAGCGCCCCGGCCAGGTTCGACCGGCCCTGGATACCGAGCTTGCGGTAGGAGTGGGTCAGATGGGTCTCCACCGTACGGACGGCGACGTGCAGCATCGCGGCGATGGCACTGTTGCTGTACCCCTGGGCGGCCAACGCCGCGACGCGCCGTTCACCGGAGGTGAGCGCGGCGGCTCCGGTGTCCTCCGACCGCTGCGGGCGCCCCCCGCACTCGCCCAGTGCCGTGCGGGCCGCCCGGTGCAGCCGTACCGCCCCCATCCGTTCGGCCCGCTCCGCGGCCTCGCGCAACACCGCGCGGGCCTTCTGCGTCTGCCCGCCGCCCTGCAACGCCCGGCCCAACGTGATCAGCGCGGGCAGCAGCTCCGGCAGCGGCTCCTGCGCGTCGCGCAGCAGCTCCACCGCTTCCGCGGCGAGTTCCAGGCCGCGCCGGCCGCCGAGCGCGGCGGCCAGCGCTCGGGTGGCCCGGCCCACGGTGCGGGGGGTTCCCCAGACCCGGGCCAGCCGCAGTTCCTCCGTGGCGAGGGTGACCGCGCGCGCCGTCGCCCCCAGGGCGACGTGGCAGTCGGCCGCCGCCGACCGCCACGGGGTGACGACGGGGCTCTCGACGTTGCGGGCGGACTGGCGGCGCCCGCACTCGACGATGTCGCCGAGGGCCTCCTGGTACGCCCCGCACGCCATGCGCAACAGCCCGCGTGCGTACAGGAACTCGCTCCACTCCCAGGAGCCGTGCGCCCCGTCGGCAGTGATCGCTTCGGCCAGCCGCCGGGCCTCGACGAGCCGGCCCGACTCGGTCAGCGCGATGACGGTCATGGCGTGCAGGTGCGCATTGTCCGCACCCGGCTGCTCCCCGTACTCCAGCCTGCCGTCCCACAGGGTCCGGTCGGTCAGCGCGCGGTAGTGCCCGCGCATGATCTTGCTCTCCGCCAGCACGCTGAGCAGGCTCTGGCGGCCGGGGTGCGGCCTGGGCATCTGGAGGGAGGCCAGCCCGCGGGCGGCCAGCCGCTCCGCTTCGGCGAGGTCGTCGGCCCACTGGGCCAGCGTGGCGGCGGACGCCAGTACGTACGGCTCCAGCAGCGGGTCCAACGGCTGGGCGGTCAGCGACCGGACCCGGCGCATCGCCTCCGTGGCGGACAAGGTGCCCGCCGTGGCGTCGTACTCGGTGAGCAGCGCCTTGGCGGCCGGGGTGATCGCCGCGGGCGAGCGCTCCTCTATGCCGCGCAGTTGTGCCACCACCCGCAGCCAACTGTCGCCGTCGTGCGAGGCGATGAGCGCGGTGGCGGCCTGAACCGCATGGGCCAGGTCGGTGGAGTCGGCGAACTCGGAGGCCAATTCGGCCAGCACCTCCAGGGCGGCATGGACCTCGCCGCGCGCCACCAGGGCCGACCCGAGCAGCGTGGCCACCCGCACCTTTCCCCCGGCGTCCCGTTGCAGCCGCATCGCCTGGGCCAGGTGGCGCGCGCTCGCCGGGCGCTCGTCGCGCACCTCCAGGCAGCCCAGTTCGACGAGCGCCTCGCCGCGGCGGGCGACGGACAGCGGCTCCAGCAGGGCGCGCCGCAGCCGGGCCACCGCATCGGCGGGCTGCTCCGCCCGTACCGCCTGAGCGGCAGCGCCGAGCAGCGCGTCGGCGGCCCACGGCTCGCCCACCACCGGCAGGGACAGCAGGTGGCGCACCACCGCCTCGTCCGGATCGCCCCGGTGGTGCAGTAGTTCGGCGGTGCGGCGGTGCAGCCCGGCGCGGTCGCGCTGGTCCCAGGAGTCGCGCACCGCGTCGCTCAGCAGCGGGTGGGCGAACTCCGGACGCCGGTTGCCGGCGCGCCGCACGAGCAGGCCACGCCGGGTCAGCTCGTCCGCCCAGCCGGACACCCGGGCCGGGTCGGTGCCCGCCACCTGGGGCAGCAGCGCGAGGGGGTCCTCCTCGTGGTGCAGCTCCGCGAGGGCCCGCAACGCCGTAGTCGTCTCGGGGCCGGCGCTGTGCAGCAGATGGGCCACCGCCCCGACGAACGCGCCGGGGTGCAGTGCGGTGCACGTGGTGGGCAGCCGGTCCGGCAGCGGCCCGCCGCCGGCGACCTCGCGCAGGTCGGCGAGGAGCGCGTGCAGCAGCAGCGGATTTCCGGCGCCGGCCTGCAAGCAGTCGTCCAGCAGGGCCGGTGACACCCGCTCGCCGAGGGCGGCGGCGACCAGGGCGGCCGACGCCCGCGGCCCCAGCGGCTCCAGCGTCAGCAGCGCATCCGGGGTCCGGTCGCAGTCCTGTGCGAACGGCGGGGGCCCGGGGACCACGTCGTACTGCCACCGTTCCGTGACGGCCAACAGGAACGGGAGCCCCTCCAACCGCCGGGCCACCTGCCCCAACCATCGGCGCGAGGGGGCGTCGGCCAGGTGTACGTCGTCCACGGCCAGCAGGACGGGGGCCGCCGCAGCCCGCGAGCGCAGCAGCTCCCACAGCCGGGCGGGCAGCCCGGCGCCGTACAGCGAGCCGTCCCACGGCCCGGGCACGGCCGAGGCGGACGGCGGGACGGGCGGCGGGAAGGGCGGCGGGAAGGGCTCGAAGAGCTGGAGCGCCACCCCGAAGGGCGCCGCCGATTCCTGGGCGGAGCCGCGGGCGGTGAGCACGGTCATGCCGCCCGCCTCACCCTGCTCGGCCACGGCCCGCAGCAGGGCGGTGCGCCCGGTGCCGGTGTTCCCCCTGACCACCACCAGCGCCCCGGTGCCCTTACCGGCCCGGGCGGTCAGCAGCCGTACCCGGGCGAGCTCCTCCTCCCGCTCGTGCAGCGCGTCGGCGGCGCCGCTGCCGTGGACCGGGACGGGGGAGTGGGACATGACGTGTGCTCCTGGAGGTGGTGGCACCGCGGGCGGGACGGCGGGTGCCGCTTGTCGGCGGTGCGCCCGCGCCGGTGGCCGCCCGGCCGGTGCCGGGGCAACGGCACCACACCGCCGGTGTGCCCCCAGCCACAGCACTAAGCGGTCTCCCCGAGCCCGCTTAGACCAGCCAGCCCGCTTCCCGGGCGATGCGGATGGCGTCCACCCGGTTGCGTGCCTTCAGCTTCATCACGACGGTCGTCAGGTAGTTCCGTACGGTTCCCGTGGACAGGTGGAGTTCCTTGGCGATCTCGGTGGCCTCCGACCCTTGGGCGGCCAAGCGCAGCACCTCGGTCTCCCGGTCGGTCAGGGGGCTTTCCAGACCGTTCCAGGCGGCGACGGCCAGTTTGGGGTCGATGACCCGCTGACCTGCCACCACGCGGCGGATGGCGCTGGCCAGTTCCTTGGGGGAGTCGTCCTTGAGGAGGTAGCCGGAGACCTGGGCCGCCAGGGCCCTGCGCAAGGTGCCGGGGCGGCCGAGGCTGGTGAGCATCAGCGTCCGGCACTCGGGAAGGTGTTCGTGGATCTGCACCGCGGCGCTCAGTCCGTCGAGCCCGGGGAGGTCGATGTCGATGATCGCGATGTCCGGCCGGACGTCGAGGGCGGCGGCCAGGATTTCGTCGCCGCGTTCCAGTTCGCTGACGACCTCAAGGTCGTCCTCCAGGTCGAGCAGGGCGACGAGCGCACCGCGCACCATGTTCATGTCTTCGGCCAATAAGATCCTGATCACCGTGACGAGCCCCCCGTCCGCGCGGTCGATCTTGTTCCGTCGATCATAGCAACGCGCCCCGATCCGGCGGCCGAAGGATGTGCCCCAGGGGGAGCCGGGGCGTCAGTTCACGCCACCAGCCACGTGCGTTCGCCGTCCGCCGACTCGTCGAGATCGAGTTCGACGTCCCCCTGGGCGGGAACCCGTGCGACCAGCCGGAACACGTTGCCGGGACCCCTGCCGACCTTCAACTCCCCGCCCACCGCCTGAAGTCGCAGATCCAGGTTGCCGAGGCCGCTGCCGCTGTGCGGCGAGCTGTCGCGGTACCCCTCGGTGACGCCGTCGTTGGTGACCGACAGCGTCATCAAGCCGTCCTCCTCGATGGCGGTGATCTCGCAGTGCGCGGCCCTGCTGTGGCGCAGCACGTTGGTGACGGCCTCCCTCAGCACGGTGGCCAGAACCGTGTCCACCGGCGAACTGACCTGAGCCATGCGGATGTCGGTCACCGCCTCGACCTCGGCGGCGCTCAGTACCGACCGGGCCGAAGCGATCTCCTCCTCCAGCGACATGTCCCGGTATCCGCTCGCCACCCGTCGTACGTCGGCCAGTGACTGTCGGGAGATGGCGAGCACGTCCTCGATCTCCTTCTTCGCCTTGGTCGGATGGGCCGGGATCAGGCGGTGGATGAGTTCGCCCTTCAGCTGGATCGCGGACAGGCTGTAACCCAACAGGTCGTGCAGGTCGCGGGCGAAGCGGAGCCGTTCGCGCGTGACTGCGGCGCGGGTGAGTTCACCCCGGCTCTCGTGCAGGACGCGGACCAGCTCCGACAGCCGGGTCAACCCGAAGGTGACCAGCCCGGTCAGCAGGGTGGTCTGGGCCAGGTAGACGCTGTCGATCGCGGGCCGCCCTTCCAGTACCGGGGGGACCGCCATGCTGACGCCGACGAAGCCGTACAGGAGCCAGCCCAGACGCGGGGGCAGGAGCAGCAGCAGGGAGCCGGCGAGGAAACCGGCCATGGCGCCCCACTGCGATTTCAGTGCGATGAGCGGCAGGTAGGTGAAGGCGGCCTGGGCCCCCAGGGTCAGCACCTTGCGGGCGACGGGGACGTGCTTCGTACCGGTACGGGAGTGCAGGAGCTGGAGGGCGAAGACCGCGGCCAGACATCCCATGGCGGCTGCCAGGGCGGGGCCTTCGACTCCGGCACTGAGGATGTTCAGGGTGGTGATGCCCACGTAGCAGAGCATCGCGACGATCAGGATGACCTGGGCCATGCGGGGCGCGGGTAAGTCCCGGCTCCGTCGCAGAATCCCCTCGACCAGGACCGCCTCCGACGGTTCGTCCGAGGACTTGCGGCGGCCAGGCATGTCAATCCCCCTATGACGGTCCCGTGGTGCAGGCCAAGCGTGAGCATAGGCGACGAACTCGACGAGGGGGTGTAATTCGGTCGTTCATACGAACAGTGGGATGGGGTTGAGCTGCTCGTACGACGTGGGTTCGGCCAGTCGACCGAGGCGTACGGGCACGTCGAAGAGCCGGCCGGGCGCGAACCTCGCCCAGAAGTGGCGCAGTCCCGGCACGATCACTTTCACCACGGGAAGCTCCAGGTCCGGTCGGCTCTGGTCCAGCACCAACAGGTCCATCTCCCTGTCCCGTGCCAACTCCGTGATCAGGTTCACGTCGTCGAGCAGGTCCGCGTTGCGCACCGACGGCCAGTGGTCCGGCGTCCGGGGCACCGCCGTCGGATCGGCCACCAGATACGGCTGATTGGCAACGGTCGCTTCCTGCCACCACGACAGCGGCTCCGGGTCGGTGATCCGGTACCCCGTGCCGTTCGGCCGTACGTCGCGGACCGCGGGCAGGAGCTGCCCCATCTCCGACAGCGCCCGGCGCAGCGCCACCCGGGGGTCGAAGTGGGCGCCGAAGCCGAACACCACGTCCTGCTGCGGCTTGTCGGTCCGCCGCGACAGCGCCACCATCGCCGGAATGCCCAGGTCCGAGGTGAGGTCGAGCGCCCACACCTCCCGGTTCACCCGGCGCAATCCCTCGCGCGTCCGCTCGATCCACTCGTCCTCGAAGGCGGCCAGGTCCACCCCGGGCTGACGGGTGCGGTTGTACCACCACAGGGCCACCGCGTCGCGTTCCACCAGTTCCAAGAAGCCCTGCACCACCGCGTCCTCGGGGCTGCTGCCCGCCGCGTTGCCGTTGGAGTCGGCCCACGGGTCGTCCCGGAGCGAATCCTGCGAACCGGCCGAACCCGCCACCGGGACGTCGCCCCGCGCGAAGTACAGCATCGAGGTGGGAAGCAGGCGCTGGACGCCCTGGGTGAGCGACCACACCGGGGTCCAGTCGGTGGGGCGGGTCTCGTCGAAGGGCGCCGGGACGTGGTGGAACCGGGAGTGCCGCGCGTTCCAGGACTCCCGCTCCGCGTACTGGCGGCGGCCGTAGAGCTGGCAGTCGTTGGGGTGCACGGCGACCTCGCCCAGGCCGCGCAGGGAGTCCCGTACCGTCGGTTCGTCGCCGTGCCGCGTCCCGCTGTAGCGCTCGACCGCCTCGCACAGCGCGCTGGTGCGCGCTTCCTCGTCGGTGCGGCCCTTCCCGCCGCTGAGCGCGCGCAGACCGGAGCTGAGGCCGGCGAAGGACGCCGACTCCATGGCCAGGTTGCGCCCGGAGGTGTAGGCGTGGACGAAGTCCGGGGCGCCGGACGCCTTCCGGATCTCCTGGACCACCCCGGTCACCGGGCCGACGAGGTGCCCGTACGTCCGTAGCACCTGCGCCGGGGTCAGGGCCCGGTCCCCGCCCCCGCCCCCGGTTGCCGCGGCCTTGGGACGTGACACCGCGACGAAGGGAGCCCGGACCCGACGGGCCACCAGACCGGGGTCTCCACAGCTCGTGCACTGCGGGAGCCGGCTCACCGGGTGGCTGGCCGTGGCCAGCCGCAACGTGTCGAAGGTGTGGACGTGTCCCTGCTCCGGATGGCGCAGACCGGCCAGCCATTTCGCGGTCTCCAGGACCGCCAGGTTCACCGCGAGGGCCCTCCCGGCCGCCAGCCCGGCGGGTGGCCGCGGCACGGGACCGTCCAGACCGAGCGCGCGCCGGACCGGCAACTCGGAGTGGCGGTGGCCCCGCAGGCGCACGGCCAGGCAGTGCCAGCAGGGGCCGGATGATCCGGGCTGGAAGAACGGGCCCACCCAGGGGTCCGTCCCGCACGGTTTGACCGGCACCCACGGCCGGCCGGCGGCGCGGTGTTCGGCGTCCACGGCGGCCAGCCCCGGGGAGAGGTAGTCGTCGCACAGCACGAGGACCAGGGCGGCGGCGCGGGGGTCCCCGGTGACCGAGACGCCGGACGCCCGGCAGGCCTCGGCCACCGGCGTCGGGTCCAGGCCGGACAGGGCCTCGATGGCGACGGACGCCCGGGACAGTGCGGCGGCGGCCAGGCCGCCGTCCAGGCCGGCCAGGTCCCAGTACGCCTCGGCCTCGCAACCGCGGGGATCCGGCGCCCCGTAGGCCACCGGGGTGGCCGCAGGCATGGCCACCGGGGCGGCCGACGGGGCGGTGAAGCGGGTCAGCCCGGCGCCGGCCAGGGCGAGGAGGGCGGCCTCGGCGTCCCGGGCGCCCAGGGTCCGCGAGGCCTCCCGCTGGACCGCCCCGAGGGTACGGGTCCCGTCGAGCAGCGGTACCAGTACCTCCGCCTCGTTCCCGTTCAGGGCGGTCACCCCCCGCCGGGACACCAGGTAGGCGGCGTCGCCGGGCACGACCGTCGGTCGCAGGTGGGACTTGAAGCCCACCAGGGCTTCGCCGGCTGCCGGCGGCGCGGTCGGCAGACCAGCGCCCCGCTCACGGTCGGCAGCGCTCACGCTTCCAGCCGCCCGGCGATCGGGTTCGCCGGCACCGTCACCTGCGTGAGGCCGCAGACCGTGAACAGGACGTGCGGGGTGTCGGGCAGGGCATCGAGGTTCTCGATCACCAGGCCCGACTTCAGGGGGTGGGCAGGACTCGGCGCGAAGCCGGTGGCACTGGTACGGGCGCTGGCCGAAATGCTGGTCATGTCGGTGAGGTTCCCTCTGCGTCGTCGTGGCGCGGTTTCGATCCGTTCACAGACGATTCTGCGAGGAACCCGGTGATCACTGACAGTGCCGCAGTCACCACCGGAAGATGAAGATTTCACATGGCGGCGGCGCGGCGACCCTCTGGAAGCCAGCGGACGGGGAGCTGGCGGGGGCCTCGGATGAGGAGGCCAGAGCGCCAGGTGAGGTCAGCGGGACGAGCGTTGAGGGTCAGGGCGGGACACCGTTCCACGAGCGCGGTGATGGCCGTGCGGGCCTGGAGCCGGGCCAGCGGGGCCCCCAGGCAGTAGTGGATGCCGTGACCGAAGGCGAGGTGACCGCCCGCTGCGCGACGGATGTCGAAACGGTCCGGATCGGGGAAGCGCGCGGGGTCACGGTCGGCGTCGGCGAGCGCGACCAGCACCAGTTCGCCGCCCCCGGGCACCCTCACCCCGGCGATGTCGAGGGGCTCGGTGGTGAAGCGGTAGGTGGTCGTCTCGACCGGTCCCTCGTAGCGCAGCACCTCCTCGACGGCGTTGTCCACGAGCGAGGGGTCCGCGCGCAGCGCGGCGAGCTGATCGGGGTGCCGCAGCAGGGCGAGGACCCCCGAAGAGATGAGGTGGACGGTGGTTTCGAAGCCGGTGACGAGCAGGAGCCAGGCCATGCCGATGAGTTCGTCGGGGGAGAGCCGGCCGCCGTCCTCGTCGGTGGTGCGGATGAGCGCGCTCATCAGGTCGTCGCGGGGGCGGCTGCGCATCTCGTCCACCATGCCGACGAGGTAGTGCGTCATCGCGGCCGTGGCGGCCGTCCTGGTGTCACGGTCAGGGCTGCTCAACGCCTGCTCGGCCCAGTCGCGGAAGGCGCCGCGGTCGAGGGAGGGCACGCCGAGGAGCTCACAGATGATGCCCATGGACAGGGGGAACGCGAGGGCCTCGACGAGGTCGGCCCGCCCGCTGGGGCGGGCCAGCATGGCGTCGAGGAGTGCGCCGGTCAGCGCCCGCACCCTCGGGGCGAGCGCCTCGACGCGCCGCGGCGTGAACTCCTTCGCCACGAGCCTGCGCAGCCGGGTGTGGTCCGGCGGGTTCGAGCTCAGCAGGTTCTCGCCCGCGGAGAGCCTGGCCAACGGCAGTGCGGGCGAGGCGTCCTTCCAGGACTTGGACAGGGTCGGGTCGGTCAGCGCGGACCGGCACGCCGCGTGGCCGACCACGAGCCAGGCCTCCGCGCCCTCGGGCACGCGCACGCGGTGCACCGGGCCCCGGGCGCGAAGGCCGGCGTAGACCGGATGGGGATTCCTGACGAACTCCTCGCCGAGCGCCCCGAGGTCTGCCGCGATTCCCGCTTCCATGGTGATCGGATGCCTCTCGGTGATGGGGTGGTTCACGGACGGACGTTTCGGGGCGCCCGCTCAGCGCGCCGACGCGTTCCGCTTCTCGAACACCTCCCTGGCCACGGTGATGGCGTTCAGCACCCGCGGGAATCCGGCGTACGGAACCACGTGGATCAGGGCCTCCACGACCTGCGCCGCAGTCAGGCCGACGTTCAGCGCGGCGCCGATGTGCACGCGCAGCTGGGGAGCGGTGTCACCGAAGGCCGTCAGTGCGGAGACGGTGACGAGCTGCCGCCGCCTCGGCGTCAGCCACGGGCGGTAGTAGATGTCGCCGAAGGTGAACTCGACGATGAACCGGCCCAGGTCCGGGGCGATGTCGTTGAGCGATTCGATGACGTCCAGGCCGTGGCGACCGTCGATCTCCACCAGCTTCTGCGCTCCGCGCACCCGGCGGTCGCGCGCGTCCTTCATGACGGGCGGCTCGAAGGTGACGCCCCGGTCGGCGAAGACGGTCCTGGCGACGCCGATCGCGTTGAGCGCCCGGGGGAACCCCATGAAGGGGACGATGTGGATCAGGGCCTCGACGATCTCCGCAGGACGCACGCCGACGTGCAGCGCCGCATCGATGTGGAAGTTCAGCTGCGGCGCGGTGTCCCCCTGGGCGGCCAGCGCCGCCACCGTCACCAACTCCCGCTCCCGCAGGTCGAGTCCGGGCCGGGCGTAGACGTCGCCGTAGGCGAACTCGACGACGAAGCGGCCGAGGTCCGGTGCGATGTCCTGAAGCGACTCGATCACGGCTGCTCCGCGGTCGCCCGACGTCTCGTGCAGGACGGCCAGCCCGCGCGCGTAGCGGGTGTTCCTGCCGGGCGGCGCCGCGGCCGACGCGGCGGCAGCCACCGGCGTCGCGTTCAGCAGGCCCTCGGCGATGCCGACGCCGACGAGGGCGCCACCGGTGAGCGTGGCGCGACGGGTGATGTCGGCGGTCCTACGCGATGCGTTCATGCTTCTCCATCCATTGGTTTCCAGTGGGCACCCGTCCGCTCGCCTTCCGTCGCGGAGTCGCAGAGGGGTCCGGGGACTTCCGGTCCGGCCCGCCCGGCGGGCCGCCCGGCGGGCCGGCCGGCACCGTGCCGACCGCGATGACGTTGCCCTCGCTGATGTATCCGTCCGGGTCGCGCAACGGACCGTCCGGGTCGTCGGGGTCGAGGAAGGGGGCCCAGTTCCCGGGGAACCCCTCGCTGGCCGCCTGTCGGGCGAAACGCGCGCACGCGTTCCCGTAGAAGCGGAGCGCGGCCGGGGTCAACGGAGCGTGGTGCTCCATGAGGATCGTGCGCTGCCGCACCGAGGTCAGACCGGCGGCCCGCAACCAGCGGTACAGATCACGACCCCGCAGTAGTTGGCGGGCGTACCCGGGGGACCGGGCGGACGCGCGGAAGAAGTCGGTGATCAGGAAGGGGTCCGCCGGGCGGACGGTGCTCAGGGTTCCGTCCACGTCCTTGACGGCGACGAGCCCCCCGGGCTTGGTGACCCGGCGCAGTTCCGCCAGGGCGCGCGCCAGTTCCTCGTCGTCGAGGTACTGCGTCGTGTTCGCGCACCAGACGGCGTCGAACGTACCGTCCGCGTACGGCAGGTCGAGGACGCTGCCGTGCCGCACCTCCAGCCGTGCACGTCCGGGGTGGTCCCGCATCCGTCCGGCGGCGCGCTCCGCGTTCTCCTCGGCCAGGTCGATGGCCGAGACCCGGCCCCGCACGCCGACGAGGTCCGCGATCCGCGGCAGGAACGCACCGCTGCCGCAGCCCGCGTCCAGCACGTGCCAGCCGGGCCGCAGACCGACGCCGTCCAGGGCGTCCCGGTAGTGCGCGGCGCAGGCGTCGAAGTGCGGGTCCACGATCTCCTCGTGGGTGAACGCCAGCCCGGTGGACGTCGTGTATCCCCACGCCGCGTGATCTGCCCTCAGCATGCCGTCGCCTCGGCGGCCTCTGTGTGCGCGAGCAGGCCCGTGAGGACCTCCAGCATCGCCTGCGGCGCCTCCAGCGGAGCGAGGTGGCCGACACCGGGAAGGGTGACGAGCCGGCCGCGCGGCAGCGCCGCGGCCGTCCGGCGGGCCTCGTCGAGGGCGACGAGTTCGTCCTCGACGCCGATGACGACCACGGCCGGCACCTCGGTCGCACGCAGGGTGGCCGTGGAGTCCGGGCGCGCCGCGACGGCCCGCTGCGCCCAGGCGACGGACTGCGGCCGGGCCGACCCGGCCAGTTCGGTCACCCGCGCCAGGAGGCCGGGCTGCCGGGCGCGCGTGGTGGCGCCCAGCAGGGCCGGCGCGGTCCCCGCGACGATCGGGCCGCGGGTGGAGTCGTCGAGGACCAGATCGGCGAACCGCCGCCGCTGAGCGGCCGTTTCCACGGTGTCGGCCGTGCTCCTCGCCGCCAGCAGGGCCAGGGCGCGGACGCGGTGCGGATGGCGGCGCAGGAAGGCCATCGCGAGGTAGCCGCCCATGGAGCAGCCGACGAGGGCGACGGCCTCGATGCCCTGCCGGTCGAGTTCCCGGGCCAGGTCGTCGGCCACGAGGTCGAGCGAGGGCGACCGCTCGGTCGGCGGCGCGGCGCCGAAGCCGCGTTGGTCGGGCGTGAGGACGTGGTGGCCGCGGGCGCGCAGTCCCCCGCTCACCCCGTCCCACATGGACGAGTCGAGGGGCAGGGCGTGCAGGAGGACGACCGGGAGGCGGCGCGTGCCCCGGTCCCCGCCCGGCTCCGCCCCGCGGGCCGCGTCGTGCTGCGCGGCGCTCACCGCTGCGCCGCCCGTTCCGCGTCGGCGACGAACTGCCTTACGTGGGCGGGTGGTTCGATGTCGCGAAGCCAGGCGAAGGTCACCGGCGAGGGCGGCAGATCGTGCACCGGGACGACCTCGATATCCGGCGGAACGACCGCCTCCAGAGACTGGAACGACACGTGGACCGCGGAGGTGCTCCTGAGCAGCCGTGTCATCGCGGTGAGCGTCGTCATGGGGTGAACCCGGCGGACGGCACGGCCCCGGGGGGTCCGCGGCGGGACCACCAGGTCCCAGACGTGGGGCGGGAACTCCCCCGGGCACCGGAAGGCCTCGTACTTTGCGACCTCCTCGATCGACACCGCGGCGCGGCCGGCCAGCGGGTGGTGGGCTCCGACGAGCACGGCCCGCCCGTCGAAGCCGACGGGCTCGCTCAGGGCGATGTCCGCCTCCCGCGGGTCGTACTTGACGATCATGATGTCCATGCGTCCGGCGCGGAGCGGGGCGAACGGCTCGGTGACGTCGTAGGGGACGTACTCCACCGACTCCTGCGCATGACCGGCGGCGGAGACGAGGCGGGACGCCAGGTGCGCGGAGCCGTGGACGCCCAGGCGGACGGGGCCGAGCGGGGCGCTGGTGGCGCCGCCGGCACGGGTGCCGCCGTGGGTGCGGGCATGAGCGTGGGGGTGGGGGTGGGTGCCGGTACGGGTGCTAGCGGGGGTACGGGGCGTGAACACTTCAGACCTCCGTGGTCAGTCCGGCGTAGGCCTGGAGTTCGTCCGGGCGGTGGACGTCGGTGTCCACGCGCAGCATGGCGAGCTGCGCGCCCAAGCCGGTCAGGCGCGGTACGAACCGCAGCGTCAAGCGGTCTCCGGGACCGATCAGTCCGTCCAGGACGGCCTCGGCGAGAAGGTGGTTGACGTGCACGAGGGCGTCGGTGACGGTCACCTTGGCAGTGGCGACGTACAGGTCGCGGTGGGTCGCGGGGCGGGACCTCGGACGTCCGGGCACGGTCACGGTGGCCGACGGCCGGGCGGTCAGCTCGTGCGACGCCTCGAAGGACTTGAGCAGCCGGCGCAGCGTGGCCGTCGTCGCGCCGGGCGCCGGCCCGGCCCAGGCCATCGAGTCGTCGCCGGCGACGTGGTCGAAGGCGAACCTCTCGCGGAGGTTGGACGGATTGCCGGCCAGGTAGACGGTACGGGTGAAGGAGCGCCGCCACGCGTTCCTCGTCGTCGGCGTCAGGGCGAGGGCGAAGGCACAGGTCTCGCGCACCCAGCGGGGCAGGTCGAGCCGGCCGACGACGACCACGGCCACGACCTCGTCGTTCTCCACGGTGCGGGCGCCGTGGAATCCGGCCCGGACGGCTCGCAAGGCCTGCGTGCTGGACAGGTCGAGACGGTCCGCCAGCTCCGGGCGGGCCGACCGTACGCGTTCCGCGGCCGACCGGAGCAGAGCCGCCGAGGACAGGGGGAAGGGCGGGGGCGGCGCGAGGGCCGTGGACGCCACGGGCTGGAGGGAGCTGGTCACAGGAACACCGCCGAGAGGAGTCCGGGATCGGGAGTGGGCCGGCCCTTGCCCAGGAGCGAGCAGGCCAGCCGGTAGGGGTCGACGTAGGTGTGGCCCCGCCGGTGCCGGCCGAGGACGCCGAGCAGATCGCCCGCGCCGGTCGGGGCCGCGGCCCCGGAGCGCTTCAGGAGCCGGGCGGCCACGGCCAGGCAGTTGCGCAACAGGTCGTGGCGGAAGGACTGCTGCTGCCCCGGGCCGAGGGTCGCGATGAAGTACAGCCGCATGCCGAGCCGGAGCACGCCGACGTCGTCGTCATCGCCGCCGGCACCGTGGCCGTCGCCCGCGTCGGTCGCGGCCCGCAACAGCGCGCCGGCCGTGTGACCGTGCCAGCCGCCGTGCCGGGCCGAGGTGATCTTGCCGTCGATGGGCACCCGGCCGATCGGCACCCGGCGCACCGTGGGCCCCAGCCGGGTCAGGACCCGGTTCAGCAGCTGGTAGTCCGAGTCGAGTTCGCGGTCGTACAGCAGGACGACCTCGTCGTACCAGGGGACGAGCGGCAGCAGTTCCCGCAGGGCGCAGGCGAGGTAGTTGGGCCGGCCGTCCGCCGTGACGATCCGGCGCAGCGGCATGCCGTACCGGGTCAGGTCCAGGTAGACGGGGCCTCCGCAGTGCCGCTGGTCGAGGACCAGGCCAACGCCGGCGAGCCGCTCGACCATCTCCTCCAGTCCGAGGCCGGGCGGCTGGTGCTTCTGGAGGCCGGGGTCGTGCATCCCCAGCCGCTCGTAGTGCCCGGCCCACAGCCGCAGCATCCGTTCGCTCGCGGGATGGACCCAGTCACTGTGCTCGACGGCGTCCCGGTACGGCCGCAGGACGTCGGCGCTCTGGCGCTGCGGCTCGGACCGGTAGCGGACGTAGAGGTCGCCGATGTCCTCTTCGGAGAGCTGTGCGTAGTCGGTCTCGCCGTGGGTGCGGTCGAGGTACTCCCAGAAGCCGACCGTCTGTTCGGTGACGTGGTAGGTGGTGTGGCTGTAGCGGTAGGTCACCGCGGCGAGCGGCGCGGTGGCCCGGAACATCACGTCGGTCCACAGCAGACCCTTGAGGTGGCTGGGGGTCAGCGGCTTGGTAGGGGTGACCGTGACCGGTGCCAGCAGGACGTTCTTGCGGGGCGGCACCTTCACTCTCCTTCCTGGGCGGCGATGGCGTGCCGGAGTTCGGCGGGTGTCGGGGGCCGGGGGCCGGGCGGCACGGAGGACGCGGACGGCCTCGGGGCGCCGGCCAACGCCCGTAGGCGGGCCAGGAAGTCCCCGTCGGCGAAGACCTCCGCGGGTGTGTTCAGGCTCGTCTGGATCCGGGTGATCCCCCGCCATACGGTGCGGTCGGTGGCCGCTGCCGCTGCCGCTGTCGCCGCCGGGACCTGCCCGGGTACGAGCGGTACGGGCCGGCCGGGCGCGGGCCCCGGGGGCGCTCCGGTCTCGGCCCGCCACCGTTCGACCCGCGACCACGAGTCGTGCACCCCCTGGTCGAACCAGGGGCGCAGCACCCTTTCGACGAGCTCGGCCGCCGCCCGGCTCAACCGGTGGTCCGCAGCCGGGTGTTCCTCCAGCAGGTCCGCGAGCAGGAAGGCGTGCGCGAGGGCCAGGGACATGCCGCGGCCGAACATCGGATCGGTGACGCAGGCGGCGTCGCCGGCCTGGAGGAGCCCGGTGACCGTGCCCCGCCGGTCGGACGCGGTGCCCCGCAGGATGTTCGGCGGCATGCCGATGCCCCGTACCGGGCCGAGCGGCTGCGCCGCGTCCTGCTCGACCCAGGCGGCCAGGTACGGCGAGAGGCGGCAGGCGGCGGTGAAGGCGCCGGGCGTGCGCAGGGCCGTCATGGTGCGGTCGCCGGGCAGGGCGCCGAGCGTGATGGCGAAGACGTCGTTGTCCGCCGGGTGCAGCACGGCGGAGTAGTGGCCCCAGATGCCGCCGGCCGCGTTGCCCCGGTTGAGCGGACCCGGCGGCGGGCCGTCGGGGTGGCGCAGCCGGTAGAAGCGGCCGAAGGCGTGCAACCGGCTGGGGCCGGTCAGGTCGTCCGGTACCGGGACGCCCGCCGCGGCGAGCCAGGACCGGGACGCGGACCTGCGACCGGAGGCGTCCACGACCACGTCGGCGGTGACCCGCTCGCCGCCGTCCGTCACGACTCCCCGTACCCGCTGCCCCGTCGGCCCGGACGGGGCCAGCAGCAGTCCGGTGACCGTCGTGCGGTGGCTGACGGTCACGCCCGGCAGGGCCAGGGCGGCCCGGTGCAGCACGAGGTCCAGCACGGGACGGCGGACGAGCAGCGTGACGAGGTCCTCGTCGCCCGGCTCCCGGGCGGGCCCGGGGCCACCGGGGCCGCCGGGTGCCACGGTGGTGAGGTCGAGGAGCCGGGCCCCTTCAGCCAGCGCCGCGGCCAGGACGGCCGGCGCGTGGCGGCGCAGCATCCGTACGCCGAGGGCGTTCAGGATGTGGTCGTGGACGGCCTGGGGGACCGTGGGCCGCCGCCACAGTTCCGCGCTCTTGACGACCGGCCCGTCCGGCGGGGGCCCGCTCCTTTCCAGGACCCGCACCCGGTGGCCGCGTCCGCCGAGCGCCAGGGCCAGCGCGAGGCCGGCGATGCCGCCCCCCGCGATCACGGTGGTCGTCATGGTCAGCGACGCCTGCCGTGCACGAAGAACACCCGTCGTACGTCCTTGATCCCGCGCGGCGGCACCGGGTCGGGCCACCGCCCGTAGTCGGCGTCCGGCTCGCCCGGCTGGACGGCGCGGACGTCGAACCCGTACTGCTCGAACAGGGCTTCGGGCTCGTCGGTGCCGAACACCCAGGGGCAGCCCCAGCCGGCGAAGACGTCCAGCAGCCCGCGCATGTGGGGCAGGTGCAGGGAGGCCCGGTTGACGATGTCGGCGGCGATGCGGCTGCCGGGTGCGCACAGGGCGGCGACCCGCTCCAGCATCCGGTGCGCGTCGGCCTCGGGGACGTAGTACAGCAGTCCCTCCAACAGCCACGTCGAGGGCACGGCGGGGTCGTAGCCGGCACCGACGAGACGGTCCTCCCAGCCGACCGCGGTGAGGTCGACGGCGACCGTACGGTGGTCGACCCGCGGCTGGACGCCCCGCAGCCGCTCGGCCTTGAAGTCGAGGACCGCGGGCCGGTCGACCTCGAAGTAGCGGACGTGTCCGGGCCACGGGAGGCGGTAGGCGCGCGAGTCCATGCCCGCCGGGGCCAGCACGATCTGGCTCGTCCCCGGCTCCCGGGCCGCCTGTTGCAGCAGGTCGTCGAAGAACCGCGTGCGGATGGCGTTGTAGTCCGGGGTACTGGGCAGGGTCCGCGGTCGGTCGGGCGGGAAGGTCGCGGACCTGATCTCGGCCAGCAACTGCGGACCCGCGTCCCCCACCAGCGCGGCGGCGTACGGGTCCTCGTACAGCCGGTCCTCGCGGCGGGTCTCGGCAGCCCGCAAGGCGGCCGTGAGCAGGGCGGTCCGTTCGACGGGGTTGAGTACGGGCACGGCAGGCTCCTTGGGGTGGGGTACGGGGGTCGGACGGCCGACGGGCCGGAAGGGGCGGTCAGCCCCCCGGCGTACCGGTCAGCGCCCCCGGCGTACCGGTCAGGCGCCCCCAGAGGGCGTCGTCCTGGCGGAAGAGGCGGTCCTTGACCTGGGTCGGGCGGACCCCCGTGCCGACCGCCTCGTGCCAGTCGCGGGCGAACGCCCCGGCGTCCAGCAGGCGTACGGCGGGAGCCCCCAGCCGACCGGCCGCCCGGGCCCGTGCGTACCCGTCGGACTCCGCAGCCAGCGCACCGTCCACGGCGGCGGTGAAACGGGCGGCCTCGGTCGCGTGCCAGGGGGTGCGGGGAGCGATCGCGAACACATAGCGCGGGGTGTGGTCCGCCGCCGGTTCGACCCGGCACGCCACGTTGTGCAGCGCGAGTCCGCCGGCGGTCAGGGCCGTGTGCAGGGCCCTGACCACCTGGGCGTCCCGCAGCCGCTCACCCGCCGCGTCGGACCGGCCGCCCCGGCCCGCGTACTCCACCCGTGGCACCCCGCCGACCCGGTCCACGACCCGGACCACGTCACCGACCGCGTACCGGTACAGCCCGCCGACATGACTGAACACCACGTGGTACTCCTGGCCGGTTTCGAGTTCGTGCGGCAGCAGGGTGTCCCGGTCGGGGGCGAGGTCCTGATCGGCGGGCACGAACTCGTACACCGAGGCCGACGCGACGAGGCTGCCCGCCGAGGCGTGCCGGTCCAGCGCCACGCCGACCGGACCTTCCGAGGCGGCCACCGGCGCGGGCAGCACGGTGATGCCGGCGCCGAACTCCTCCCGCAGCGCCGGTAGATAGAGCGAGGCCACTCCGGTCGACCAGCAGAACAGCGCCCGGATGCGGGGCCACACATGTGCGGGGCGCACGGTCCCGAAGTAGTCCGCCAGTCGTTCGAGTTCGGCGGCGCGCTCGGGGTCCGGCGCCCGGTGGGGCACACCGCCGAGGGTGCCGTCGCGCACCTCCTTCACGATCCGCGGCCACCACAGGTTCAGCTGGTACGGGACGGCGGCGATCATCGCCGGATTGATGCCGATCAGAGCGCGCACGTCGCTCTGCACCGCCAGCCGGAGCCGCAGGTACGCCCGCTCCAGGTGGTCACCGGGCTCGGTGGGCACCGGGAGCGTCGCCCACGGTGCGCCCGTGCCGGGCTCGGCGGCGAGGGGTTCGCCGAACCTGGCGCCGAAGTCCACCTGGCTGGCGCCCACGTGCGGCCGGCCGTCGGCGGTGGTGGGCGGGGCGCTCAGCGGATCGTGCTTGAGGTTGAGGACGGCGTCGGGCCGGTCCAGCACGTCCGGGAAGTGCTCGATCAGCGGGGCCCACGCCGCGAAGTAGAACGGCATGAACGTCGTCCTCATGAAGCGCGGGGTGACGGGCACCTTCTTGTGCGCTCCGGTGCTGCCGCTGCTGGTGAAGTAGACCGCGGGGGCGTCGGCCGACAGCAGGTTCCGCTCTCCGGCGGCCGTCCGCTCGATCAGGGGGGCGTGGGCGGCGTAGTCGCGCACCGGTACGGCCGCACGGAAGTCGTCCATCGTACGGATACGACCGAAGCCGTGCTGCCTGCCGAACTCGGTGGCGGCGTTGAAGCCCAGCAGATCGGTGAGGACGCGCTGCTGCGCGCCCCGCAGGTCGGCGTGCTCGGCGGCCAGTCGCTCGCGCGCGGCGAACACGCGCTGACGGTAACGGTCGGTGTGGCCCGGGGTGTGCCAGCCGGAAGGAACGTTCACGCGCTCAGCACCTCCCGTACGGCTTCGGCCGCCCGGTCGGCGTCGGGTTGCTCGCGGAGCATGGTCACCGGCAGGTCCCGCACCTCCTCCAGCATCAACTCGCGCAGGTTCTTCTGGTACCGCTCGAAGTCCGCCCGGTCGCCGTCGTCCCCGTCGTGCTCCAGGAGGTTGAGCCGTGCCCCGTTGCCCCGGCGGCGCCAGGCCGTGCCGGGCGAGACGTCGAGGAAGACGACCCCGCTCGGCTGCGGGAAGGAACGCCACCAGGAGTACATCCGGCTGTCCCGGACACCGGCCGTCCGGCACTTCGCCAGGATCTTGTAGTAGTACGAGTCCACGAGCACCGGCACCTCCGGGTCCCCGCCGCAGACCTGGTCCCTGAGGTGGACCACGGCCGTCTGGAGCACGCTGGCCAGGAAGTCCACCGAGTAGGCGGCACCGAGGCCCGGCAGCAGGTGCGCGTGCAGGTCCCGCCGCAGGCGGGGGATCAGCGCGTGCTCGGGGGCGACGAACGCGTCGTCCGTCGAGACCAGCCGCCACTCGGGCAGCATCCCCGCGAGCCGCCGCATGACCGACGACTTGCCGGCCCCGTCGGGCCCCAGCAGCACGTGGAACCGACGCCCGTTCATCGGGTACGCATCGGCGAGGGACGCCGGGCCAGCCGGTCGCGCAGCTCTTCGTCGTCGCCCACGACCACGGGGTGCCCGACGAGTTCCAACATCGGCAGGTCGGACACGTGGTCTCCGTAGGCGTAGCAGTCGCCCGGGTCGACATCGGGTCGGGAGGCCAACTGGCTCAACACAGCCGCACGTTTGCCCTCGCCGATGACCGGGGTGTCGACCTCGCCGGTGTACCTGCCCTCCGAGACCAGCGGGCGGGTGCAGTGGATCGCGGCGGCCCCCACCTCCCGGGCCAGTGGTTCCAGGAGGGGCGGGAACGAGCCGGAGACCAGGACGAGGGTCGCGCCGGCGGCGCGGTGGGCGCGCAGGGCACGACGCGTGGAGTCGATGTAGAAACCCCGGGTGGACGCGGTGCGTTCGGTGAACCAGTCGTCCGCCAGGCGCGTGACCGTCGCCACGGAAACGTTCTTGTAGTGGCTGTAGTAGAAGCGGTTGATCTCCGCCCGGGGCGCTGCGTCGGCGGCGCGCCGGCGGATCGCGGCGGTGATCCGCTCGTACTCCTCCTCACCGGCGGTGCCGTGGCGGCGCACCAGTTGGTAGTGGAGGAAGTCGAACATGCTCTTGATCGTGATCAGCGTCTCGTCCACATCGCTGAAGACGATGTAGGGCCGGTCCACATCGGACACGTACGTGGCTCCTTGTCATGACGGTTGGCGGCCCGCCCGGGACGTACGGGCCGCCGTTTCAGGTGCAGCTCCTCGCCATGGTCATGACATGCGCGCCTCCGTCCTCGCCGGAGGCGCTGCCGCTGCCGCAGCCGCCGTGGCCAGGGCCACCCCGTCCTGGAGGGAACGCTGCGCCGCCCGCATCTCCTTGGCGTGGGAGGCCCGGGTGTCGAAGGCGGTGAACCGGACGTCCAGGCCCGCGGTCTCCGACCCGCCCTGAGTCACGGTGAGTTCGCAGTGGAACGTGGCGCGCGTGTGGTGCGGGGAGCGGTGGGCGAGGACGTGGCACCGCACGACCGCCGGCAGCGGGAAGAGGAAGTTGCGGTACCGGGTGGCGAAGGAGTCGATGACGAAATATCTGCTGCCCACCGCTTCGGGCGGCAGGTAGAACTGCTCGGCCACGGCGATGAACATCTGCCGCCCGGCCTCCGTGGCCAGCATCCCCTGCATGTGCTGTCCGGTCAGGTGGTCGGACATCACCTCGTTGGCGGCGTCCACCAGCAGGTCCGCCTCGTACCAGTCGGCGCCGACCGGACGCGGCTCGGAGATCAGCACGTTCTCCAGGCGGTGCTTGTGCGCGATCTCCCGCCCGGCGCGGGTGTGCAGCGCCTGGTCGTCGATGACGACCCGGTCCGCGAGCCCGCGCCGGGCCAGGGTGTCGCGTACGAACTGGACGTCGAACAGGGAGACACCCTGCCCCAGGCTCACCCGGACCTCGCCGGGTCCCTCCGGAAACGTCCCGTTCTTGATCAGACGGGCCAACTGGGAGACGGTGAACACGCCTTCGTGGTGGGCGAACTCGGCGAACACGTCGCCGACGAGGAACATCGCGCCCGGCTTGGAATCGGTGACCCGGGACTCTTCGTGGGGCATGGCTCTCGACCTTTCCGTTCTCGTGTGTGGATGTCTCGGCGCTCGCGTCCTCAGCAGTCCTCGCGCCGGCCTCGCCGGGGACCCGTCACGTCATTCGGTCGGACGCCGGCTCAGCTCCGGGAACTTCGGGTCGCTGCCCAGGGCCCCGCCCTCCGCCCAGCGGTTGCGCGGCACCTCCTGGATGTAGACGGTGATCTTGTCCAGCGGTGCTCCCGTGATGCGCCTGACGGTGCGGGTCAGCTCCTCCATGAGTTCTTGGCACTGGGCGTCGTCCTGACCGTCCCAGGTGGTGACGGAGATGATGGGCATGGGCCTCTCCCGGGCTCTGTGGTCTTCCGTGGCGGTCCGTTGGTCCCGCCGGGTGTCCTGTTGCTGTGGCCGGCGCCGTCAGGGCTGTGGGGCCCCGGTGGTCCGCAGGTCCTGGAAGGACGGGCCGCGCAGCTTGAGATGGGCGTGGATGTCGCCGCCGAGACCGAACTCTCCGATGGCGCCGCCGTAGCTGCGCTGGTAGCTCATCCACAGCACGACCACGTTGACGATCCGGTTGGCGCCGGGGAGGTCCGGGTCCGGGAACGGGTTCGGCAGCGTGGCGTGGTAGCGGGCGGCGCCGTCGGCGTCCGTGACGAACACGTTCGGTACGCCGAGCGGGCCCGGCCGGGTCGGCCCCGCCGGATCGAGGTCACGGGCACGCAGCGACATCACGGTGTAGACGCTGTGCGGTACGAGGCGGGAGAACGCGAAGTCGAAGGTCCCGGACCGGCCGTCCGGGGTGACGCCGACCTCCAGGGTCCCGCTCGCCCGCATCCACTGGCCCAACGTCACCGGCTCGACGACCTTGGGCCCGTCCTGCGCCCGCAGGTCCGGGATCGGCACCTCGTGGAAGGCGTGGCTCGGCCGCTCGACCCGGTCGGCATCGGGCCGTTGCTCCGGCGCGAACACCATGGGGTAGTTGTTGCACGGCAGGGGCAGCGGCAGCGTGTGGAGGACCAGGTCCCGGTCCGCCCCGTCGGGGTCGGTGTCCAGTTCGCGCAGCACCGTGTAGGGGGCCAGACGACCGAACTCGGGAACCGGACTGTCCGGCGAGACCACCGCCGCGCCCCACTCGGGCACGGCCCCGCCGTCCGGGGCGGGCCGGTTGATCAGGCCCACCACCAGGAAGTTGCCGTCGCCGTCCATGACCTCGCTCGGCGGGTACAGGGGGCCCTGGGTCGTCAGACCGAGTGCGTGGGTCTCCCTGCGGTTCGGGGTCGCGAGCGGGGCCGGGCCGGTCCGCGTACGGGTCTCAGACATCAGCACGCTGGTAGACGCGCGTGTACAGACCGCTCTCGCCGCCCACGATGTAGCGGTCGCCCGCCTGCTGGACGATCTGCTGGTACTCCGGCGACGTGAAGACCGACTGGTACTCCTGCGGCTCGCACTCGAAGCCGGACACGAACATCACGCCGGGCTCGGTGCTCAGCAGCGAGTGGTACGCCAGGAACGCCTTCACCTGGTCCGCGCGCCGGACGACGTCGAAGATGGTGTTCTCCCGCCACTCGCGGTAGGCCGCGTACTCCCGCGGCTTCACCTCGATGTGCCGCAGCTGGACGTACGGGGTCTGCGGCAGCGGGTCGGCGACGTCCTTGGGCGCCTCGACGAACTCCAGGAGCTGGCGCCGGAAGTCGGTGACCAGGTCGCCCGACACCTCTTCCCAGAGCTTCTGCCAGCCCGCGCTCAGGGCGCCCAGCTCCGAGAGGTCCTTGACGGGCGTGATCTCCAGGACGTTGCCGTCGTCCACGCTGCGGTACAGGGCGCGGCCGACCACCGGCTCCTTCTGGTTCAGTTCGCCCCAAGCGGCCAGGACCTGGTCCTCCTTGCCGGGGGCTACGGCGACTTCGGTGAGGACGAGCAGGGTGGAAGACATCGGTGTTCCTCTCGAACGAAACGTGGCTGACAGCACGACCGGCAGCACGGCGGTCGCGTGGGGGGTGGGGGGTGACGAAGGTGATGGGGAACGACGAGGGTGCGCGGCGCGAACGATGCGTGGCGGCGCGGGGCGCGGCGCGTCAGGCTACGGTGACGCCCTTGGCAGCGAGCACCGCGGCTGCCTCCGCAACGGTCTGCTCGGGGACGAGTTCACCCATCTCGATCTCGACACCGAAGGACTTCTGCAACCGCAGCGCCAGTTCTTCCAGCAGCAGCGAGTCGATCTCCATGGCCTCGAACGTGGTGTCCGGTGTGACGTTCTCCGTCGACACGTCCAGTTCGGCCAGGACCGTGACCACCCGACTGACGATCGAATTATCCATTGCATTCCTCCGTGAATCAACAGGAACGCCGACTTTCGATGGTTATTCGGCCACCTGAAAGAGGGCGGAATGTCATCGCGGGAAGGGAACTCTTCGAATTCCTCCGCGTCCCACGGATTCATCATGGGATCCGGGAGCGGGCGGAGGAAGTGTCTCCTGATCGTGGTGGTGCGAACACCACCCGTACCGAAAACCGGATCACGGTCCCGGAGTCCGGCTTTCGCATCGGCGTACGGTTCAGCCGGCGGCGCCGGCGTGCGCGCCGACCAGCTCGCGCGGCCGCTCGGCCGAATCCGTCCCGGGCTGGGCGATGTACAGGGTCAAGAGCGATTCGGGGCAGTCCGGCACGCGCATCACCACGCGGTCGTAGACCCTCACCCCGGCCTGTGGGTGCGCGATCTTACGGATGCCCTGGTTCGGGCCGACCACCTCGTGGCAGTCCCACAGCGCGGCGAAGCGCGGACTCCACCCACAAAGCCGTTCGGCCATCCGACCGAATTCCGGATCCTCCGGGAAACGGGCCGACTGCGCCCGGAACTGGGCGACCAATCCCCGCCCCACCTCGTCCGCGTCCGGGTATTTTTCGCGCGTGGACGGTTCGGTGAAGAATTTCTCCACGCAGTTGTCTCCACGAGTGTCGATGCGGAACAGGGAGCGGGCCGAACGGCTGGCCAGTTCGATGCGCCCGTACCTGTCGGTGATGTAGGCCGGATTGAACGACCATCCCTCGACGAGCGCGTGCATCCGCGCGTACGCGCTGTCCCACCGGTGGCCCTCCGTACGGGGTGGCGGGTTGTGGCCGGCCAGCCGGTAGAAGTACGTGCGCTCGCACTCTTCGAGCCGCAGGGCGTTGCTGACGGCGTTCACGATTCCTTCGGAGACGTTGATGTCCCGGCCCTGTTCGAGCCAGGTGTACCAGGACACCCCGACCCCGGCCAGGGCCGCCACCTCCTCGCGCCGCAGTCCGGGCGTACGCCTGCGCTCCACGTTCACCAGTCCGACTTCTTCCGGCGTGATCCGTTCCCGGCGGGCCCGCAGGAAGTGCCGCAGCCTCGCTCGCCGTAGGAGCCCGGACACCGGGGGAGATGCGGTTGCCTGCACGTAGCGACCTCTTTCCTTCTGAAGAACATTTCGGTGACGCAGACCGGGGGAGGAGACGGGGACGGGGATGGGGGCGGGGGAGCCGTAGGGGTGCGCCCGACGGTCAGGGCCCACCGGTGGTGGTGGCACCACCCTGTTCGACAGACACTCCCTCCCTCCGGTCCGCGACGTCAGACTGGCGGGCATGTTCCACACAGCGGCGAACATCCCGGCAGGCCCGGCGGCGGGTACGGCGGAGAGCATCCCGACGAAGAACGGGGCGGCACAGCTGCGCCTGTTCTGCTTCCACCACGCGGGCGGCAGCCCCTGGTCCTTCTCGGGTTGGGGGCAATGGCTCGGCCGGGAGGTGGAGGTGGTGCCGGTGTCCATGCCTCCCAGGTCGGCGCCCGCGGCCCGCGCCCCCGGTGCCGTCAGCACGATGGACGCCCTGGTGCGCGAGGTGACACGGCAGTTGACCCCCTTCCTCGACGAGCCCTACGCCTTCTACGGCCACAGCATGGGCTCGCTGGTCGCCTACGGAGTGGCGCAGCGGCACATCGCCGCGGGACGGCGCCCACCTGCTGCTTTCGTGGCCGGGGCCCACCGTGCGCCGCACGTCCAGGCTGCGCCCGACCTGACCGTAGGGCTTTCGGATCGTGCCGTCCTTGAGTTGTTGTTGGGTCTGGGTGGAGCCGGCCGTCTGCTGCGGGAGAACCCGGTACGCATGCGGGCGGTCACGGCCCGGCTCCGCGAGGACCTCCGGGTGTGCGCCACCTACCGACATCCGACGGCAGGGCACCGGCCGCTGCCCTGCCCGGTGCACGTCCTGCTGGGCCGCAGCGACCCCTTGGTCCCCGCCGCGGACGCCGCGGCGTGGCGCGTGCACACGAGCGCCCGCTTCACGCTCCGCTCCCTCCCGGGCGGTCACTTCTTCAACCGGGAACACAAGGACCTGTTCTTCGCCGAGTTGGGGCGCGTCCTCGGGGATCTCGACCACTGAACGACCGCCCCCCGACCAGGCTGCACCCGGCCCGCCCGCTGCCGCCGTACCGAGGAGCACGCGCGCGCCCGTGTACCGGGCATCCGGCTCTCAAACGGGCAGCGGTGTGATCCTCGCCGCTGACAGTGCGTGTCGGTGTGACCTAACTTCGGTCGGTATGGACGCCATGCCTTCCGGTACCGACAGTAAGAAGAAGCGGCGCAGCCAGCTGGCGCACTTCCTGCGCAGCCGCCGTGCAGGGCTCTCCCCCGAAGACGTCGGACTGGCAACGGCCGGCAGGCGCGCGAGGGTCGGGCTCCGCCGGGAGGAGGTCGCGGTCCTGGCCGGGGTGAGCGCCTCCTGGTACGCATGGCTGGAACAAGGTCGCCCCATCAAGGTCTCGGACGGGATCCTGGACGCCATCAGCCGCGCCCTGCGCCTCAGTGAACTCGAACGGGTGCACCTGTACCGGCTCGCGGACTCCAACCCGCCGTTACCGGTTTCGACTCCCGCCCCTTCGGACCCCGAAGTCTTCCAACGGCTCGTCGACACGCAGCTGTTGGGTCCGTCCTGCGTCATCGACCGTTACTGGGACGTCCTCGCCGCCAACGAATCGGCGGTGGACGTGCTGCGCCTGAACCGCGACGGCAACCACAACTTCCTGACCAGCTTGTTCACCGGTTCCCACGGCGAGCAGTATCTGAACCTGCCCCGGGTGGCACGGCAGATGACGGCCCGGTTCCGCCTCCAGGCCTCCTACGGCGCCGACGACCCGCGGTACGAGGAGATGGCGGACCACCTGTCGCGGAGCGATCCCCGGTTCGCCGAGCTGTGGGACCGCCACGAAGTCGAGGAGTTCGTCCCGACGGCCGTCGAACTGCACCGGCCCGACGACGGGCGCCTTCCCTTCGTGCTGTTCGCCATGGACCTGGACGAAGCCGCCCGCACCCGGCTCCTGGTGTACCTGCCGCCGGGCGTCGCCGGGCCCCCGTCGGCCTGGCAGTAGGCGCCGCACCGCACGGCGGGCAGGGTGGTGGTCCCGCCACCACCGCCGCCACCCACTGCGTCAGTACGGTCTGGAAGGGATCGGCCCGCCGCCGGACAATCGACCTACGTTTTCGAGACGGCTCGGCAGTCCGAGCCGTTCGTACCGGGTCGCGCCCGGTGGCCGCGTACCGCGGCCCGCCGGCGACGTCCGTTTCCGCGTCCGTCGCCCTTCGCCGAGCGGAGTGCGGCCCGTTCCACTGTGCCCGGTAGCGGCGTCCCGCACCGGCGATGAGGGAGGCCCCCCTTGACGTATGTGTCGTCCCACGGACAGTTACCCGCAGCGCCGCGCGCAGCGGTCCTCACCGGGCTCGGGACGTTCGTCCCGCCCCGCGTCGTGACCAATGAGGAGCTCTCCCGGACCCTGGACACCTCGGACGAGTGGATCCGTACCAGGACGGGCATCACCCAGCGGCACTGGGCCGATCCCGGGACCGCCACCGGCGACCTCGCTGTGGCAGCGGGCGAACGGGCGTTGAAGTCGGCCGGCTCCGGCGACGTCGACCTGGTGGTCCTGGCCACGACCACTCCGGACCACCCGTGCCCGGCAACGGCCCCCGACGTCGCCTCCCGGCTCGGCCTGGGGAACGTGGCGGCCTATGACATCGCCGCCGTCTGCAGCGGATTCGTCTACGCGCTGGCCTCCGCCGCGGGCGCCATCGCCGCGGGCACCGCCGAACGCGTACTGGTCATCGGCGCGGAGACGTACTCCACGATCCTCAACCCGGACGACCGCACCACCTCGGTCATCTTCGGCGACGGCGCGGGAGCCGTCGTGCTCAGGGCCGGTGACCCCACCGAGCCCGGTGCGCTCCTGGGGCACGACCTAGGCAGTGACGGCTCGTTGAAGGACCTCATCGTCGTTCCGGGCGGCGGCTCGCGGCAGCCGGCCACCGGAGCCGACGGGCCCGGACCGCGCCCCGCAGACTCGTACTTCACCATGCAGGGCCAGCACGTGTTCCGGCACGCCGTCACCCGTATGGCGGCTTCCTCCCAGGCCATGCTCGACCGCGCCGGATGGGCTCCGGAGTCCGTGGACCGGTTCGTGGGCCACCAGGCGAACGTACGGATCCTGCACGCGGTGGCCGATCAGCTCGGGATGGCGCGGGATCGGACGGTCGTCAACCTCGACCGTGTGGGCAACACCTCGGCCGCCTCCATCCCGCTGGCGCTCGCCGACGCCGTCACCGGCGGCTCGATCACACCGGGGGACCGCGTGCTGGTGAGCGCCTTCGGCGGCGGCGTGACGTGGGGATCGACCGCTCTGGTGTGGCCCGACGTCCTCGCGTACTGAGACCCACCCCCCGTCGGCCGTCGGTCAGAGGTGACCGACGGCCGACGCCCATGTCCGCCGTCCCCCGGCCGAGTCGTCCCCCGTACGCACGGAAGAACCAGAAGAACCAGAAGAACCAGAGGAGTTCCACATGACCGGATCGGCGATCCCCCTGAACATCGGCATCCTGGGTGCCGGGAACATCGGCCGCCCGCTCGGCCGACACTGGCTGGCCGCCGGCCACGCCGTGACGTTCGGCTCTCGGGATCCGGGCCGACTCGCCGCCTTCGTCGAACCGCTGGGCGACCGGGCCCGGGCCGCGACGTACGCCGAGGCGGTCGAAGCGAGTGACGTCGTACTGCTGTCCGTTCCGTACCCGGCCCTCGACGAACTGCTGGAGCAGTTGGAGGGCCGGCTCGCCGGAAGGACCGTGATCGACGCCACCAGCCCGATCGGCCTCTCCGAGGACGGCCTCTTCGTCTCCCAGCTCGGACCGGGCCTGACCCAGGGGAGCTGGGCCGCCGAGCGGCTGCCCGGCAGCCGCGTCGCACGCGCGTTCACCCACTTCCCGGACGAACTGCTGTGGTCGCGCGGCACGCAACAACGCCACTTCTGGGGCATGGGCATCGCGTCGGACGACCCGGGCGCCCGGCAGGTGACGGAGACGCTCGTGCGCGACGCCGGTTTCGTCCCGGTCCATCTGGGCCGCCTGGAGGAATCGGCCGCCGTGGATCCCGGCGGGGCGCTCTTCGGATACGTCTCCACCGCCGCGGGCCTGCGCGCCGCAGCCGGCCTCTCCGGCCGCGCCTGATCCCGTACGGAAACGCAGCGGACCGCCTGCCCCACCCGGACGGAGCCGGGCGGGGCAGGCGGTCCCTGTATGAGTGCGCGTGTACGTGCGGGTGCGCGAGCCGTACGAGCGGACGGGCCGGACGCGCCAGACGGCGGCCGGCCCGTCCACTCATCGCTCACCCCTCGGCCGCGCCCTGGGTGGCGAGGGGCCGGGACCCGGCCGCGGGACGCACGGCCACCGGCTTCTTCTTCGGGTTCGACCAGCGCCGTGTGATCGGCCTCTCGATCAGCTCGTACAGCGCCCACGAGGCCAGGATCGCGACGGCCATGCACAGCACCATCAGGCCGGCAGCCCCCGGAACCGAGTACGACGCGCTGCCCAGCAGCTTCCACACGCCGACCATCACGGTGTAGTGCACCAGGTAGAAGGCGAACGAGATGTCGCCGAGCCAGACCATCACGCGGTTGCGGAACAGCGTGAACCGTCCCTCGTTGTCCGCGATGGCGCCGGCGGCGATGAGCAGGGCGGCGGGGACGACGCAGACCGCCCGCGTCGCGTAGATGGGCGGCAGGAAGTAGCCCACCACGTAGCTGGCGACGAGCAGTGCGCCGGACCAGACCATGCCGATGTTGCGCCAGCGCCCCGCCATCACCGAGCGGGCCACGAGGATGCCCAGGGCGAAGTCCAGCACCCGGGGCAGCGGCAGGATGTACGAGAAGAAGTACTGGTTGATCGAGGTGTCGGGCTCCGTGGGCATCATCGCCCCGGCCGGGACCAGCAGCGTCGAGAGCAGCGGTGTCGCGATGATCCCGGCGGCCACGCCCAAGGCCCACAGGTTCAGCCGGTGCGCGGGGATCTTCTTGATCCAGTGCAGCAGGACCGGGAAGAGGAGGTAGAAGACGGCCTCGACGCCCAGGGACCAACCCGCCGGGTTCACGCCGAAGTTGATCGCGAAGTCCGGGTACCAGACCTGGACCATGAACAAGTTGAGCAGCCCGATCGTCATGTCCGTCAAGGGAGCGGCGAACACCAGCATGGCCAGCGTCCAGACCACGACGTAGTTGGGGACGATCTTGAGGAAGCGGCGCCGCCAGAAGCGCGGTGCGGTGTCGGTGTCCCGGGCCGACCAGGTCAGCACGAACCCGCTGAGCACGAAGAAGAAGGTGACGCCGAGGGCCCCGGCGTGGGCGACGGCGTCGTAGTAGGTGGTCACGGCCGAGCTGCTGCTCAGCCAGGGGACGCCCAGGAAGGCCAGGAGGGACGCGTGGTACAGGAACACCACGAAGGCTGCGGGGAAGCGTAATCCGGTCAGCGTGTCGAGGCGGTTCACCCGGGTGCGTCCCGGCGTCGCCGGGCCGGCGGCCGGCGGCGCAAGGCCCACGGTTTCGTGCTCCGTCCCACGCATGCGGTCCGTCGACAAGTCTCTGCTCCTTCAGGAGGGGGGATCTACGAGGCGGGGTGGTGTGACGAGTGGTGCGGCTCGACCCGGCCGCCGGCGTCCCGTTCCGCCGCAATGCCTCTGGCGGAACCGCAGGGGAATACCGACCCGATTTACCTTTCCGTTCTTTCCGTCTTTTCCGCGACGGTACGAAAAGGTGCCGGGAGTCGACCCGAGGAACCATTTCCCAATGGAAAGCTACCCGACGGGACGCCGCATTGCCGGGGTCAACTCATCCGGGTGCTCCCAGCACCAGCACGGTGGCCAACCCGTCGGCGCAGCCAGGGGCGTTCCCGCAGCGCGTAGCGCTGACCGGCCGGTGACTGGTGGTCCCACCACCATGACCCGGAGGCACTTCCTCCGTGGACCGCGGGCACGTGACAATGCGTGGGCGGACCCCTTTTGAATTCGTTCGGCACCGGCCCCGCCGTCGCGGTTCCCGCAGTTCCGATACCGCCCTTTCGCGCCCGTTCACCGCGCCTGCGCGCTTCCGGGCTGCCCGCGTGCAGAACCCCGTCCATCAATTCACCGCCGGACCATCGACCCGGGAGCAACGATGTCCCACAGCGTGACGACCAGTCAGAGCAGCAAGCGGCCCCCGGGCGACGATCCCGCCACGGGGCCGGCCGCCTCCGCCACCACTTCCGTGTCCGTCTCCGTCTCCGTCCCCGCGCCACCGTCGTCGCTGCGCAGCTGGCTGGCCGTGATCGGACTGGCCCTCGGCGTCTTCTCCTTCGTCACCACGGAGACCCTGCCCATCGGGCTGCTCCCGTCCATCGCCCAGGGCACGTCCGTGTCGTTGGGTACGGCGGGGTTCCTGGTCACGGGCTTCGCGGCGGTGGCGGCGGTGACCGCCGGACCCCTGACCGCGCTGACCGGGCGCGTGGACCGCAAATGGCTCCTCGTGGCCCTGATGGTCCTCTACATCGCCGGCAACCTCATGGCCGCCGTCGTCTCCAGCTATCCGCTGCTCCTGACCGCGCGCCTCGTCGTAGCCCTGGCCCACGGAGTGTTCTGGTCCATCGCCGTCTCCGTCGCCGTACGACTGGTCCCCGAGCGGCACGCCGTCCGCGCGACCTCGGTGGTCCTCGGCGGCATCTCCCTCGCCTCCGTCGCGGGCACCCCGCTGGGCACCGCCGTCGGCCAGTCCGCCGGCTGGCACGCCGCCTTCGTGTGCGTCGGGCTCCTGGGCATCCTCGTCCTGGGGGCGAGCCTGCTGTTCATGCCGGCCCTGCCCGCCCGGGGCAGCGGCAACCTGACCGTGCTGCTGCGCGTGCTGCGCCACCGTGCGTTGCGCGTCGCGGTCGCCGTCACCGCCCTGATCATGAGCGGCCACTTCCTCGCCTTCACCTACGTGGCCCCGTACCTACAGGAGGTGGCCGGTGTCCGGCCGTCCCTCGTCAGCGCGCTGCTGCTGGTCTTCGGCGTGGCCGGACTGGTGGGCAACTTCGCGGCGGGCGCCGTGGTCGGCCGAGCCCTGCGTACGAGTCTGATCGGCAGCACCGGACTCCTGGCCGTCGTCCTGGTGGTGATGTACGCGGGCGGAGGCAGCGGTCCGCTCGTCATCGCGATGCTGGTGTGCTGGGGGGTCCTGTACGCGGCCCTGCCGGTCGCGCTGCAGACCTGGGTCATGCGGCTGGTCCCCGAAGAGAGCGAGGCGGCCTCGTCGTTGTACGTGGCCGCCTTCAACGGGGCCATCGGTGTCGGGTCGTTCATCGGCGGCCTGATCATCGACGCCTCCGGTCCGCGCCCGGCGATGCTCGTGGCCGGCGCCTTCGCGCTCGCCGCCATGCTGGTGACAGCTGTCTTCGGCAGGCGCCGGGGAGGGGCGGCGCAGCCCGCCCGTTCGTGATCTAGGACGTGATCCCGGAGGCGATCGCGGGACGAGCCCCTCGTGGCCGTAAGGGGAGTCCGTACCGACTGTTTGGTGCAGTGGCTGTCGTGAGGCTCGGGCCCGGCTTCATACTCGACGAATCCCTCCGCCCGGCAAGAGAGGTGCACGATGCGGCGTACGACCGGGGGTGTCCAGACCTTCCATCTCTGGTCGCTGTCCGAGGACGTGATCATCGATCAGGGGGTCGGCGGCGATGCGCTGCTCCTCACCAGTCGCTGGGGCCAGGACCGGCTAGACCGGCCCAGTCCGGTGGTGCGCGAGGTGCTGCGGCGGATGGAGCTCGGGCCGGTACTCCTGGCCAATGCCCTGAGCGGGCCCGAGGACCTGTGCCCCTTCACGCTGCCGGCGCTCAACAAGCTGTCGCACCTCGTGGTGCGCACGCTCGGCGTGGACGACCTGAAGGGACCCCTGCTCTCGGTGATCCCGTTGTCGTCGGCGGCCCCGTTCGCCCTGGACCCGCCGTCCGGCGAGTGCCGCGTACGGCTGCCCCGGCACGTGGCCCTCACTGTCCCGGAGTCGGGCGTCGGATGCGTACTGGAGTCCGAGCGCTCGCCCCACCGGGTGGTCCTGCACCGGCAGGAGGCGGCGTGGGTCGCGATGACCCTCGCCTGGCCGACCACCCCCACCGCGGTTTCGGCGGCGCTGCCGCTGCCGCCCCAGGTGACCGAGGACATCATCGGATACCTGACCGCCGCCGGCCTGGTCACTCCCGTCGACGAGCCCGCCTAGAGGACGGACGGTCCCGTGGTGCGTGCGGGTGGCCTGCACGATCCGGCGCGATCCGGCGCGAACCGGTTCGAGGATGGCTGGTTCCATCTGCGAGCAGCCCTCCAGGCATTTTCTAGCAACTGCCTCAAGAGTGCCCGCACAAGCAGCGGGAGAGGCCCGTGAACGAGTCGACGGAGTGGACGCCATGCTGGACGCGGATACCTTCCGCAAGGTCTTCGGTACGTTCCCAACCCCTGTCGCGATCGTCACCGCACTCGGCGATGACGGCGATCCGAGCGGTTTCACCTGCAACGCCTTCTCCGCGGTGTCAGTGGCACCGCCCCTGCTCCTCGTGTGCGTGAGCAAGGGCTCCAGGACCCTGCCCGCGATGCTCTCCTCCGGAGCGTTCGCGGTGAACTTCCTGGCCCACCGGGGCCAGGATGCGGCACGGACCTTCGCCGGGAAGGCCGCGCGCAAGTTCGACGACGTGGTCTGGCACGGCGGGTTGGCGGGGGTCCCGGTGCTCACCGAGGCCGCGGTCGCCTACGCCGGCTGCACGCTCGTACAGACCGTGGAAGCCGGCGACCACCTGCTGGTGATCGGGCGGGTCGAAGAGGGCGAGATCTTCCCCGGCGCGGCGGCCCTCTACCAGCAGGGTGAGTTCGGCGTGTGGGAACCGGGCCCCCGGCTGGCCGTCCAGCAGCACTGAGCCGGACGGCCAGGTCTCGCGACCGGCGCCACCGGATCGGCCGACGGCCAGGTCGGCCGGGACACCCCAGAACAGAGACCAGACACCGACCGACGCCGATCCCAACCACCGCACCCCGCCGCCCTGCCCTGCCCGGCCTGGCCCGCCCTGCCCCGCCCTGCCCTGACCTCGGCCCGGTTCGCCCTGACTTGACGCCCGGCCCGGTCCTAAGTTCCTACCGGGCCGACCGAAAGCCCCAGCGGCCCGGCACGAAGCCCGAGCGGCCCGGTCCGAGAAGTCCTACCAGTCCGGCCGACCGTTCCCGAGGCCCCGCACCCGCGGAGAGCCCGCGCGGTGACGGTGGCCGCGCCATCGCGCCGTCCGGCCACCGTCCACGGCGCTGCCCCGCCCCCCGGTGCGTCCGTACCCCGACGGCAGCGCTGCCACGCCACAGTGCCCGTGCCCGTGCCCGTGCCCGTGCCCGTGCCCGTGCCCGTGCCCGTGCCCGTGCGCGGTCGCGGACGGACGTCACCGGTGCCGGGCCGCCTGAGGTCGTCCCCCGCGCCTCGGCGCCAGGCCCGTCAACTCCGCCCGCACCAGCACCCGTCCGAACTCCCGCACGGCTCATGCCGGTCGGAGGCCCAGATCCCGTCAGTCCCCCCGTCCCACACCCCGGAGGTCGATCATGAATACGTTAGTAAGCGGCGAACTCTACGCCCAGGTACAGCACTTCTATGCCCACCAGATGCAGGCACTGGACAACGGGCGGCTCGAAGAGCACGCGAACACGTTCACCGAGGACGGCACCTTCGCGCTCACCCCCGGCGCAGCCCCTGCGGTCGGCCCCGACGCCATCCTCGAAGAACTGCGCCTGTTCATGAAGCAGTTCGAAAGCGACCCCACCCAACTCCGCCACCACTTCAACCAGATCCGCCTCGCTCCGCAGGAGGACGGCAGCATCGCCTCCACCGTCTACGCCCTGATCGTACGGACGCGCCCCGCCGAGGCACCGGAAGTCGGACCCAGCATCGTCATCCACGACGTCATCGACATGACGGACGACAGGATCCGACTGCGGTCCCGCTCCGTCAGCTACGACCAGTTGGCCTGATCGAGGGGGAGCGGCCCGTCGGAGCCTTCGGCGGGCCGTGACCTCGGACGCGAACCAGCCGCGCCACCCCTGACCAGGGGTGGCGCGGCTGGATTCGACGCCCGACGCCCGACGCCCGACGTACGGCTACGCCGAGAGGGCGTGCAGCGTGGCGGAAGGAACCTGCAAGTCGGTGTCGTTGGCCAGGATGGCCTGGTGCAGACGCTGTAGCCGGGGCGACGGTTCGACCCCCAACTCCTTGATGAGGGCGTGGCGCAGCGACTGGAAGGCGTCGAGCGCCCGCCAGGGGTGCCCGGCCCGGTACAGGGCGGTCATCAGCTGGGCGGACAGGGTCTCGTGCAGGGGCTGCTGGCTCACGAGCATGCGCAGCTCGCCGATGATCTCCGCGTGCCGGCCGAGGCTGAGGTCGGCTTCGAGACGCATTTCCAACGCCCAGGCACGCTCCTCCTGCATGCCGATGACCTCCGTGCTGAGGACCTCCCCGATCGGGACGTCGGTGAGGGCCGGGCCGCGCCACAGGTCCAAGGCACGGCTGAGCTGCTCGGACGCCGTTGCGGGGTCGTTCTCGGCCAGCGTCCGGCCGCCCAGGCGGACCATCTGCTGGAATTCCAGAAGGTCGAGGGAGAATTCGTCCGGAGTGAGCCGGTAACCCCCGTAACAGGTCTCCAGTACGTCCTTGGCGCTGCGGCCGGTTTGCTGCACACCGGCCGCCGTCAATTTCCGGCGCACTTGCAGGACGTAGGTCTGGAGCGTGGTGGCGGCACTGCGTGGAATGGAGTTGCCCCACAGCTCGGCCATCAAGGTTTCCACTTGTACGACGCGGCCCGCGCGGATCGCGAGCAGTGAGAGGATCTGTCGGGGTTTTCCGGCAGTCGGCACAATGGATTTGTTGTGCATGCGCGCTTCGAGCGGTCCGAGAACTCCGAATTCCATGCGTCCAGCATCCCAGCCCGCTCGCGCGGCCAACCAGTGATGCCAGCACGAGCGGGCATGAAGTTTTCACATGGCGCCCCGCGCCCCGCGCCCCGCACTCCGCGCCCCGCCCTCGCCGGCGGCTCAGCCGTTGACGAAGGTCAGCCCGGTCGCGTCGTAGCGGGTGCCCGCGACCTGCTCGGGCGGTGCGGCGGCCTCGATGGCGGCGAGGTCCTCGGGGGACAGCTCGACGGCCAGGGCCGCGAGGTTCTCCTCCAGGTAGCGCTGCCGCCGGGTGCCGGGGATCGGCACCACGTCGTCGCCCCGGTGCTGCACCCAGGCCAGGGCGAGTTGGCCGGCGGTGACCCCCTTCGCGGCAGCCAGTTCGTTCAGCTTCGCGACGATGGCCAGGTTCCGTTCGCGGTTTCCGTCGGCGAAACGCGGGTGGTTGCGCCGTACGTCGGTCTCCGCCAGCCCCTCGACCGAGCTGTACTGGCCGGTCAGGAAGCCGCGCCCGAGCGGGGCGTACGGCACCAGGCCGATGCCGAGCTCGCGACAGACCGGGACGATCTCCGCCTCCAGGTCGCGGGACCACAGCGACCACTCGCTCTGCAGTGCGGCGATCGGGTGCACCGCGTGCGCCCGCCGGAGGGTCTGCGCGCCGGCCTCGGACAGGCCGAGGTGGCGGACCTTGCCGGCCCGCACCAGCTCGGCCATGGCGCCCACGGTCTCCTCGATCGGCACCTGCGGGTCGACCCGGTGCTGGTAGTAGAGGTCGATGTGGTCGACCCCGAGCCGGCGCAGCGACGCCTCGCACGCCTGTCGCACGTAGGCGGCGTCGCCGCGGACCCGGGTGGGCTCGCCCAGGCGGTTGGCGAAGCCGAACTTCGTCGCCAGCACCACCTCGTCGCGACGCCCGGCGACGGCCCGTCCGATCAGTTCCTCGTTGTGCCCGGAGCCGTAGAAGTCGGCGGTGTCCAGCAAGGTCACCCCGAGGTCCAGGGCGTGGCCCAGCGTCGCGATCGACTGTGCGTCGTCGGTGGCGCCGTAGCCGTGGCTCATGCCCATGCATCCCAGACCCTGAGCGGAGACCGCCAGTTCGCCTAAGTGCCGGGTGGGGATGTCGGTCATGTTGTTGCCTCCTGGGCTCGGAATCCGTCTGTCCGCGACGCTAGGTGTTGGAGTGCACTCCATGTCAAACGTGGCGCGGGTGCGGGGTGTGTCTCTGTCAGAGGGTGAACGCGCGGGCCGCGTACAGCGTCGCGGCCGGGTCGAACGTCAGGGCGATGTGCGTGGCCATGGAATTGACGTCACGCCAGATCCGCTGGAGCGGGCTGTCGGTGGTCTGCCCGGAGGTTCCGGCGGTGGCGAACATCCGGTTGACGGCGTTCACCACGAGTTCGGTCGACAGCGCGTAGTCGCGCACGTTACGAGCCGTCTCCTCGGCCGTGATCCGTGCGCCCCGGTCCGCGACGGCCCCGGCTCGCTCCAGCAGCAGCAGGGCGGCGTCGATCTCACCGGCGCTACGGGTCAGGACCGCTTCGTACGTGCTCCGGGCGGGGCCGGGCACCCCCGGGCGGCCGGCGCCGCGCCCCAGCCGCAGGGCCGTGTCGCCGGTCCACAGCCGGAGTGCGCCGCGAGCGGCCCCCACGGCGGCGGGTGCGCACGACAGCCCGTTGACGGCCTGGATCGGAACCGTGTGGCAGTCGGCCGACGAGGCCTGCGGCTGCCCGTCGAGGAGACGCTGCCGGTCGACGCTGCGCCACTCGGGTACGAACACGTCGTCGGCGATCAGCGTGTTGCTGCCGGTGCCGCGCATGCCGGAACCGGTCCAGGTGTCCTTGATCGCGTACTCGGCGCGCGGGAGCGCGAACAGCCGCGCGGGCGGCGGCCCCTCCTGCGCGCCCCCGTCCCCGGGTACGACGGCGCACACCACGGCCCAGTCGGAGTAGTCGACGCCGCTGATGTACGCCCAGGAGCCGGACACCCGCCAGCCACCCGGCACCGGCGTGGCCTTGCCGAGCGGGGAAAGGGAGCCGACCACGAAGGCATCGGGCCCGTCGGCCCACACCTCCGCGTGCGCTTCCTGAGGAAGGTGGGCGGCGATCCGGGCCAGACTCGATGCGACCGAGGCGCACCAAGCGGTGGCCGCACAGCCCTCGGCCACGGTGACGACCGCCTCGGTGAACTCTGCGAACGTCCCCTCCGCACCCCCGTGCGCGGCGGGCACGAAGTGCCGTGCGAACCCCGTCCGGAGCATCAGCGCGACCACATCGGGAGTCAGCCGACGCTGGTCCTCCGCGTCCGCGGCGCGACGACGGGCCAGCTCGGCCAGTCCTGCCGATCGAGAGACGAGCCCGGTCCCCTGGCGAGCCTGTGCAAGCATCCTTGCCTCCTCCTTGACGCCGGTGATCGGGCGGACCATGACACAGCCCTCTCGACCACGACTCGGATCAGCCTTGAGCGCCCCCCGCCCCCACGCCGGGCCGCACCCCGCGCTCTCCGAGTAAAGGCCGGAGCGACTGGCGTCGCCCAGTCCCAGATCGCCGACCAGCGACGGCCGTGCATCCCGCTCCAGAACCTGGGCGACTGGCTGGACTTCCTGGAGGCGGCCCTCGGCAGCGAGGACGTCCCGGAGGCTCCCTGCTGACCGGTATCGAGGACCTGTCCGTGGACGAGGCCCTGGACTTCCTCTCGGACATCGAGAACCGCCTCGACGGCACCCTCGGCATGCCCCCCGCGCCGCATGCTGTTCCGCTTTCCCTGGCTGGACACGATCGAGACCCTCGCGGGCACGACCGAGCGCGAGATAAAGACGGAGGACGGCCACGGCTTCTTCCACTGGGAACTGCACTTTGCGCACGTGTTCCGGGGGGAGGGCGGCGGCTTCGACCTCCAGGTGGGCAACCCGCCGTGTGTCCGGCCGAGGTGGGAGGAAAACCCCCTCCTCGCGGAATACGAGCCCTGGTTCATGCTCACGGAGAAGCCCACGCAGGTGGAGCGGTCCCGTCGCCGTGACGCCCTGCTGAGGACGGACCGGGTACGCCGTTACATCCTGGCGGAACTCGCCGCCAACAGCGGTACCGGCTCCATGCTCGGCTCCGGACACCTCTACTCGCTGCTCACCGGCATCCCGCTTCCTGCCAGCTGAAGTTGCTCCGTTCCGGGCAAGTCGGGAGCGGAGCACCCTGATCAGTCGGCGAGCTCAGGCCTCGGGCGCGTACGCGACGAAGTCAGCCCACGCGTTGGGGGAGAGGGCGAGCCGGGGGCCGTCCTGGACCTTGGAGTCGCGGACGTGGACAGCCTGCGGGCCCGTGGCCACTTCCACGCAGTCGCCGTCGCCGCTGCTGCTGTAGCTGCTCTTGAACCAGGCCAGTTCTTCCGTGCTCATAGCGCTCCTCGCATCTGCCGCAGCAGGCCCAGGGAGTCCTCCAGGGAGAGGGCCTGTGCCCGCATCCTGGCATACCGCCGTTGGAGCACGCTGATCTCCTTGGGATCGGAGAAGAAGAGGCCGCCGCGTTGGCCTTCGTTGTACGCGAACCACCGCGGCTCCGAGGTCTCCAGCAACTGCATCGGCCCCGCCAGCCCCGCATGTGACGCCCTCTCCACCGGCATCACCTGAATCTCCACGTTCCGCAGCTCCGCGATCTCCAGTACGCGGTCGATGAGCACCCCGGTCACCTCCACCCCACCCGTACCCCGCCGGAACAGGTGCTCCTCCAGAATGAAGCCGAACGTCGTGTTCGGCCGCTCCCGGAGCAGCCGCTGCCGCTGTGCCCGCGCCGTCCACTGGGCCTCGATCTGGTCGTCGCTGAGTGGGGGCAGCTGGTCCATGAACAGCGTGCGCGCGTAAGGCTCCGGCTGCAAGAGGCCCGGGATCATGCGGCATTCGTACGTGTACAGCGTCATGGCCTCCGCCTCCAGCCGCGCCCACCGCCGGAACCAACTGGCCAGTCCCGGCTGCCGGGACAGGTGCGGGGCCGCCTTCCGAAGTGCGCCCGTGTTGCCGAGTGCCGCCTCCGCCCGCTCCACGAAGTCCTCGTCCGGCATGCGCCGCCCCTGCTCGATCGAGGCCACGGTGTGCTTCGAGAAGCGGACCCGCTCCCCGAACTCCTCCCGGCTCAAACCCGCGTGCTCCCGCAGGGCCTGGACGACCGCGCCGAATGTGCGCAGACTGTCCGATGTCTCCGGTTCACCGCCGGCCGGCCCGCAAGCACCCGCCGCCCCGCCCGTACCGCCCTCGTCCGTGTTCTCGTAGGCCATCCCGGGCCACCTCCCGCGCACGTGCCCCCCCCCGTAACGCTCCCGACCTCCTCATCGTCACGTACGGTGACGCGTACTGTCCACCCTCCGTGCGCGTACGCTGACCCGGCGTACGCGCCGAAGCCCTGGTGAAGGCCTGCATCCCGCCGTCACATTGGGGCCATGACGTCACCCTCTGTCGGGCAGAGCCGGCGAACTCCGGTCACCGTACGTGTGTTCTCCCAGCGGTTCAGCTCCACACCGCGCGGTGCCCGCCTCGCCCGGGCCTTGGCTGCCCACGAGCTGTACACCTGGGGGATCGCCCACGGCAGCGCGCTCTCCGACTCCGCTGCCGTGGTGATCGCCGAGCTGGCCGCGAACGCCGTCACCCACGGCCGGGTGCCCGGCCGTGACTTCGAACTCGGGCTCACGCTCCGCTCGGACGCGCTCCGGATCGAGGTCTCCGACACCCGCGGCGAGCGACGCCCGCCGGCCCCGGGCGCGGTCCCCGAACCCCCGCCGCTCGCGGACACCGGCCGTGGCCTGCTCCTCGTGCAGGCCCTGGCGGCCCGCTGGGAGGTACGCGACCGGGTGCCCGTCGGTAAGACCGTCGTAGCCGAACTGGACCTGCCACGCTGAACAACCCTTCTTAAGAGGCTTGTTAGGGTGATCTCTTCCGATTCGAGCACCAGGGGGAGGGCCTTCGGTGACGTTCGACGAGGAATGGGCAGCGGCCAAACGAGCTGGGCAGCGGAGCGGCAGTGCCCGCCCCCGACGATCCCGGGCGCGCCGGCGAGCGCAGTGATCCGGGCCGCCATGGCCGGGACGGCGGAGGGGACGTCGACCGATGAACCGTTCCGCGGCTCCACCCGCTGCAGGGAGGCGGAAGCCCTGGCAGCGGCGCCTCGCCATCGGCGCCTGGGTGTTCACGGGTCTGTGCGTTTTCGGTTTCCTCGGGACAGCCCTGACGGTCATGTACGAAATGCGACAGCCGGCCGATGCCGAGAGGCGGATGTGCTGCTGGGAGGAGAACGCCACCCCCGAGTGGACGGCGGGCGCGCTTGGTGTGCAAGTGCCCGAGACGGCCACCGACCGTCGTGCCGGGCTCCACTCCAACGTGCAGTACGACGCCGCGCTGCTCGCCTTCACTGTGACGACCGCGGAGGCGGACCGGTTCGTGCAGCCGCTTCGGCGTGACGGTACCCAGATGGTGCCCAACCTGCGTCCGGAAGAACCGGGCTTCACCCGCAGCGACGGCTTCACTCACCTCGGCCTGCCCGAGCCCGAGACCCTCGTCGAGGGCATGCGCAGCACCAGTGTCTGCCCTCGCGAGGCGAAGACACCGGAAAGCGGCGCACTCCGACTGTGTGCGCAGATCCACGCGCACGAGTTCCAGCCGGGCATGACCCGCATCTACCTCTGGGCCGGTAGCGATGCGCCCCTCAACAAGCCACCGGCCTGACGACGCCGGTACAGCGCGCGGTGCCAGCCGGCGGCTCGCCGCACTGACGAGCCGTGGCGCGATCTATAGGCCGTGGAGGACAGTGATCAGGATGCGCTGAGAGGGAGACAGGGCTACCGCACGACCCGGGAGATCCTCCGCGACGCCATCCGGGTCCTGGGTGACGCCGACTACGACGACCTCGACGGCGACACCGACACACTCGCCGGCTACCGCTCGGTCCTCCACGGCACCGAGCCCTCGTTGCACGGGGCACGGAGCTGGGACGAGGAGATGGACCTCGTCGTGGAGCAGCTGCGAGCCCGGCACGACGTACCCCGGGAGGCCATGGCGATCTGCGTCCCGACCAACGACATGGTCACCCAGCTCGCCGACCGCCTCGCACGCAGCGGCATCGCAGCCTCGGAGATCACCCAGGACGGGCCGCGCGGCGACCAGGGCGTCCACGTCGGCACGATGTACCGCTTCAAGGGACTGGAGTACCGCTGCCTGATCATCGCCGGAGCTGCCGAGGGGCTCGTCCCCCGGACCTCCGTCGACGCCTGGGAACACACTGATCCGAGCCGCCACCGGCGAGAACTGCACCGAGCACGCTCGCTGCTCTTCGTCGCGGCGACCCGTGCCCGCGACGCGCTCGCCATCACCTGGCACGGCGAACCGAGCCGTTTCCTCGCACCGCTCATCCCAGCGAGCTGAGAAGAGGCCGCTCCTCGCGCCAAGGAGTGGGGCATGCGGACGGCGCCGGAGCGACGCATCAGGCACGGTTTGCCACGAAGAGCCGCTCCGTCTCCGAGGGCATTCCTGGTTCCCTCGCGGAACCGGGGCCGCGCGGGCTGTGCGGTGTGGTCTCCGGGGGAGTGCCCTACTGCCACCCGCCTGACGAGGGTCGGACAGGCGGCCCCACGCGTTCCCGTGGGGCCGCCCGGGCGAAGTCGGCCAGAGCAATCAGACCGCCGGGTCGTGATCCACGAGCTTCAGGAGCTTGAGCAACCCGCGTGTCGCAGCCAGCGCCGCGACATCCTCGGCGGGCGCGTCCACCGCCCAGTGGGCGAGATCGTTGCGGTAGTCCCGCACGGTGGCCAACCGCCGGCTGATGTCCTGTTGCTCGAAGGGCCACCGCAGCGTGCTCCAGCAATGGCCGTCCTCCACCAGGAAGACGTACTGGCCGAGACTGAGGTGCTGTCCGCGCTCCATGGTCCTGCGGATCTCCTTCGGCAGCTCCTCGGTGGAGAAGTGCCTGATGAGGCGGCGCAGTCGCCGCTCCAGCTCCTCCAGGAGGATGAAAGGCTCTATGCGCTGCTTCAGCTGCCCTGCGAGGTCGGTCGAGGTCAGAATTCCGATCACCGTGTTCTCGCCGTCCACGATGATCGTGAAGCCGCTCCGCTGGATGCGGTCCATCCGATCGAAAAGGGCATGTTCCACGCGGGCGGTTTCGGGATGCGGGTCCAGGGCGTTGGCCACCGTGGCCGTCCTGCCGCCCAGCTGGGCCCGTCCGATTCCCTCCCAGGTGACGACCCCACGCAGCACGTTGTTGTGGTCCACCACGGGAAGCTGGGAGAAGTCGTGCTCGATCATCGGAGTGATCGCATGGCTCAGCGCATCGCTCATCCGGACCGTCACGACCTCCCGGACGAAGGGAAGGTTGCCGATCCGCCAGGTCAGGTCACGGTCACGTGGGCCATCGTCTTCCGGACGCGCCTGCTGGTCGCCTCCCCGGTCCTGATCGCGGATGCCGTCCCCGAGCCCCGTGGAACCTTCCGCTGACACGGTGACCAGGCCGTCCAACTGGACGTCGTTGAAGTGGGGGTCGACCCGGAGCCCGAGCTCCGCAAGGTGTTGGTCCACCAGATCGGCGACGTCAGAGGTGCGCCGCTTCCACCCCCACAGGCCGATCAGGTCACGGGCGGTCAACTGCCGGGTACCGCTGTCCCGGACATCGTTCACCAAGCCCTCCGGGCTGCCGGGCGGCTCGCCGTCACCCACGTAACCAGGGTCCGTCCCCGTCTCGGCGAGGGCCTGGACGCGTGCCGCGGCGTCACGCCGACTCAGCTCGCTGACTGTGAGGAAAGCCCCCATGCTGTCCCGCAGATCACCCCGAACGGCAGCTCGTTCAACGGCCGGCCGCACCCAGTCCGTCCTCCGCACGTGCCGGAAACCTGGCGGTGCCTCGGCCCGGTACTCGTACGGTCCGACCAGCAGGCCCAGGGCCACGACCGACAGATGCTTGCGCGGCATGACGACGTAGTCGCCGACCTCCATCGCAATGAAGCGCCAGAGCTGACGCTTCCAACTGTCGATGGTCCCGACCGCCTCGCCCGGGTATGCCTTGGTCAGCAGATCACCGATGTCGTCAGGGGAAGAGCAGCCGCTCAGGTCGCCGAGATCCTCCCAACCGACGATCACCAGGCCCTCTGAGAGCGCGACTTGCTCCCGCTCCCCTAACTGTCCGCCCCGTACCGTCCAGGCCCGCACCATGCCCGCCTCCTGCCAATCGCCCAATGCGCACCCGAGTGTTCCTTGTCGAGCGGACTTGGTACAAGCGAGATCGTTTCAGCCGTCCCCTCGCGAGCTTGTCCAAGAGTTTGGACAGCTTCGGCGGGCAGTGCCTCTGGGCAGCTCGGCTCCGCAGGGCTGTCCAGAGGTGTGCGGGCACCGTGCGCGTGTCCCGCTCTGAGACCTCGCTGACAGGTCGCCGGAACAGCTACACCCGCATCAGACCTTGATCACGGTGACATGTCCGCCACAGAGGGTGACGAGGTCCTCGGGGTCGGAGGTGAGGATCGTGACGGGCCCGGGTGCGGCGAGGGCGGTAGCGCTGAGCATGGCGTCGATGGCGTACTTGTGGCCGTGAAGGCCGGCGTCGGCGAGCAGGGCCGCGGCGTGGCGGGCGATGGGCTCGGTGACCGGTTCGACGACGAGGCGGGAGAGGGTCCACTCCAGGGCCGGTCGGTTGATTCCGGGGTGCACCACTTCCACAAGGGTGGCCGTGGACGTGATGACCCGCAGGTCATCGGCTCGGGCGAGTGCCAGCCAGGCAGTGACGGTGCGGTCGCGCAGGACGGCCCTGGCCAGCCCCTCGCTGTCGAGGACGAGGGTGCCGCCAGGGACGGTGGGGGAGCGCGTCACGCCGCATCCGCCCCGCTGCGGGTCTGCTGTTGCCGGGCCTGGTGGAGCTGGTCGCGCAGGGCCTGGAGCTCTTCGTCGGTGACGGGCCCGTGTTCGGCTTCGGCGACCTGGACGATCTCGTTGAGGTTGTCGCGTTCGATCTGGCGGGCGACGGCGGCGGCGACATAAGCAGACAGGCCGGAGGGACCGCTGCGGGCCCGGGCCGCCTCCGCGATGTCACGCGGCATGGTGATCGAGTACTTCCCGGTAGGCTCGCTCATGCTACTCATCCTACTCCTCATCCTCCCGCCACATCTGGGTGAACTGGGGAGAAGGGCCACAGGGCGTTCCGGCGTGAACGGTGACGTGTTTGCGAGCCGGAGTGAGCAGGATGACCGCCCCGCGGGCGGGCGCCTCCGCCGGACCTTGAGGGCGGCGGCTTGAGGCGACGCGGCAGGTTCACCCCTGCGGGGTGGCTGGCCGACGCTAGGCTGGCCGGGTGAACGCGCGCACCGCCCTGGCGAAATGGCTCGGCGCCCAGGATGCCGAGCAGCTGACTGCCCTGCTGGAGGAGCGGGATCTGCCGCTCGCCGCCGAGTACCGGCAGGTCACCACCCTCCCCGAGCTCGCCGAGCACCTGCTCAGCGACGAGTCGGTGGGCCACGGCCTGATGGCGGGCACGGCAGGGGAGTTGGCGCTGTTGGCCTCCATCGCCGCGCTGGCTCTGGAGCGGCACGGCCCTGTCGAGGGCGAGAGCGGGAGCGGCCCCCGGTACCCCTGGCAGCAGCACCGGCCAGTGGTGCCGGTGGAGCCCGCGGACCGGCTGGTGGCCGAGCGGGACGTACTGGCCTGGTTCGAGTCGGGGGAGGAGCGGCAGCGGGCGGAGCACACGCTCACCCGACTGCGGGAGCGCGCGCTGTTGCTACCCGCACCCAAGGGGAGACTGGCGCTGCCGCCACTGCTGCACGTCCGGGCCGCCGGGTTCGACGGCTACGGGCGCACCGCCGACCGGCTGTTGACCTCCGCCTACAACGCCCCGGAGGTCAAGCGGATCGCCGCGAACCTCTTCGGCGAGGGCGCAGCCCGTACCCGCGACCAGGCCCAGGAACAGATCACCGCTCTGCTCGCCGATCCCGCCCGGGTGCGGGCACTGGTGGCAGCCGCCCCGGCCCGCGCCCAGGAACTCCTGGACCACCTGGTTCCCGGCCCGCCGCTGCTGCGCACCCACTGCTTCGTCAGCCGGTACGGGAGCCAGTACGCGGGCCCGGACTCCAAGTACGTCTTCCGGGAGGCCGGCAGCGGCGACGAGGGCACCGACTGGCTGGCCGCGCGCGGGCTCGTGCTCCCCGTCGGGCTCGACCTGTTGGAGCTCCCGTACGAAGTCGCCCGTGCGCTCCGCGACAAGGGCGCGGCACCCAGCCCCCGGCTGGAACCGGAGCCGCTCACCGCCACCGCGCCGCTGCCGCCCGGCTGGGAGGGTGAGGGCGGCACGGCCGCCGCGGGCGCCGCCTGGCGGGCCGAACTGGTCCTACGGGCGCTGGCCGCCCAGCCGGTCGCCATCCGCAAGGCGGGCGGGATCGCCGTACGGGACACCCGGCGGCTGGCCAAAGCGGCCGGGGCGGACGAGGCCGGCACCCGGCTGTGGCTCGACCTCGCCGTGAACGCCGGACTCGCCGCGCCCCAGGACGACGAGCCGGCCCCTGCCGCCCGGGGCCGCCGCCGGGACTCCAAGGCGCCCCAGCCCTCCGCCCGCCTGCTGCCCAGCGACCGCTACGACGCCTGGGCGGCGGCCCCGGCCGCGGGCAAGCTGCTGCCACTGCTGGCCGCCTGGGCCGTGGTCCCCGAGGTCCTCAGCCACTGGCCGGACCCCGACGAGACCCCGGTCGCGCTCATCAGCCCGAGCGACGAGGACGCGGTGACCCTGCGGACCGGCGTCCTGCGGGCCCTCGCGACCCTCCCCGACGGCCACGGGCTGACCGGGGACGCGCTGGGATACGCCGAACTCCTGGTCCTGGCCGCGTGGTTCCAACCGGCCCTGCGCGGCCACCTGGCCGGAGACGGCACGGGAGCGCTGACGGTCGCTGACGAACTGCTCGACCGCCTGGCGGCCACCCTGGCGGAGGCAGCTCTGCTCGGCGTGGTCGCCCACGGTGCGCTCACCCCCGTCGGGCGTGCCCTGTGCCGACTCCTGGAGGCGGGCGCGGCCCACCACTACCCGGCCGTGCCCGGAGCGGGCGCCGATCCGGCCGCCCGCGGCTCCGAGGGGCTCGGCGAGGACCTCACCCTCCGCCCCGCCCTGGCCCAGGCGGTGACCACCCTTCGTGAAGCCCTGTACACAGCCCTGCCCGCGCCCAGCGTCACCGCCCGCTTCCAGAGCGACCTGACCGCCACCGTCACCGGCGCACCCGCGCCCGCCCTCGCCGATCTGCTCTCAGCCGTCGGCGACATCGAGTCCGAAGGGCACGCGGTGGTCTGGCGGATCACCGCGAACTCCGTACGCCGGGCCCTGGACGCCGGCTGGGCCGCCGACGAACTCCTCGACCGCCTGGCCGAGGTGAGCGAACGCAACACCCCACTGCCCCAGCCGCTCGCCTACACGATCAAGGACACCGCCCGCACCCACGGACAGCTCAAGGTCGTACGCTCCGCCTGCTGCATCCGCTCAGACGACACCGCACTGATCGCCGAGGTGGCTCAGGCCCGCGGCCTGACCAAGCTCCGCCTGCGCCGGATCGCCCCAACCGTCCTGATCTCCACAGCACCTCCCGAGGAGACCCTCACCACCCTGCGCGCGGCCGGCTACGCCCCCACCCAGGAAGCCGAGACCGGCACCACGGTCCTCGACCGGGCCCCGGCCGAACGCGCGCCCAGCCTCCTCCCCACCCTGGACCAGGCCCACCCCCGGTACGGCGAACCCGTCCGCGGCGTCCCGGCCAGCGCCCGCACCCTGGCGGCGCAGCTCCTCAGCGTACGTACGTGACGAACGCCTGCCAGGCGCCGACCCCGAACCCGATCACGGGCCCGGCGGGCCGCTTGCTGTCGCGGACGGGGACGACGCCGGGGACGCCGTCGGCGACCTCGACGCACTCGCCCTGGCCGCCGCTGTAGCTGCTGCTATGCCACGTGAGGCGCGCCGCATCGCGCAGGCGCCGGAGTTCGTCGCCGAGTTGACGACGATGCCGCCGCGGGAGGCGTTGCCGGGGCCATGGTGCTGTCAGGGGTTGGGCAGGCCGACGGCGTCGAAGCGGCGCATCAGGGACGGCTTGCCGCGGTGGGTCGCACGCAGTGCGCCGACCCGGTCCTCGAAAACACCGCTGGTTCCCGCGCGGGAGTGGATCTCTCGCAGGTCGGTGAGCAGGGTGACCGCGATGTCGTACGGGCCGGCGCTCTTCTTCCCGATCAGCTGGTCGACGTCCCGCCATGCCCGCTCGGTGTCCTGAGCGAGCTGGTCCAGGCGTGTCTCCCGCGCCCGGCTGACCTCCAGGGCCCGCGCCCGTGCGGCAGCGGCCTTCTCCTCCGCCAGCCGCCGCATACGCTCGGTACGGTGCAGGTGGGCGGCGTCTAGGAGTTGGGCGGCGGTGCGGCGTTCGACGGTGGTGCGCGGGCCGGGCAGGCGAGTGGCGTTGTAGCGGGCGAGAAGCCCCGGCCCGGGCTGGGGAGCGGTGCCGAGTACGGCCTCCAGCAGCAGGGTGTCCTTCTCCGCGGCCGGCAGCGACGCGATGTACACAGCCAGGGCCGCGCGGTCCACGGTGGCGGCCCGAGGGGCGGGCGCGCTGACCGCGGCGGCGACGGCCAGGAGGTCGTGGTCCACGTTCAGGAGGTCGGCCAGGGCCCGCTGCGGTCCGGTGAGGGCTGCCAGGCCGGCGGGTACTGGGGGCTCGACCTCGCGGACGTACTCCTCCTCGTCGTCCTCGGCCTGCTCCCACACGCTCAGTCCGGCGAGCCAGGCCACGTACAGGCCCCGCAGGTCACCGGCCGAGAGCTCGGCGCGCAGCCCCACCAGCGCGGACAGCGAGAAGGCGGACTCGAAGTCCCACTCGGCGCCGTCCTCCGAGGAGAGGGAGAAGTCGAGGAGGGTGTGCCCGGAGCGGGTCCACACACTCAGTGACTCCTCCAGGGCATAGGGGGCGGCGGCCTCGGCGCTGAGGAGCCCGGCGGGCAGGCGCAGGACCAGGCGGCGGCTGCCCCAGTTCGCGTAGTAGAGGTGGGCGTCGTAGAACCGCTCGACGAGCTGGGTCGTGTCGCCGCGGAAGTTGCCCCAGTGGTACTCGTTGGTGAAGCTAGTGGGCGTGATGTGGGCCCGGGTGGACAACGCCCGTACCTGTTCCAACTCGCGTTCGTCCAGCGGCCGGTCGATCGCCAGGAACTCGTAGTACTGGTACTCGCTCACGACCGGACAGCCTACTGCGGGGAGGAGAGGTTCCGACGGGGCAGCCGGAGCCGCAGGAGGCACTGCGAAGTGGCGCCACCCACGCGACCCCGTGTGGGCGGGACGAGCCAGGGGCGGCCTACCGGCGGCGTCCGCGCCCCGGCTTACCTCCGCGCGTGGGCCGCCGGGCTGTCGTGCCCGGTCGCCGTCCGGCGCGTGCCGCGGGTGCGCGTGGCAGCCGGGCCGCGACATCGCGCAGATCCCGCAGCGCGTCGTGGTCGGGGTGCGGGGCGGTCAGAGCGACGTCGAGGGCCTCGCGGAAGTCGGCCCCCTGCGCGCGGATGGCATCGCCGAAGCCTTCCGGGCCGGTGACCTCCAGGAACTGGAGCATGCCTTCCGCGACCATGACCAGGCTCTCGGCCTCGGTCAGGTCCTCGGGGGCGAGCAGGCCCCGGTTGACGAGCACACCGATGGCGAGCGGCGCCAGCTGCGGGTCACGGCGCAGGGCCAGGGTGAGCCGGTCGCCCTCACCCTCGGGCAGCGCGGCGGAGAGCGTTTCGAGCATGGCCTGTCCGCGGGTGCGGTAGGGCATGGTGCGGATGGCGTCCAGGAGGAGGGGGAAGGCGTGCTCGGGGCCGTCGTGGGACTGGATCCACCGGTCCAGTTCGAGGCGGGCCGAGTCGGTGTCGTAGTGCTCGGCGAGGATGCCCAGGAGGCCGGCGGCGGGGGCGTGGGCGAGTTCCCCGACGAGGGGTGCGTCACGGCCCGCGTCGAGCAGGCGGGCGCGTACCGCCCAGGTACCCAGGGCGGTCAGGCGGATCAGCTCCACGGGGCCGTCGGACGGTTCTCCGGTGTCCGGTACCGGGTCAGCGGGCCGGCCGTCCGGGAGTACCGCGCTCCCGGCGGGCCTGCCAGGCGCCGGGTCCGCGGCGCCGGCGGGGAGCGGGAGCGACCGGTAGACGGGGTCCGCCAGGCCCACCGTCCTTTCGACGGCGCCGAGTTCCTCCAGCAGGTCCAGTACCACGCGCAGGTCGCGGTGCGCGTCGTCGAACCACATTCGGTGCGCGGCGCCGTCGAGCTGGAACCGGACCCGGTAGGCGTGGTCGACGGAGTCGCGCAGCCGGGGCCAGGGCATGGGGTGGGGAAGGCTGTAGAGGGTGTTGAGGACGTCGGGGAGGATGTCCTCGTACGCGTCGAAGAGCATCGACTCGGTGTGCCAGCCGCTCTTCGCCCCGAGCAGCGGCTGCCGCATACCGAACACGGCGTCGAATGCGCGCCGCCACAGGGCGAGCGGGTCCTTCAGGTCGCCGGCGGCCTTCCCGACCGCGTGCGCGCGGCCCTTGACGACGCGCACCAGGCGGGCCGCCCTGGCCAGTTCGAAGACCAGGCTCAGGCGCGGCAGGTCGTCGACGGAGCGCACGGCGGCGGGCGGGGTGTCCCCGGTGCCCAGCCGCTCGGCGAGCTCGCGCGCGTCGGCGGTCTTCAGCCGGCCGGTGGCGGTGACCGGCCGGCCTTCCCGGCCCGCCCATGCGGCGAGTCCTTGGAGCATGCCGAGCAGGGGCACCTGCCTGGCCTCGGCCGTCAGCGTTTCCGGCGACGGAAGGACGACGGGCAACTGCCGCTCGGCGCGCAGGGCGCCGGGCGGTCCCTCGGCCATGTGCCGTGCGGCGATGGCCTGCAGTACGTCCTCGTCGTACGGGACCTCTCCGCGCCGGGCGCGTTCGCTGAACCGGGCCAGCGCCGCCGGACTGCCCAGGTCGACGCCTTGCTCGGCCGCGAGAGTGGTCCAGAACCTCGCGAGCCCCCAGCGGCTCCGGTCGGCCATCGCCTGCGGATACCCGGCCGCCGTGTCGTCGACGGCGCCGAGCAGGGTGTCCAGGGCCGTCCCGCGCGGGTCCGCCAGCCCGGTGGCATCCAGGTAGCGCAGCAGCAGCCGCAGCGCCTCCGGCGCCTCGGGCAGCTCCTCGCCGGGCAGGACCGTCAGCGTACGGGGCGCCCAGTCGAGCAGGAACGCCGCGACGTGCCGCGGCTCCCACAGACCCAGCCGCCCGTCGACGGTGGCACCGTGCCGGTAGTCGAGCGCGGCGGCCACGGCGAAGGTGTCCACCGCGTCCGAGCTCTGGCCCTGCACGGCCCACCGTTCCAACCGCCCGACGAACACGTCACGGGCTGCCTCGAAGTCGTCGTCATCGGGCTCGTAGTGCATGCGCATGGGGGGACTGCCTGTTCCGTTCCGGGGCCGCCTGCCGACTCCCGGAGTACGCTACCGGCCCCGCTCCCGCCCCGTGGGCGGTCCGCGACGACGGGCGGCGGCCCGCGCCCCGTGGGCGGGCCCACGCGTCATACGGGTTCATGCGCGGTGCGGGGGTACGGACGTCACGGACGCGGCTCAGATGCTGGTGCCCGGGGACGGAATGCCGACCACCGCCACGTCGATGCCCTGCGCGCGCAGGGCGCGGGCCGCTTGGAGCAGGGACACCTGGGCGAAGGTGAACAGGTTCTTCGTCGTCAGGGCCTTGCCGCTCTTGAGCGAGATGGCGTAGACGACCTTCCTCGGGGTGAACTCCTCGCCGACAGGGTGCCCCGGGTGCCTTTCCCGCACGCGCCGGGCGAACTCGGCGCGCGCCTCCGCGTCGTAGCGCAGGGCGTCGGCGGAGACCCTGCCCTGGGCGAAGAGGTGGCTGAGCGGCGCCGAGGAGGCGGCCCTCTTCACGTGGATCAGGGTCCCGTCCTCGGCGAGCAGGTCCGCGGCCTCGAAACCGTGCGGATGCTGGGCGGTCCTGATCAGCCGACGATCCAGGCAGAGGTAACCGTGCTTCGCTGCCTCCAGGTTGTACTCCTCCTCCGTCGCGAGGTCGGCCGTCCAGGCCGGCAGCGTGCAGCCCGCCGGTGTGGTGAGCAGGGTGTCGACCTCGCTCCGGATGCCCTCCAGGTACTGGTCCCCGATCTCGAACCAGCGCCCCTCGTGGTGGAAGTAGCGGCTGGCGCCGAGCGGGATCTCGGCCGTGATCCACTTGTGGGCCTTCACCCGGGCGCTCACCGGGTCGGCGCCCTCCTCGTCCCGGTGCATCTGTATGAAGCCTGCGGACAGGGCTTCCAGGCGCCTGCCGGGCGGGAGGCCGTCGAGCAGCTCCAGAATGTCGTCGAGCACCGGAGAAGGCATGAGGCGGCGGACGGGTCCGACCTTCACCTGGTAGGAGAGTGCGGCGTCCTCCTGGTCGAGGCACGCCGCGGGGACGGCCAGAGCCAGCGATCCGGTGTCCGCCGAGGCGCCCAGCAGATCGTCGAGACGGGCATCGAGGACGCTGCGTCGCGGATCTCCGCTCTTGAGCGGCCGAACGCGGGCGATGGCCTCGAATTCCGGTGCGGGAGACCGGCGGGCGAGGATCGCCCGGACCTGCGTGAGGTCGTGGACCAGGTCCTGGGGCTGCGCACCGAGATGGATCTTCAGGGCGTCCGTGCCGGCCACCTGGGCCGTTCGCCGGCTGTGCTTGCCGATCGTGAGCTCCGTCGAGCTCAGGACGCCGACCAGCCGGCTCACCACTTCTCCGTACTCCTCGATGGGGAACGCACGGATGTGCTGGCCCTGGGCGGCCGAGCTCCGGTCCGTACGGCCTCTGGCGTCCATCAGGCTGTGCGTGACCTGGCGGATGGCGTCGGGCTGCGCGGCGCGCAGGACGAAGTCGAAGCCGAAGCCGGGGGAGATCCTGCTCTGGTCGAGCAGGAGGTGCCCCATGCCGAAGGTGAGGGCGAAGACGTCGTCGGCGACGGGGAGGAGCAGGGCGCACGCCGACGTGCGGTTCTCCACGGACGGCTTCCGCCCGGTGAGGGTGTGCACCGCCGAGGTCCAGTCGGGCGGCCGGTGGTGGCCGATCACCCCGTGGCACAGGAGCGCCGGGGTGTCCCCGGTCGTCACGTCCTCGACGACGAAGGAGTGATCGCGTTCGTACCTGGCGTTGAGCGCGGCGCGCAGGTCCGTGGGGGACGTGCCGGTGTCCCGGAGCAGGTAGAGGGTGCTGCGCCGGGTCTTGGGGGCGGTGGCAGGGCTGTGGGTGATGGCCGCGCCGAGCGGCATGGGGACTCCCGGGGTGGTGAGGTGAGGCCTGGTGCTAACGACACTCAGTAGATGTTCTCGTGAAAGCGCTGTCAAACATAAATTTCCGATCGGGTTGTGGTGTAGGGTGTGAGCTGTTCGCTCAATGGAGAGGTGCCGCCAGGCCATGCCCGAGACAACAGCCCACGTGACAGCCGCCGAGATCTCCCGCATCGCTGGTGTCACCCGGGCCACCGTCAGCAACTGGCGCCGACGGCACGACGACTTCCCCGCTCCGTCCGCCGGCACCGACACCAGTCCGCTCTACGACCTCGGAGCGGTCCGGGCATGGCTCGGTTCACGCGGTCACACACAGGTCGCCGACCCCCGGGAGGAGCTGCGCACCGCGGTCCGCTTCCAGACGTCCGACCCGGACAGGACGACCGGCCGCATCGGCTTCGTCCTCACGCTCGCCCGCCGCTCCCCGGACCAGGCGGCGGCGCTCGCCGACCTCACGGACGCCGAGCTCGTCGCTCGCGCCGCCGAAGAGGTGGCCGGGCTCTTGACCTCGCTCCCCGGTCCGACGCCCGCGAGTCCCCTGTTCTCCGCGTCCGACGGCTCCACCCTGCGCGCGCTCCTTCGCTGCGTACGTGAGGAGGGCGGCCCGGCCGCGCTCGCGGTGCTCGCGGAAAGGGAACTGGAGGACAGTGCCGCGACCGGCGTCTACGGAACCCCCGAACCCTTGACGCGGCTGGTCGCGGAGCTGCTCCCGGCCGCGGTTGCCCGGGTGCTGGACCCGGCCTGCGGCAGCGGCGCGCTGCTGGCAGCCGCCGCAGGGCGCGGCGCCACCACCCTCCTCGGCCAGGACTCCGTACCCGTACAGGCCCAGCGCGCCACGGTCGGGCTGAACCTCGCCGCGCCGCAGGCCGAGATCACCGTACGCATCGGGGACAGCCTGCGCGCCGACGCCTTCGACGGCCTGACGGCGGACGCGGTGGTCTGCAACCCGCCGTACGGAGATCGCGACTGGGGCCACGACGAGCTCGCCTACGACCCGCGCTGGGCGTACGGCGTACCGGGCCGGTCCGAATCCGAGCTCGCCTGGGTGCAGCACTGCCTCGCCCACCTCGCGCCGGGCGGCTGGGCCGTGCTGATCCTGCCGCCCGCCACCGCCTCCCGCCCCTCCGGGCGCCGGGTGCGGGCGGAGCTGGTGCGCGGCGGCGCCGTGCGGGCCGTACTGGCCCTCCCGGCCGGGGCCGCACCGCCGCTGCACGTGGGCCTGCAGCTGTGGGTACTGCAACGGCCCGAGCCGGGCGGCCCGGAGCGGAAGTCGGTGCTGTTCGTCGACATGGCAGGGGCGCCCGGGCCGGCCGCCGGGGGAGAGGCGGCGGGCTCGCCGCGTACGGGGGGTTCCTTCCGTGCCCCGATCGACTGGGCCGGCCTGACGGCCCGGACGCTCGCCCACTGGGAGGCCTTCACCGCCGACCCGGACCGCTTCGCGGCCGAGCCCGGCACCGCACGCGCGGTGCCGGTCGTCGACCTCCTCGACGACCTCGTCGACCTCACCCCGGCCCGCCAGGTCCGCATCTCCCGCACGGACGTCGACCCGGCCGAGCTGTCCACGCGTACGGAGACGGGCCGCCGCGAACTGACCGAAGCCGCCCGCTCCCTCCTCGACGCTGCGGACCTCACCGGCTGGACCCCACCCGAACCAGGCGGCCCGGCCAGGGAATGGCGTACGGCCACCGCCTCCGACCTCGCCCGGGGCGGGGCGCTGACCCTGCTCCGCACCGTGCCGGACGCCAAGGGACCGGAACCGGAGCCGGACGGCGCCTCCTCCGCAACGGCGCCGCCGGTCCTGACCGGAGCCGACATCGCACGCGGGACGGGCCCGACCGGCGACCCGGCGGAACTCCGTTCGGCGGCTCCCGCGCCCGTGATCGTCGTCGGCGACGTCCTGGTACGGGCGATCGCGGGCGGCGCCGGGCCGATGGCCCGAGTGGCGGACGAGACGGACGCGGGCGCGCTCCTCGGCCCCCAAGTCCACCTCCTGCGCCCCGACCCGGCCCGCCTGGACTCCTGGTTCCTGGCCGGATTCGTCGGCTCGGCGGAGAACGTCGCGGGGGCCTCCACCGGCAGCACCGTCCTGCACGTGGCTCCGGGCCGGCTACGGGTCCCGCTGCTGCCGCTGGACGAGCAGCGCCGCTATGGCGAGGCCTTCCGGCACGTCCACGAACTGCGCGCACGGGCACGGCAGGCCGCGCGGCTCGCGGAGGAGACGGCGGCTCTGCTGACGGACGGCCTCACGGGCGGCGCGCTGCTCCCGGCGACGGCGACGGCGATGGCGACGGCCGGGGCCCCGGCCTCGGCCGGTACCGGCCCGGCCTGAACCACACCCGAACTTCTCACCCATCGACCACACTTGTCCGCACCCGCTCCCCTTGGGCGGGACAGTCCGGAAGGAAACCGGGGAACCCCTTGAACAGCAGTAAGCACACGGAACTGGCGAACCACGCCTGGTCCGTCGCCGACCTCCTGCGCGGCGACTACAAGCAGTCCGACTACGGCAAGGTCATCCTGCCGTTCACGGTGCTTCGCCGACTGGAATGCGTCCTGGAGCCGACCCGGGAGCAGGTCGCGGAGACCGCTGCCGAGTACGAGGGCCAGGACATCGACCCGGACTACTGGCTGCGCAAGGCCTCGGGCCACTCCTTCTACAACAGGAGCGACCTGACCCTGAAGAAGATCGCCGGGGACCCGCAGAACGCTGCGGAGAACCTCCATATCTACGTCGGCGCCTTCTCGGAGAACGCCCGGGAGGTCCTGGATAAATACGAGTTCTCCCAGCAGATCAAGCGGCTGGCCACGGCGGACCTGCTCTACCAGGTCATCGGCAAGTTCACCGACCTGGACTTGCACCCGGATGTCGTGCCCAACCACAACATGGGCTACATCTTCGAAGAGCTGATCCGACGCTTCGCGGAGCAGTCCAACGAGACGGCCGGTGAGCACTTCACCCCGCGTGAGGTCATCAAGCTGATGGTCAACCTGCTGATCGCGCCCGACGGGGACGCGCTTCAGGTGCCGGGCGTGGTGCGTACGGTCATGGACCCGGCGTGCGGCACCGGCGGAATGCTGTCGGCCGCCGAGGAGCACATTCGGTCGCTGAACCCGGACGCCACGGTGGAGGTCTACGGCCAGGAGCTCAACCCGGAGTCCTGGGCCATCTGCCGGTCCGACCTGATGATCAAGGGGCAGGACCCGGAGCACATCGCGTTCGGCAACTCCTTCAGCGACCCCGCCCACCGCCGGGAGAGGTTCGACTACCTCTTGGCCAACCCGCCGTTCGGCGTGGAGTGGAAGAAGGTCAAGGACGAGGTCGAGTACGAGCACAAGCACATGGGCGAGGCCGGCCGCTTCGCCGCCGGCTTGCCGCGCATCAACGACGGCTCGCTGCTCTTCCTCCAGCACATGATCTCGATGATGAAGCCGGTGGACGTGAAGGGCGGTGGCGGCTCCCGCATCGCCATCGTCTTCAACGGCTCCCCGCTCTTCACGGGTGCGGCCGGTTCGGGCGAGTCCGAGATCCGCCGCTGGATCCTGGAGAACGACTGGCTGGAGGCGATTGTTGCCCTCCCGGACCAGCTCTTCTACAACACCGGCATCTCCACGTACTTCTGGATCCTCACCAACCGCAAGTCCCCCGACCACAAAGGCAAGGTCGTCCTACTGGACGCGCGCGACCAGTTCCAGAAGATGCGCAAGTCACTCGGTGACAAGCGCAAGGAACTGGGCAAGCAGCACATCGCGACCGTGACGCGCCTGTACGCGGAGGCCATCCAGGCCGCGGCGGACCCGAACCACGAGCTCCACGCCAAGGCCAAGGTCTTCGACAACGCGGCCTTCGGCTACCAGCGCATCACGGTCGAACGCCCGCTGAAGCTCCGCTTCGAAGTCACAGAGGAGACGCTCACGGCCCTGGCGACGGCGAAGCCGGTCCAGAAGCTGGCGGACGCGGAGCCGTTCGTGGCCGCCATTCGCACCCTGCTGGGCGCGTCGTGGTCCAAGAAGTCCGATGCGCTGGTGGCCCTGAAGGACGCGGTGGTCGCCGCTGGCCTGTTGTGGCCGACGGGCGCGCCGTTCGCGAAGGCGGTCCGCGACACGATCGGCGTCCGCGACCCTGGCGGCGAGGTCCAGAAGATCAAGGGTGAGCCGGAACCGGACACGGAGCTGCGGGACTACGAGAACGTCCCGCTGGGCGACGACGTCGAGGACTACCTGAAGCGCGAGGTCCACCCGCACGTCCCGGATGCATGGATCGACCACACGAAGACGAAGATCGGCTACGAGATCCCGTTCACGCGGCACTTCTACGAGTACGTGCCGCCGAGACCGCTGGCGGAGATCGACGCGGAGCTGAAGGCGGTGGAGGCTGAGATTCAGTCCTTGCTCACGGAGGCTATGCAGTGACTGCGATTCCAGGTTTGGGAGACGTTCCCTCCGGCTGGCTCACCGAACGGGCTAAGTGGCTGCTGAGCCGTCAGCGCAGGAGCGTCCGCCCGGAAGATAAAATCGTCACCGCCTTCCGCGACGGACAGGTCACACTTCGAGATAATCGACGCACCGACGGATTCACCAATGCCATTCAGGAGATTGGCTATCAGGGTATCCGAGAGGGTGACCTCGTCGTGCACGGAATGGATGGATTCGCCGGAGCCATTGGCGTATCTGACTCGGACGGCAAGGCATCTCCAGTCGTCCACGCATACCAACCAGCCGAGAATATGGACGTGCGGTTCGCGGCCTATGCACTGCGGACCATGGCACTGAATGGCTATGTCGCCACCCTCGCCAAAGGGATTCGCGAGAGGTCAACTGCTTTCGACGGTGCTGCGCTCGCCAATGTGGTGCTACCCGTACCATCATTGGATGAACAGCGTCGCATAGCTGACTTCCTTGATGTCGAGGCTACCCGTATTGATTCTCTAAATAAGAGCTATCGGCGTCTTAAGGGCCTGGCGATCGAACAGTCGCAGGCGGCCATTGACGCCGAAATTGAGAAGTGTCGCGATCTAATCCCGTTCCGCTACGTGGTGCGCTTCAGAGAAGGCCCCGGGATTATGGCTGCAGATTTTCGTGACGAAGGTGTTCCACTCGTCCGAATCGCAGGTCTCCAAGGTGGGCAAGTTACTCTAAACGGCTGCAACTTCCTTGATTCCGAGAAGGTGTCGCGACAGTGGTCCCAATTCTGCCTCAAGCTGGGCGACCGGCTGATCAGTGGCAGTGCAACGATGGGTGCCGTATCAGTCGTGGCCGATCTGCAGGTTGTGGGAGCAATTCCGTATACAGGCCTCATTATCCTGCGGCCTGCGCAATCACAGACGAACATGGAGTACGTCGAGGCGTTTCTCTGCTCTTCGTTTTTCTCTCGCCAGATCGATGTCCTCAAGACCGGGGCAGCCATGCAGCACTTCGGTCCGACGCATCTCGCACAGGTTCGATCCCCGCTGCCATCTCCTGCTGATCAGCGGCGTATCGCCAAGAATGCGAAGGTGGCGCTCTCCCATGCGCGGCGTGCAGGGAGTTTGGCTGATCGGCAGATCAGGCTGCTTGCCGAGCGCCGCCAAGCCCTCATCACCGCCGCCGTCACCGGTCAGTTCGACGTATCCACTGCCAGCGGACGCAACGTCACGGAGGGAATCACTGCATGAACCCCGGCCCGGTCTATAGTGAGTCCGCGTTCGGCGAAGCGATAGTCGCCGCCATGACCGCGCGTGGCTGGCGCGAGGTCAGCCCCGCCGGCTATCAGCCTGACCTCGGCCTGGACACTGAGGAACTCTTCGAGTTCCTCGGCGAGACCCAGACCGAGGAGTGGCACGAGCTGCGCACCGTCTACGGCGACCCCGCCGAGGCCCGGCGTGGCTTCGCCCGTCGCCTCGACCAGGCCATCGCCAACGACGGCTTGCTCCACGTCCTCCGCAACGGCGTCAAGGACCGCGGAGTACTCCTCCGCGTCGCCTACTTCAAGCCAAACCTGGTCGCCGACCCCTCCGTCCTCGACGGCTACCGCGCCAACCGCCTCACCGTCGTCCGCGAGCTTCCCTACGCCACGAAGCAGCTCGACTGGAACAACCGTCTCGATCTGACCCTGTTCCTCAACGGCATTCCCGTGGCCACCGCCGAGCTCAAGAACCCGCTCACCGGCCAGGGCGTCGAGCACGCCAAGGAGCAGTACCGGACCGACCGCGACCCTACCGAGTTGATCTTCACCCGCCGGGTCATCGCGAACTTCGCCGTGGACCCCGACCTGGTCTTCGTCGCGACCGCGCTCAAGGGCAAGAACACCCGCTTCCTGCCCTTCAACACCGGGTCCGAGGGCCCCGGCCGCCCCGGCGGCGCCGGCAACCCCGCCCCCACCGCGTACGGCCAGTACTCGACCTCCTACCTCTGGGAGCAGGTCTGGGAGCGGGACAACTGGCTGGACCTCCTCCAGCGGTTCGTCCACCAGCAGAAGTCCAAGACCTCCGGCGGCGGCACCACCCGCACCACGATCTTCCCGCGCTACCACCAGTGGGACGTGGTCAAGAAGCTGACCGCCGACGCTGCCACGCACGGTGCCGGTCAGAACTACCTGATCATGGCCTCGGCCGGGTCCGGCAAGTCCAACACCATCGGCTGGCTCGTCCACCGCCTCTCCGACCTGCACGCGGACAACGACCCCCGCACGCTGAACACCGAGGCCCTGTCCGCCGGCTTCATCAAGCCCGGCGCGCCCGTCTTCGACAAGGTCATCGTCATCACCGACCGCCGGAACCTGGACGCCCAGCTCCGCGAGACGGTCGGCGGCTTCTCCCAGACCGACGGCCTGGTCGTCAAGATCGACGAGAAGCACGGCGCCAAGAGCGAGCAGCTCGCCCGCGCACTCTCCCGCGACACCGGCAAGATCGTCACCGTCACCCTGCACTCGTTCCCCGCGCTCCTGGACTACCTCAAGCGCAACCCGACCGAGATCAAGGGCACGACCTTCGCGATCGTCATCGACGAGGCCCACTCCTCCCAGTCTGGCGACGCCGCGACATCCGTCCGGGCCGCCCTGCGCGAACTCGGCCTCGACTCCGACTCCGACGACGCCGGCGCGACCACCGTCACCGTCACCGACAAGCTCAAGAAGAAGGCGCTGGAACGCTCCCGGGCCGCGAACCTCTCCTACTTCGCCTTCACCGCCACCCCCAAGTCCAAGACCCTCGAACTCTTCGGCACTCCGGACCAGGTGGACGGCAAGGCCGCCTACCGCCCCTTCCACACGTACTCCATGCGCCAGGCCATCGAGGAAGGCTTCATCCTCGACCCGCTGCGCAACTACGTCACGTACAACACGTACTGGAAGCTGGTGAACCAGAACCACGACGAGCGCGAGGTCGACCCCGCCAAGGCGAACTCGCTCCTCGCCCGGTACGTGCTCACCCACGACTCGACCGTCTCCCAGCACGCGCAGGTGATCGTCGAGCACTTCGTCGCCCACACCAGGGGCCGGCTCGGCGGGCGTGCCAAGTCCATGGTCGTGACCGCCTCCCGGCATTCCGCCGTCCAGATGGCCCGCGCCATCAAGAGCTACATCAAGGACCGCGACTACCACACCAGGTACCCCGACCTGGGCGTCCTGGTCGCCTTCTCCGGCTCACTCACCATCGACGGCGAGGAGACCACCGAGCCGAAGGAGAACGGGGGTCTTTCCGAGACCGCCCTGCCCAAGGCCTTCGGCTACACGCGCGCCGATGACAAGGCGGTCAAGGCCGGAGCGAAGGGGCAGCCGGAGTACCGGATCCTGGTCGTCGCCGAGAAGTACCAGACCGGCTTCGACCAGCCCCTGTTGACGACCATGTACGTCAACAAGACGCTGACCGGCATCGCGGCCGTCCAGACCCTCTCCCGTCTGAACCGCACCGCCGAACGCAAGGCACAGGCCGACCTCGCCGTCCTGGACTTCACCAACGAGGCCGAGGACATCAAGGACGCGTTCCGCCCGTACTTCGAGGAGGCGAACACGCTCCCCTCGGACCCCAACCTGCTCTACACCGCCCAGAGCCGGGTCATGTCCGCACCGATCATCTCCGAAGCGGAGATGGACGAGTTCGCCGCCGCCTACTTCGAGGCGAAGGAGAAGGCCGCCGGCTCGCAGGCCAAGTGGGAGAAGCTGCACGCCGAGCTCTACCGACGGCTGTCCCCAGCCGTCACCCGCTACGAGGCCCTGCGCGACAACGACGAGGACGAGGACGAGGTCAAGACGGCCGAGGACTTCCGCGCCGACCTCATCGACTACGTGCGCAAGTACGGCTTCCTCGCCCAGATCGTGCCCTACCACGACCCCGACCTGGAGCGGCTCCACCTCTACGGCCGCTACCTCCTCACCCGGCTGCGCGGGCGCACGGACGGGGGCGTCGACATCGGCGATGTGGACCTCAGCCACCTGCGCGTACAGAAGACCGGCGAGCATGACGTCTCCCTGAGCCCGGAAGGGCCCGCGACGATGCCGGGCTTCGGCGAGGGACCGGGCGGCGCCAAGGAGGCCGAGAAGTCCCTTCTGTCCGAACTGATCGAGAAGTTCAACGCCAAGTTCGGCACGGACTTCACCGACAAGGACATCATCCGGCCCTTCGAGGAGGCGAGCGCCGACGCCAAGGTCCGGGCGGCGGCCGTCGTCAACGACGAGGAGAACTTCGGCAAGGTCTTCGACAAGGTCTTCGCGGACAAGATGGCCGACCACATCGAGTCCATGGCCGGTCTCGGCCGCCAGTACTTCGGCGCCGATCGGAACTTCAAGTCCAGCCTCGACCGCAGCGCCCGCCGCGCCGCGTGGCGGATGATCCGCCGCGAGGAGGGCGTGGACGACGCCGCGTGACGCACCGGCCTGGGCCCGCGTACACCGTGGCGGTGTACGCGGGCCTTGTGCCGCGATCGGCTACGCCTGTGGCCCGGCGGCCAGCTCCACGAACCCGGCCCAGGCGGCGGGGCCGACGGTCAGTACGGGGCCGCTGAGCTGCTTAGAGTCCCGGACGTGGATGTTGCCAAGCGTGGTGGCCACCTCGACGCACTCGCCGCCGCCGCCGCCGCTGTAGCTGCTCTTCCGCCAGGCGACCTCGACGCACTGACCGCCTTCGCCGCTGCTGTAACTGCTCTTGAACCACGCCAGGTCCGGCAGACGCGGCTCGGGCATCTTGTCGTTCATCTCTCTCCCAGCAGTTTTTCGATGAAGGCCAGGGATTCGCGCGGCGTCAGCGCCTGCGCCCGCAGGATGCCGTACTGGGCTTCCATTTCCCTGACCGTCGCGCGGTCGGTGTAGAGGCGGCTGTGTTTCTGCACCTCTACGTAGGCGATCCTGCGCCCCTCGCTCGTCTCGATCAAGGTGAAAGGGCCTGCGAGTCCGCTGTGTTCTTCGCGTTCGTTGGGCATGACCTGGATCTCGACATTTCGACGTTGGCCGTGCAGCAGGACCTGTTCCAGCTGGCCCCTCATGACCTCTCGGCCTCCGATGGGTCGTGTCAGCACCGACTCCTCGATAACGAAACTGAGCGTCGGCAGCCTCCGACGCGAGAAGATCTCCTGACGCCCCAACCGTGCTGACAGCCTCTGCTCGATGGTGTCTTCGTCCAGCAATGGGCGCCGCATCCGGAAGACTGCTCGCGCGTACTCCTCGGTCTGCAACAAGCCATTGACCACGTGAGTGTCGTAGACGTGCAGCTCAACCGCCTCCGCCTCAAGCCGGGCCGCATCCCGGAAGAACGCAGGGTACTGCGCCCGCGCCACCTCTTCCTTCAGCACCTTGAGCATGCCGCCCGCGTCCAGTACCTCGTCCGCCTTGTCGATGAACCGAGGCGGCGGGATCCGCCGCCCCTGCTCGAAGGACGCCACCGACTGCGGCGCGTACCCCACCAGCTTCCCGAACTCCGGCCGCTCCAGCCCGGCCCGTGTCCGCAGCAGCTTCAACTGCCGTCCGAACGCCGTCACCACGCCCTGACCCGGTTCGTCCTCCGGGCGCTGCCCCACAGGCTCCCGCTCGGCCTCGTCATCGTCCCGCACCGCCGTCACCCTTCCGCGCACGTACACCGCACCGCCCACCCGCGTACAAGCGGAACGCGACGGCGCGTCACCCCTGGTCACGCTACGCCACCACGGCCCACCGTGGAGCCATGACGAGCAACCCCGCCAGTACCGCCACCCCCACCCAACCCAGCACACCCGCACACCACTTCGAGATGCGGCTCACCTCCACGCCCCGCGGCGCCCGCCTCGCCCGCGCGCTGTGCGCGGAGCGGCTCCACGCCTGGGGGATCCCGTACGGCACCGAGGCACACGACGCGATCGTCCTTCTCGTGGCCGAGCTCAGCGCGAACGCCGTCCAGCACGGCCGGGTGCCGGGCCGGGACTTCCACCTGCGGCTCACCGTGTCCGCGGAGCCCGTCGCCGCCGTGCGGATCGAGGTGACTGACACCCGTGGCGAGCGGACGCCCGAGCCCGCGCAGCACCTCCCGGGCCCGGACCGCACCGGGGGGCGCGGCCTGCTCCTCGTCGCCGCCCTCGCCGACCGCTGGGGCTGGGGCCCGCGCCCGTGCGGGGCGCCCGGCAAGGTCGTGTGGGCCGAGTGCGACAGGCGAAATCCCGGCGCACAGTCGGTTCTCGGCCAGATGTGACACAGCCTTCCCACCTCCCTGGACGAAGATCGCCGCCCCCTACCACACTGGTCCTGACATGTCGGGCCGGCCGACACCACCTCGGTACGCACGTCGGCGACACGAACACGACGGGGCGGGGGCACGGTGCCGCAGCGGTTGATCGCCGGGCGTTACGAACTTCTGGAAGAGCTCAGCCACGGCGGCATGGGTGACGTCTGGCGCGGCTACGACTCCGTACTCGACCGGCCTATCGCGGTGAAACTGATCCGGCCCCAGGCCGTCACCTCGCCGCAGATGGCGGACGAGCTGGCCAAGCGGTTCCGGCGCGAGGCCCGGATCACGGCCCGCATCCAGCACCCGGGCGTGCCGCAGGTGTATGACGCCGTCCTCGACGACACCCACGAGCACCTGTTCCTTGTCATGGAGCTGGTCGAGGGCGTCCCGCTGTCCGCCTACGTGGACCCGGCCCGGCCGCTTCCGGTGAGCTGGGCCGTGGCCGTGGCCGCGCAGGTGGCCACCGTGCTCTCGCACGCCCACGAGGTCCCGGTGATCCACCGGGACCTCAAGCCGGGCAACGTCCTCGTCGCCCGCGACGGGACCGTGAAGGTCCTGGACTTCGGCATCGCGGCCATCCTGCGCACCGACGCGACCAAGCTGACCGCGACCGGGAGCCCCATCGGGACCTCTCAGTACATGGCGCCCGAGCAGGTCCGCGGCGGCCGGGTCACCCCGCGGACGGACCTCTACGCGCTCGGCTGCGTACTGCACGAGCTGCTCGCCGGGCAGGCGCTGTTCCACGCCGACAGCGAGCTGGCGCTCATGTACCAGCACGTCACCAAGGACCCCACCCCGCTCCGGCGGCTGCGTCCCGAGGTCCCGGCGGCGCTGGAGGAACTCGTCCTGCACCTGCTCCGCAAGGCCCCGGAAGCGAGGCCCGCCGACGTCCAGGAGGTGTACGAGCGGCTGCGGCCCTTCCTCCCCCAGGCCGGCCAGGAACCGGCGCCCGGTGAGAGCGGCCCGGCCGGAGCGCCGGACCCGACCGGGCTGTTCCGCCACCCGTACGCGCCCCGCTCCCGGCCCCGGCCGGCGGTCGCCCAGGCGCCCTCCGGGGAGTCGGCCCCCGCGCCCGTCCCCGTACCGGACGAACTCAGGGCGGACATCAAGGAGGCGTACGCGCACTCCGATGCCCTCCTGGAAGAGGAGCGGTTCGCGCAGGCTGCGGAGGTGCTGAGCGAGGTCATCGAACCGGCCGCCCGCGCCCTCGGCACCGAGAACCGGCAGGTGCTCGACCTGCGCACCCAGCGAGCGGCGATCCGGCTGCTCGGCGGGGACTACCGGGCCGCGCTGCCCGAGTTCACGGCGCTCGCCGACGCGTACGGGCGCATCGCGGGGCCCACGAGCGCGCGGGCCCGCGCCTGCCGTGCCCAGGCCGCCCGCTGCCGCGCCGAACTCGGCCAGGTGACGGAGGCGCTCACGGCACTGGAATCGGTGCTGGCCGTGGTCCGGTCCGTGGACAGCGACGTCAGCGAGGAAGCCATCGAACTGCGCCGTGACATCGGCATGCTGCTGCTCGCCCAGGGCCGCGCGGCTGATGCCCTGTTCGTGCTCGAACCGCTGCACGGCGACCTGAACGTCGTCTACGGGCCCGCGGACGAGCTGACCGCGGAGATCGCCGAGGCCCTGGCACTCGTGCGGCTGGATCTTAACGGTCGGGCGCCCTGAACGCCGTTCGGCGGGCGGTTGCGGGGGCCAGCAAGGTGGCGGGGCCGGTCGGCGCCGCCAAGGGGGGAACGAAGTATGAACGCACAGCAGCCCAAGGGCGGAAAGCCTGACCTGAACACCCAGGTGAGGCAGGTCGGCAACGCCCTCCAGAAGGTGTACGGCGAGCTCCTGGACACCAGCGACCTGGCAGCCAAGCACACAGGGGAGGCGTTCGAGATACGCCGGACCTCCAGGGCCCTGGCCGCGCAGGCCGTGCGGATCGTCACCGGGTTCAGCCCGGAGGAAGCCGCCGCCACCGTCATCGACGGTGACCTCGACCAGGGCATCGATGCGATCGCGGTGGTCGAGGGGGCCAAGCCCCACGTGTACCTCGTCCAGAGCAAGTGGAGCGCGAAGGGATATGCCAAGGGCGACCGCGAAGCCGTACTCGAACTCCTGGCGGGCTTCAGGCTCATCGACGAGGAGAACTTCGCCCCGTTCAACCCGCGGGGACGCAGGCTTGCCGAGTACGCCAAATCCGTCATGGACCGGGGGACCGTCCCGGTCACGCAGGTCGTTGTGATGATGCGGCCCGACATGCCCGGCGACGGCTTCATGCAGGCGATCAAGAACGGGGAGGAGGAGTTCAACCGGTACGGCGACGTCTTGGGCCACCGCATCATCCTGGCTCCGGAGATCTGGGCTTCCGTACGGGCCGACCAGGCGCCCGAGCCGGTGGTCCTGACCGCCGAGCTGTTCCCCTGGTTCGGCATGGGCTCCGACGCGCTGTACGAGTCGTACCAGGGAGTCGTAGACGCCGAGCAGGTCGCCGAATGGGCCGCGGGGTACGGAACGAACCTCTTCAACCTGAACATCCGCAAGCCCCTGGGCCGGACGCCCATCAACAACGCGCTGATCTCCACCCTCATTGAGGAGCCCGCGAACTTCTGGTACTTCAACAACGGAATCACCGTCCTCTGCGACCGGGTCGACAAAGTGGAAAGGTCGGCCCGCGCCCCCCAGCAGAAGCCCCTCATGCTGACGCTGCACAATGCGATCGTGGTCAACGGCGCACAAACCGTGCGGGCCGTGGCCGACGCCCTGGCCAACGACGACGCCGCGGCCGAGGCGAAAATCAGTGTGCGGATCATCGTCACAGACCAGGCCAAGGAGTTCGCCAGCGAGACCACCAGGGCGACCAACCGCCAGAACAGCGTCGGCGACCGCGACTTCATCACCCTCGACCCCGTCCAGGGCGACATCATGGACGAGATGCGGGCCGAACTCGACCTGGAGTACGGCGTCCAGCGCAGCGAAGTCGATCTGCCCGAAGCGTCCGGTTGCACGGTCGTCGAGGCCGCTTGTGCCCTGGCCTGCGCCCATGTCGACAGCCAGTACGCGGCCCGGATCGCACTGTCGCTGGAGCCCTTGTGGGAGCGGGGTCCACAGGGCGTCTACGACGTCCTGTTCCGGCCGAGGCCGAGTGTGTATCTCCTGTGGAACGCTGTCCAGGTGCTGCGCGAGGTGCAGCGCGGCCTTCTCGATCTCCGCAAGCGCTACCAGGGACGCGGGGCAGCACTGACGGAGCATGGCACCTACCTGCTCACCCATCTGGTGTTCCGGCTGCTCGACACGGAGGCCATGGGCGAACCCGATGCCAAGTCGGCATGGGCCGAAGGGGCCACCGGGGCGACGAGGGGACTCGTCGAGCGGCTGCTGCCCGTCACCATGGCCGCGATCGATGAGCTCTTCACGGAGCGCTCGCAGATCCGGGCCGTGTGCTCCGACGCCGACCGCTGCCGCGACCTCACGGCACGCGTGCTCGCCGTCATGTCCGGTGGCGAGGCAGGAGGCCACGCACCGGACAGGTACCGCCTCGTCCGTCCCCAGCGCAAGCGCCGCCGGCCCAACGCCGTGCATGTCCTCGTCGACAAGCGGATCCTGGACGATGGCGAGCCGCTGAGACTCAGTACCGGCTACCCGATGGAGGCCGAAGCCCTGCAGGCATGGCTCGCCGAGGACGACCGGCGCGCCCGGGCGACGTGGGTGAACCACCGGACGAAACCGATCCTCTGGGCGGCCGACGGAGAACAGTACTCGCCCTCCGGGCTGATCACCCGTATGTGGGAACTGGCCGAATGGACGGAGCGGCCCGTCGCGAACCAGGGTACTGCCAGGTGGGCCACATGGGCGGGGAAGACCCTTGCCGACCTGGCTTTGCAGACCCTGGAGGGCCTTGAGGAACCGGAGGAGCCAGGCCCGCAGACTCGTGACGAGACCGGCTGACAGCGTCACCGCGAAAGAACCGTCAGGAGAGACAACCCACCATGCCCCGCCTCGCCTTCGACATCGCCTTCTGTGCCCAGCTCCCCAAACTCCAGGGCACGGTCCGCAAGGGGGTCTTCGACGCCTGGGAGAAGTTCGAACGGCTCACCCTGGAGCAGCTGTTCAAGGACCCCGGCCTGAAGCTGGAGTCGCTCAAAGGCGCCCGCGACCCGCACATCCGGACGATCCGGATCGACCGCGGCACCCGAGGGGTCGTGCTGGCACCCGACAGAGGGGACACGTACGTCCTGCTGCGGGTGCTGCCGCACGACGAGGCCAACGCATGGGCTGTCAAGCAGAAGGCGAGCATCAACACGGTCACCCGGGCCGTCGAGATCCGCGACATCGCCGTCCTGGAGGAGCTCACCCCCGCATACGAGCGGATCGCCCCCGCCCCCGAGCAGCGGCTCTTCGCCAGGTTCTCGGACGGAGACCTCTCGGCCCTCGGCATCGACGGGACGACCCTGCGGCAGGCCCGGGTCCTGACCAGCGCGGAGCAGCTGGAGGCCTTCGCGCCGTTCTTCCCCCAGGACCAGCGGGAGGTCCTGGAGTACCTGGCCGCCGGCTTCACCGTGGAGGACGTGTGGCGCGAGGTGGTCGCCGTCAACCTGGCCGCCGCCGACAGCTCGGAGCCCGTGAACCCCGCCGACTACGAGACCGCGATCCGGCACAGCCGCACCCGCATCGCCCTGGTCACCGGATCGGACGAGCTCCGGGACATCCTCGACAAGCCCTTCGCCGCGTGGCGGGTCTTCCTGCACCCGTCCCAGCACAAGGTGGCCTACCGGGCCTCCTACTCCGGCCCGGCCCAGGTCACCGGAGGCCCCGGCACCGGTAAGACAGTCGTCGCCCTGCACCGCGTGCGCCACCTGCTGGGCCACCTCCGCGACGGCGACCGCATCCTGCTCACCACCTACACCAACGCACTGGTGGCCGCCCTGCGCGCGGGCCTCGCCGAACTCGTCGACGACGGGACGCTCCGGGCGCGGGTGGACATCATGACCGTGGACGCGTTCGCCGGGCGGGTGCTGTCCACCTCGCGCCGGCCCCTGCGCGCCGACGAGGAGCCGGCCCGCTGGCAGCAGGCCGCCCGGGCCGCGGGCTTCACCGGGAGCCCGCAGTTCCTCGCCCAGGAGTACAGGCACGTCGTCCTCGCCCAGAACCTGCGCACGTACGAGCAGTACGAAGCCGCCGAGCGCAAAGGGCGAGGCAGCGCGCTCCCCGTGGCGGCCCGGCCGCCGGTGTGGGGCGCCATCGAGGAGTTCACCGCCCGGCTGGCCTCCGACGGGCTGCGGACCTACCTCGGCACCTGCACGGAGGCCGCGGACCTGCTGGAGCGGACCGGACCGTGCTACCGGCACGTCGTCGTCGACGAGGCCCAGGACCTCCACCCCGCCCAGTGGCGCCTCCTGCGCGCCGCCGCCCCGGTGCGCCCGGACGACCTGTTCATCGCGGGCGACCCGCACCAGCGGATCTACGACAGCAAGGTCTCCCTCAAGGCGGTCGGGATCAAAGTCGCGGGGCGGTCGGCGAAGATGCGCAAGAACTACCGCTCCACGCACGAGATCCTGAGCTGGTCCACCGCGCTCCTCGTCGGACGCCCCTTCGCCGAGCTTGAGGACGAAGCCCGCCACGAAACCCTGCTCGGCTACCGCTCGGCCCTGCACGGGAACGGCCCCGAGACCCATGCGGCCGGTTCCCCGGAGGCGGAGCTGGCAGCGCTCGTCGAGCGCGTCCGCGGTTGGCTTGAGGACGGCATCGCCCCCGGTGACATCGGCGTGAGCGCCCGCTTCAACCGGACCTGCGACCAGGTGGCGGAACGCCTGTCCGCGGCCGGCATCCCCGCCCGGCGGCTGCGGGCGGATCGGCCGGAGGTGGCCGACGCAGTGAACGTCGGCACCATGCACTCCTTCAAGGGCCTGGAGTACCGATGCGTCGCAGTGGTCGGTGTCCATGACGGCGCCGTGCCGTTTCCCAAGGCGGTGACGCCCGTGGACGTCGACCGTCTCCAGCACGAAGCCGACCTGCTGGCGGAACGCTGCCTGCTGTTCGTCGCCTGCACCCGCGCCCGCGACGGCCTGTACGTGTCCTGGGCGGGGGACCCCAGCCCCTTCCTGCTCACGGCCGGGAGGTGAGCAACAACAGACTGGCCCGGTCCCAGGGGGAAAGCCCAGACGGGGAGGTGTGCCGCGCAAGCGCAACGGCAGGTACATGGTGTGCCTTCTGGCGTGAAAAAGAAGGCGCTGACCCGCATTTCTGCTGGTCAGCGCCTCGATGGCACTTCCTGTGAAGTGCCCCCGGCAGGATTCGAACCTGCGCACACGGTTCCGGAGGCCCCGTACGTCTTACGTGTTTCCCCAGGTCAGTGGCCTAGGGTCAGCGTCCTTCGCCCCGCAGGTCCACGAATGGGCTGCAGCTTGCAGGGCGCCGTTCATGCGCTGCCTCGGAACACAGCTACTAGCCCTGGGTGAAGTAGCCGAACACGTCGGTGATCACGTGGTTGCTGCCGCCCCAGCTGTTCCAGATGCTGACCTTGCCGTCCCCGACGGGGGTGATGACATGGTTGGGGACGGTTTCGCCGGGACGGGTGTTGAGGCTGCTGGCGTCCGTGCGGGCGGTCCCGTACCCGTGGATGGTGAGGAAGCCGGCGCCGGTGGTCTCGGTCGCGGTGACGTTCAGGGCCGCGCCGACGGCGTTCGCCGGCAGGCCGGCGACGGTGGTGGTCGCGCCGGGCGCGAGCTTGCCCGTGGTGCGGGTGTCGGCGAGCCGCTTGGGAACGACCGGCGTGAAGAGCGCCCCGCCGCCCCATCCGTGGTAGTAGCCGACCACGTCGAGGACGAGGTCGGTGGAGCCGGCGTTGTTGTAGAGGGTGATGGTGCCGTCCGGGCCGACCGGGACGATGACCTGGTTGGACTTGTCCTTGCCCGGCTCCGGGTTGAGGTTCGAGGTGGTGGGGCGCTTGTCCGCCTCCGGGTAGGCGATCACGTGCGTGTCGGTCGTGGCGCCGGTGCTGGTCAGGTTGAGCGCGACGGCCGCGGCGTCCGGCGGGATGCTCCGCACGCCCGCCACCTTGACGGTCCGGGTCTGGCCGGCGCCCAGCGCGCCGCCCATGGTGCGGGTGTCGGCGAGACGGGTCGGGGTGACCGGGTAGAATCTCTGCCCGGTGTTGGGCTGGTAGTAGCCGACGAAGTCGACGACGACGTGCCCCTGGCCGGAGTTGAGCTGGGCGAGGATCTTGCCGTCGGAGCCGATGGGCACGGTGACCGTGTTGGACGAGGTGCCGCGCGCGCGGACGTTCACGTTCGAGGTCGCCGGGCGCTGCTGGCCCGAGGGCCAGACGTTCAGGTGGGTGTCCTGGGTGGCGCCGGTCACCGTCACGTTCAGGACGGCCGCGGTGGCCCCGCCCGTGTGGTGGGGGCCCGAGCTGTAGTAGACGACTGGTACGGCCACCTGGGCGGCGGTGCCGGCCTGCACCGGGCTGTTGGAGAGACGGGTGTCCAGGACACGGAACGGGTGCACGGGCACATAGCCTGACGCGGCGTACGCAGCCTGCACGGTCCGGCTGACCGTGGAGGTGGCGCCCTTCGCATCCTTGAAGGTCACGGTCACCTTGTAGTCGCCGGGCTGCGCGTAGGCGTGCCGGACGGGCTCCAGCGCGGACACCTGCTCGTGGGCGCCGTCACCGAAGTCCACGTCCACCTGCTGGACCGGCCACGGTGCGACGGCGCTCCGCGGGTCGACCTCCACCGTCAGCGGGGCGACGTACGCCCGGGGGTCCTCGGCGGTCGGCAGGAACGGCTTGGAGGTGAAGCCGGCCGTCAGCGGACCGGGCGCGGTGACCTTGGCCTGGGAGCCGGCGGCGGTCTTCAGCTTGGCCTCGTTGTACACGGTCACCGTGGCCGTGCACTCGCACGGCGAGCTGTAGACGTGCGTGGCGGTGCGCTCGTCGGTGACGACGGGGGCGGAGCCGTCACCGAAGTCGAAGTGGTAGGTGAGCGGGCCGGACCACGCGCTGACCGCGGTGGCCGTCGCCTTCACGGCGGTTCCGGCCGGCGCCCAGGGCTGGTCGAGTTCCAGCCGGACGCTCTCCAGCCAGTTCTGGCCCTCGCGCGAGCCGCGGTCGAGGTACCCGCCGTCCTTGCCGGTGTTGGGCACGCGCAGGTCGTCCACGACCGGATACCCGCGGCTGTCGGTGAGCAGCACCCCGGGCGCGGTCGCGTCGGCGGAGTCCACGGCCTTCGTGCCGGCGTCCTGGGTGGCCGGGAGCACGATGTCGTGCCCGCCCTGGCCCGTCGCGGCGTGGAACGCCGCCTGGTCCTGGTGGGCGGCGCCGCCCCAGGTGTAGACCGTCTGCCCCACCTGGAAGGAGCCGGCGATCAGGTTGTAGTCGGCCCGGGTGCCGGCCGCCGCGCTCTGCGACACCGCGAGGGCGGCGCGTGCCCGAGCGGGGTCGCACGGACCGTTCTGGTACTTGGCGTTGATCACGTTGTTGAACACGGCGGAGCCGGACGAGCTGCCGCTGAGCGAGACGGCCGTGCCGCAGCCGAGTTGGATCGTGTTGTTCGTGACGACGGTGGCGGGAGCGTCCGCGATGGTGAGCGGCTCCTGGTCGTGGCCGAGGATCTCGTTGCGGCCGAGTACGGTGCGCTGGGTGCCGCCCTCGATCCGGACGCCGTAGAGCATCCCCCGGCTGACGCGCACATCCGTGCTCGCGTCGCCGACCACGAGGGCCTCCGCATCAACCGGGCCGAGCGCTCTGACCCGGTCCAGCTCGACGTCGGCGGACCGGTTGACCCGTATACCGCCGTTGACGCCCAGCTCGCGGACCACCACGTGCGAGGCGCCGCTGATGGTGAGCTGCTGGTTGCCCAGGCTCACCAGGCTGCCCGCCGGCCCGTCGGCCACGAAGCTGACCGGCTTGCCCGGTGCGCCGGAGCGGTCGATGGTGACGGCCTCGGCGTACATCTTGCCCGTCTTGATCCGTACGGTCTGCCCCGGCGCCACGACCTTGGCCGCCGCTGAGATGGTGCAGAAGGGCACGGCCTGCGAGCCGGGGCCGCCGTCCGCGCAGGAGGAGCCGGTGTTGTTGTTCACGTAGAGGGTGGGCGGGGCCTCGGCTGCCGCGGCGGACGGAACACCGAGAAGGGTGACGAGACCTGCGGTGAGCAGGACCGTCGCACGAGTGGGACGCACCAGAAGGGTTTCCTTCATGCAAGAAGTGACGTGGAGTCACGCCGGTCGCGGCGCCGCACGACTGGTAGACGTCCTGTTCCCCCAGCGTCAGTCGGGCGCACGCGTACTCGAACAGACGTCGACCATCATCTCTCGTGATCCAGCCGCTGTCACCCGCATTCAGCCACCTCCGGCAGGTGAGGGCGTGAGCATTCGCCCTGCCTCCCGACCGGGCCGCCTCGCCGCTCGCGCGGCGGCCCTACGACCTGTGGCACACCTGCTCCACGAACTGGCCATGCGCGCCATCGTCCCAACCCGCCGTCTTTCGCGCTGGCCGATAACGCAGTGCCTGGGTCGCGGTGCCCGGCTGCTCGCCCAGCACCAAGCTTGGTGCCCACACGCCCCGCACACGGGAGCAGTGAGCAGCAACGACAAAGGCCCGGACTCAGTGGGACTGAGTTCGGGCCTTCATGCTTGGCACTTCAGCTGGTCAGCGACACTTACACACTGCTGGCTGGAGTGCCCCCGGCAGGATTCGAACCTGCGCACACGGCTCCGGAGGGCATGCCAAGGGCACCCCGGAAATGTGCGCTGAACTGGTGTTTCCCTGCCGGGCGCCCCCATCCGGACTGATCTCTATCGCATACCGTGCGCGGGGCACTCAGCGATGGGCGCTGGCGTGCACGCCGGGGCCTCGGCGGGAGGCCCCCAGCGTGCGAAGCTGGGGTGGTTAACCACCGCCGTCAAGGCCCGGGAAAGGGAGGCTGCGTGCCGCAGGCCAGTCCACGAGGAACGTACTTGCTCGTCTCGGAGTCGCTGCGAGCCAGGATCGCTGAGGGACGCTACGCGGACGGTCTGCCGTCCGAGGCCGAGATCGGGCGCGAGTTCGGAGTAGCCCGTACGACCGTGCGGCGGGCCTTGCGCGCCTTGGAGGAGACGGGGGATGTCGCCACCGTCGCCGGAGTCGGCCGGCAACTCCCCGGGGGCGCCGGACGCGCACCGTACGAGCAGATCATGGCGGACCTGTTGAAGCAGATCCGCGAGGGCGCCCTCCCCGTCGGCGCCCGCCTGCCCAGCGAGGCAGCGATGGCCGACACCTACGGTGTTTCCCGCGGGACGGTGCGCCGTGCCGTCCGGGAACTGGAGACGGCCGGGCACGTAAGGGCCCAGCACGGGGTAGGAAGATTCGTCAGCAGCGCCGCCTGAACCCCAACGCCCTCGGAGGCAAATTCATGCAGTTGGCCAAGTGGGCCCATGACCTTGCGGAGTCGCTACTCGCTGAGGCCCTGCCGAAGCGGTGGGCCCACTCGCAGCGCGTCTATTCGCAGGCCTTGACCCTGGCCCCGGCGCTGGGAGAGGACGCCGAACTGTTGGCGGCAGCGGCCATCGCGCACGATGTCGGATACGCCCAGGCCGCCGTCGACACCGGGCAGCACATGATTGACGGGGCCCGGTACCTGCGGGATGTCGTCGGAGCCGATCCGCGCTTGTCCAGTCTCGTGGCCTTCCACACGTCATCGCCGTGGGAGGCGTCCGAGCTGGGGCTGAACGATGCCCTCGCGGAGTTCGGTCCCGCGGAGCCCGATCTGGTGGATGCCATCACCTTCTGCGACCTCACGAGCAGCCCGACCGGCGCCCTGGTCGACCCCGGCGAGCGGTTGGCGGAAGTGCTGGACCGGTACGGCCCCGAACACGTCGTCTATCGAGCCGTCTCCGCGGCCCGTCCCGAGTTGCTGGCGAGGGTGGATCGGGTGAGGCAGCGTAGGGCCGAGTCGGCTCTCAGCTGATCCGGGGGACCGGGGACTCCCGGAAGCCCTCTTCGAGGCGTCGGCGGGTGGTCGGCGACATGTCGAGTGAATCGACTTCAGACCGCGGGACCCATCGGACCTCGAAGGATTCGGAACTCACCTTGATCTCGCCGCCGACTGGCCGGGCGCGAAAGCAGAGCGAGAACTCCTGGCGGACCTCACCGTCCGCGAACGCGATGACATGCCCGGGGTCGGTGAAAATGCCCACCAGGCCGATCACCTCAACGGTGATGCCGGTCTCTTCCCGGACCTCTCGGACGACAGTTCCGGCGATGTTCTCGCCGATCTCCTGAACACCCCCCGGCATTCCCCAGCGCCCGTTGTCCGACCTGCGCTCCATAAGGACGTCGCCCGCGTCGTTGACCACGAAGGCCGTGACTGCGGGCACGATGCTGTTGGCCTTCGGTGCGGAGGGATCGTTGAAGTAGTCGGTGCGGCGGCTCATGGTCACCTTTCGAGGGGAACGGCTTCGGTCCAGACTTTCTCGAAGCTCTGCTGATATGTCGAGACCAGTTCAGCGCCGGCCACTCGGCGCAGGTGGAGAACTGGGGTCAGGGGCGCGCTTACCCCGTACACCTGCGTATTCACCAACCACTCGTCATCTGAGCGGTACAGCGAGTTGTGCAGGGTCGACCTATGTTGGCGAAACTCGATGCCCGGGACTGAGTAGAGCGGGCGGTACAGCTTCATGACCTCGCGGACCTTGTAGGCCACGCCCTCTCCGATCTCCTCTTCCTCGCCGCGGCGCTGGATCTCCGGGCTTTCCGGATCTCCGAGCAGGATGCGTGCCCGGACGCCCTCAGTCGCTTTCAGCTTGAGGAGCTGCGCCCATCGGGGGTTTTCGGCGAGGAATACGCCCGCGTGCACCAGTACGCCGATTTCACGCTCAGCCCTGCCGAACATCTGGAGCCACAGCTCGGCCGGCACGTAGGACCGGTGCGGGTACACCTTCAAGACTTCGGCGTCGGCAGCGTCCTTGCGCTGCGAGTCGGGCAGACCTTCCGGCCACAGGTACGACTCGTCCTCACGCAGCATCGCTGCGATGGCGAGGCGATGGCGGCGGTACGGCGCCCGCCCCTTGGTGATCCAGCGCTCCACGGTTTTGGGGTCCACCCCGACGTGCTCTGCCAGGGCTTCCACGGTGATGCCTTGCGTCAGCATCGCGGATCGCAACCGCTCGTTAGCCATCCCACCCCCAGGGACGTCCAGGGACGTACTCGACCTGCGGAACGTTACCGAGGACGTCCCAAGTCGTCCAGGGACGTGGTGACTTCGTCCCGCCCCTCGGCGGCACTCTGATGGCACATCACACGGAACCCCGGTTGAGCGAGGAGCTTGACAAGCGCGATCAGGGCCGCCACTGTGAGATACACGTTCAAGCATGTATCGCATGTTGATCGGGGCGGATCTCTGCGCTGACCTGCATCGATGCCTGTGACGAGCTGTGCCCGGAGGAAAGCCCGAGGGGGCGAGTACGAAGGCAGCGTCCGTTCCTTAAGAACTCAACAGCGTGCCAAGTGAAATGAGACGGGGCGTGATCCCCGTCCCCATGGCGACGGGCAGTCGTCGGCGGCGACACCTTCTCTTGCGTGCCGGCTCTGGAGAACACCCCGCTTCAAAGGGGGTGCCACCCGGTACGCGCCGCCCTGCTGGCGTCAGAGCAGTGACGATGACGCACCCGACTCCCAGGCTCGGGACCGGCGCGCCGGTGAAGTCTCGTCCCTCCGGCTTGGAGGCTCCTGTGATCCACCGACATCTACGGGCGCTGGCCGTACTGGACCGGTACGGCCGGCCGCGCCCCTCGCGTCACCGCTCAACCGCCCTGCGAGGCATCTCCGGACTTCACCGCCCGGCATTGCTCGCACGGCTCGCTCTCCCTTCCGCGGTGCTCGCAGCGCTGCGGCCGGTTGCCTCCCCCGCCCGTCACGTACGGGCGGGGTGGAGGGGAGCCGCGAAGTTCGGGCTTCACCCCGGGGCGCTGCCTCTCACCACGGACCGAGGCGCCCCGGTTCCCTTCGCTCATCAGGAGAGATCCACATGCGTTCGTACATCGGTCACCACCAGATCGTGAACCCCGCCGAGTTCGAGGAGCTGGCGCTCGGCTTCGATGAACTGCCGCTCGGACTGGACCGGGACCTGTTCCGCGGCCCGCTCACCCCGGAGACCGCCCAGGAGCGTGCGGCCCGTGAGGCGGTGGCCCGGGAAGTCATCGCCGAGCTGGCCGCCTTGGGCGAGGGTGGCGACGAGATCGCCGCGTGGGACGCGCTCTACGCCGACGCGCTCACCCGCACGGTCCCCTTCCTGCGGAGCGCGGCCCGCGACGCCGGCCGTTCCGCCTGGATGGGGGAAGCGGCATGAGCCACACCATGACGGCCCTGTCCGCAGCGCTTCCGCTCATGTCCGGCTGGTCCGTGCACAGCCTGTGGATGCGGCACCGGATCGACGCTGCCCGCCGCGACCCGCTGACCGGCCTGTGGACGAGGGACCCCTTCGAGGACCGGGCCCGCAAGAGCCTGGCCCAGAAGTGCCAGCGCGCGGTGCTCGTCTTGGACCTCAACCGGTTCAAGGAGATCAACGACACCCTCGGTCACGCGGCCGGAGACGCGGTCATTCGCGAAACCGGGCAGCGCCTGGGCTGGTGGGCCGAGGAGCATGCCGGGGTCGCCGGGCGCCTGGGCGGGGACGAGTTCGCCGCCGTCATCCCCGGCTACGGCATCGACAAGCTGCGCGTCGACCTGTTCATGCTGACTGGCCGGCTCAACCAGCCGGTGCCGTTCGACGGCCACTTCATCGAGGTGAACGCCTCGATTGGCGCCGCCTACTACCGCGCCGGCACCGGCGACCTCTCCACCCTGCTGCGCCGCGCTGATGAGCAGATGTACAAGGCCAAGCAGCGCGGCGGAGGCTGGCGCATCGCCCAGCGGCTGACCGTCGCTGCGACGGGCACGGTCAACGGCCGCCGTGACGGCCGTCGCGGCACCACCGGGGAGGCAGCGTGATGGCGACCCGCAAGGCATTGACCAAGGCACAGAAGATCGTGTTGACGGCCGCGTTCGTGCCCATGCTCGCCACTGGTGTCGCCGGCGGGGTGGGGACGTTCAGCAACATCAGCCGCGCCTATGGCTCGGGTACGGCGCTGGGCGCGGTGGCGGCCGGTGAGGGTGCGACCGCCGTTCTGGCGCTGGTGCTGCTCGGGCTGACGATGTTGGGCCAGTCCTCCCCGGGGATCATCCGGGTGGGCTTGTGGGCCCTACCGGCCGCCGCGTCGGTGATGGCCGCGATGGCGGCCGATGACCCGGGCCGCACCGTGATCTACGCCGTGACGCCGATGGGTATGTGCGTGTCGGCCGAGGGCATGGCGTTCCTCGCCCGGCGGATCGTGGTCCACCAGGACGGCCGCGACATCGAGGCGGAAGCCAAGGCCGCCGCAGTTGTGCGAGCGCTCGCCTACCACCGGGCCCGTGCGGCGAACCACCCGCAGGCATGGGTGCGGAAGTCGTCCGACCGGACGTCGTGGAAGCTGGCCCGGAAGGTCGGGTTGGGGGACGCGTCGTTGGGTGCGCGACTCCTGGACGTTCAGCGCGACCGGCTCACCAGCGGTGCGGACGCTGCCCTGGCCGCCATGTTCACCGCGCCCACAAACCAGGATGAAACGTCAGAGTTCACCGTAAATCGGTTGGGGTCTGACCTGCGGGAGTCGGCCCCCGAGGCCCCGCCCGTGACGGCCGAACTCCCCGCCCCCCAGTCGCCCGACCCGGTACCGGTCATCGAGCCGGTGAAGCTGTCCGAGTCGGTTCCCGTAGTCGAGCCAGTTGAGCTTCCCCAATCGGCTCCGGTGAAGTCGGTCGCCGCTGCGGAGTCGGCTCCACGCCGGGCGACCGGTCGGGTACCGAAGTCGGCCCGAACGCCCCGACCGACGCGCGATTCGGATGAGCTGCTGGACGAGGCGAGGTCGGTCACGGCCAACTGGACCGATGGCGAGCTGACGGCCGAGGCCATCCGCAAGGCGGTCCGTACGTCGTCCGCCAACGGCCGTCTCCTGCGCGACACGCTCAAGGCCGAGCGTGTTGTACAGGACGCTGAGGCGACGGCCGCGTGACGGCCAGTCGCCTGTACGACCCGACGGGGGAGAAGTACGGCATCCCCACCTACCCGTGGCGGATGGCCCCCGAGGAGTACGCCACCCGCCGACAGCTCCGGACCCGCGGCTTGCGCCCCGGCGGACAGGACGTCGCGGCACGGGTCCTGTGGCACTCGCGCCGCTACTGGCGCAAGGGCAAGAGCCCGATCCGCGTGGCCTACCTCTACCGCATCGACCTGGCCAAGACGGTCCGGCCGATGACGCCGGCCAAGTGGGCGGCCCTCGCCAAGGCGAACACGGCCCGCCAGATCTGCCCCGAGTGCCGCACCGACGCGGGATACCGCATCCCGGTATCGCTCGGCATGTGCGTGAGCTGCGCCGACGCGCCCCAGCTCGCCGCCTCCTGATCCCACACGACTTCCGCCGCTCAGCGGGCCCCGGACGCCTCGCGCTGTCCGAGTCCCTCTTCCACCCCACTCGCTATGAGGGAGCAGACCCACCGTGTCTGATGTCCACGCCACCGGCCAGAACGAAGAGCCCGAGCGCCCCGGCGCCGAGGTCTTCGACATCACCACCAAACGCCCCGCCAACCCCGCCCCGGCCCCGGCCGCCCCGCCGGCCGACCCGGACGACGATGAGGAGGAGTCGCCCCGACCGAGGCCGGTTGACTCGCCCAACCTGCCGTCGCCGGGCGTCACCACCTACAAGCGGCTCCCGATCATCCCTTCCTGGTTGAAGTCGAAGCCGGGGTTCGTCTCGACCACCCAGCGCGCCGCGAGCAACGCGTTCTACGCCACCGCCTTCCACGGCATCCGCACCCCCTGGTACGCGCTTCAGCTCGGCCTGCTCGCCCCGCGCGGCATGGCCCGCCTGGCCCGCGACACCAACCGGTGGGTGTGGGACGCCGAGGCGGCCCCCCTGAGGGCCTACGAGGTCTACAAGGAGAACACCGCCGAGTACCTGAAGCTGTCGCGGCAGCGGGACAGCCGGGTGCGGCTGCGGACGCTCGTCACCGTGGTGGCGCTCATCTTCGGTACCGGCTTCGGGCTGACCATGTACGTCATGGCCCCCGGCTGGCTCGCCGTGCTGGCCTCGGCCGCGGTACTCACCGCCGGTTTCTGGGGCGCCCCGCAGGACCAGCCGGTGATCGGCCCGGCCGTGCTCAAGACCGAACTCCAGAAGCTGACCGGGACGCTCGTGCTCCGGGCGCTGGACAACATCGGCAACGCGAAGCTGTCGGCCGCCATCAAGAAGGGCGGCGACATGAACGGTCTGCGGTTCACCTCGGAGATCACCCGGGACGGGCCCGGCTACCGCGCCGACCTCGACCTTCCCTGGGGTGTCACCCCCGAGGACATCATGGAGGCCCGCAAGCCGCTCGCCTCCGGCCTGCGCCGCAAGGTCGGCTCCGTCTGGCCGTCCGCCGACCCGACCGAACATGAAGGCCGACTGATCCTGTGGGTGGGCGACAAGCCCATGAACGAGACCAAGAAGCCCGCGTGGCCGCTACTGAAGTCGGGCAGCGTGGACCTGTTCAAGCCGGTCGTCTTCGGCAACGACCAGCGCATGGGCGACGTCGCCGTGACCCTCATGTTCGCGTCCGTGGTCGTCGGGTCCATCCCGCGTATGGGCAAGACGTTCCTCATGCGGCTCTTCCTGCTCATCGCCGCTCTCGACCCCCGCGCTGCGCTGTACGCGTTCGACTTCAAGGGCACAGGAGATTTCGGCGCGCTGGAGCCGGTATGCCACCGCTACCGGGCCGGGGACGATGACGAGGACATCCTCTACGTCCTCGAATCCCTGCGGGAACTCCGTCAGGAGCTGCGGCGCCGGGCCAAGGTCATCAAGTCGCTGCCACGCTCGCGCTGCCCGGAGTCGAAGGTGACCCCCGACCTGGCCAACGACAAGTCCCTGGGGCTGCACCCGATCGTGGCCGCGTTCGATGAATGCCAGGTCCCCTTCGAGCACGACAAGTACGGCGCCGAGATCGAAGAGATCTGCACCGACCTCGGCAAGCGCGGCCCCGCCCTCGGCATGGTGACCCTGTTCGGCACCCAGCGCCCGGACGCGAAGTCGCTGCCCACCGGCATCTCCGCCAACGCGGTGCTGCGGTTCTGCCTCAAGGTCATGGGCCAGCCCGCCAACGACATGGTGCTGGGCACCTCGATGTACAAGGCGGGGTACCGGGCCACGATGTTCTCCCGTACCGACCGCGGCATCTGCTGGATGGCCGGTGAGGGAGACGACCCGCGCATCGTGGCATCCGCGTTCGTGGACGCGCTCGGAGCCGAACAGGTCGTCGTGCGGGCCCGTCGGATGCGCGAGGAGTACGGCAACGTCACCGGCCACGCCATCGGCCAGGAACCCGAGTCCGGCGAAGCAGCGTTCGACCTCCTCGCCGACATCCTCAAGGTTGTGCCGGCCGACGAGGAGAAGGTCTGGAACGAGAAGGTCGCCGCCCGCCTCGCCGCCCTGCGCCCCGAGGTCTACAGCGGCTGGAAGGCCGAGACGGTCACCACGAACCTCAAGCCGCACGGCATCACCGCCCAGGACGTCTGGGGCTCCACCACCGCCGGCAAGGGCACCACCCGACGCGGAATCACCCGCGCCGACATCACCGCTGCCGTCACCCAACGTGACGGCAAGCGGTCCGGGAGCTGACTCGCACCGCTGCTAGACCTAGCGGCCATCGCTGCTAGGTCTAGCACCCCTGCTAGCACGGCGCAGAGGCTCCCATCAGCGATCTCGCACCTAGCAGCCGACCTGCGAAAACACCGGACACCCCGCCCGGAAGGCACCCCATGGCCCTCATCCTCCTTGCTAGCGCCTGCCTGCTCATCGTCACACTCGGTTACGTCAGTCTGTGCGCGGGATCGCCGTTCGGCACCTGCCGCAAGTGCCGTGGCTTCGGCTACGCGATGAAGACCGACCGCAAGGGCCGCCTCAAGCGCGGCAAGCACTGCCGCCGCTGCGACGGCCACAGCAAGCGCATCCGCGTCGGCCGCCACCTCTACAACCTCTGGCTGCACCTCTACCGCGACGCCAACGCCGCCCCGCGCAAGACGTTCGCTCCGAAGGGATAACCCATGGCCATCACCGTCTCGCTCGTCGCCCTGTTCGGGCTGGTCCTGTTCTTCCTGCTCCGCTCCAAGACCCTCGGCTACGGCTCCGCGTTCGTCGCCATGATGTTCGGCTTCTTCCTCGCCTCCACCGGAGCTTCCGGCCCCATCAACGAACTCACCACCGCGATCATCAAGGCCGTCTCAGACCTGGGGAGCCAGGGATGAACGACCCCATCACCTACCGCCACTGGGCCATCGACCTGGCCCCCAAGGCAGCCCCCGCGCTGGCCACCACGACCGTGCTCATCCTGGGCCGGATCTGGAACGCCAACGGCGCCGAACACAGCGTCGGCAACGCCGCGCTGATGGTCGCCCTCGCCACCGGCGCCGCGACAGCCGGCGCGTTCGCCTCGGGCGGCCGGTCCGGTGACAGCGTGATCGCCGGAACCGCGTTCGCCGCATCCGGCGGCCTGGCCCTGGCCGGAGTCGCCGGATACGCCGACGGCCTCTCGCTCCCGATCCTCCTGTGGGCACTGTCTACCGCCGTCGCCTACGGACTCGCCGCCCGCTACTGGCGCACCGACCGCCGCGAGACCGTCGCCCACGAGCGCCAGACCCTCGGACGGCGCGAAGACCACGCGCACGTCGAACGCGTCGAAGCGCTGCGAGCCGGAGCCCAGATCGAGGTGGCACGTTCCGGCGCCGCCTACGCCGAGCAGCTCGCCAACGCCCTCATCACCCGCGCCACCCTCCCCGGCTTCAACCCGCAGGCCCTCACGGACGCCGGCCTGCCCGAACTCCCCGCCAAGCACGACCACTGACCGAAGGAGCACGCACATGGACATCGACCCCCACGAGGTCGTGAGCGTCGAACTGGACTGGGACCTCCTTGACCAGCCCTACACCCGACGCGTCACCCGCCTTCAGCTGGGCGAACTCCTGCTTCAGCTGGACGACATGGCCGACCAGACGGAAGCCGAAGAGGAGAACTGACGCCAATGTTCGAGATCCGCGTCATCTGCGCACCGACCGAAGCCCCCGAGATCACCAAGGCCTTGTCCGAGACGTTCGCGACAAGCGCGGTGCGCCAGCGGCCCACTCGTGACGGGGAGCGCGTCCGCCTGTACGTCACCGCCGAGCAGCAGCCCAGCCACTGGCCGACGCCCGAAGCGGCGTACGCCACCGCGCCGAGCATCATCAGCGAGATCGGATGGACCGCCCGGGGAGCACGCGACTGCCTGCACGGCATCGCCGTCCGCGAGTTCTGGCTCCGCAAGGCTGCACTCCTGGACCGCGTCGCCCTCACCGACGACGACCCCGTCGGCGGCGACGCCGCCACCTGCGCCACCGAAGCGGCCCGCCGCCTGATGGAGATCGACGACGCCGCCGGCCTCGGCCCGTCCGGTTACGCGGATGGCCCCTACACCCCCGACCACCCGGACAGCGTCCGCGAGCCCCGCGGCTACGTCCGCCAGGAATACGCCCTCTGGATCCGCCACCACTGAGGAGAGATCGCCATGAGCCCCAGCCCCGCCCTGAGCACCACGCAGCACCCCACGATGTACACGCAGGTCGATGGCCTCAGCTACCGGCCCGAGCGCATCAGCGTGATCGCGGCCCTGTCCCACATCCGCAGCGCACGCAAGAGCCCCAAGAACATGGACGCGGTCAACGTCTACGCCTTCACCGGCCGCGACGGAATCCCGCTGCACGTGGTCTACATCCACCACACCCCGGGCCGCTGGCACGGCGTGAACGACGTCATCGACGTCTACGAGATCCCCACCGCCGCGCTCACCGACCTGTAGCTGTGCCCGGGGCGGTCGCCTCTCACCACAAGACCGCGACCGCCCCGGCTTCTCCGTCCCTTCGCAGAAACAGGAGACCCCCAGCATGACACCAACCCCCACCCCGGCGCTGCTGTGCGCCGCCCTGGCCGCCGCCGAGCGCGGCTGGCCCGTCTTCCCGCTTCGCCCCGGAGACAAGCGGCCCGCCGGACACCCCGAACGCAACTGCCCCCGCACCGGCCGCTGCACGGACGGCCACCGCACCCCCGAACAGCGCGCCACCCTTGCAACCGAGCACATCATCACGTGCTGGCAGAGCGCCCCTTACAACGTCGGCATCGCCACCGGCCCCGCCGGGCTCCTGGTCGTGGATCTCGACATCCCCAAGGCTGATGACGGAGCCCCGCCCCCGGAATGGACGGGGGCGACCGATGGCCTGGACGTCTTCGCGATGATCTGCGAACGCGCGGGCGAGCGGCTGCCGACCGAGACGTACACCGTGCGCACCCGCCGCGGCGGACAGCACCTCTACTTCACCGCCCCAGCCGAAAAGCAGCTACGTGGGAGCGCAGGGCGCCTGGGCTGGAAGGTCGACACGCGTGCCTGGGGCGGGTACGTGGTCGCGGCTGGCAGCACCGTGGGCACCGGCTCGTACGAGATCATTCACGACGCGCCCCCGGCCCCCCTCCCCACGTGGCTTGGTGACCTGCTCACCCCACCGCCCGCGCCCGCCCCGGTCAGCGTGGCCGTTCTCCGCTCCCGGATCGGGAAGGCAGAGCGGTACGCGACGGCCGCCCTGAACGGCGAGGTCGCCAAGGTCGCGGCGGCCGCGACCGGCGCCCAGAACACGACGCTGTACAACGCCGCGTACGCCCTCGGCCGCCTCATCGCCGCAGGCACCCTCACGGAGACGGAAGTCACCGACGCGCTCACCGCCGCCGCGCCGGCGGGGCTCGCTCCTTCTCGCATCGCGGCGAGCATCCGCGACGGCATCCACCGCAGCGCCCGCAACGCGAGCGGAGACGCGGCATGACCACCACTGACAACCCCAGCTCCGCCGGACGACACCAGGCCCGGGACGGCAGTAGCGCGCCGAAGGTCGTCGGCCGTCAGGCCGTCCTTTCAGTCCTTCGCCGTGGCCCGCAGGAAGGCAGGACCGCAGCATGACCGCACAGCCCACCGACGCCGACCTCTGGGCCGGGTTCGACGCCCCCGCCGCCGAGGAGGTGACCGGACCGGTCTGGGACGAGCCGGTCCCGCTCACCGGCCGCCGGGATCTCCCCACCTTCCCCGTGGACACACTCCCGCCGTGGCTGTCCGCCATGGTCGCCGCCGTCGCCGAGGAGACCCAGACCCCCGCCGACCTCGCCGGATGCCTCGCCCTCGCCGTCATCGCCACGGCCGCCGGCGGACGGGCCACCATCTGCGTCCGCGGCCGGTGGCGCGAGCCGGTCAACCTCTACACCGCCGTGGCCCTGGACCCCGGCAACCGCAAGAGCGCCGTGTTCGCCCTGATGACCGAGCCGCTCATGGCCGTGGAGAAGGCCCTCGTGGAACTCTCTGGCCCGGCCCGCGCCGAGGCCGAGACCACCGCGCGCCTTGCCAAGGCCGCCGCCGACAAAGCAGCGGCCAAGGCCGCCAGCGCCGAGGCAGGGATGCGCGACCAGCTCACCGCCGAGGCCGTCGCCCTCGCCCAGGCCGCCGAGGAGATCAAGGTCCCCTGCAAGCCCCAGCTTGTCGCTGACGACGTGACACCGGAGAACCTGGCCACCCTCCTCACCGAGCAGGAAGGCCGGATCTCCGTCCTCTCCCCGGAGGGGGGAATCTTCGAAATTATCTCGGGCCGCTACAGCGGGGCGCCCAACATGGAGATCTTCCTCAAGGGCCATGCCGGGGACATGGTGAGGGTCAACCGCCAGGGTCGCGAGGCCCAGCACGTCGAACACCCCGCCGTCACGATGGGCCTCGCCGTTCAGCCCGAAGTCCTCGAATCCATCGGGCAGATCAAAGGGGCCGACGGCCGCGGACTGTTGGCCCGGTTCCTGTACGCGCAGCCCGAATCGCTGGTCGGCCGCCGCAACCTCACCCCGGAACTCATCCCCGACGACGTGGCCGACACCTACACCCGCCAGCTTGGCGGTCTGGCCATGGCACTGAACGGCTGGACCGACCCGGCGGTACTCACCCTCACCCCCGAGGCCGACGCGGTCATGCTCGCCTACCAAAAGGTCACCGAATCCCGGATCGGGAAGGGCGGTTCACTCGCGGACATCGTGAAGTGGGCCAGCAAGCGGGACGGGGCCGTTGCCCGCATCGCAGGGCTGCTCCACCTGGCCGCCCACACCGACAGCGGCTGGACCCGTCCCATCGAGGCCGCCACCCTGGCCGACGCCACCCGCCTTGGGGACTACTTCACTGCCCACGCCCAGCACGTGTTCGATGCCATGGGCGCCGCACCCGCCCAGGAAGCCGCCCGCCAGGTGCTCGCACACCTTCGGGAGGCCCGGCTGACCGGCTTCACCAAGCGGGACCTGTTCCGCCAGCTCTCCCGCGGCGACTTCCCCGCCATGACCGACCTCGACCCGGCCTTGGCCCTGCTGGAAGAACACGGCTGGATCCGCCAGCAGCCCTTGCCCCCGCGCACCGGACGCGGCGGCCGGCCGCCCTCCCCGAAGTACGACGCGCACCCGCGCCTCGCTCGCGGCGCCTGACACAACCCCCACCGGGCTGCCACAACTGACAGAACCCCCGATCTGTCCCGCTGACCTGCATAAACGGGCCGTACGGCCACCGTGACAGAACCTCCGGAAACTCCGACAGAACCCCACCCGTCGGCCGTGACAGAACCCGCCGCCGGAGGTTCTGTCGGAGTTTCCGCGAGTTCTGTCAGAGCCGCCCTCAGCCCCGAATCCGCAGGTCAACGCGTTCTAGCCGAGGTTCTGTCAGTTGTGTCAGCGGTTCCGGGGTTCTTGCTCCCCAATCCACAGCTTCCCGAAGGAGTCTCGCCGTGGCCAAGCCCCGCGACGAAATGCTGACCATCCCGCAGGTGGTCGAAGAGATCGGTGTTCCGCGAGCCACGTTCTATCGCTGGCGGCAGTGCAAGAAGGGCCCCAAGGCCATCAAGCTCCCGAATGGCTCCGTGCGTATCCGCCGTTCCGAGCTGGTCCGTTGGCTGAAGATGCGGGAGGAATCTGCGTGACGAACGACGCCGATTCCGGGTCCGAGCAGAACAATGGCTTGGACCCGGAAGGGTTTTCCCTCGATGTCCGCCTGTGGAATGTGACCAAGGCGCAGAGCAAGACCCGCCCGTATCAACTTCGCTGGATCGTCGGGGGGAAGGTCAGCAGTAAGACGTTCGCCACGGTGGCGCTTGCTGGGAGCCGCCGGTCCGAACTGTGGTTGGCCATGAAACGCGGCGAGGCGTTCCGCATCAAAGACGGCCTGCCTGAGTCCGAAGTCCGCGCCGCCACGCAGGCCGCAGAGCCTGCGGATGCCCGCGAGGAGCTTTCCTGGTTCACGTTCTGCCGTGAGTACATGGCCATGCGCTGGCCCACGGCTGCCGCCAAGACACGCGAAGGCATAGCGGATGGTCTCGCTGCGGTGACCCTGGCCATGGTGGAGCAGGACAAGCAGATGCCCGAGGTGGAGGAGCTGCGCCTCGCTCTTCGCTGGGCCGTTGTCCCGGCAAACGCCGAGTTGGAGCCGCCGGCCGAACTCGAAGATGCCCATCAGTGGCTTTCGAAGAAGTCGCTGCTCGTTTCCGCGTTGGAAGATCCGAAGATTCTGCGAGACGTCCAGTACCGGCTTTCGTTCAAGCTGGACGGGACGCCTGCGGCAGGGGAGACTTCCCGCCGCAGGCGCCGCGCGTTGAATACTGCCGTGGAATACGCGATCGAGCGCAAGCTCCTGGTCGAGAACCCTCTTGCCGCGCTCAAGAAGGTGAAGGTCTCTTCATCGGATCGTGTCGACCCGCGCGTTCTCGTGAACAAGACGCAAGCCGCTCAATTGCTCGCCGCGGTTTCGTACGTCGGGACGTGGGACCGCAAGAAGGGGCGCCGTCTGGTGGCGTTCTACGCCGTGATGTACTTTGCGGCGCTCCGCCCGAGTGAGGCCGTGGGGCTGCGGAAGTCGGACTGCTACCTCCCCGAGAAAGGATGGGGGACGCTCACCCTCCGGGACACGCACCCTGTATCGGGCAAGCAGTGGACGGACAGTGGGGAGCGCCACGACAAGCGTGGGCTGAAGTCCCGGGAGGCCAAGGACGACCGGCCGGTCCCGATCCCTCCGCCACTGGTCGCCATGCTCCGGGCCCACCTCAAGGAGTTCGGCACGGCAAAGGACGGCCGGCTGTTCACGAACGAGCGGCTCGGGCTTGTCGGCAGCAGCACGTACTGGCGGGTCTGGAAGGACGCCCGGCGGTACGCGCTCCCGCCTGACCTCCAGACATCCATCCTCGGCAGCCGCCCGTACGACCTCCGGCATACCTGCATCACGATGTGGCTGAACGCTGGAGTGCCCGTCGCGGAGGTCGCCCGCCGGGTCGGCAACTCGGCCGAGGTTATCCACCGCGTCTACGAGGGTTGCATCTACGGTCAGGAAGAGGTCATGAACAGGAAAATCGAGAAGGAGCTCGGCTGGACTCATTAGGCCCGATTCCCTCCTGGGCGAATTGGAGGGTGGCGGGCCATCCGCCCCCATAGGAACGGAGCGGAGGCGGGGACGATTCGCCGTTCACGTACGCGGGCTGACTCGTGAGCAGAATGGTGAACATCATTAGGATCACTGCGGCTGGAATCGCAAACAGGGCAAATGGCCAACCTGATCCCCTGTGCTGGCTAAGTGGCACCACGAATGCCAGCACGGCTCCGACGATCGCCGAGATTCCGAATGAATATGTTAGGGCGACGAACAGTTCCCTGACTTCGTACTCGACTGACGCTCCATAGGCGGCGCGGGCGAAAAGGTAGGCCGCTCCAGCGATCACGAGACAAACACTCGTCCCCAGCCGAGATACCAGTTCGATTTTGTGCTCCGAGGTGAGAGGGCTCATCTCGTTTGGCCTGTCTCGGTCCTCGCTGATCGCTGCTCTCTGTCTGGCCTGCTCTCGCCACAGCTGCCACGCAGCGCCGAGGATCGTCACAACGCTGGCCGCGATAGACAAGCCCACTTCCATGCAGGGACGGTACCGACGTTCGTGGGAGAAGGGTGCCAGCGACACAGGGGACATGGTGCCCCTCGTGATCCCGAGATCCATGGTCGCGAGGCGAGTGTCCGCTGTGGTTCGTGCATCAGCGAGCCCAAGGCCCCGGTGGAGGCGGCGTCTCCTTCTGAGGCGGCGTCTCCTTCTATCGCAGGTCTATCGCGACCAGTGCGTAACAACGACAAAGACCTGGACTCAGTGGGACTGGGTCCAGGTCTTCATGCTCGGCACTTGTGCAGGTCAGCAGCGTGATCGCGCTGGTCCGGCAGAAGTGCCCCCGGCAGGATTCGAACCTGCGCACACGGCTCCGGAGGCCGTTGCTCTATCCCCTGAGCTACGGGGGCGTGTCGTTCGCTGTGCGGCGACGGGTTGAACACTACCAGCTTCCGAGGGGTGATCAGGAACCCCTTTTGCGGGGGAGTGGGGGTGGGTCGCTCGGAGGGGGTGGAAGTCGAGAAAACCCGGACGCGGGGGCTTAGGTAGACCTACTCTCGAGTTGTGCCAGGCGCCTCGGG